>JBHJIR010000060.1:0-50541 GCA_050043265.1 Kiloniellaceae bacterium
GTCCTGCGATCGGGGCCACTGGTGCTTCTGCCGGGCAGTTTTTCTGGTGCCCGCGGCTCTCGCGGCGCGGGGGGGCGACCCGGCCGCTTGGTACGTGTTGGGGTTGGTTGTGGCCGGCGCTGTGCCGGCGCGGCCCACCCCCGCCTGGTCGCTGGCCCGCGCTTTGCTGGCGGTGCGCCGCCACATCAGCCGGGCGGGACCGGCCAAGGTACTGAGTCCGGAGGGCATTCTGGAGCTCGAAAGCCGTCTGGCCGAGTTCCTGGGCGAGTTCGTGCCGGACAGCGGCTTGCCGGCCGCCCGGAGCGACCGGCAAGCCATCCAGCGCTGGCTCACGGGAGTGGAAAAGTTGGGTGACATGCCGGCCCTGCCGGCGGCGGCGATTGCCCTCAGAAACTGGCGCAGGGCCGCGCCACTGACCCGCTGCAATGACGAGATCGGCCTGATCCTGGCTGCCACCCTTTTGTGGCGCTGGGACAAGACCAAAGGACTGACAGCCTGCCTGGCCGGCGGCGGTTTCGTCTTTGACGACCGGGCACCGCTGGGGCCCTGGATCGAGCGCTTCTGCGCAGCCGTGGCCGGCGCGGCACGCGAGGGTCAGGACAGCCTGCAAACGATGACCCGCGGGCGAGCGCGCATCACCAAGCTGCTTATGCGCCACCGGGCGCACTCAAGGCTGCCCCGCCTGGCTTGGCTATTGCTCACCTATCCGGTCATGCCGCCGCGATTCATTCAACGCCGACTCGGCACAACGCCACAAGGAACCGATTGGTTACTCAAAGAACTTATAAACAACAAGATTGTATCCATAACAAGGAAATTAGATAAAAAACGTACATACAAATTGTCTCCGTGAGATGATCTGTAATTGAAATAGGTCGTTTTGTCCTATTAAGTCAAATAACCTTGCCATTATGCCCTAATCATGAACATAAAATGAATTATAACAATGATATCAATGAGTTATAATTAGGGTATTTTTCTTACCAAATCCATTTTTTATTGAGAAGTCACCGGGCGAGTACTACTTTTTTATAAGGCTGAATGCTACTGAATGCATTTGAGCTCCGGGCGAAAGGGGTTCCGTCACCCAAAGAAACGGGGACCCGCGCTTTCTGGAAGGGATGCCTCGAAGTGGCTCGACTCGTCCCTCCAGCCTCTCCCGGCATAGCAGCAAAACGAGGGATCGCATAACCAGAGGTCACCGCCAGACCTGATTAGATGCGGTTGAATAAGCGCAGGAATTATCACCCTTGAGGGTGACGCGACCCCCCTTCTCTCGCTCCTAGAGTCTGAGCCGGGAGACCTGAGGGTTGAAATTGAGCGCTTCGACAGAGGCAAAGGTAGTGCCGTTCCACGCACTGGGCGCAGATGCTGCGATCCCGGTGCTTGGCGGCATCTGCATACCTCTGGCATCCGCTCGTCCCCCTCTTCCTTCGTCTCGCACAGTACCTCCCCGCTCACGCAGGGAAGGCGGGTGACCCATGGTCATCGGGCGCCAAGTCTTCGATGCCCTGGTCGACCAGGTCTACCGGGCCTCGACCGGTGAGATCGGCTGGGAACTCGCACTGCGCGAGACCGCCTCGGCGTTCGACGCATCCTTCGCCGGCCTGGTCCTCGAGCGCTGCCCCTTGTCGCAGGCCCGGCTCGACCCCAGCGCCATCACGCCGGAGCCGCTGGCGATCCACCTGTCCGAAGACTTCGGTGACCTGGCGGATCTCTATTATCGTCACTTCTTTCGCCTGGACCCTTTCCGGCCGGGCGCACCCGTCGCCTTCTCACCCTCGATCACGCAGATTCACGAAGTCTGTGACATGAAAGCGTTTGCCGAGAGTGAGTACTACCGGGACTTTGCCCGGCGCGCCGACGCTTTTCACCTGACCCGCTTCTCGGCGCGACTGGATGCGAATGTCCAGATCAGGATCGCATTGGATCGCAGCAACGCGAAAGACCCGCTGAACGACCTGGAACTGGCGCGCTTCGACTCACTCACCACTCACATCGTCCGCGCATTGAAAGTGGAACGGCACATCACCCAGATGAGTGCCACCATGGACGCTGCCTTCGACGCCCTGGAACAGATCGGGCGGGCCGCGTTCCTCATCGACCGGGCCGGGCGCATCGTGCGCATGAACGCGCTTGCAGAGACCATCTGCCGTCAGGCCGACGGCATCCAGATCAGTAACCAGCGGCTGATGGTCGAAGGCGGCAGCGGCCAAAAGTTACTGCGCCAGGCGCTGGTCAATCATCTGGGCGAGAACGTGACCGAAGCTCCGGCCGAACCGGTTGTCATCGCCGTCGAACGTCCCTCCGGCGGCCAAGCCTATCTGATCGAAATTACGCCGTTCGAATTCGAGAGCTATTGGAGCACCGGCATGGCGGCGACAGCCCTAGTGACCATCCGCGACCCGAATGTCGCCCTGCGCCCAAAGGCCAACCGCAATTGGGGCCACGCACTGGGCCTGACGCACAGCGAATGGCGCGTCGCGCGCACCTTGGTGGTCAGCCGCGACGAAGGCGAGGTCGCTCAGGCGCTGGGAATCAGCCTCAACACCGTGAAAACACACCGCAAACGCATCTACGCAAAGCTCGGCATCCACCGCCGCTCCGAACTGAACGCCATGCTGCCGGGTGGCAGCTGACCGGCCACGCGCCGATCGTGCAGCCCGCTGCCAACCAAAGGAGAGCATCCGTGAACAGCCCCGATACTCTACAAATCATTTTCGGCGTCGCCGTCATCGTCGCTTTCTGGATCGCGGCGAACCAGATCGTAGAGATCGGGCGGCGCTGGGCCCATTGGCGGGTTCTGTTGCGGGCGCATCATGCCCGCCGCACGGCAGGGGACAGCCGCAGCCATCCAGCGCGTTGGGACAGACGATTCCGTGCACCGAGACATCGTACTTGATCGATCCGCCGGTCTTCTTCTGACCGGTCCGTCTTGGCTACGGGATGATGTCGGCCCAACACCTCACGGAGGCCTAATCGATAGGATGGTGGCAGGCGACAAAGCGGCCATCCTGCGACTTTGCGAGGGAGGGCCTCTCATTGCGGCAAAGATTGGTCGCCGCCGGGCACCGTGTATGGAAACGGCAGCCGGTCGGCGGCTTCATCGGATTCGGCAGATCGCCCTCAAGAATACGCCGCCCCCGCCGCGGCTTGATGGTGGGCTCCGGAACCGCCGAACGCAGGGCTTCGGTGTAGGGGTGATGCGGCGCGGAGAACACCAGGTCCGTTGGCCCGCTCTCGACAATTGAGCCGAGGTACATCACGGCGACCCGTGAAGAGATCTGGCGCACGACGGAAAGGTCGTGGGCGATGAAGACGTAAGTCAGCCTGAACTCTTCACGCAGGTCGGCCAGCAGGTTGATGATCTGCGCCTGGATCGAGACGTCGAGGGCGGAAACCGGTTCGTCCGCCACGATGAGGCGGGGGCGCAAGGCCAGTGCCCGGGCGATACCGATCCGCTGGCGCTGGCCGCCGGAAAACTCGTGCGGGAAGCGTGCCGCGTGATCGGGCAGCAAATCGACGCGTTTCAGCAGCTCCGTCACCCGGTCCTGGATTTCCGAGGCGCCGAGATTCTCATGAATACGGAAAGGATCGGCCAGCAGATCGCCGACCCGGCGCCGCGGGTTCAGCGAGGCGCTCGGATCCTGGAACACCATCTGCATTTCCCGCCGCAGCGGGCGCAGCCGGCGCTGCGACATGTGGGTGATGTCCTGGCCGTCGAACGCCAGCGCGCCGGCCGTAATGTCCGTCAGCCGCAGCAGGCAACGGCCCAGGGTCGACTTCCCGCAGCCGGACTCGCCGACAATACCGAGGGTTTCGCCGGGCATGACTTCCAGCGAGACGCCGTCGACCGCGTAGACGGTCTGGCGCTGCCAGGGTAGCGGCGAACGCCCCACCCGGTAATGCTTGGTCAGATCGTTGGCACGCACCAGCGGGCGCAACGGCGCGGTCCCGATCATTCCGCGACCTCCGCGGCGAAACGGCGCCTCGCCTCCGCGCGACGCTGGTCTTCCGGCAGAACACAGGCGGCCCGGTGCGGCCCGCTGCCCTGCAGAAGCGGCCGTTCCCGGCAGGCCTCTTGCCCATAGCCGCAGCGTGGCTGGAACGCGCAGCCCGGGGGCAGCGCGGACAGCGCCGGCGGCGCGCCGGGAATCGCCAGCAGCCGGTCCGGCCGCGCGCCCTCCATCGGCGGGATCGAGGCGAAGAGACCCCAGGTATAGGGATGCAGCGGTTCGGTGAACAACTCGGCCTTCGTCCCCTCTTCCACGATACGGCCGGCATACATGACGAAGACCCGGTCCGCGACCTCGGCCACCACGCCCAGGGCATGGGTGACCAGGATGACCGACGAGCCGAAGTCCAGCCGCAGCCTGCCGATAAGGTCCAGGATCTGCGCCTGCACGGTGACGTCCAGCGCCGTGGTCGGCTCGTCCGCGATCAGCAGCACCGGGTTGCACGACAGCGCCATGGCGATCACCGCGCGCTGGCGCATGCCGCCGGAGAGCTGATGCGGGTAGCGGTCGACCGCCCGCCCGGCGCCGGGGATTCCGACCGCGTCCAACAGTTCCGCGGCCCGAGACCGGGCCGCCCGGCGGGACAGGCTTTCGTGGGCACGCAACTGCTCGACGATCTGTGCCCCTATGGTATGAACCGGCGTCATCGCGGTCATCGGATCCTGAAAGACCATCGCGATCTGGCGCCCGCGGATGGCATCCAGATCGCGCCGCCTGAGGCCGACCAGTTCCTGGCCCATGAAGCGGATCGACCCCGAGAGCTCGGCATTGGGATTGTTGATGAGGCCCATGATGGACAGCAGGGTCTGGCTTTTGCCAGAGCCGGATTCGCCGACCAGGCCAACGATCTCGCCGCTGCCGACCTGAAAGGAGACCCGGTCGACGGCGCGCACCAGCCCATCCTGTGTGCGAAACGAAACCGACAGGTTCTCGACGGCGAGCAGGGGCGCTTCAGTGGGCATCGCGCAACCGCGGATCGAGCACGACGTGGAGGACGTCGACGACAAAGTTGGCCATCACCACGAAGAAGGAGGCATAGATGACGTTGGCCAGAATCATCGGCAGGTCCAAGGTCTGCAGGGCGTCGTAGGTCAGCTTGCCGATCCCCTGAAGGCCGAAAACGACTTCGGCCAGCAAGGCGCCGCCGCCGACCAGGGCGCCGAAGTCCAGGCCGAACATGGTGACGAAAGCGACCAGCGAGGTTCTGAGCCCGTGATGCAGCAGGACCCGGCGCTCGCCGATCCCCTTGGCCCGGGCGGTGCGCACGAAGTCCTCCTGCATCATCTCGATCAGGCTGGCCCGCAGCACCCGGCCATAGAGGCCGATGTAGAGGGTGGCCAGCGTGAACCAGGGAATCACCAGGGCCTTGAACCAGCCCCAGGGATCCTCGGTGAGCGCGACGTAGCCGAGGGCCGGAACCCAGGAGAACAGCCAGGTGTCGTGCCAGCGGCTCTGGGTCAGCAGGTTGGCGACCTCGCCCAGCCAGAAGACCGGCATGGAAATGCCGATGAGACTGAGAATCATCAGGGTCCGGTCGACAGCGCTGCCCCGGGTCGCGCCGGCGACAACGCCGACGATCAGTCCGCCCAGCACCCACAGCACCGCGGCGCCGCCGACCAGGGAAAGCGTAATGGGGATCGCCCGCATCACCGTCGGGATGACCTGCTGCCCCCGGTTGACGAAAGAGGTGAGGTCCCGGCTGATGAAGAGACGCTTCATCATCAGCGCATACTGCACCGGCAGGGGGCGGTCGAGACCGAAGTCGCTGCGCACCTGCTGCAAGGTCTCTTGCGAGGCGTTGCGCCCGGCGATGCGGGCCGAGGGATCGGCGCCCGGGGTGGCGAAGAAGATGAGAAAGGCGACGACGCTGATGCCGAACATGACCAGCAGCATCTGCGCCAGGCGCGCGATGAGGGCGGCGATCATCAGGCCACCCTGAAGGACGACTTCGGGTCCAGCGCGTCGCGTACGCCGTCGCCGAGGATGTTGAGCGCCAGCACCGTGACGACGATGGCGATGCCCGGGGCGAGGGCCACCAAGGGCCGCGAGTAAAGCAGGCCCTGGCCGTCCTGGATGATCGTGCCCCAGCTCGCGTCCGGCGGCTGCACCCCGATCGAGAGAAAGGAAAGCGCCGACTCGATGATCATGTTGAGGGCCAGCATCAGGGGTACGAAGACGATGATGCGGGTCACCACGTTGGGCAGCACGTCGCGCAGCAGGATGCGCAGCGGCGTGGCCCCCAGTCCGACGGCCGCGGTCACGAACTCCGCCTGCATGAGGGTGAGCACCTGGCCGCGAATGGGACGCGCGACGTAGGGCACGAAGACAATGCCGATGATGAAGATCGGCAGCCAGAGACTGCCGGAGCGGATCTCGATGGGGCCGATCCGGATACTCTGCGCAATCAGCACGATCGACAGCGAGATCGCCAGCAGGAAGATCGGGAAAGCCCACAGCACGTCGAGAATGCGCGAGAGCACCATGTCGACGACGCCGCCGAAGAATCCGGCGACGACACCCACGAAGGTCGCCAGCACGAGGCACAGGGTCGCGGCCACACCGGCGATGAGCAGAGAGTTGCGGCCGCCGTAGAGCAGACGCGCCGCGACGTCGCGGCCCTGGTTGTCGGCGCCGAGGGCATAGGGGCCGAACCGCCAGGTCGGGCCGATCGGCGTCATGCCGAGGCCGAGGCCCTCGGTCGAGGGTTCGAGCACCTGACGGATCTGACCGTCGATCTCGATCTCTCCATTCAGGTTGGTGACGAAGGGATTGGTGTGCGACACGTAGTCCGCATAGAGCGGCGCCGAGGCGCAGGCCAGCACGATGGCGATCAGCACGGCAAAGGCAAAGAGCGCGGCGCGGTCGCGCCTCAGCTTGCGCCAGGCCGTCGCCCAGGGTCCCTCGGTCGCGCGGCGGCGCTGGGAACTCGTCTGCTTGAGGGGCTGGGCGTCGCTGGTCATCTTGCGGACTAGACTAGGCACAGATCGTGGGTAAGACAAAAAAATGCGGCGGCCGCCCGCGGGCAGGCCGCCGCATTGCGATCGGCCCGCCTATTCGATCCAGGACTGGCTGATGATCCAATAGAACTGCGGGCTGAAGGTGAAGTTCTGCACCCGTTTGGAGATGAAGTCGACCCGCTTGGGGGTGAAGAGAACAGCCGCGGGCGCCGCGTCGGTCACCGCCTTGTCCACCGCGGTCCAGATCTTCGCGGCCTTCGCCGGATCGGAGATGGAGGCCGCCTGCGCCTCCGCCATCATGGCGTCCACCGACTCATCGCAGAACCCCGAGATGTTCACCGAGGCGTCCGAACCCGGCGTGAAGGAAGCGCAGCTGAACAGCACCTGCAGGAAGTTCGAGGGCGAGGGATAGTCCTGGAACCACTGCGAGATCGAGATCTGCACCTTGTTGTTGGTGTTCTGGATATAGGTGAACTGGATGTTCTGTGAGATCGGTTTCACCGAAGCCTTGAAGCCGAGCTCGTTCAGCACGTCCTGCAGATAGACGCCGATCGCGCGGGAAACCACGTTGTCCTCGCTGATGATGGTGACTTCCTGCCCCGCTGTGCCGGATTCCGCGATCAGCGCCTTGGCCTTCGCCAGGTCCGGGGCCGTCCACTTGGCGCCCGGATCGGCCGTGTAGGGGCAGTAGGGCTCATAGGACGGAAACCCCGGCGGCAGGATCTGGCACGCCGGCTGCGCCAAATTCGAACCACCGAACAGCTTCACGACGGCGTTGCGGTCGATGGCGAGATTTACCGCCTGCCGCACCCGCACGTCGTCGAAGGGCGCCAGGTTGGTATTCATCGGCGCATACCACATGGCGGTCAGCGGATGCAGGGAGACCTGGCTGGCATACGTGGTGCCCAGCTCGGCCAGGCGGTCCGGCGGCGGCGGATCGAACATCCAGTCGGCCTGGCCGTTCTGGATGGCGGTCACCGCGGCTTCCTCGGTCAGGCCGAAGTCGTAGTCGATCTCATCCGGATAGCCGGCCGGCTGCGCTTCCTTGCTCCATTCCTTGAAGTAGGGATTGCGCACCATCTTCAGACGCTTGTTGGGATCGTAGCTCTCGATCATATAGGCGCCGGTTCCCGGAATCGGATCGGTCCCGTAGTCCTTCAGCTCGGTCTCCGCCGGCAGGATCGCGGCATGGGGAATGGCGATCTTCTGCAGGAATTCGCCATCCGGCTGGGTCAGGTTGAAGGTGACCGTTCCGGCCGCGGCGTCGGCGACGACACCACCCTCCAGAGTACAGCCGGCCGGCTCGGCCAGGCATTTATCGGCGCCGATAATGCCGTTGTAGAATGTTCCCGCCGTCGGCCCGCTGATCTTGAAGATGCGCTGGAAGGAGGCGACCACATCCTCGGTGGTCACGTCGCTGCCGTCGGCGAACTTGATGCCGTCGCGCAGCTTGAAGACGTACTTGCGACCGCCGTCCTGCGGCTCCGGCAAGGCCTCGGCCAGATCGGCGACCACGTCGAAGCCGGTTTTGTCGCCGACCTTCCGGAAGGTCACCAGGCCGTCATAGAGGATGTAATTGATCTGGAAGTATTGCAGCGTGTAGTTGATGTGAGGGTCGATCGTCCCCGAGGCCGCCTTGGCCAGCAGCCGCAGCGTCCCGCCCATCTTGCCCTCTTGCGCCTGGGCCGCCAGCGGCAGCGCCGAGGCCCCCAGCAGCAACGCGCCGGAAAGCAGCGCGGTCAGTCTTTTCCCTGTTCGCATGCCCCGTTTTCCTTTCATGCTTGGTTGCGCCCGCCCAGGCGCAACAACCGAAAACTGTATTGAAATCAGGATACCGCGTCGCCTGCAGGCGTCCGGGGCCACCGCCGCAGCCCCTCGTCTTGCGGTTATCCGATGGCAGGAAAAGGGTACGGCGGCGACCAGGACAGCGGATAGCTATAAATATCGATAGGTTTGCCGCGCCTTCCGCTCGCACGCGAACGGAGATTCCCCGAATTCCTTCCGCTCCCGGCGACCACAAATTGACACCCGCGAATAGCGGAGTAGGATTTTTCCATGTCCGCACTTTCCACACTGTTCGAGGCCCAGGTGCGCCCGGGCATGGCGACTCAGCCCGCCCTCACCCGTGCCATGAAGGTACTGGAGAGTACCGGCTTCAACTGCGCCATCTATGACTATTCGCCGGTGGCACGCAGCCACGAGGGCATCCTGATCACGCCCTCGGTGCTGGAAATGGTGAACACGCCGCCGGACATGGCGCAGTTGTGGTGCAACGACGGTTACTACCAGGTCGACCCGGTTCAGGAGGCGGCGCTGACCGTCACCCGCCCTTTCCTGTGGAGTTATCGCGGCGGACCCAACGCGGTGATGCATCGCATCCTCTCCGCCAAGCACTCGCCGGTCCTGAGCTACGTGCGCGACACGCGCCTGACCTGCGGCATTACCGTGCCGATCCGTTTCAACGGCGGGGACCTCGCCACTTTCAACGCGATCCGGATCGACCCCGAGCCCGATTTCGAAAAGGACGCGGAGCGCCTACTGGCGGAAATCGGTGAACTGGGGCAGCTGTTTCACGATACGGTTTATCCGGGCTTCGACGCCCGGTCGCGGTCCAGCCGCTACGGGCGCCTGACGGCACGCGAACGCCAGTGTCTGCGGCTCTGCGCCCATGGCCTGACTACCAAGCAGGTCGCCCATGAAATTGGCCGCAGCATCCCGACGGCAACCCTGCACCTGACGTCGGCCGTCCGTAAACTAGGCGCGCGCAACCGCTCCCACGCGATCGCCCTAGCCGCGCACTACCGTCTGCTGGAGCCCGAGGCCTGAGCGTCCGGCAGACCCTATAAGTTTTACTAGCTATTGACCGTCCGGTCGTCTTGTTACCGTAGCCCGAACAGTGGGTGCGTTGGGCCTTGCCTTGCGCGCACGAAACCGGCGAGCATGGGACACCACCGGATGAACGAGACCGCGACGCACGAGGGCTTTTCTCCCTATCTGGATTACCAGACTTGGTATCGGGTGACCGGCGATCTCACCTCGCCAAAGCTGCCGCTGGTGATCGCCCACGGCGGCCCCGGCTGCACCCACGACTATGTTGACTCGTTCAAGGAATTGGCGACCAAAGGCCGTGCGGTCATCCACTACGACCAGATCGGCAACGGCAAGTCGACCCATCTGCGCGACAAGGGCGCCGACTTCTGGACCGTCGACTTCTTTCTCGGCGAACTCGACGCCCTGCTCGCCCACCTGGGCATCGCCGGGCGTTATGCGCTGCTCGGCCAGTCCTGGGGCGGCATGCTGGGATCTGAGCATGCCGTGCGCCGGCCGGCGGGGCTGAAGGCCCTGATCCTGGCCAACTCCCTGGCTGCCATGCCGATCTGGATCGCCGCCGGCAAGCAGCTGCGCGCGGCAATGCCGGCGGCCGTGCGCGAAGCCCTCGACAAGCACGAGGACGAAGGCACCACCGATCATCCCGACTACCTGGCCGCGACCCGGGCCTTCTACGACCGCCACGTCTGCCGGATCACGCCCTGGCCGCCAGAGGTCGCACGGACCTTCGCCGCCGTCGATGAAGACCCGACCGTCTATCACACGATGAACGGCCCGAACGAATTCCACGTCATCGGCACCATGAAGGACTGGTCGGTGATCGACCGCCTGCACCTGATCGAGGCACCGACCCTGGCTTTCCGCGGCGCCCACGACGAAGCGACGCCGGCGTGCGTTCAGCCTTTCCTGGACAACATCCCCAACGTCGAAGGGCTGGTGTTCCCCAACTCCAGCCACATGCCGCATGTCGAGGAAAAGGATGACTGCCTGGCGGCCGTAGAGCGCTTCCTGGCCAAGCACGACTGACACCGGGAATGGGGCAGGGTATGCCCTCGGGCCGGGAGCTTCGCGCCAGGATATTCGGGCCAGGATCTTCGGGCCGGGCGCTTCGAGCCGGGAGCTTCGCACCGCCGGCACGGGACCTTCCCTTCCAGCCTGAAACGCCAAAGGTCCGCCTTAAAGCGGGTCCTGGCGTTTGGTTACGGCGGCCGGCAAAGACCGATACCGACACTCCCTGGCAGTGCCGGCTCCACAGGGTGCCCGCAGCCGACCACACCATTGACAATATTGTCGAAAATCCTAATTGTGGGGTTTATTTTCCAGATTGCCGGACTCGCCCAATGCCCTCAATCAGCCGCGCCGAAGAGCCGCCCATGACTCTGGAGAATCTCATCGCGCGCCTGGAGGAGGACATCGTTCTCGCCCGCCGGAAACCGCGCGAGCGGCTGATCGAGGAAGATCTGGTTGCACAGTTCGACGTCAAGAAGCACGTCGTACGCCGAGCGCTGGCGGAACTGGAGCAGATGGGCCTTGCCGAGCGCAAGCGGAACAGGGGCGCCGTGGTGCGCGATTACACCCCCGAGGAAGTCCGCCAGATCTACGCCGTCCGCGAGCTTCTGGAAACGCAGGCTGCCGAGCAGATCCCCCTGCCCGCATCGGCCGAACTGGTTGCGGCGCTAAGCGACATCCAGAAAGTCCACGGCGATGGCATAGACAGTGGCGACATCGTCGGCGCTTTTCGCGCCAACGTTCACTTTCACCAGACCCTGTTCGCGGCCTGCGGCAATCCCTATCTCGCCGCGGCGATCAATCAGTTCGCCCTCAAGAGCCATGGCGTGCGCTTCTATTCCCTTGTGCGTGCCGATTATATGAACCGGGCTCGCGAAGACCACGAGGCGATGATAGAGGCGCTGCGCGTCGGCGACCGCGATCGCCTCGTCGCATTGTGCCGCGCGCATCTCACGCCCTCAGCTCAGGCCTACATTGATGCCTCCCAGCCGATGGTCCCGGCGGCGTCCCACAAGGCTATCTGAAGAACAAGGCTATCTGAAGAAGGGTGCCGCCGGTGCCCGGCGGCCTCGACCTCAGGAACCGAGCGGGCGGCTGTCGAATCGATAAAGCGCGTTCGGATTGTCGACCAGAATGCGGCGGATCAGGGCGTCGTCATCGAACCAGTCCCCAAGCGCATCCAGCAAGTCTCCGTCGTTCGGCATCTGGCCGCCGGGAATGTCGGGATGTGGCCAGTCCGTCCCCCACACCACCCTATCCGGCCTTGTCCCGGCGAGCTTCTGTGCCAAAGCCTTCGCTCCGTTGAACGGGTAGCCCGAATGGTCGTAGCGATAGGGGCAGAGCTTCACCCATGTCCGCCCCCCTTCGAGCAGCCGCAGCAGGCTTGCCACGCCGGGCTGGTTCAGTCCCTCCGCCGCCTCCATGTGCCCCATGTGGTCGATCACGACCTCCACCGGCAACTGCCGGAGCCGGGACTCGATCGCCGGCAGCAGTCGGCCGCGCAGATAGATCTGCACGTGCCAGTCAAGCGGGGCGATCTTCTCCGCCAGCGCCTCCAGTTCATCGAGCGGCGTGCTTCCGCCGGTATGGATCAGGTTGAAGCGAACGCCGCGGAAACCGGCCCGGTCGAGCCGCGTCAGTTCCTCCTGTGGGATGCCCGGATCGACGGTTGCTATGCCCCGCGCCCGCCCCCGCATGGCGGTCACCGCATCCTCGGTGCAGCGATTGTCGCTGCCGTAAATGCTTGGCTGTACGATCACGGCCCGCTCGATACCCAGCACACCGAGCATCGCGAGGAAGTCCTCCAGGGGAGCGTCCGGCGGCGTGTACTGCCTGGCAGCCTTGTAGGGATAGCGGTCGGAAGGTCCGAAGATGTGGTTGTGGCAGTCGCAGGCCTTCGGTGGCGCCTTCAGCCGCGGCTTGCGCGGCCGCGGGTCAGGGCCTGGGATCGGCTTGGGCATTTCCCTCTCCAAGTAGATGTCCCCGGCTTCTTGGGCCGGCGAACGGCGTGTCAGATTGCCTTGCCGGTTTCGCCGTCGAAAAAGCGGAAACCTTCCGGATCCATGAAAAGCTCCACTGTCTCACCGCTGTGGACGGATACCGTGCCGCGAACGCGGGCGGTCACCTCCTCGCCGTCTGCGGCCTGAGCGAGGATGATGGTTTCCGCGCCGAGCGGCTCGACAGCGATGACTTGCGCCTTGAACGCTACGAAGCGGGCGGCATCGGTTGCAGGCAAGCCGAGATAGATATCCTCGGGACGCACGCCGAAGGTCAGCGAGCCGCCTTTCAACCCGCTGAGCCGGGCAGCCTGCTCCGCCGAGAGGTCGGCTCTGGTATTGAACACCTGCAAAGCCGCCGCGTCACCGGCACCGGAGAGAGAAGCCGGCTGGAGGTTCATGGGCGGATTCCCCACGAAAGAGGCGACGAAGGTGTCCGCTGGATTCCGATAGACGTCCAACGGCTTTCCAACCTGCACGATCCGGCCGCCATGCATGACGCAGATCCTCGTCCCCATCGTCATGGCCTCGACCTGATCGTGCGTGACGTAGATCATCGTGGACTTCAGCTGATGATACTGCTTGATAAGCTCGGTCCTGGTGTGCGTGCGCAGTGCCGCATCAAGGTTGGAAAGAGGTTCGTCAAAAAGGAAGACCTTCGGGTCGCGCACGATGGCGCGCCCGAGCGCCACGCGCTGCCGCTGTCCGCCCGATAGGGCATAGGGCTTGCGGTCCAGGAACGATGAGAGGCCCAGCGTCTTCGCCGCCGTGTCGACACGCCGTGCGATCTCATCGCGGGCGATCCGGCGGCGCTTCAGGCCGAAGGCCAAGTTATCGCGCACACTCATGTGCGGATAGAGGGCGTAGGATTGGAACACCATGGCGATATCGCGATCCTTCGAGGGAACGCGGTTCACCACCGTATCGTCGATCGACAGCGTTCCCCCGGAAATGGATTCGAGGCCCGCGATCATTCTGAGTGTCGTCGATTTGCCGCAGCCCGAAGGGCCGAGCAGCACCATAAACTCGCCGTCGTCTATGGTCAGGCTGATGTTGTCGACGGCGGGTTCGGCGGTTCCCGGGTAGCGCTTGCTGATACCCTCGAGCTTTACAACCGACATATCGCCTCACCCATAGTGATCGAAGTTTTCATTTCACGGCCCCCGCCGTCATGCCCTGGATCATCCTCTCCGAGAAGAACACATAGGCCACGATGACCGGGATGACCGCGATCATCAATCCGGTAGCGAGCATGCCCGTGTCGTCAAGATTATCGCCCATGAAGCGCTGGATACCGAGTGGCAGGGTACGCTTGCCGTCGTCAACGAGCAGCACAACAGCGAACAGGAACTCGTTCCATATGTAGATCATGTTGAGGATCACCGTCGTTGAGATGGCGGGCAACCCAATCGGAAGCGTGATCTTCCAGAATATCTCGAAGTCGGAATAGCCATCCATCCGGGCCGCATCGAACAGGTCCTGCGGCAGGCGTGCGAAGAAGCCTTCCAGGATGAACACCGTGAGGGGCATCTGCATCGCCACGTAGACCAGCATCAGGCCGACCCGGGTGTCGTAGAGGCCGTAGTTCACGAGAATCTGGAATATGCCGATAATGGTGATCTGCGGCGGCAGAATGATGGTCGAAAAGATCAGGAAGAAGATCAGTCTGTTGCCGCGGAATTTGTAGCGGGCGAGGCAGTGCGCGGCCATCGCCCCCATCACGCTCAACAGCAGCACGGCCCCGGTCGTGATCAGCACGCTGTTCAGAAAATAGATCTCATAGTTCGAGTTGAACCAGGCTTCCGGGTATTTCCACCTGTGTGCGGGAAAAGGCAGGCCATAGGGATTGTCGCTTATCTCCGTCGTGGTGCGCAGAGACATGATCGCGACCCAGACGAAAGGTCCCGCGGCGAAGGCCGTGTAGCCCGCCAGGACGATGAGGATAAGCGACCGCACGATCACGTTCCGGGCCAGCATTTCAGTACTCCAGCCGCTCGCGACTGCGCGACAGCCAGGACATCGAGAGCACGAGGACCAGGACGATTCCGAACGACACGACCGCGATCGCGGAAGGATAGCCGAGATTGAACGTGTCCCACTGGAAGGCGCGCTTGTAGGTGTAGGTCGCCAATGTCTCGGTCGACCAGAGGGGACCACCCTTGGTCATGATCCAGACGAGATCGAAGATCTTCATTTAGCCGATAAACGCGAGAATCAGGAGATTGACGAGCGTCGTCTTGAGCATCGGAATCTTGATGTAGACGAGCTTGTCGAACCAGCCGCAGTTGTCGAGTTCGGCGGCTTCGATCACCTCACTCGGCAGCGAGTGCAGGGCCGCCAGGCATACGACCATATGGAAACCGACCCACTTCCACGCATCCACCAGGATAAGCGACCATAATGCCGTGCTGGGATTGCCGAGCCAAACCTCGGTCCATGCATCGAGGCCGACCGTACGCAGCAAGGTGTTCACCACGCCCCAGTCGTAGTTGTAAATCCACATCCAGATGACGCCGACCACCACATAGGAGATCAGCACCGGCGTGAACCATGCGAGACGGAAGAAGCGCGCGAAAGGGATCTTGGAGTAGAGGGCGGTGGCGAGAATCAGACCGAGCGCCACGTCAATGATTGGAGCGGCAGTGGCCCAGATGAAGGTATTCACCAAGGCATTACTGAAGATCCGGTCATCGAACAGGATATCGAAATAGTAAGAGAGGCCGACGAACTCATCCGAGGCATTCGGCTGGATCAGATGGACGCTGTTGTAGAACGTCTTGATGATTGGGTAGGCGGTGAACAGCAGGTAGAAGATGAAGGCGGGCAGCAGGAAGGTCATAATGACGCCCCAGCTGTTATCCCGATAAGCCTGCCGCCAACGCCCCATCACTCCGGCAGACGCCCTCGGATCGCTGACACTCAATGGTACAACCTCTGTGTTCCGTGACACTTCAGGGGACTCCGGCCCGACCGGATGCCGCGTCGGAGTCCGCCCTTGGCTGTCAGCCCTTGTAACAGGCTCCGTTCATCTCTTCGATCGCGTCGTGAGCGCTCATAAAGCCCGCCGGAAAGGCGGCGTTGAGGACCTGCACGAAGGTTTCCTTGCACTGCCCTTCTATAAAATCGATCGGCGTGCCGAGGAAGAACTTGCGGCCCTTGCTGCGCTCAGCGAGATCGGCAAAGTAGTCCGCATACTCGCAGCTGAAGCCGCCCGAGGTATCGACCTTCACGCCCGTCGAGACACGCGTGTTCTGCATCCACATCTTGCCCATCTCGGGCCGGGTGATGATGTCGAGAAAGCTCGATACAAGCTCTTCGTTCTCGGTCGCTGCGTTGACCGCGTAGGTACCGGCCACACCGATGGTCTTGCAATCGTTGCAGGCGCCGTCATCCATTGCCGGAAACTGCATGATGCCAAGAGCGAAGTCTTCCGGCTGGCCGCCCTTGTCCGGTGGATTGAAAGCGCGGCTTGAATACCAGCTCGCCAGCGGAAATGTCAGGCCGCCCGGCTTGGTGTGGAAGTAGTAGTGCGATTCACCGAGCTTCATCGTGGCGAAGGTCTTGGGATAGGCCCCGGCCTGGATCACTTTTTCCATGTACTCGAAGACGGCGACCACGCGCGGATCCTCAAACGACAGAGCCCCCGCCCACAGCTTGGCATAGTCGTCCGGGCCGAGCTTGCGCAGGAGCAGCTCGTGCAGCAGGTAGGAACCCGGATAGGGGCGATCGCCGATGCCCTGGACGACCGGGGTGATGCCCATGTCGCTGGCGACCTCCACCATCTGCAGGAACTCTTCCTGGGTGAGCTGGTAGTCGGGAGCGAGGTCGACGCCCATCTTGGCGGCGACCTTCTCCATCAACGCCTTGTTGTAATACAGCTCGATCGTGAAGGCCTGCATGCCGATGCCATAGACCTTGCCGTCCACGGTCCAGGCTTCCTTGGCGTAGTCTTCCAGCCTGTCGAGATCCATCAGCCCTTCGAGCGGCCGCACGAAACCGCTGCGAACGAACTGCATCCGGTCGGGTTCGAGGTAGATGACGTCGGGTCCCTCACCGGCGGGCAGCGCGGTGGTTTCCGCCGCGAAGAGCGCCTGCTTTTCATAGAACGTTATGTCGAGAGTCGCGCCCTCGTTCTCCTTCTCGAAGGTGTCCGTCACCGTCTCGAAAAAGTCGCGTACACCCTGGTGGTCCGCGAAATGGCTCCAAACTTTCAGGGTCTTGTCTTGTGCCTGGGCGGAACCGCCCCCCAGCAGCCCGATCAGCGCTACGGCCCCGACCAAAGCGGTTCTTAGTTCGAATTTCCTACTCATAGCTTCCTCCCTCGAGCGGCATGCGGCGGCATTGTTGGTAGCCGTCCTTCGTCCCGTTCGGCAGGAAAGTAGGGGTTGTCATTCAAATTGTCAACTATCTGGTCAACTATCTATGCTGGTAGCCGGAGATCGCCCTCCCGCGTGCCGAGGGAACTGCCGGAGCCTGCCAGGCGACATTTCCTCGGGTGTTGACGAGGCAGAAATTTTGTCATCAATATTGTCAATTATCTAGTTGATGATATTGTCCGGTGCACCGCCGGGGTTGAAGGGCACAAAGTGAATAGCGAAGGGTCGTGATGACGAAAAACGAGACAAGGGGCCTACGGAAGAATCTCACCAGCTATGGCGACGACGCCTTTTCGCTGTTTCTGCGCAAGGCCTTCATCAAGGCCATGGGCTATTCCGACGACGCGCTCGATCGGCCGATCGTCGGCATCACCAATACCTTCTCCGGCTACAATGCCTGCCACCAGACGGTTCCCCAGCTCATCGATGCCGTGAAGCGCGGCGTCCTTCTGAGCGGCGGCCTGCCGGTCGATTTCCCGACGATCTCGCTGCACGAGTCCTTCGCCAACCCCACCAGCATGCTCTATCGCAACCTCATGGCGATGGACACCGAAGAGATGCTGACCGCACAGCCGATGGACGCCGTCGTCCTCATCGGCGGCTGCGACAAAACCGTCCCGGCCCAACTGATGGCTGCCGCCAGCGCCAACATCCCCGCCGTAGCCGTGGTGACGGGGCCGATGATGACCGGCAGCCATCGCGGGGAGCGGCTTGGGGCCTGCACCGATTGCCGCAGGCTGTGGGGCAAGCATCGCGGCGGGGAAATCGACGACGACGAAATCGACGAGATATCCGGCAAGTTGGCGCCCACCGCGGGAACCTGCATGGTGATGGGCACGGCGAGCACCATGGCCCTGACCACCGAAGCACTCGGCATGATGATGCCCGGCGGCGCCTGCATTCCCGCCGTGCAGGCCGCCCGGCTGCGCAACGCCGAGGACAGTGGCCGGCGCGCCGTAGCGATCGCGGCAGAACGCCTGACACCCGACCGCATCATGACGCCGAAGGCCTTCGCCAATGCCCTGCGCGTCCTTCTGGCCGTCGGGGGATCGACCAATGCCGTCATCCATCTGACCGCCGTGGCCGGCCGGCTCGGCATCAGGATCGGTCTCGACGCGATCGACCGGATGAGCCGGCAGACGCCGGTGCTGGTTGACCTGAAGCCCTCCGGCCTGCAGTACATGGAGGATCTACAGCGCGCCGGCGGGCTCGCCGCCGTGCTGCGGGAGATACGCCCGCTCCTGCACCTGGACTGCCTGACGGTCACCGGCCGGACCCTCGGCGAGGAACTCGACGCCGCACCGCCGCCGTGGGACCAGACCGTCGTGCGGCGGCGCGACGACCCGATCCACCCGGAAGGGGGCATCGCCGTGCTGCGTGGCAATCTTGCCCCGGAAGGCGCGATCATCAAGCAGTCCGGCGCCAGCCCCGAGCTGTTGGTCCACACCGGCCGGGCGGTGGTATTCGATTCGCTCGAAGACATGACGAAGCGGATCGACGATCCCGACCTCGACGTTGCCGCCGACGACGTGCTCGTTCTGCGCAATGCCGGCCCGAAGGGCGCGCCGGGCATGCCGGAAGCTGGCTACATCCCGATCCCGCGCGCCCTTGCCCTGCAAGGCGTGCGGGACATGGTGCGTATCAGCGATTGCCGCATGAGCGGCACCGCCTTCGGCACCGTCGTTCTGCACGCCACACCGGAGTCCGCAGTCGGCGGACCGCTGTCGCGCCTGCGTAGCGGCGACCGGATCTCACTCGACGTGCCGAACCGGAGTCTCGATGTACTGGTCGACCAGGCCGAATTCGAGGCGCGTGCCCCGGTCACACTCAGCCACGACGAGATCCTGCGCGGATACAAGCGTCTGCACCTGGACCACATCCTGCAGGCCGATGAGGGCTGCGACCTCGACTTCCTCACGGAGCGCCCGTTCAAGGCCACCGTGAGTTCATGATCGGCCTGCCGGCGCGCAGCAAACAGACCGTTGTGAAGCAGAACGAAAACTCCCGCACGACTCCGCTTCACGCGGCGCATAACAGGACCACGAACACCGATGGCGAAGAAAAGACTGGGTGGAGTAATCGCGGCAATAGCCACGCCGATAGACGGCCAAGGTGCGCCGGACGTGGAACAATTCACACGGCTGGCGCGCTACCTGCTGGACAACGGTTGCGACGGGTTGAACGTGCTGGGCACCACCGGAGAGGCGACGTCCTTCAGCCTGCGCCAGAGATCGGCCCTGATGGAAGCGGTTGCCGAGTCGGGACTGCCGCTCGACCGCCTTATGGGCGGGACCGGTGCCGCCTCCGTCGACGAGGCGGCAGAATTGACACGGCTGGCCGGTGAGATCGGATTCTCCGGCGCCTTGATGCTGCCGCCCTTCTACTACAAGGACGTCACCCACGGGGGACTCGTCCGCTATTTCGCCAGCGTTCTTGCGGCGGCACGTCAACCGATCCCGATCTACCTTTACAACTTTCCTGCCCTGTCCGGGGTTCGCTACGATGTGGAACTTATACGTCGGCTTCTCGCAGAGTTTGGTGACCGCTTTGCCGGGCTGAAAGACTCTTCCGGTGACATGGATTACGCGCGCTCGGTTGCAGAGATCGCCCCCCAATTCGATGTCTTTCCCTCCAACGAAGCGACGCTCGCGGAGGCGCGCGGCGGAATCTTCGCCGGGTGCATCTCGGCCACTGCCAACGTAAACGCCGCGTTCTGCGCAAGAAGCCTGCACCAGACCGACGACGCCGCGCTAAAGACCGCCGTTTCCATCCGGCAGCTCTTCACGGGAATGAACCTCGTCGCCGGGGTGAAGGCGCTCCTGTCTCACATCCACAACGAACCGCAACTGGCACGTCCGCTCGCGCCGCTGGTCGAAATCGATAAGCAGGACAAAGAGCGGCTGTTCGCCGCCTATGACGAGTGCGCCTCAGCGGCCGGGTAGCACGGGAACGACGTTCGTCAAGAGCGGGGCGGTCGCCTGTTTGTCGCGGATGAGCCCCCTTCATGCCTCTTACAAAGTCCTGCCAAGTCAAATGACGGCAAACCGCACTGTACGGCACGCCGGGACGCCGGGACGGCGTGAGCAGCCGTGTTCCGCACCGGGTCGACTTGACACGTAGCCCCTGATCGCTGAACTCCGCCCCCGATAGAACCGCAGACATCTCCTTGCGCTTCCGGCAGTGAAACAGCGGGTTCTCCCACTCGCCACAGACCGCCAGCCTCACGCCGTCTGCCGGTCCCGCTTCAGGCCGTGCCTTGCCATCTTCTCGGCCAGGGTGCGGCGGGGGATGCCCAGCGCGTCGGCGGCTTCGGCGCCGCTGCCGGCGGCCGCTTCCAGGGCCTGGCGGATGATCTCCGCCTCGTAGGCGGCCAGGCGCGCCGGCAGGCTGGTGTCGTCGCCGGCGGCCGCCACGGCGAGCTGCGGATAGCCCAGCACGTAGCGCTCGGCCTCGGCCTTCAACTCGCGCACGTTGCCCGGCCACTCGGCCGCCTGCAGCGCCGCCAGAGTCTCGGGCGGGACCGGGCGCGGCATCACGTCGTGGCGCGCCGCCGCCGCCTTTACGAAATGGTCGAACAGCAGCGGGATATCCTGACGGCGGCGGCGCAGCGGCTTCAGATGCAGTTCCACCGTCGACAGCCGGTAATAGAGGTCGCTGCGGAAGGCGCCCTCGGCCGCCGCCTTCTTCAGGTCGGTCTTGGTGGCGGCGATGAAGCGCACGTCGACCGGGTGCAGACGGTTGGCACCCAGCGGCTCGACCTGGCGCTCCTGTAGCAGGCGCAGGATCTTGGTCTGCAGGGCCAGCGGCATCGACTCGATCTCGTCGAGAAACACCGTGCCGCCGTCGGCGTGTTCGATCTTGCCGACACGCCGGCTGAGCGCACCGGTGAAGGCACCGCGCTCATGGCCGAAGACCTCGCTCTCGAAGATCGATTCCGGAATGGCGGCGCAGTTGATGGCGACGAAGGGCCGGTCGCGGCGCTTGCCGCAGTCGTGCAGGGCACGGGCGACGATCTCCTTGCCGGTGCCGGTCTCGCCGACGATCAGCACGTCGGCGTCGACGTCGGCCAGGTGCACGATCCGCTGGCGCAGCTCGGCCATGGCCGGGTCATTGCCGATCAGCCGCGCCTCCAGGCTGTCGCCGCCGGCCACGCGCTGGCGCAGTTCGCGGATCTCGCCGGCCAGGCGGCGCTGCGCCACGGCGCGGTCCAGCACCGCCACCAGGTGGTCGGCGTCGTAGGGCTTCTCCAGGAAGTCGTGGGCGCCGGCGCGCATCGCCTTTACCGCCAGGGCGATGTCGCCGTGCCCGGTCAGCAGCACCACCGGCGTGTCGGCATCCAGCTTCAGCACGCCTTCCAGCACGGCGATGCCGTCCAGCCCGGGCATGCGGATGTCGGTGACCACCACGGCGGGCAGGCCAGCCGGATCCGCCGCCTTGGCGGCTGCGAGCCGCTCCAGCGCGTCGCTGCCCAGGCCGGCGTCCGTCACCGCGAAGCCGGTGGCGCTCAGCCATTCGCAGGTCGAGGCCAGCAGGTCGCCGTCGTCGTCGACCACCAGGATGCGTCCGCGATTCCCCTCGCTCATGCGGCGTCTCCCTCGCGCCGGCGGTCGGCACCCACCACCGACAGGGCCAGCGGCAGGGTGACGACGAAGGCGGCGCCGCCTTCCGGCGACCGCCCGGCGGTAATGCCGCCGCCGAACTTCTCGACGATGGCGCGGCTGATCGACAGGCCGAGACCAAGGCCCTCGCCCGCCGGCTTGGTCGAGAAGAAGGGCTCGGTGATGCGCTGCATCGCCGCGTCGTCGATGCCCGGGCCGTTGTCGGCGACGGTCACCCTGGCGGCAGTTTCATCGCGAGCGATGCTGACACGCACCAGGGGATCGGGCGTGCCGGTCACCGCGTCCAGCGCGTTGTTGAGCAGGTTCAACACGATCTGTTCGACGCCGATGTCGTTGGCGCTGACGAAGACCGCTTCGCGCGGCAGTTCGGTGACGATCTCCACCGACAGCAGCTTGGCGCGGTGGGCGACGATGTCGAGGGCGGCCTCGACGCTCTTGGCCAGCGCCACCGGACGGGTCTCCGTCACCTGCGGCCGGGCGATGGTCTTCAGGTGGCGCACGGTGCGCTGGATGCGTTCGGTCAGTGCCCGCGCCTTGCGCACGCTGCGGCCGGTCTCCGCCGCATCCCCGCGTTCGGCATAGAGGCCGGCGGTCGCCAGGGTATTCTCGATGGCCGCCAGCGGTTGGCTCACCTCGTGGGCGATGGCCGCCGACATGCGGCCCAGGGCGGCAAGGCTGGCCGCCTGGACCAGCGAGTCCTGCGCGGCACGCAGGTCGGCCTCGGCGCGGCGGCGCTCCTGCACCTCGCGGGCCAACTCGGCGGTGCGCTCGTCCACCGCCCGTTCCAGCGCATCGTGGGAGTCCAGCTTGGCGCGCAGCAACTGGCGGCGCTGGCGCAGGTTGGCGATCGCCGCGGCCCCCAGCAAAAAGACCAAGGCCGTGATCAGGCCGGCCAGGCCGGCGCTGCCCTGGATCACCGAGGTATCGCTGGCGGCCAGCAGCATCCAGCCCTCCGGTTCGACCGGCGCACTGCGGAACAGCAGACCGCCAGCGATCACGCTGGCGGCCGGCTGGAGACCGCCAACGGCAAACAGCGCCGGGCGCGCCGTCAGGTCGATGCCCGAGAACTTGCGCGCGGCGGCGAGCTGGTCGAGGGTTTGCGCATCCAGCGGGACGATGGCGCGGTATTTCCAGTCGCTGCGCCCGGCCAGGAAGATGACGCCGGAGGCATCGGCGACGGCGACCAGCGGGTTGGCCGCCGCCCAACTGGCCTCCAGCGGCGCCATGTCGACCTTCACCACCGCGACGCCCAGCAGTTCGTCGCCGTCGCGGATCGCCGAGGACAGAAAATACCCGGGCTTGCCGGTGGTCACGCCGACCGCATAGAAGCGGCCCTGGCCCCGGGCGACGGCGTCCTGGTAGTAGGGGCGGAAGCGGTAGTTGTGGCCGACGAAGCTCTGCGGCTGGCCATGGTTGCTGGCCGCCACGGTGAGGCCCTCGGCATTCATCACGTAAAGCGTGTCGGCGCCGGTGTCCGCCGCCACGGCTGCCAGATAGGCGTTGGCTTCCGCAGCCGGCGCAGCCTTGTCCTGCAACCCCAGGC
Organism: Kiloniellaceae bacterium; assembly: GCA_050043265.1. Classification (GTDB taxonomy): domain Bacteria; phylum Pseudomonadota; class Alphaproteobacteria; order Kiloniellales; family Kiloniellaceae; genus Pelagibius. Next base: position 23,346 of record JBHJIR010000060.1, read on the forward strand.
GCAGCAGGTCGCGGATGCGGGCGTCTCGGGCCAGCACCGGGGCCAGCGAGCGGAACTTCTCGATCTCGCTTTCCACCGCCCGGCTGAACAGCTGCAGGCGCCGGTCCAGCGCCCTTTCCGCCTGGGAAATGCCGGTGTTGTAGGCCGCCTGCCAGACCAGGAAGGTGGCACCGGCGGCCAGCAGCACCGCCGCCATCAGCACGGCGAGGCGGTTCAGGCGCGGCGGAAGGGACCTCGGGACGCTCATGCGGGCAATTCTATAGCGGATTGGCCGGCCAGCAAGCCAGGGGCGAGGGCCCCGCCTAGACCACCATCACGGTAACCAGGCCGAAGTAGATGGCCAGGCTCGCCACGTCCTGGATGATGGTGCAGATCGGCCCGCTGCCGAGGGCGGGATCGAAGCCGAAGCGCTGGAAGCCCCAGGGGAGGCCGAAGCCGACCACCGCCGAGACCGTGCCGGCGCCGAGCACCGCCAGGCCGAGGGCCGCGGCCAGGCGGTGATCGCCGAAGACCGCATAAACCGGCAGCGCCGTCATGATGCCCATGGCAAGGCCGATGGTCAGCCCGATGATCAGCTCGTCGCGCATCAGGCCGACCAGCCCGACCTCGCCCACCGAGAGGGCCCGCCCCGCGACGGCACCCGCCTGGGTGCCGATGGCTCCGGCGATGTAGACCAGCGCCGGTACGAAGAAAGCGACGGTCACGTTGGCGTTCAGGGTCTCCTCGAACAGCGCGACCACGGCGGTCGCCGCGGTCGAGGCGACCAGGCCGACCATCAGCCAGGGCAGCCGGCGGCGGATGCGGTCGTGGATCGGCGCCGTCAGGGCCCGCTCGGCGCCGTCGGCGTTGCGCTGGATACCGGCGAGGCGCTGCAGGTCCTCCATGTGCTCGTGGCGCAGGATATCGAGCAGGGCATCGGCGGGCACCGCGCCGACCAGCCTGCCGTCGCCGTCGACCACCGGCACGGCGATCATGTCCTTTTCCATCGCCAGCAGGGCAATGTGTTCCTGATCGTCGTCCAGGCGGGCGGTGCCGTGCCGGTCCTCGACGATCGCGCCGATGCGCTGTTCCGCCGGCGCGGCCAGCAGATCGTTGATGCGCACGATGCCGGTAAAGCGGCCCTGCCCGTCGGTCACGAAGACGCAGTCGGCGGAGTCGAAACGCCGGCCGCGCAGGGCCTCCATCACCACGGCGACCGGCAGGTCCGCCGTTGCCGTGGGAATGCTGCTGACCATATGGAAGGCAGCGGTCTCCCGCGTGTCCTCCACAGCGGCGCTGTCGCGTCCTTCGCCGTCCGTCACAGGTTCCGTCACCGGCAGGCTCCCTCGTTGCGTCTCGCCCCCCCGCTGCTTAGCACCCCCGGGCCCGGCCCTCTACCCCGGCGGCCAGAAGGGTTCGGACACCGGCGGGTTTTCTTCGGCGATTCAAGGTTAACGAGGGGGATAGGCCGCGACCGGGGCGCGTACCAGACCTATATGACAAGCCAGAGCCGCACCGCGCGGCAAAATTTGAGTATGTCTTTCATGTCCTTCGGTGTCGTCCTGCCGCCCCGCCCCGCCCGCAGCCTGTTGTCCGCCTTCCTGGCGCCCGGGCTGGCGCTTGGGCTGGCCGGCTGTGCCGTCGGGCCCGACTACCGGCCCCCGCAGATCGACGTCCCCGGCCAATGGAGCAGCACCGGCGCCGAAACCGTGCCGGCAGCCCCGCAGCTCGCCGACTGGTGGCAACGGCTGCGCGACCCCGCCCTCGACCGGCTGGTTGAGGAAGCCGTCGCCGGCAACCTCGACGTCGCCACCGCCAAGGCGAAGATCCGCGAGGCGCGGGCCAGCGTCCGCCAGGCCGGCGGCGCGCTCTACCCCTCGCTCGACGGCTCCGCCTCGGCGACCCGCCGCGGCACCGGCAACAGCAGCGAGGCCAGCAGCCAGTTCCAGGGCGGCTTCGACGCCGCCTGGGAACTCGACCTATTCGGCGCCAACCGCCGCGCGGTGGAGGCCGCCGGCTACGGCCTCGACGCCGCCGACGAGGACCTGCGCGCCACCCTGCTGACTCTGGTCGGCGACGTCGCCTCCAACTACGTCGAGGCGCGCGGCTTTCAGGCGCGCATCGCCTATGCCCGCCAGACCGCCGCCTCCCAGCGGGAGACCGAGGCGCTGACCCGCATTAAGTTCGAGGCCGGCGCCGCCTCCGCCGTCGACCTCGCCAACGCCCGCGGCCAGGCCAGCAGCACCGAGGCCACCATCCCGACCCTGGAGACCGCCTACGCCGAGGCGGTGCACCGCCTCAGCGTGCTGACCGGGCGGCCGCCCGCCGCCCTGAAGGCGCGCATGGCCGCCAAGGAACCGATCCCCACCCCGGCGCTGCCGGTCCCCACCGGAGTGCCCGCCGACGTGCTGCGCGCGCGCCCGGACGTGCGTGTGGCCGAGCGCCAACTGGCCCAGGCAACCGCCCGGATCGGCGCGGCCGAGGCGGCCCGCTACCCCAACATCAGCCTGACCGGCAGCCTGTCGACCGCGGCGGCGACCCTGGGCAGCTTCGCCTCCGGATCGACCGTCAGCTGGGCCTTCGGTCCGACCCTCAGCGTGCCGATCTTCAACGGCGGCGAACTGGCCGCCGCCGTCGAGGTCGCCGAGGCGCAGCGCGATCAGTCCTTCATCGCCTTCCGTGCCGTGGTGCTGACCGCGCTGGAAGACGTCGAGAACGCCGCCGTCGGCCTGACCCAGGAACGGCTGCGCCATGACAGCCTGGACGAGTCCGCGACCGCCTTCCGCGAGGCCCTGCGCCTCGCCCGTGCCCTCTACGAGACCGGCGCCACCGATTTCCTCGACGTGCTCGATGCCGAGCGCTCGCTCTATTCGGCCGAGGACTCGCTGATTCAGAGTCAGGTGGCCATCGCGACCAACTACATCGCCCTCAACAAGGCGCTCGGCGGCGGCTGGAACGGCATCATCGACGCCGGCCAGCCGGAGGTCGTCGACGTCAACACCGGCCCCCACTTCCCGCCGGCCGGCACCCCGGAACAGCCATGACCCTCGCCAAGCCCCTCCCCGAGACGTTCACCGAGACCGCGGACGCGAAGACCGCCAGCGCCAATGCCGCCACCGCCAAAGCCGCGGACGCCAAATCGTCGAACGATGCCAAGACGCCGCGGCGCCGGCGCCGGACCGGGCGGCGCCTCGCCGTCGTGGCGCTGCTGCTGGCGCTGGCCGCCGGCGGCTGGTTCACCTACCAGGCGCTCTACGCCGACAGCGGCGAGGTGGCCGTCGCCACCGCCGCGGCGAAGATCGGCGACGTGGAAGAGACGGTGCTGGCGACCGGGATTCTGAAGCCGGTGCGCCTCGTCGCCGTCGGTGCCCAGGTCTCCGGCCGGGTGACGGCGCTGAAGGTGGCGCTGGGCGACGAAGTGGAGGAAGGCGGTCTGGTCGCCGAGATCGATTCCGTGACCCAGCAGAACGCCCTGCGCACGGCGGAGGCCGAACTGGCCAACGTGCGCGCCCAGCGCGCCGAGAAGCGGGCGACCCTGAAGCAGGCCGAACTGGAACTGGCGCGCCAGAACAAAATGGTCGCCCAGAACGCGGTCTCCCAGGCCGATTTCGAGACGGCGGAAGCGGCCGTGGCCACCACCCGCGCCCAGATCGACGCCCTCGCCGCCCAGATCGTCGAGGCCGAAGTCGCCGTCGAGACCGCCCGCGTGAACCTGGGCTACACCAGGATCACCGCGCCGGCCGACGGCACGGTGCTGGCCATCGTCACCCAGGAAGGCCAGACGGTGAATGCCAGCCAGTCGGCGCCGACCATCGTGGTGCTGGGCCAGATCGACGTGATGACGGTGCGCGCCGAAATCTCCGAGGCCGACATCGTTCACGTACGGCCCGGCCAGAAGGTCTATTTCACCATCCTGGGCGAACCGGACCACCGCTACGAGGCGAGCCTGGGCAGTATCGAGCCGGCGCCGGAATCGATTACCAGCGACAGCGCCCTCACCTCCTCGAGTTCGTCGTCCAGTTCGTCGTCGTCCTCGTCGGAGGCGATCTACTACATGGGCACCTTCGACGTGCCCAACCCCGACGGCAAGCTGCGCACCTACATGACCGCCGAGGTGGAGATCGTGCTGGGCGAGGCCAAGGATGTGCTGACCATTCCCGCCGCCGCCCTGGGCAGCCGCAACGCCGAGGGCGGCTACAGCGTGCGGGTGCTCGGCGCCGACGGGCAGCTCGTCACGCGCGCCGTCGAGATCGGGCTCAACGACAAGATCACCGCCGAGGTCCGCGCCGGCCTCAGCGAAGGGGAGCGCGTGGTTACCGGGACGGCGGCGGCCGGCAGCGCCAGCGCGGGGTCGCGACGCCGCGGTCCCCTCGGGTTCTGAGGCCATGCATTCCGAAACCCTGCGCGAACCGCTGATCGTTCTGCGCAAGCTGCGCCGCCAGTTTCCCGCCGGCGAGGGCACCATCACGGTGCTGAAGGACATCGACCTGTCGATCACGGCCGGCGAGATGGTCGCCATCGTCGGCCCCTCGGGCTCCGGCAAGTCGACGCTGATGAACATCCTCGGCTGCCTCGACCGGCCGAGCGCCGGCAGCTACCGCATTTCCGGGCGCGAGACCGCCGACCTCGACGCCGACGAACTGGCCGCCCTGCGCCGCGAGCACTTCGGCTTCATCTTCCAGCACTACCACCTGCTGCCGGAGCTGACCGCCCTGGGTAACGTGGAGGTGCCGGCGATCTACGCCGGCCAGGCCGCCGACGAGCGCCGCATCCGGGCCGGCGACCTGCTGACCCGCCTGGGCATGGCCGACCGCCTGGGCCACCCGCCGGGCAAGCTGTCCGGCGGCCAGCAGCAGCGCGTCTCCATCGCCCGCGCGCTGATGAACGGCGCCAACGTGATCCTGGCCGACGAGCCGCCCGGCGCCCTGGACCAGCAGACCGGCGAGGAAGTGCTGCGCCTGCTGGGCGAGCTGCACGACAGCGGCAAGACCGTGATCATCGTCACCCACGACGCCAGCGTCGCCGCCCGGGCCGAGCGCATCATCGAGATCAGCGACGGCGACATCGTCGCCGACCGCCTGACCGGTACGGCGGCCGCGCCCGGCCCGGCGGCGCCGGACGACGGCGAGGTGCTTCCCCCCCACGCCCGCCCCTGGCAGGCGATCTGGGGCCGCTTCCAGGAAGCCTTCCTGATGGCGCTGCGGTCGATGAAGGCGCACCGCCTGCGCACCTTCCTGACCATGCTCGGCATCATCATCGGCATCGCCTCGGTGGTTTGCGTGGTGGCGCTGGGCGAGGGCTCGCGCCAGGCCGTGCTGGCCAACATCAGCCAGCTCGGCACCAACACCCTGGAGATCTTCCCCGGCAAGGACTTCGGCGACGTGCGCTCTGGCAAGATCACCACCCTGGTGGTGTCCGACGCCGAGGCTCTGGCGCGTCAGAGCTATGCCGCCGCGGTCACGCCGACGGTCACCACCGGCAGCACCATCCGCTTCGGCTCCAAGGAATCCAGTGCCCAGGTGAACGGCGTCGGCGACCAGTACTTCACCGTGAAGGGGCTGGCCCTCATCGAGGGCAACCTGTTCGACCGCGACGACGTGCGCGCCCGCGCCCAGAACATCGTCATCGACGCCAACACCCGCGACACCCTGTTCCCGGACAGCGCCACCAGTGCCGCCCAGAGCGCCATCGGCCAGGTCGTGCTGATCGGCCGGGTGCCCTGCCGCGTGGTCGGCGTGGTGCAGATCCGCCAGGGCGGTTTCGGCTCCTCCAGCAGCCTGGCGGTCTACCTGCCCTACACCACGGTGCAGGCGCGCATCCTGGGCGACAGCGCCCTGCGCAGCATCACCCAGAAGGTCGCCGCCGACGTCGCCACCGCCGACGCCGAGCAATCGGTCACCCGCTTCCTGAGCGACCGCCACGGCACCAAGGACTTCTTCATCCTCAACACCGACGACATCCGCCAGACCATCACCAGCACCACCGAGACCATGACCCTGCTGATCGCCGCCATCGCGGTGAGCTCGCTGGGCGTCGGCGGCATCGGCGTGATGAACATCATGCTGGTGTCGGTCTCCGAGCGGGTCGGCGAGATCGGCGTGCGCATGGCCGTCGGCGCCCGCCAGAGCGACATCCTGCAGCAGTTCCTCATCGAGGCGGTGCTGGTCTGCCTGATCGGCGGCGTGCTGGGCATCGCCGGCGCGCTGGGCTTCGGCGTCGCCTTCAGCGCGCTGGGATCGGCCTTCAGCCTGATCTATTCGACCTCGTCGATCGTCGCCGCCTTCCTCTGCGCCACCCTGATCGGCGTGGTCTTCGGCTACCTGCCGGCCCGCAACGCCTCGCGGCTCGACCCGGTGGCGGCGCTGTCGCGCGACTGAACGCCCTTCGCCTTTCCGGCCGGAGCCGCTACGATCTGGTGCAACCTTCCAGCGGATCGCGACGATGCCCCCCACACCGCAAGAACCCGAAATCCTCGCCTTCATCGCAGAAGTCGCCGGCTTCTATCCACCCGGGTCGATCGGCGGCGACATCGCGCTTCAGCGTGAGCGCTATGACGCCCTCTGCCGCCACTTCGCGGCCCCGCTGCCGACGGGCCTGACGGTCGCCGACGCGGCCGCGCCGCGCCCCGGCGGCAGCGTGCCCCTGCGCCGCTACCGCCCGGCGCAGACCCGGCACAAGGCCGGGATCGTCTACTTTCATGGCGGCGGCTTCGTGGTCGGCGGCCTCGACAGCCACCACGCCATCTGCGCCGAGCTGGCGCAGGCCAGCGGCGCCGAGTTGACCGCCGTCGACTACCGCCTGGCGCCGGAGCATCGCTTTCCCCTGGCGCTGGTCGACGGCCTCGCCGCCATGCTGGCCGAGGGCAGCCGCCCCCTGGTGGTGGCCGGCGACAGTGCCGGCGGCAGCCTCGCCGCCGGGGGCGCCATGACCCTGCGCGACGCGGCGCGCGGCCTGCCCGCCGCCACCGACCTGCTGCGCGAGGCCGGCTGGCAGGAAGGCAATCCCCTGCCCCGGGTGAGCGGGCAGGCCCTCATCTATCCGGTGCTCGGCGGCGCGCTGGATGCCGGCTCCTACCGGGAGCTGGCCGAGGCGCCGGGCCTGACCACCCACGACGTGCGCTACTACCGCGACATCCTGGGCGCCCCGGAGGGCAACCCCTACGGCCACCCGCTGGCGGCGGGCGGGGAGACCGGCGGCTGGGCGGGCTTGCCGCCGGCCTATATCACGGCGGCCTTCTTCGACCCGCTGCGCGACGACGGCCGCGCCTACGCCGCCCGCCTTGCCGAGGCCGGCGTCGCCGTGACCTACCGGGAAGAGCCCCAGATGATCCATGCCTGGCTGCGCGCCCGCCACCGCAGCCCCGGTGCCCGGGCCGGCTTCGCGGCACTGTGCCGGGGCATCGCGGGGCTGCTGGAGGGGACCTGAAAGCGGCTTCATTCCAGCGGTTTCAAGGGGTTGCCGGGCCGCCCAATCGCCCCCTGATCGCCCCCCTGATCGCCCCCCTGATCGCCCCCGGGGCGTTAACCCCCGGGCAATGACTCCTGCCCTAGGATATTGCCGGCGACCGGGGAGGCCCCCGGTCGTCACGAGCTATGCTGTGTGCTGGCTTCAGGCATGAAATGAGAGCAGGGCGTCCCAGCGCGACAGCGCTTGATTCCCAAAGCCCACCATGCCACATCCTGAATCAAGCGAACGGGCCTGTCGTTCCGCTTCAGCCGTTGAGTTTTCGACCGTGAGCGACCGCAAGCCTAAAGGAGGGTGGAAGATGACCAAGGACGATCTGATCCGCGAATACAACCAGCGCGCCGGCTCCTGGCAGGTCCTCGTTGGCGTCTATGTCACCATCATCGCCCTGATGATCGCGACGGCCTGCGCCATCGTCTGACCCCGGGCCGTCTGCCCCGGGGCCGTCTGAACCCGAGACCGCCGGGTTTCGCCTCTCCCCTGATTTCCAGCACTGTCCAAAGGCCCGGGCCGGCAAGGCCGCCGGGGCCGGACCGCTGTCCGGCCGCCGGGCGGCCCGCCAAACCCTAAGCGGCCTCAGCGCGGGCCGGCCTCACACTTCGGCCGCTTCGCCCACGTTGTCGACGCCCCGCTCTTCCAGCAGGGTGGTCAGCCAGTTGGGGTCCATCTCCGGCACCGACGAGAGCAGCAAGTCGGTATAGGGATGGTGCGGCGGGGTGAACATCTCGTCCTTCGGCCCCTGCTCCACGACCTTGCCCCTCTGCATCACCACGACCTCGTCGGCGCTCGACCGCACCGTCGCCAGGTCATGGGTGATGAACATGTAGGCGATGCCCAGTTCCCGCTGCAGCCGGTCCAGCAGCTTGAGGATGCCCTCCGCGACCAGCTGATCCAGCGCGCTGGTCACCTCGTCGCAGATGATGAAGGTCGGCTCCGCCGCCAGGGCCCGGGCGATGCCGATGCGCTGCTTCTGGCCGCCTGAGAGCTCCGGCGGATAGCGCGAATAGAACTTCGCCGGCTCCAGCTCGATGAGGTCGAGCAGTTCGTCGACCCTGTTCTTCAGGGCCGTCCCCTTCAGCCCCCCGTAGAACCGCGCCGGCCGGCCGATGATCTCGCTGATCTTGACCTTGGGGTTCAGCGCCGTGTCGGCCATCTGATAGATCATCTGCGCCTGGCGCAGCTGGTCCTTCGTGCGGTTCCTGTAATCCGCAGGCAGTGTCTCGCCCTTGAACTGGATCTGCCCCTTGGTGGGCGGCAGCAGGCCGGTGATGCAGCGCGCCGTGGTCGACTTGCCGGAGCCCGACTCACCGACCACAGCTACCGTCATGCCGGCGTAGATGTCGAAGGAGACATCCTCCAGCACTTTGGTGTCGCCGTAGGAGGCATCGATGTTCTGCACCGAAACCACCGGCAGGGTACCGTCGGTCGGGCGCTGTTTCTGATCCCGCTTGAAGCTGCGGACCGCCCAAAGGCTCTTGGTGTAATCCTCTTTGGGATTTTCCAGCATCTCCGCCGTCGGCGCCTCCTCGACCTCGTCGCCCTTCAGCAGCACCTTGATGGTATCAGCCATCTGGGCCACCACGGCCAGGTCGTGGGTGATGTAGATCGCCGCCGTGTTGAACTGGTCGACGATGTCGCGGATCGCCGCCAGAACCTCGATCTGCGTGGTCACGTCCAGCGCCGTTGTCGGCTCGTCGAAGATGATGAGGTCGGGACGGCAGGCCATGGCCATGGCCGTCATCGCGCGCTGCAACTGGCCGCCGGAGACCTGGTGCGGATAGCGGAAGCCGATCTCCTTCGGGTTCGGCAGGCGCAGCCGCTCATACAGCTCCATGGCGTCTTCCTGCGCCGACACCCGCTTCTTGATGCGGTAGTGGATCGGCGCTTCCGTGTGCTGGTCGATGATCTTGTGCGCCGGATTGAAGGACGCGGCGGCCGACTGCGCGACATAGGCGATGCGCGACCCGCGCAGGGCGCGCAGGTCCGACTCCGGCGTCGTGGTCAGTTCCATGCCGTCGAATTCGACCGAACCGCCGGAGATGCGGCAGCCGTCGCGCGCGAAGCCCATGGCCGCCAGGCCGATGGTGGACTTGCCCGCGCCGGATTCCCCGATCAGCCCCAGGACCTCGCCGCGGTGCAGGGTCAGGTCGATACCGTGGACGATTTCGATCCACTTTTCGTCGGCATAGCCCTCGATTTTAAGATCCTTGATTTTCAGCAGCACGCTTTTTTCGGGAGCCATGGCTATTATCCCTTCAGTCCGGAGGATCGGAACAGCATCCAGTCGACGACGAAGTTGACGGCAACCGTCAGCAAGGCAATCGCGGCGGCGGGGATCAGCGGCGTGATCTCACCGAACGAGATCAGTGTCGCGTTCTCCCGCACCATGGAGCCCCAGTCGGCCGTCGGCGGCTGAATGCCCAGGCCGAGGAACGACAGTCCCGAAATCAGCAGGAAGACGAAACAGAATTCCAGGCCGAACTCCGCAATCAGGGGCGCGGTCGAATTCGGCAGGATCTCCTTGCGGATCAGATACCAGGTACCCTCGCCCCGCAGCTTCGCCGCTTCGATGTAATCCATCACCACGACGTTGCCCGCCACCGCCCTGGTCAGGCGGAAAACCCGCGGCGCGTAGATGATGGCGATGATGATCACGATGACCACCAGGTTGGTGCCGAAGATGGAGAGCATCAGCAGGGCGAAGATCAGCGAGGTGATCGACATGATCACATCGGCGATACGCCCCAATAGCTGGTCGAACCAGCCGCCCTTGGTCGCCGCCAGCAGCCCCGCGACGGCCCCCATCAGGAAAGCCAGAAGGGTCGCCAGAAGGGCGATGCCGACGGTATTGCGCGCCCCGAATACGAGGCGGCTGAACAGGTCACGGCCCAACTGGTCGGCCCCGAGCAGCATCTGCGGGTCGGCTGGTGCGAAGGCCGTGGAGACCACCTCGGCCTCACCGAAGGGCGCGATGACCGGCGCGAAAATCCCCGCGATCGCATAGGTGAAGATAACGAACATCCCGAAGGAGGCCGTCAAAGGTGCGGTACGCAGTTCCTTTGCCGGCTCGCGAGGCGCGATGATGACGAGAAATTCGCGAAAGGCGTAGGACGTGCCGCCCGCCAGCGCCAGCAGGCCGGCACAGATGGTGACGCCCCAAAGCGCGGGCACACCGCCGACGATGCCCATGATAAAGGACACCAGGGTCAGCGAGAACAACAACAGGAACAACTGCCGCTTGCTGTAGAAGGCGGCAAGGCAGGAGGCGCCGATCAGAAGCGCGTAGTAACCGACAACAAAATAGCTCATGACGCGCCCCTCACTTCGGATGCCGCAGACGCGGATTGGTCAGGATGGCCCCGACGTCCGCTGCCAGATTCAGCAGGATGAATGTTGCAGCGAAGATCAGGCAGCAGGCCTGCACGATCGGAAAATCGCGCTTCGACACCGCATCGACCAGAAGCTGGCCGATGCCCGGGTACACGAAGACCACCTCGACCAGCACCACGCCGGTCACCAGGTAAGCGAGGTTCAGGGCGACGACGTTGATGATCGGCGCCCAGGCGTTCGGCAGCGCATGCTTGACGATCACCTTCCAGGGCGGCGTTCCTTTCAGGTGCGCCATCTCGATGTAGGGCGACGAAAGCAGATTGATGATGGCGGCCCGCGTCATGCGCATCATGTGCGCCGTGACCACCAGCACCATGGTCAGTGCCGGCAGAAAAGTTCTGTTCAACAGCTCGGCGAGACTCATGTCGGAGCCCAGGCTGGCGATCGCCGGGAACGCCCCCCATTTGACCGCAAAATAGAGGATGAGAATGTAGCCCAGGAAGAATTCGGGAGATGAGATCGACGTCAGCGTGAGCACATTGGCGACGCGGTCGAAGATCGAGTTGCGCAGCAGCGCCACGATGACGCCGAGGACTATCGAGACAGGCACGGCGATCACCGCCGCATAGGACGCCAGGAACAGGGTATTGACGAAACGCGGTCCGATCGCCGCGCTCACCCGCTCACCGGAAACCAGGGAAATACCGAAATCCCCCTGCAGGGCTCCAACGAGCCAATTCAGATACCGCAGAGGCGCCGGGTCGTTCAGGCCCATCTGCTCGCGCAGGGCCGCGAGATTTTCTGGCGTTGCCCCCTGCCCCAACACGGCCTGGGCAATGTCGCCAGGCAACAGTTCGACTGCGAAGAAAATCAGCACCGAGATCACCAGCAGGGTGATCAGCCCCAGCCCGAGCCGTTTCAGCACGAGCTTAAATACATCGCCCATTTTAGTCCCCCAAGCTACCCGCTCTATCGCTTTGTTTTGGTATTAGCGTTAATTCGATACTAGCTCTGTCCTGCTCCAGCCCAAATCACAAACGACCCGCGGCGGCTTCCGCCTCTGGGCGACAGACACGCAGCATCGTCTCGATCCGAGAAGGAAAAGACCAAATAGGAATTGCGTCCGCCGCCGCTCTCCGGCAGCGGCGGACGCTCTCCTCGTCATATCAGGCGAACCACCAGCGGCTCGGCGCGCGGGCGCCGTCGCAAGCCCAGCTTGCGGCGAGGTCCGGGCCGTGCTGCACCTTCTTGTTGCGGGCATAGACGAAGTTGTTGAAGAACGGGATCAGTGTCCCGCCGTCGTCCCGCATCAACTGGCACATCTCATGGTACATCTGGGCGCGCCGGTCCTGGTCGAGTTCGGCCTTGGCCTGCAGCAGCAACTCGTTGAACCGCTCGTTCTGCCAATGGCTCTCGTTCCAGGCCGCGTCGGATTTGTAGGCCAGGGTGAACATCACGTCCGGTGTCGGCCGCGCGCCCCACGACACGGCCGTGAACGACTTCTTCAGCCAGACATCGGAGTAGTAGCCGTCGTTCGGTTCGCGGACGACCTTGATGTTGATGCCGGCCGCTTTTGCGTGCTCGGCATACAGCACGCACATGTCGACCGCGCCGGAGAACACGCTGTCCGCCGTATGGATGCTGACCGAAAGCCCCTCGGCCCCTGCCTTCTTCAACAGCGACTTCGCCTGGTCGGGATCGTATTCGCGCTGCGGGATATCGGCGGGGAAATACGGCTGCACCGGCGCCACATGGAAATCGTTGCCCATGGTGGCAGCACCGAAGGCGATCTTGTCGATGATCTCCTGCCGGTTCATCGACAGCTTCAGCGCGTTGCGCACGTTCACATCGTTGAACGGCGCGGTGTCGCAGAACATCGGCATGGTGATCGCCGCGCCCGAAGGCACGTTGTCGACCAGGATGTCCGGCGAGCGCTGCAGCAGGGCGAGCGTCTTCAGCTCGACCAGCGACACGCAGTCCACGTCACCGGTGACCAGCGCCGATTGCCGCGCGTTCGGATCGTTGAGGATGATCATCACGACTTTGTCGAAGTAGGCGCCTTCGCCATGCCAGCCGTCGTGCCGGCTCAGCGACCAGCGCACACCGAACTCGCCGCTGTCGATCTTGTAGGGACCGCAACCGTCTCCCGACTGCCAGTCGATGCTGCCGTCGGAATTGCCGGGGCAGACCGCGAGGTGATAGTCGGTCATCAGCCAGGGCAGGTCGGCATTGCCGCGGCCCAGCTTGATGACGACCGTGTGGTCGTCGGCAGCGGTAACGTCGGTGACGTCGGTCAGCAGCGCCTTGGCGGCCGAGGTCGTCTTGTCGCCGCGATGGTGGTTGATCGATGCCACCACGTCGGCTGCCGTTACCTTCTTGCCGCTGTGGAAGGTGGCGCTACTGTTCAGCTTGAACGTCCACTGCGCGGCATCCGGCGTCGCCTCCCACTCCGTGGCCAGGTCCGGGCCAAGCGTGTTGTCGGGATTGATCATCGTCAGATAGCTGCGGTACTGGTGCGCCAGAAAGATCATCTGGCGCGTGACGTAGGTGCCGGGATCGTGGGTGTCCGACGTGTTGCCGTCGTGGATCCCCCAGCGGAACGTCCCGCCGCGCTTCGGCGCCGCCTGCGCCTCGCGGGTCCACAGGCCCGCGGCTGACGTCGCGGTGAGACCCGCTGCAATGGAATACGACATGAAGGCCCGGCGGGAGATCCTCCCGCTCCTGGCTTCTTCCGCAAGCCGGTCGACAATGTTCGGCTCGGGTTTCTTGTTCATGAATACTCTCCCTGTTCTTGTTTCCTTGTCCGCTGCTCGGCCGGAACGTGTCCGGCCTACCGAATCGACTATCGGCTCAGCGGCTGCGTGCTTTTCGCTTGTCGCTCTTCAGGATCAGCCGATCATGCCGCACCTGATTGTCATTTCGCGACGTTCTAAAGCGGGATTACGAACACAGGTTCTGTGTTCCCATGTCTCGTCATTCCCCTTCCGGATGCGCAACACCGCGCCTCACGGCCCCCTCTTTCCTCGCTGCACCGCAACCATATTCTGAGCCAGAGCAGACAGATAGGTTAGCCAGTTACGGCACGTTGTGCAAACTTGCCCCTACGTGGCTGTCCCTCTCCCGGCCCGTTACCCTCCGTCACCGTAGGGACGGGCGAAAAGCAAATGATCTTCGACGAACGTCGCGATTTGACGATTTTTCTTCGCCGAAAACGGGGTGGTCGGAGCGTCCCTGCCCGCCTGGCCCTATCTGGGCCAAGTAACGCCCGACAAATCCATCGGGAAAACAAAAAAGGGGGCGCGGCCGATTTCTCGCCCGCCCCCCTTCTTCTATGCTTGCCGGTCACTCATCGCCGGAGGAAGCATCGGCCCGTGCTCAGGCCAGCCACCACCGCTCGAGGGCCCGCATGCCGTCCAGCGTCCAGTTGGCGCCCACGACCTCGGGATGCTTCACCTTCGTCGTGTGTGCCATGACATAGCTGGCAAACATCGGGATCACCGTCCCGCCCTGGGTGCGCAGGATGTCCTGCATCTCGTGATACATCGCGGCGCGTTTGCTCTCGTCCAGTTCCGAGCGCGCCTCGAGCAGCAGTTCGTTGAAGCGGGCGTTGTCCCAGAAGGCGTCGTTCCAGGCCGCACCCTTGGCGTAGGCCGTGGCGAACATCCAGTCCTCCGTCGGACGGCCGCCCCAGTAGACCGCGCACCAGGGCTTTTTCATCCAGACGTCGGACCAGTAGCCGTCGTTCGGCTCGCGCACCACCTTGATATTGATGCCGGCCGCCTTGGCGCGGGCGGAATACAGCACCGCCGCGTCGACGGCACCGCCGAAAGCGGCGTCCGAGGCCGAGAGCGCCACATCCAGGGAGTCGAGGCCGGCCTGTTTCAGGAAGTACTTCGCCTTGTCGGGGTCGTAGGCGTTCTGCGGAAGGTCCGCAGCATAGTAGCGCTGGGAACGGCCGATCGGATGGTCGTTACCCACTTCGCCATAGCCGAAGAGGATCTTGTCGACCAGTTCCTGGCGGTCCACACCGTGCTTCAAGGCCATGCGGACATTGTTGTCGCTGAACGGCGCCGCCCGCGTGTCCATGGCGAAGGTGTAATGCTGCGTGCCCGTGGTCGACAGCACAGTGACGCCCGGCGACCGCTTGAACAGCGCGACGGTCTTCAGGTCGACCTGGTCGATGACATCGACCTGCCCGGTCAGCAAGGCGCTCTGGCGTGCCGCCGGATCGACGACGGTCAGCATCTCGATGGCATCGGCGTGGGCGCGATCGCTTTTCCAGTAGTTCGGGTTGCGCTCCAGGGTGGCGCGGACGCCGGGCTCATAGGATTTCACCATGTAGCCGCCGCAACCGTCCTTGCTGGTCTTGTCGATCTTACCGTCCTTCGAGGGCAGGACCGGCAAGTGGTAGTCCGACATGATGAACGGGAAGTCGGCGTTACCGCTCTCCAAGGTGAAAATGACGGTCTGCCCGTCCGCCTTGATGTCGGTGATCGGCGCGACGATCGGCTTGGCCGCCGAGGTGCTCTGGTCGCCGCGGTGGTAGTTGATCGAGGCGACCACGTCGTCGGCGGTCACCGGCTTGCCGCTGTGGAACGCGACACCCTGGCGCAGTTTGAATGTCCAGACTGTCGCGTCCGGCGAGGCCCCCCAGCTTTCCGCCAGCTCGGGCACCAGCGAGCCGTCGGCTGCGACCTCGGTCAGGTAGTTGTGCCGTGCCTCGGCGAAGACCTGCGCGAAGGCGTTGTTCCAGACGGCCGGATCGTAAGTGTCGTCGGTGTTACCGTGTGCCATCGCGACCCGCAGGGTGCCGCCCTTCTTGGGGGTCTCGGCCCGTGCTCCGGAAAGCGGGAAGGACGAGGCGGCGCCCAAGGCGCCGACCGCCGCCGCACCGGCGAGAAATTCGCGGCGACCGATCTTGCTGGACGCGTAAAGCCGTTTCAATTCATCGAATGTCATCTGAGGTATCTCCCTGCTGGTTATCTTTGATCATGTTGTCTGCGACAATCTTGTGTGTCTGTGCTGCCCCCGGGGCTCTGATGCCGGGCTCTAATGCCGCGCCCTGATGCTGGGCCCCTGCGGAGGCGCGGCAGCGAAAGACCGCATAACGATGGAAACCGCCGCCGTCAAATCTGCGCCCCTGATCCGCCGGGGCGCCTGAAGGCCAAGCCGCAAGCAGGGTCGTAAGCCGGTATCTCGGCCGCCTGCGATCGCCGCCTGTGATCGAAGCTCGCAGTATGGCAGGCAACCGGGAAAGCAAATCGAGCCGAAAACGGCGCCATTTTGCGCGATTCCGACGATGGCACCCCGGGGTGGCACCGGGGGTGGCACCGGGGATGGCGCCCGGCTGGTCATGCCGCGCGGTCCTGCGGCGTGCTCAGCCAGTCGGCCACCAGATCGACCTCGGGACGCCGCAGCCCCTTGCGGTGCAGCAGCCAATAGCCCCGGGCGCTACCCAGGGTGCAATCGCAGGCCTGCACGACCGTGCCGGCTGCAAGCAGATCGTCGACCAGACCGTACCAGCCCAGCGCCACGCCCTGCTCGGCCAGCACCGCCTGCATCACCAGGGTATAGGTGTTGAAGCTCAGCGCGCTGGCGCTGGCGCTGGCATGCCGTGTCACGCCGGCCTGGTCGAACCAGCTTTCCCAGGTGAACCAGCGGTCGGCGCTGTCGCTGTCGCTGTCGAGATGGACCAGCGGCACGTCGAGCAATTGGTCGATATGCCGGAAGGGGCCGAAGCGTTTCAGGAACCCCGGCGCACAGACCGCGGTGGCGCGCTCGGGGATCAGCAGCTCCATGCCGCCGTCGAACTGCCCGGCGAAATCGTCGCGGTCGCCGAACAGCACCGCGAGATCGACCTCGTCCTCGATACCCGGCGCCAGCGACTGGGTGGCGACGATATGCACGTCGACCCCGGGATTTTCCCGGCGAAAGCCGGTCAGGTGCGGCATCAGGCGGAAAGCGGCGAAGGCGAAGTCGGTCGCCAGACGCACCGTCGGCGTGCGGGCACGCCGGCCGATCGATTGCACCGCCTCGTCGATCCGCTCCAACCCGGCGCGGACCGCGGCCTGCAGCATCTCGCCCTCGGCGGTCAGTTCCAGGCCGCGCGGGCGGCGGCGGAACAGCGCGACGCCGAGTTGCGCCTCCATCTGCTTGATGCGGTAGGACAAGGCCGGCTGGGTCATGCCCAACACCTCGGCCGCCCGCGACAGGTTGCGGTGGCGGGCCACGGCGTCGAAGGGGCGCAGGCAGCCGATATCCAGGGGATTCTTAGACATAAATATTCTTTATATCATGGATCAACCTTGCACCACTTTACAGTAATGCGAAATCCCCCATAGAGTCTCGCATAAATCGGCATTGCCCGAGAAATCGACAGAATCATTTGCCACTCAAGCTATAAACGGTTTGAGTGGTTGTCGGCGTCGCGGCAGCGCCACAAGCAGATCCCTCCACAAAGCAGGTACCAAGTGACAAGGCGGAACAGCGGATGACCCGGCGACCCAATTTCCTGATCCTGATGGTCGACCAGATGGCCGGCACCCTCTGCCCGGACGGGCCGGTGGACTTCCTGCACACGCCGCACCTGAAGGCGCTGGCCGAACGGTCGCTGCGCTTTCGCAACGGCTACACGCCGAGCCCGCTGTGCCTGCCCTCACGCGCCTCCTTCATGAGCGGCATGCTGCCGTCGCGCACCGGCGTCTACGACAATGCCGCCGAGGTCCCGGCCGCGCTGCCGACCTTCGCGCACTACCTGCGCGGCGCCGGCTACCGCACCGTGCTGAGCGGCAAGATGCATTTCGTCGGCCCCGACCAGCTGCACGGCTTCGAGCAGCGCCTGACCACCGACATCTATCCCGCCGACTTCGGCTGGACGCCGGACTACCGCAAGCCGGGCGAGCGCATCGACTGGTGGTACCACAACATGAGTTCGGTCACCGGCGCCGGCGTCGCCGAGATCACCAACCAGATGGAATTCGACGACGAGGTGGCCTTCCACGGCGAGGCCGAGATCTACCGCCTCGCCCGCCTGCGCGATACGCAGCCCTGGTGCCTGACGGTCAGCTTCACCCACCCGCACGATCCCTACGTGGCGCGCCAGAAGTTCTGGGACCTCTACGACGACTGCCCGGCGCTGCTGCCCGAGGTCGCGGCGATTCCCTTCGAGGCGCAGGATCCGCACAGCAAGCGGCTGATGGAGGCCGTCGACTTCCGCAACTTCGAGATCACCGAGGAACACGTGCGCCGCGCGCGGCAGGCCTACTTCGCCAACATCTCCTACCTCGACGACAAGATCGGCCGGCTGCTCGACGCCCTGAAGCGCTGCCGCCTGGAAGACGACACCGTGGTGATCTTCTGCGCCGCTCACGGCGACATGCTGGGCGCGCGCGGCCTGTGGTTCAAGATGAGCTTCTTCGAGGGATCGTCGCGCATTCCGGTGATGATGGCGGGGCCGAGCCTGGGCGAGGGCCGCATCGACACGCCGGTGTCGACCCTCGACCTGCTGCCGACGCTCTGCGACATGGCGGGCGTTCCTGTCGCAGCGGACGCGGGCACGCTGGACGGCGAATCGATGCTGCCGCTGGCCACCGGCGCCGCCCGCCGCCACCCGGTGACCATGGAGTATGCCGGCGAGGGCACCTACGCGCCGATGGTTTCCATCCGCGACGACCGCTTCAAGTTCAATCACTGCGAACTCGACCCGCCGCAGCTTTTCGACATGGCAAACGATCCGCAGGAATCGACCAACCTGGCCGCCGATCCGGCCCATGAAAAAACCGTCGAAAATTTCATGGCGCAGGTGCGCGCCCGCTGGGACCTGAAACAGTTCGATGCCGAGGTGCGCCAGAGCCAGGCGCGCCGCTGGGTGGTCTACGACGCGCTGCGCCAGGGCCGCTACCAGCCGTGGGACCACCAGCCCGAGCTGGACGCCACCGACCGCTACATGCGCAACCACATGGACCTGAACGTGGTCGAAGGCAAAGCGCGCTTCCCCTGAGGGGGCCGGGCGGCTTGACAGGGCGCTCGCTTGACCCAAGAATAGACAGGTATAGCCAAGTCTGCGAGCGCCCTGCCGATGTCCCGGAAAACACCTGTCGCCGCGAAGGCCGCCGTCGCCGCGGCAAAGCCGGAGCGGATCGCCTCCGCCCTGGAAGCCGAGATCCGGTCCGGGCAACTGGCCTATGGCGAGCGCCTGCAGAGTGAGCAGGAACTGGTGCGCCGCTTCGCGGTCAGCCGCACCACGATCCGCAAAGGGCTGGAGGAGTTGTCCAGCAAGGGCCTGATCGTCACCCGTATGGGCGTCGGCTCCTTCGTCACCTTCAACGGGCAGACCATCAACGACGCGGTCGGCTGGGCGCGCGCCCTGGCCGAAGCCGGCGCCGACGTCGAAACGCATATCCTGCGGATCGAACGGATCGACGATGCGGCGCTGGCCGCCACACTGGACCTCGACAGCACCGCCTTCATCGCGGTCGACCGCCTGCGCCGTCTGACCCCCGGCAAGGAGGGCCGCAGCGGCCGCGCCATTTCCGTCGAGTTCAGCCGCCTGCCCTGGCTGCCGGCCCTGCAGGACCTGCCGCGCGACGGGCTGCGCGACGGCTCGCTGCACAAGACCATGCATGCCGCCGGCCTGGTGCCGGACCACGGCGAGGAGTGGGCCGAGATCCATCGCCTGGAGCCCGCAGAAGCCGCGCTGCTGGGCGCCGAAACCGGCACCGCCTTCCTGCGCACCCGGCGCCTGGTGCGCGCCGCCGACGGCCGGCCCATCGAGCAGGTCGTCAGCCTGCTCGATCCCGACTTCTTCGCCCTGCACCTTGCATTCTGAGCCGCTGGAAAGCGAACCCATGCCTTTGCCGTCCTCCCCAGACCAGCCTGACCGCACTCTTGCCGACCGTGCCCTCGTCGATCGCGCCCTCGCCGATCGCGCTTTGGGCGCCCTGGTCGGCGGCGCCCTGGGCGATGCGCTGGGCATGCCGACCCAGACGCGCTCACCGGCGCAGATCGCAGCGGCCTATGGGACGGTCACCGGCTTCGTCGCCCCGGCCGCCGACCACCCGGTCTCGCGCGGCCTAGCCGCCGGGACCATCACCGACGACACCTATCAGACACTGCTGCTGGCCGAAACCCTGCTCGCCTCCGGCCCCGTCTTCGACGACCTGAAGTGGGTCGAGGCACTGGTCGGCTGGGAGGACGACGTGCGCGCGCGGGGCAGCTACGACCTGCTCGGCCCCTCGACCAAGCGCGCCAGCGATGCGATCCGCGCCGGTACGCCGGCAAGCGAAGCCGGGCGATACGGCGATACCAACGGCGCCGCCATGCGCATCGCGCCGGTCGGCATCCTGATGCCCCCCGAACCGCTGGCTGCCCTGATCGACAAGGTGGCGGAGACCTGCCGCGCGACACACAACTCCGCGCGCGCCATCGCCGGGGCGTCGGCCGTCGCAGCGGCGGTGAGCTGCGGCCTGGACGGCGGCGACTGGCAGGCAGCGACGGCCCTGGCCGGGCGCGCCGCCGCCGAGGCCCGCGACCGCGGACATTGGGTCGCCGGCGCGGACATCGCCGCGCGCATCGCCTGGGCCCGCGACCTCGCCACCGGCCGCGACCAGGAGGCGGTGCGCCGGCAGATCATCGACCTGATCGGCACCGACGTCGCCACCCAGGAGTCGGTCCCGGCCGCCTTCGCCGTGCTGGCGATGACACGGGGCGATGCCTGGCAGGCCGCCGTGCTGGCCGCCAACCTGGGCGGCGACACCGACACGATCGGCGCCATCGCCGCCGGCATGGCCGGCGCCTGCAGCGGCTTTTCCAGCCTGCCCCAGGACAGGATATCCGAACTGCGGGGCTTCGACCTGGCCGCCGCGCGCCGCATGACCGAAGCCCTGCTGGCCCGGCGCCTGGGCGGTGACGGCCTGAGAAGCGCATCATGACCGGCGCGCGCCTGCTGCACATGGGGGGCGCGGTGGTGGACTATCTCTACCGCATCGCCGAGCTGCCGCCGCGCGGCGGCGAGTCCGTCGCCACCCGGCACGCCCGCCTGCCCGGCGGCGGCATCAACCAGATGGCCGCGGCCCGGCGCAGCGGTATGGCGGTCGCCTACGGCGGCGGCCATGGCACGGGGCCCGACGGCGACCTGCTGCGCGCCGCCTTCGCGGAGTTCGGCATCGCCATCATTCAGGCCGCCAACCCGGATGTCGACAGCGGCAACTGCGTGGTGATGACCGACGACGCGGGCGAGCGCAGCTTCGTCTCCTGGCCCGGTGCCGAGGCGCAGCTCGACGATGCCGTCCTGTCGACGCTGCAGCCCTGGGTCGACGATTGGGTCGTCGTCTCCGGCTACACGCTGAGCTATCCAAGCAGCCGCGACGTCCTGGCCCAGTGGATTGCGGGCCTGCCGCCGTCCCAGCGGGTGGTGTTCGACCCCGCGCCGGTCGTGGCCTCGATCCCGCCGGCACTGCGCGACAGCGTGCTCGCCCGCACCACCTGGGTCAGCGCCAACCTGGACGAAGCGCGCGTGCTGACCGGCGAGGACGATCCGGCACGCCAGGCCGATGTCCTGCTCGGGCGCCTCTGTCCCTCGGCCACGGGCGTCGTGCTGCGCGCCGGCGCCACCGGCTGCTACCTGCAGGAGCGCGGGAAGCCGCAGGTCCTGGCGCCCGCCTTCCCCGTCGAGGCGGTCGACACCAACGGCGCCGGCGATACGCACCTGGGCGTCTTCCTGGCATGCCTGGCGCAAGGCGAAGAACCCCAGGGCGCGGTGCTGCGCGCCAACGCGGCGGCCGCGATTGCCGTCACCCGCTTCGGCGGTGCCTGCGCGCCGACGGCCCAGGAGATCGACTCTTTCCTGGCCGACCGCCAGAACGAGACGAACAACAAGAAAATCCGCAACGCTTGAAACAAGAAAGGAACAGGGAATGGGTAACAGACTACTGAGCGGCGTTCTGGCGACCGCCACACTGCTGGCCGTAACGGCCGTGGGCACGGCGGAGGCCGAGGAAATCCGCGTCCTGAACTGGAAGGGCTACGGCACCGACGAGAGCTGGGCGACCGAGGCCTTCGAGGCCAAGACCGGCTATGCCGTGGTGCACGACTACTTCAATTCCGAGCAGGAGATGCTCACCAAGCTGCGCACCAACCCCGGCACCTACGACGTGGTGATGATCAACGCGGCCTTCACCGGCCAGGCGCTGGAGGAAGGGCTGATTCAGCCGATCGACCTCGGCATGATCGCCAATGCCGGCGACCTGACGCCGGAGATGGCGCAGTCCGAACTGCTGAATGCCGACGGCAAGACCTACGGTGTGCCCTGGGTCTGGGGCCTCACTTCGCTGGCGATCAACGACAAGGCCTTCGACACACCGCCGGACAGCATCGAGGTGATGTGGGACCCGGCCCACAAGGGCAAAGTGGTGCTGCGCGATGACGCCCTGGAGGCGGTGCAGTTCGGCGCCATCGCCACCGGCCAGGACATCAACGACATCCAGGATCTGGACGCGGTGAAGGCAAAGCTCGCCTCGCTGCTGCCGCAGATCCGCACCTTCTGGAGCTCGGAGAACGACTGGAACCAGATGGTCGCCGCCGGGCAGATCGACGTCGGCACCTACTGGAGCGGCTCCGCCTCACGCGCCAAGGTGAACTTCAACCTGCCGGTCACCTTCGTCATCCCCAAGGAAGGCGCCGTCGGCTGGCTGGACGGCCTGTCCATCCCCGCCGGCTCCAAGAACGTCGAGGCTGCCCACGCCTTCATCGACTACATGATCTCGCCCGACTTCTACGTGGCATGGGACGGCAAGGTCGGCGCGCCGGTTTCGGCCAACCAGAAGGCGGTCGCCGGTCTGGACGAGTCCGCCTTCAACCGCGCGGTCCTGGGCGATCCCAAGGTCGCCACGCGCATCGCGTTCCAGAAGCCGGTGTCCGACGAGAACCGCGAGAAGTACCTGCAGCTCTGGCAGGAACTGAAAGCGGCGAACCAGTAAGGCGAAGCGGTACAGCAGGGGCACGGCCACCATGGCGTCACTTCAGCCATCGTCGGGCCAACCGTCTTCCGGGCGCGGGCAACTGAGGCCCGCGCTGCCCCTGCTGCTGCCCGCCTACCTGTGGCTGACCCTGGCGATCTTCCTGCCGCTGTCGGCCATGGTGTTCTTCAGCTTCATGACCGACCTGCCGATGGCGGGGCGAACCTGGACCACGACGCTGGAGAACTATGCCGCGTTCTTCGAAACCGACCTCTACGGACGCCTGCTGCTCAGGTCCCTGCGGCTGGGGCTGGAAGTGACCCTCTACTGCACCCTCATCGGTTTTCCCTGCGCCTATGTGCTGGCGAAGGTGCTGAAGGGGCGCAGCCGCGAGGCGATCTTCCTGCTGGTCATCCTGCCGTTCTGGAGCAACGGCCTGGTGCGAATCTTCTCCTGGGCGGTCTTCCTGCGCGGCGGCGGCATCATCGACCTGACCTTGAACGCCATCCTGCCTTTCGAGGTTTCGGTCGACCTCATGTACTCCTATCCGGCGGTCGTCATCGGGCTGGTGCATTCCTACCTGCCCTACATGGTGCTGACCTGCTACCTGACGCTGCAGGCGATCGACGATTCGCTGATCGAGGCCGCGCGCTCCCTGGGCGCCTCGCGCCTGACCGTGCTGCGCCGGCTGATCGTGCCGCTGGCCATGCCCGGCCTCGCCGCCGGCGCCGTGCTGATCTTCGTGCCCGTCGTCGGCTCCTTCATGGAACCGCGCATCCTGGGCGGGCGCAGCGGCACCTTCTACGGCACGGTGATCGAGGACCAGTTCGTCGCCGTGTTCAACTGGCCGCTCGGCGCCGCCCTGTCCTTCATCCTGCTGGCGGTCGTGCTGGCGGTGCTGGCGCTGGCCGCGCCGGTCCTCAAGAGGCAGGGCGCATGACCCTCACGCGCTTCCTCGGCGGCCTGGGCCGCGTCTATATCGGCCTGGTGCTGGCCTTCCTCTACCTGCCGATCGCGATCATGGCGGTGATGTCGTTCAACGCCTCGCCGTTCTACCAGCTGCCGATCGACTGGTCGCTCGACTGGTTCGCGGCGCTGGCAAGGAACGACCAGCTGATCGCCGCCACCTGGAACAGCCTCTACATCGCGGCGATTACCACGGCGATCGCCACCGCGCTGGGCACCGCCGCCGCGCTGGCGCTGCATCGTTACACCTTCCGCGGCAAGAAGCTGCTGCAGGCCCTGCTGTTCCCGCCCATCGCGATCCCCTGGCTGATCACCGGCACGGCCATGCTGATCTTTTTCTTCGCGGTCGGCATCGGGCGCGGCCTGCATGCCATCCTGCTGGGCCACGTGGCGCTGGCGCTGCCCTACGTCATCGTCGTGGTCTCGGCGCGGCTGCGCACCTTCGCGCCGGAGCTGGAAGAAGCCGCGCTTTCCCTGGGCGCGAGCCCGTGGCAGACGACACGGCGGGGCACCCTGCCGTGGATCGCACCGGGCGTCATCGCCTGCGGCCTGTTCGCCTTCGCCGTTTCCTTCGACCAGTTCGTCGTCTCCTATTTCCTCTCCACCCCCGGCCAGACCACTTTGCCGGTGCATATCTACGCGGCGATCCGCAAAGGCTTCACGCCGGAGATCAACGCGGTCTCGACCATCATCATCGTGCTTTCCATGACCCTGATGCTGCTCACAGCGCGCTTTTTCCGCTTTGGAGGCGAAAAGTAATGGCCGAAGTGACCGTACGCGACATCTCGCGCTTCTACGGCGCCCACGCCGCCCTGCAGCAGGTGTCCATCGACTTTCCCGACGGCGGCTTTTACGGCCTGCTCGGCCCGGCCGGCAGCGGCAAGACGACCCTGCTTCGCATGATCGCCGGCTTCGACCATCCCGACAGCGGCCGCATCACCATCGGCGGCGCCGACGTCGCCGGCACCCCGGTGCAGCACCGCCAGATCGGCATGGTGTTCCAGAACTACGCGCTGTTTCCCAACATGAGCGTGTTCGACAACGTGGCTTTCGGACTCAGCGTGCGCGGCACCGCCAAGGCGGAGACCGGCAAGCGGGTTTCCGAGGCGCTGGACCTCGTCCAGCTCGGCGGCCTGGGCGGGCGGCGCACGCATCAGCTCTCCGGCGGCCAGCGCCAGCGCGTGGCCCTGGCCCGCGCCATCGTCACCCGGCCGCGCGTGCTGCTGCTGGACGAACCGCTCAGCGCGCTCGACAAATCCCTGCGCGTCGGCATGCAGGTGGAACTGAAGCGCATTCAGCGCGAGGTCGGCATCACCACGATCTTCGTGACCCACGACCAGGAAGAGGCGCTGACCATGAGCGACCGGATCGGCATCCTGCGGGACGGCCGCCTGGAGCAGGAAGGCCCCCCTGAGGAGATCTACGACAACCCGGCCAGCGAATTCGCCGCCACCTTCCTGGGCGACGCCAACATCTTCCGCGGCACGGCGGAAAGCGGCGGCCTGACGCTGGCCGACGGCACGCGGCTGCGCTGCCGTCAGCCGCTCCCCGCCACGGCGACCCCAAACGCCCCGGCCGCCTGCGCCGTCCGCCCGGAACGCATCGTGCTGCACCCGCGCGGCGACGCCGAGGGGGACAACCGGCTGCCCGCCCGCGTCGCCAAGCGCGTCTTCGCCGGCAACAGCATCTCCTATCTGCTGGACTGGCAGGACCAGACCGTGAAGGTCTTCGCGCAAAACGCCGGCAGCCCGCCTTTCGAGGAAGGGTCGGAGGTCACCCTGTCCTGGTCCGCGCAGAGTACGCTGCCGCTCGGCTGAGTGCCGGGTGAACGCCGGGGGTGCCGGAAAGGCGTCGAGTCCACTCTTCGAAAAACTCGAACGTTCATTCGAGTAATTTCACTTTTCCACAAAATGGCGCTCTGACATCTTTACCAATAAGACGACAAAAAAATTGGGAGGAAGTCTTGAAGCGTTCGCTCGCAACCCTTGCGACTGTTTTTGCCTTGTCGACCGCCGCGTTGATGAATTCGGCCGTCGCCGGTAAGAACGACGACACCCTCCGCGTGGCTTTCGCGGAAGAAATACTCAATCTCGATTACAACTACACGACCAAACGAGAGTATATCATCCTCTCGGATCTGATCGACGATACGCTGTTCAACGTCAATCCCGAGACCAATGAGTACGAGCCGGCGGTGGCCACCGGCTACACCTATGTGGACGACACCACCATCGATGTGACCCTGCGCGACGGCGTGAAGTTCCACGACGGCACGGTCCTGGACGCCGACGATGTGGTCTACACCTACAACTGGATCATCGACGAGCAGAGCACCGCCCATGCCAAGGGCGCCATCGCGCGCTGGCTGGACCGCGCGGAGAAACTGGATGATCACAAGGTCCGCTTCCACCTGAAGGCCGCCTACCCGCTGGCCCTGCGCGACATGGCCCGCCGCGTGCGCCTGCGCCAGGACAACGCCTACGTGGTGGACGGCGCCATCGACCAGGACGCGACGGCCAGCAAGCTGGTCGGCCTGGGTCCCTACCGCGTGGCGGAGTTCGAGCCGGGCCAGAAGGTCGTGCTGGAGCGCTTCGCCGACTACTACCCGGAAAGCACCAAGGGACCCCTCGCCATCAAGACCATCGTCATCCGCAACCTGCCGGACCTCGGCACCCAGCAGGCGGAACTGATGAGCGGCGGCATCGACTGGATGTACAACGTGCCGCTGGACGTGGCACAGAGCCTGGGCGCGACGCCCCTGGCGACGCACCTGGCCGGTCCCGACCTGCGGGTCAGCTTCATCGTGCTGGACGCCCACGGCTATACCGACCCGGACGGCCCGCTCACCAAGCTGAAGGTGCGCCAGGCGCTGAACCACGCCATCAACCGGCCGGAAATCGCCAGCTAGCTGGTCGGCGGCGCGGCGGAGGCGCTCTACACGGCCTGCCATCCGGCCCAGTTCGGCTGCACCCAGGACGTCGCCAAGTATCCTTACGACCCCAAGCGGGCGAAGGCACTGCTGGCCGAGGCGGGCTATCCGGACGGCTTTCCGCTGGAACTCTGGGCCTACCGCGAAAAGCCCGTGAGCGAGGCGGTTGCCGCCGACCTGAAGGCCATCGGCGTGGAGGTCGACCTGCGCTACGTGAAGCTGGAGTCGCTGAACCAGGCGCGTGCCAAGCGTGAGATCCCCGCCTACATCGGGACCTGGGGCTCCGGCGGCACCGCGGACACCGCGGCCATCGCCCGCATCCACTTCGACCCGGAATCGGATCGCAACATGTCCGGCGATGCCGAGGTGGCCAAGCTGGTACTCGATGCCGAACAGACTATGGACGAGGCCAAGCGGGCCGAGTGCTACGAGCAGGCGCTGACCATCAGCGCCGGCCGGGCCTACGGGGTGCCGATGGTGACCTACTCCCAGAACGAGCTGGGCAAGCCGGGTCTGAACTTCCCCCTGGAGCCCGACGGACTGCCGCGCCGATACGAGGCGTCCTGGAAATAAC
>JBHJIR010000061.1:0-43506 GCA_050043265.1 Kiloniellaceae bacterium
TGCGCAGGTGTGCATGAGGGCGCGGGTGTCCGCGGGCAAGGCTTAAAGAGGGCCGCCGTGGCGCCCGTCGGAGGCACCGTTCCGCGCCTGGCGTTTACCTTATTAAGCCCGGACAAAGCCCGGTTTCCCGCCCTTTGGACAGCAATCCGGCTTGACAGGCAAGGCTGCGTGGCTATGTCTGGGCCGCGTTTCCTTCGCGGACATCCTCCGCCAACAGCAATTCCTCAGGAGTAGCCGTTCATGAGCCTGGCTTTCGTATTTCCAGGACAGGGGTCCCAGGCTGTCGGACTGGGCCAGGCGCTGGCCGAAGCCTTTCCGGTCGCCCGCGAGGTCTTCGAGGAGGTCGACGACGCCCTGGAGCAGGGCCTCTCCCGCCTGATGCTGACCGGCCCGGAGGAAGAACTGCGGCTCACCGCCAACGCCCAGCCGGCGCTGATGGCGGTCAGCATGGCGGTGGTCCGGGTGCTGGAGAGCGAGGGCAACTGGCGCCTGGGCGACAAGGCGGCCTTCGTGGCCGGGCACTCTCTGGGAGAATATTCCGCTCTTGCCGCCGCCGGCAGCCTGCAACTGGCCGATGCCGCGCGGCTGCTGCGCCGCCGCGGCGAGGCCATGCAGGCGGCGGTCCCCGTGGGTGAGGGCACCATGGCGGCGCTGTTGGGCCTCGACCTGGAGACCGCTCAGGCGGTCGCCGAGGAAGCTGCCGCCCAAGGCCAGGGAGAGGTCTGTGCCGCGGCCAACGACAATGCGCCGGGCCAGGTGGTCATCAGCGGCCACACCGCCGCCGTCGAGCGGGCCTGCGAGATCGCCAAGGCCAAGGGCGCCAAGCGGGCGCTGCTGCTGCCGGTCAGCGCGCCCTTTCACTGCAGCCTGATGGCGCCGGCCGCCGAGGTGATGGCCGAGGCGCTGGCCGGGGTCGAGATCGCCATGCCGGCGGTGCCCCTGGTGGCCAACGTGACCGCCAGCCATCTGAGCGACCCGGCGGAGATCCGCCGCAAGCTGGTCGAGCAGGTGACCGGCATGGTGCGCTGGCGCGAGAGCGTTGCCTACATGGCCGGCCAGGGCGTCGAGACGGTCGTCGAACTGGGCGCCGGCAAGGTGCTGAGCGGTCTCACCAAGCGCATCGACCGTTCCCTGGCGTCCCACAGCGTGGAGACACCGCAGGACGTCGAAGCGATCCTGGGTCTGATCTGAGGGTCTATCTGAAGTAACCGCCCAACGCGGTCCGATGCCCCCAACCCAACCGGGGGCGGTTTGAAGTTCTATCGTCGGGGAGACGCCTTGATGTTTGATTTGACTGGAAAGATTGCCTTGGTCACCGGGGCCTCCGGCGGCATCGGCGGGGCCATCGCCCGGCGCCTGCACGGTCAGGGCGCCACGGTGGTGCTGAGCGGCACGCGGGCCGAGGCGCTGGAAGCCCTGGCCGGCGAACTGGGGGAGCGGGCCCAGGTGCTGACCTGCAACCTGGGCGACCCGGCCGCGGTCGACGGCCTCGTCGGTCAGGTCGAGGCTGCCGCGGGGCAGCTCGACATCCTGGTCAACAACGCCGGCCTGACCCGGGACGGCCTGACCATGCGGATGAAGGACGACGACTGGCAGCAGGTCATCGACGTGAATCTGACCGCGGCCTTCCGCCTGTCGCGCGCCTGCATGAAGGGTATGATGAAGCGGCGCTGGGGCCGCATCGTCGGCATCAGCTCCATCGTCGGGGTGACGGGGAATCCGGGCCAGGCCAACTACGTCGCCTCCAAGGCGGGGCTGATAGGCCTCAGCAAGGCGCTGGCTCAGGAAGTGGCGAGTCGCGGCATCACCGTGAATTGTGTGGCGCCGGGCATGATCGAAACCCCGATGACCGACGTGCTGAACGAGCAGCAGCGCGCCCGGATGCTCGCGGCGATCCCGATGCAACGTCTTGGAAACCCGGATGAAATCGCCTCGGCCGTGGTCTACCTGGCGAGCGACGAGGCGGCCTATGTGACGGGCCAAACCTTGCATGTAAACGGTGGAATGGCCATGATATGACGCCTGCCGGGGGATCCATATCGGGTAGGCGTCTGTAGGGCGTTGGCAAACCTTTAAGAACTGTGATATGAGGCGGCGCCTTGCGCAAAGGCAGGGCGGCCATCCATTGTGACGGTAACCGCTTCCCGCCGAGAAGCACTACAAAGAGAACCTGAGGGCTAATTGTTATGAGCAACGACATTGCCGAGCGCGTGAAGAAGATCGTCGTCGAGCATCTGGGCGTCGACGATGCAAAGGTTACGGAGACCGCCAGCTTCATCGACGATCTGGGCGCCGACAGCCTGGATACGGTGGAACTGGTGATGGCTTTCGAAGAAGAGTTTGGCTGCGAGATCCCCGATGACGCGGCGGAGAAAATCGTCACCGTGAAGGATGCGATCGACTTCATTCAGGCGCATTCCTGAGCCGACGGCGACGGCGGCAGTGGCGCCAGCGGGCGCCTGAGCTGCCGCTCCATTCACTCGCCGCACAAAGGCCGCGTACAGTATGAGACGGGTTGTCGTTACAGGACTGGGGCTGGTGACACCGCTGGGAAGCGGTGTCGACCATGTCTGGGATCGCCTTATCAACGGCCAATCGGGCCTGCGTAGCATCCAAACCTTCGATGTGTCCGATCTGCCGGCGAAGATCGCCGGCCAGGTGCCGTTGGGCGAGACCTCCGAAGGTCACTTCAATGCGGACGATTATCTGGACGCACGCGACCAGCGTAAGCTCGACCGCTTTATCGTCTTCGGAATCTCAGCGGCTCAGCAGGCTATCGACGATGCCGGCTGGAAGCCGGCGGACGACGAAAGCCGGTGGCGCACCGGCGTGATGATCGGCTCTGGCATTGGTGGCCTCGAGACCATCTTCGATGGCTCGATCACCGTGCACGAGCGTGGCCCGCGGCGCTTGTCGCCGTTCTTCATCACGGCGTCGCTGATCAATCTGGTATCCGGTCAGGTGTCCATCCGCAACGGCTTCAAAGGGCCGAACCATGCGGTGGTCACGGCCTGCTCGACCGGTGCCCATGCCATCGGTGACGCGGCGCGCCTCATCATGCTGGATGATGCCGACGTCATGGTCGCGGGCGGTGCGGAGGCGGCGGTCTGCCGCATCGGCATTGCCGGCTTTTCCGCATCGCGGGCGCTGTCGACCCGGTTCAACGATACGCCGGAGCGCGGCTCGCGGCCCTGGGACGAAGGCCGCGACGGCTTCGTCATGGGGGAAGGAGCTGGCGTCGTGGTGCTCGAAGAACTCGAGCATGCCAAGGCGCGCGGCGCGCATATCTATGCCGAGGTGGTGGGCTACGGCCTGTCCGGCGATGCGCACCACATCACCGCCCCGCCGGAAGACGGTAATGGCGGCTTCCGGGCCATGCAGGCGGCCCTGAAGCGGGCCGGCCTGGAGCCCAGCGACATCGACTACATCAATGCCCACGGCACCTCGACACCGCTGGGCGACGAGATCGAAGTCGGCGCGGTGAAACGTCTTTTCGGCGATGCCGCCAAGACGGTTTCGATGTCGTCCACCAAATCGGCGATCGGCCATCTGCTGGGCGCCGCCGGCGCGGTGGAGGCGATTTTCTCGATCCTGGCGATCCGCGACAATGTCGTGCCGCCGACCCTCAATCTCGACAATCCCTCGCCGAGCTGCACGGGCATCGACCTGACGCCGCACGTTGCCAAGGAGCGTCCGGTCCGCCGCGCGCTGTCGAACTCCTTCGGCTTCGGTGGCACCAACGCCAGTGTCATTCTGGCCGAATACCAGTAGCGGATCGCGGTGATGCGGCGGCTTGGCGTTATCGCCGTCTCCGTCGCCGTGTTGCTGGCGGGCTCCGCCGGCGTACTGTGGTTCATCCTGCAAAAGCAATACGAGGCACCCGGCCCGCTCGCTGAAGAAGCGGTGGTCGTGGTGCCGCGTGGCGCCGGCCTGGCGGCCATTGCCGACGACCTGGCGGCTGCCGGTGTGGGCGGCGATGCGCGGGCCTGCGCGCTCGGCGTGCGGCTGTTCGGCGATGCCCGCGCCCTACAGGCCGGCGAATACGCCTTCGCGGCGGGCAGTTCGATGAAGGACGCCGCCGAGCTTTTGGCCAGCGGACACATCGTGGTGCACCGCCTGACCGTGCCCGAAGGCCTGACTTCCGTCGAGATCGTCGCACTGCTGGAGGCGGCCGAGCCGCTGACCGGCACCATCGACGCGGTGCCGCCGGACGGCGCGCTGCTGCCGGAGACCTATCACTTCCACCGTGGCGACTCGCGGTCGGTTGTGCTGCAGCGCATGGCCGAATCGATGACCGCGGCGCTGGCGGCGCTGTGGCCGCAGCGGTCCGAAAACCTTCCCCTCAACACCCCGGAGGAGGCGGTGGTGCTGGCCTCCATCGTCGAGAAGGAGACCGGGGTCGACAGCGAGCGGCCCCTGGTCGCCGGGGTCTTCGTCAACCGGCTGCGCAAGGGAATGCCGCTGCAGTCCGACCCGACCGTGGTTTACGGCATTACCCTCGGCAAGGCGCCGCTCGGCCGCTCGCTAACCCGCAAGGACCTGGCGGCCGCGACCCCCTACAACACCTACCAGATCGCGGGGCTGCCGCCGGCCCCGATCGCCAATCCCGGCCGCGCCGCTCTGGCGGCCGTCCTCCATCCGGCCGAGACCGACTATCTCTACTTCGTCGCCGCCGGGGATGGGGGCCACGCCTTCGCCAAGTCCCTGGCCGAGCACAACAGCAACGTGGCGAAGTGGCGCAAGCATCTGCGCAGTCTGCAGAAGCAGACCAACTAGACATACCCCAGTTCTGATTGCCGCCTTGATTGCGGGCCTTGATTGCCGGGAGCGGGCGATTTCCTTGCGCGGGCTGTTTTCCGTCTCGTGCACGTTGACGGCCGTTCTACTGATGCGCTAATATATTAGTATAAGATGGCGTTCCCCACGCAGACGGGGCCTGCGCCGCTAATCAACGGTTCTGCATCCCCGGGAGGAAACCCATGAACGCTTGTAAAGCGCTGCTGCTGGGCACTGCCTTTGCCTTGTCTGCCGCGATGTCGACATCAACCCTGGCCGCCAGCTACAGCCTGAAGCTGGGCTCGGTGCTGGCGCCCAGCGATCCGCTGCAGGTTGCCGCCGAGGGCTTCAAGCAGGCCGTCGAGGAACGCAGCAAGGGCGAGGTCGAGATCCAGCTCTACCCGAGCTCGCAGCTGGGCGACACCCAGGACATGATGGACCAGGCGGCGGCCGGCGCGAACGTCGGCACCTTCGTCGAAGCCTCCCGCGTCTCGGTCTTCGTGCCGGAGTTCAACGTTCTGGTGGCGCCTTATGCCTTCAATTCCGTCGACGAGCTGGCGCGCTTCGTCGAGTCCGACACCTTCGCCGGCTGGAACGAGGAACTGCGCCAGAAGAGCGGCCTGACCCTGCTGTCGTTCAACTGGTACCAGGGCGCCCGCCATATGCTGACCAAGAAGCCGATCGCCTCGCCGGCGGACCTGAGCGGGGTGCGCGTGCGCACCATCGGCCAGCCGCTGTGGGTCGAAACCATCGGGGCCATGGGGGCGGTCGCCACGCCGCTGCCCTGGGCCGAGGTCTATCCGTCGCTGCAGACCGGCGTGATCGACGGTGCCGAAGCCCAGCCCGCCGCGATCTGGGGTGCCAAGCTCTACGAAGTGGTGTCCGACATCACCCTGACCAGCCACATCTACCTGATGAGCGGCCTGCTGGTATCGGACGCCTGGTTGCAGTCGCTGCCGGACGACCTGCGGACCATCGTCCGGGAGGAAGCCAAGCGCTGGGGTGGCGAGGCGCTGAAGGCCAACGTCGAGGGTGAGGAGAAGATCTTCGCCGACATCCGCGGCGCCGGGGTCAAGGTGACGTCGGTCGACACGGCGCCTTTCAAGGCGGCGGTGAAGCCGGTGTGGGCCAAGATGGGCCTGACCGATCTGGTCGCCGAAGTCCGCAAGACACTCGACAACTAAGTCCGTATTCCAAAGGCAGCGTGCCGCCGCGTCGAACCCTGAGCGGGTTTCGGCGGGGCGGTCGTCGACTCGAAACAGGGGGCCAGGTTGCCGAAGGTTCTGGTGTGTCTGCGACGTGCAGAGATGTTCGCTGCGGTGGCGCTGCTCGGCGCCATCGTGGCTGTGGTCTTGGTGGGGACCGTCGGTCGGTATGTTGGCCGGCCCGTGGTGTGGTCCGATGAGGTGGCGCAGGCCCTGTTCATCTGGCTGGCCATGCTGGCCGCCGACCTGACTCTGCAGCGGGCGGGGCATTTCCGCATCGACGTGCTGGTCGGCCTGCTGCCGCCGAGGCTGCGCTTCCTGCTGGAACTGGCGATCAAGGTCACCATCGCCGTGCTGCTGGTGTTCCTCGTCTACTACGGCATGCGGCTGGTGCGGCTGTCGGATCCGCGGCCGTTGCCGATGACCGGGGTGCCGTCGTCGTTTGCCGCGGCCGCGCTGCCGGTGGCCTATGGGCTGATGATCATCACGGTAGTCGAGCAGATCGTGCGCCATTGGCGCGGCCTGCCGGAAGTCCACGGCGAACGGGACGTGATGTGATGCTGACGCTGATCGCCGTTCTGTTCTTCGTCTTCCTGGCCATCGGCGTGCCGGTCGCCTTCGCGCTGGGCCTTGCGACCGTGCCGGTCTTCATGGTCGGCGACTACATGCCGCTGACCGTCGCCATGCAGCGCATGTATGGCGCCACCCAGTCCTTTCCCCTGCTGGCGGTGCCGTTCTTCATCCTGGCCGGCAACCTGATGAACATCACCGGCATCACCGACCGCCTGCTGACCTTCGCGCGGTTGTTGACCGGCTGGATGGTCGGCGGTCTGGCGCAGGTTTCGATCGTGCTCAGCGCGCTGATGGGCGGCATCTCCGGCTCGGCGGTGGCCGACGCGGCGATGGAATCGCGCCTGCTCGGGCCGGCCATGGCGCGGCGCGGTTACGCCACCGGCTTCACCGCCTCGGTGATCGCCTTTTCCTCGGTGATCACGGCCACCATTCCGCCCAGCATCGGGCTCATCCTCTTCGGCTTCATCAGTGAGGTCTCCATCGGCCGCCTGCTGCTGGGCGGCGTGGTGCCGGGCATCCTGATGACGGCGGTGCTGATGGGCGTTACCTCGCTGGTGGCCCACCGCATGGGCTATGAGCCGGAGCTGGCCGAGCGGCCCGCCTTCCGCGAGGTGGCGGCCAGCTTCTTCGACTGCATCTGGGCGCTGCTGTTCCCGGTGTTCCTGCTGATCGGCTTTCGCTTCGGTGTGTTCACCGCAACGGAGGCCGGCGCCATCGTGGTGGCCTATGCGCTGGCGATCGGCACCTTCGTTTACCGTGAGCTGACCTGGGACAACCTCATCGCCGCCATGCGGGATTCGGTGTTCGACATCGGCATGGTGATGCTGATCATCGTCATGGCGGCGGTGCTGGGTCACGCGCTGACCATCGAGCAGGCACCGCACGCGATCACCGGCTTTCTCGCCGGCCTGCCGGGCGACAAGTATGTGACGCTGTTCGCCGTGCTCGCCATCGTCTTCCTCGCCGGCACGGTGATGGAAGCGACGGTCAACGTTCTGCTGGTGACGCCGCTGGTGCTGCCGGCGCTGGTACATGTCGGCTTCGATCCGGTGCACATGGGCGTGGTGATGATCATCCTCGTGTCGGTCGGCGGCAATACGCCGCCGGTCGGCGTCATCATGTACACCGTGTGCGGCATCCTGAAGTGCAGTTTCGCCGACTTCGTAAAGTGGTCCTGGCCCTATGTCGTCGCGATGGTGGTGCTCATTGCCGCCATGGCACTGGTGCCGGAGATCGTGCTGTTTCTGCCGGATCACCTGATGTGAGACCGGGCGTGCTTCATAGCGACCCATGGCGCTTCGAGACGTTGTCCGACGCGCAGGCGGTGCTGGGTGAAAGCCCGGTGTGGTCGGCGCGGGATAACGGCGTCTGGTGGGTCGATGTGACCGGCCGCAAGTTGCTGCGGACCGCCGCCGCCGACGGCCGGACGCAGGTCTGGCCGACGCCGGAGGAGATCGGCTTCGTGGTTCCGACCGCCGAGGGAAGGCTTGTCGCCGGCATGGAGAGCGGCCTGTTTCTCTTCGATCCGGCGCGCGGCGGTTTCACACTGATCTGGCGCCTGGAAGGGCAGGGCGTCCGCTTCAACGATGCCGCCACCGACAGCGCCGGCCGGCTGTGGGCGGCCACCTGCGACATCGAAAACCGCGAGGCCGCCGGGGAACTGCTGTGCATCGAGCCCGACCTCGCGGTGCGGCAGGTCGTGGCCGGCCTGCTGACCCCAAACGGGTTGGCTGCCGACAGTGCCGGCGGCTGGCTCTACCTTTCCGACTCCCACCCCACGGTGCGGAGCCTGTGGCGCCTGCCCATGGATGTTGCCAACGGAGCCACCGGCGAGCGCCAGGAGGTTGCCGACTTCGGCGACCTGAAGGGGCGCCCGGACGGCGGGGCCTTCGATGCGGCGGGGACCTATTGGATCGCCGGGGTCGGCGGCAGTGCCTTGCACGGCTTCGCGCCGGACGGCCGCAGGCTCGCCGAGATCGCGCCCCCCATGGAAAGCCCGACCAAGTTCGTCTTTGGCGGGTCCGCGCTGGATCGCGTCTTCCTGACCTCGAAGGCCGGCGACGCTGGCGGCGGCCGCCTTGCCGTCGCGACGCCGAGCCTGGGGCGGGCTGTCCTGCATGGGCGCGGTGAAACGCCGTTCGGCTATGTCCCTGGCTAGCGGTGGGGGCTAAGGGGTGGGGGCCTGAGGCCCCGGCTCGGCGGCCTTCTCCGGCAGGCGGGCCAGCAGCGGGTCGGTCCAGGCCGGCGGCAGCAGGGCCAGCAGCCAGACCACAGAGAACAGCCGGCGCGGGAAGACGATGCGCGCCTTGTTGGCGGCCAGCCCGCGCCGGATGATGGCAGCGGCCCGGTCGGCCTCCATCAGGAAGGGCAGCGGGAAGTCGTTCTTGGCGGTCATGCGGCTCTTCACGTAGCCCGGGCAGATCACCGTGACGCCCAGACCGTCGCGTTTCAGCATGCCGCGCAGGGCCTCGCCCCAGACGCGGACGGTGGCCTTGGAGGCGCAATAGGCCGGGGCGCCGGGAAAGCCGCGGAAGGCGGCCATCGACGACATCAGGGCGATCTGGCCGCGCCGGCGCGGACGCATCAGCGCGGCGGCCGCCAGCACGGTGTTCACCACGCCCTCGACGTTTACCGCCAGGATGTCGCGCACCTGCCGGTCGGTCTCGCCGAAGCTGCCGGTGCCGGCGGAGACCCCGGCATTGGCGATCACCAGATCCAGCGGGTGGGCGCGGTCCTGCGCGGCCATCCAGTCGGCCAGGGCCTTGTCGTCGCGGACGTCGACGATTTGCGCCGCCACCTCGGCCCCGGCGTCGCGGCATAGGCCGGCGACTCGCTCCAGGCGGCCACGGTCGCGGCCGGTGAGGGCGAGAAACACGCCGGGGCCGGCATAGGCCAGGGCGAGGGCCTCGCCGATGCCGCTGGAGCCGCCGGTGATAAGGATCGACTTGGGATGCTGCATGGTTTCGCCGGTCTCCGGTAAGGAACGCTGGTCTGCCCCCGGGACCACCGAGGCCCGGGCTTGTTGCGCTGGGAACAGCCCAGTATATATGGGCCGCGCCCGCAAGGGGGCAGGGCGCCCCGGAAGTCCGTTTCGGGGCCGGCAGCAGGGGATCTGACGACAAAGTGAGCGAAGCCAGCAAAGCGGTCCACAGCATGACCGGCTTCGCCCGCCGTGACGGCGGCGACGAGGCCGTCAGCTGGACCTGGGAGGTCAAGAGCGTGAACGGCCGCAGCCTGGACGTGCGCGCCCGTCTGCCGCAGGGCTACGAGAGCCTCGACCCGGCCGTGCGCGGCGCCGTGACGGCCGCCTGCAGCCGCGGCAATGTCCAGGTGAACCTGCAGATGAAGCGCGGCAGTGCGCCGCTGCGCCTGCAGGTGAACGAAGAACTGCTGCAGCAGGCTCTGGACCTGATGGCAAAGCTGGAAGCGCGCACCACGGCGGCCCCGCCGCGCCTGGACGGCATTCTCGGCCTGCGCGGTGTGATGGAGGCGGTGGAAGAGGAGGAAAGCGCCGAGCGGCAGGAAGCGCGCTTCGCCGCCCTGCAGGCCGATCTCGATGCCGTGCTGAAGGCGTTGGTGGTCATGCGCGCCGCCGAAGGCGCCCGCCTGCTCGCCATGGCGCGCGGCCATCTGGACGACATCGAACGGCTGTCCGCGGCGGCGCGCGGCTGTGCCGCCACCCAGCCGGCGACCCTGCGTCAGCGCCTGAAGGAACAGCTTGCGCTGCTGGTGGAAGAGAGCACGGGCGGCAGCGAGGAGCGGCTGGCGCAAGAGCTGGCGATCCTGGCCGGCAAAGCCGACGTCCGCGAGGAACTCGACCGTCTGGCCGCCCACGTCGAGGCAGCCCGCGAGTTGCTCGATCAGGGCGGTGCCGTCGGCCGCAAGCTCGACTTCCTGTGCCAGGAATTCAACCGCGAAGCCAACACCCTGTGCTCCAAGTCGGCCGATGTCGAGCTGACGCGCATCGGCCGCGACCTGAAGTCGTCGATCGAGCAATTGCGCGAGCAGATCCAGAACATCGAGTAGCCGTAATGGTCGATACCCACATCAAGCGGCGGGGCCTGATGCTCGTGCTGTCGTCGCCTTCGGGCGCCGGCAAGACCACGATTTCGCGCCGTCTGCTCGACACCGACAACAATCTTTCGCTG
This sequence comes from Kiloniellaceae bacterium, assembly GCA_050043265.1. Classification (GTDB taxonomy): domain Bacteria; phylum Pseudomonadota; class Alphaproteobacteria; order Kiloniellales; family Kiloniellaceae; genus Pelagibius. The sequence goes on from JBHJIR010000061.1 coordinate 10,703, forward strand.
TCGATTTCGGCCACCACGCGGCCGCCGCGGCCGGGCGAGATCGAAGGCCAGGACTACTATTTCGTCGATAGCGAGCGCTTTGATGAGATGGTCCGCAAGGACGAGCTTCTGGAACACGCGCTGGTGTTCGGCAACAACTACGGGACGCCGCGCGGACCCGTGGAGCAGGCCCTGGAAGCGGGCCGCGACGTGCTGTTCGACATCGACTGGCAGGGCACCCAGCAGGTCCGCGAGGCGGCGCGCGACGATCTGGTCAGCGTGTTCATTCTGCCGCCCTCGACCGGCGAACTGGAGCGGCGCCTGCACACCCGCGCCCAGGACAGCGACGAGGTGGTGCGGTCGCGCATGGCCAAGGCCGCCGATGAGATGAGCCACTGGGCCGAGTACGACTACATCATCATCAACGACGACCTGGAAAAGAGCGTCGAGCAGGTCGAGGCGATCCTCACCGCCGAGCGGCTGAAGCGGGAACGGCGCATCGGCCTGGGAGCCTTCGTCAAAGGGCTTCGGGCCAACTGAGTCGCGGCGTCTAGGCCGTCTCGACAAGCCGGGCCAAGGCGCAGAAATCCTCCACCGACAATTCCTCCGCACGCGCGGTCGGCGCGATGCCCGTCGCCTCGAACAAAGGTGTCGGGTCGACGCCGAGCGACTTCAGGCTTTGCCGCAGCATCTTGCGGCGCTGGCCGAAGGCGGCGGCGGTCACCTTTTCCAGGACACTGAGCGTGGCCGGCGCCAGCGGCGTGGGCCGCGGTGTCATGGCAACGACGGTGGAGACCACCTTCGGCGGCGGGGTGAAGGCCTGCGGCGGGATGTCGAACAGCGGGCGCGGTGCGCAGAGCCACTGGGTCAGCACCGACAGCCGGCCGAAGTTGCGGCTGCGCGGCGGCGCCACCAGGCGTTCGGCGACCTCCTTCTGGAACATCAGGGTCATCGCCGAGAAGGCACCGGGGTCGCGTGCCAAGGCACTCAGCCAGTCGACCAGCAGGGCGGTCGAAATGTTGTAGGGCAGGTTGCTGACGATCTGGCGCGGGGCGGGGCCGAGGGACGCGAGGTCGAGCTCCAGCGCGTCGCCCTCGACGATTTCCAGGCGGTCGGGATAGGCGGCGGCGAGCTCGGCCAGGGCCTCGATGCAGCGGCGGTCCTTCTCGACGGCGACGAGCCGCGCCGTGCCGGCCGCCAACAGGGCGCGGGGCAGGCCGCCGGGGCCGGGGCCGACCTCTATGACGGTGCCTTGGGAAAGGTCGGGGGCGGCGCGGGCGATGCGCCCGGTAAGGCTTAGGTCGAGCAGGAAGTGCTGACCCAGTGCCTTGCGGGCGCCCAGCCCGTAGCGCGCGATGATCTCGCGCAGGGGCGGCAGCGGGGCCGTCGGTTCGCCGGGGGCAGTCACCATGCCGCGGCTTGCCGCCGTGAGGCGGCTGACATCTGCGCCGCCATGTCGAGTGCGGCGAGCAGGGATGTCGGCGACGCCTTGCCGCCGCCCGCGAAGTCGCCCGCGATATCCAGGGCGGTGCCGTGGTCCGGCGAGGTGCGGATGATCGGCAGACCGAGGGTGACGTTCACGCCGCCGTCGAAGTCGATGGTCTTGATCGGGATCAGCGCCTGGTCGTGATACATGCAGAGCGCGACATCATAACCCTGCCGCGCGGCGGCATGAAACATCGTATCGGCGGGCAGGGGACCGAAGGCGTCGATGCCGGAAGCCCGCAACTGCTGCACGGCGGGCCGGATGACGGCGTCGTCCTCGCCGCCGAGTTGGCCCCCTTCGCCGGCGTGGGGGTTCAGGCCGGCGACGGCGAGCCGGGGACGGGCGATGCCGAACTGGCGCCGCAGGGCCGCGGCGGTCGTCGTCGCGGTGTCCACGATCAACGCGGTGGTCAGGGTTGCCGGCACCCGGCTCAGCGGCAGATGGACGGTGACCGGGACCACGCGGAGCTGCGGACAGGCCAGCATCATCACCGGCGCCCGCGCAGCGCGGCACAGTTCGGCGAGGTACTCGGTATGGCCCGGGTACTTGAAGCCGGCCTCCATCAGGACCCGCTTGTGGATCGGATTGGTGACGACCGCGGCGGCTGCGCCCTGCTGCGCCAGCGATACCGCCCGGCGGATCGCCTCGAGCACCGCTTCGCCGTGTGCCGGGTCGAGCTGTCCCGGCTGGGAGTTGACGCGCGATCCGATCGGCAGCACCGGCAGGCCGCCGGCGAAGGCTTCAACGGCCGCTTCGGGCCCGGCGATTTCGCAGATGGTGACGTCAAGACGCAGCTGCGCCGCCAGATCGGCCAGCCGTTGGGGGTCGTCGATGACGAAAAAGGGATGGGCACCTGCGGCGCGCTGCCGGTGCCAGGCTTTCAGGGTGATCTCACCGCCGATTCCCGCCGGCTCGCCCATGGTTACGGCGAGGGGGGCACCCGCCGGGGGCGCAGCGGCCATCGCGCTCAACCAGCCCGTCGTCGGCCGGCCGGCGAAGCGTCAGATCCGCACATCGACGTTGGCCGCGCGGCGCAGGTCCTGCAGGGACCGTTGGGCCAACTGGTCGAGCCGCTGGTTGGTCAGGGTATCCTCGATGCGCGCCCGGTCGATGTTCTGCCCCTCATCCTTGCGGATGTCGCGCAGGTAGAGGATGTGAAATCCGGCGATGGTGCGCACCGGGACCGATACCTCGCCCGGGCCCATCTGGGTCAACACCGTGTTGAGGGCTTCGTCCAGTTCGCCATCGGGAACCCAGCCGAGGTCGCCGCCCAGGGTTGCCGTGCCCGACTGCGAGAACTGGCGGGCCAGGCCGGCGAAGTTGGCCCCGCGGCGCAACTCCTCGAACAGGCGGTTGGCGTTGGCCTGGGCCTCGGCTTCCTTGGCCGTCGATTCGACCGGAATGAAGATCTCCGCGACCCGGCGTTCGATGGACCCGCGGCGCGCGGAGAGGCGGCTGGCGACTTCCTCGATCTCTTCCGGCGTGATCACGACGTTGGGGCGCAGCCGCCGCTGAATGATGGCCTGCCAGGCGATCTGGGCGCGGATCTGGTCGATCAGCGTGGTCGGGATGACGCCGCGGTTGCGCAGCATGGTGAGGAACTGACCCTCGGTCATGTTGTTCTGTTGCGAGATCTGCTCCAGGGCGCCGGCGACCTGCTCGTCGGTCACCGAGATATCCAGCCGCTTGGCCTCCTGCATCTGCAGCCGCTCGTCGATCAGGCTGCGCAGCACCTGCGGCGTCAACCGCCGGCGCACGTCCTGGGAGTCCTGCACGCCGGCCGCGATGACGGCCAACTGGACCCGCATGGCGAGGTCGAGGACCGAAATGACGTCGTCGTTGACCACGGCGGCCGGGCGGAAGAGATCCTGCTGCGCCCAGGCTTTGCCGCCGGCCCAGTCCGCTGCTCCGGCAACCGTGAGGGCCGCGGTCAGCGCCAGCGTGGCGAGACCGAGGACGGCGCTGCGTCGGGCAACCGATAATGGTTTTTGCAACGGACTCATTTATATTCCCAGTTTCCTTGCGTTTGCGGCCGGCATTATATCCCGCCGGCCCGGGGCGGTTCAAACGGAAGCTGAGGAACGGACGGCGGGAACGTTGGAAAAGATGCCGGGTGTCCGGGTCAGCCGCCGGAGGCCTCGCCGAGGTATTTGAACACCACCCGGACGAAGACGCTGTCGTCGGCCTCGATCTCGCGGTCGCGGTAGTCGGTTCGCTGGGCGACGCCCTCGATCAGGAAGCACTCGTCCTGATAGGTCAGGCTGACGGCCGAGCGCAGGGCGATGTCATCGATCAGATCGCGGCGATGGCTGAACCCGACGCTCCAGTTCTCATTGAGCCGCGATTTGATGCCGAAGGTGATTTCCTCGCGGTCGCCGAACTCGTCATTGCCGTTGTCGTTGTTGATGAAGAAGTAGGAGATGTCGAGGTTCAGCGCCGGGGGGCCGATATTGAGGTCCAACTCGCTGCGCTGGGCCTTGAGGTTGTCCTTGTCGAGACGGAAGCGGTAAAGCAGATCGAGATCCTCGATGGGCCGCACCTGAACCCGGCCGACGATGTCCGACATCTTGTCTTCGAGGCCGGAGCCTTCGGCGAAGACGTCGTGGTTTTCCGTCAGGCGGTAGCTCTGGCCGACGAAAGCGTTGGCCGATCCTTCGACGCCGAAGGTCCCCGTCCATTTGACGCCGTAGTCGAAGCGGGTACCGGAATCGACACGGTCACGACCGTTCAGCCGGTTGAGCTTGAAGATGTTGGTGTCGTCGAACTCGAATCCCAGACTGTCTTCGTTGGGGATCTCGCCGGGATTGGAGCCGTTGGGGGCAAAGACGGCCTGGGCGATCGGCTCTATGACCTGCCGTACCGAACCGTCCTGGCGCATCCAGGGGTAGCGCCACTTGACGGCGAACTGCGGGAACACACGTCCCGCCGTGTCGCTGCCGGGCGCGTTCGATGGATTGACGTCCGACGAACCGGGCTCGACGCCATGGGTCCAGTAACCGTCGGCCTGCACCTGGGCGGTGATTTCATAGATGTCGCCGATCGGGCCGGCATAGGGCAGGTGATAGCCGCTGATGACGGAGAGCCGCCGGCTGTCGCGCCCCTCGATACGGCTCAGCGCCATCAGATTGGCATCGACGGTGTAGTGTCCGCCGGGCAGCAGGAAACCCGGTTCGCCGACGAAGTTGTAGTCGGCCAGCGGCGCGACGATGGGGAACTCGCTGTTGCGATCCGTCTCGCGCAGGCCCTGATAGGCCAAGCCGCGCACGGCCGCGTAGTTGCGGCCCTTGAGTCCCTCCAGATAGCCTTCGCTGGTCAAGGTTCGTGAGGAATCGAAGTCATAGGCGCGCAGATAGGTGTCGTCGCTGGCGCGATTGGCCTCGAATCCCCAGCGCCAGGTCTCGTCGATCTCGAAGGTGCCCTCGGCATCGATGTGGCCGCGGAAGCGGTCCTGGGCGACGTTGTTGGTTTCCTCGCGGTCGGCGATGGTGGCGCTGCCGGCGATGCGCACCTCGCCGTCGGTGAAAAGCTGGCGGTATTCGCCGGTCAGATTCAGGCCCTGTTCGGTGGAGACGATCGGCGAAATGGTGAGGTCTTTGTCGTCTTCGATTGCCCAGAAGTACGGCACTTGGAAGGCATAGCCGAGGTAGTCGCTGGTGCCGAAGGTCGGCGCCAGGATACCGCTGCGCCGGTCGACGGTCGGGTCCGGGTGCTGCAGGTAGGGGGTGTAGAGGACGGGAATGCCGAAGAACTCGATCCAGGCGTCATGATAGATGACGTCGTGGTTTTCCTGGTCGTGGATGACTTCGTTGGCTTTGATCTGCCACAGCGGCGCGCGGGTCGGATCGTCGCGGCACAGTTCGCAGGGGCTGAAGACGCCCTTACGGAACTCGGTACGGTTTCCGCCGGTGCGCGTGCCGCTGGCCGCGGCGATCCGTGTGTTGTCGGCCATCAGGACGCGGATGTCGCGGATGAAGCCTTCTCTCAAGTCGCCGGTCAGTTCGACGAAATCGGCAAATACCGTATCGCCGCTCGGCTCGATCAGCGTGACGTTGCCTTTGGCGGTGACCAGGTCTTCGTTGATGTTGTAGGTCACGCTGTCGGCCAGCAGCACCCGGCCGGTCTGTGAAACCTCGACATTGCCCGAGGCGACGACGAGGCCGTTTTCCTCGTCGTAGCTCAGCTCATCCGCTGTAATCAGCGCCGGGGCTTCCCCCAGCGCGTCGATGTTGAGGTCCTGTGCCGCCGCTACGTTCCCCACGACGGCACATGCCACAAACATTGCGGCAGCCAAAGCTGCCGCGCGCCCCGATCCCCCCCGTTTCATTACTTGGCTATCCGTCCTCCAAATGAAGCAACATCGCCACGCCAAGCATCAACGACACACCGGCCGGAGTCCAGGCTGCTAGCACGACGGGAATGGTACCCGAAAGCCCGATCGCAAACACGAAATTGGACAGGAAGTATAAGAGAAACCCGGTCAACATGCCCCCCAAAATCACCACACCGACCCGGCCTCGGCGTTGTGGCCGCAGGGAAAAGGTGGCCGCAAGCAACACCATGGCGGCGAACAGCATCGGCAGGGCCAGCAAGCGATGGAACTGCAGGCGGTGCGGAGTCGCGGAAAAGCCGGCGGCGCGCATCAGATCGATGAAGCCCGGCAGATTCCAGAATGAGATGGTTTCCGGCGGCGCAAAGCTCTCCTGGATCTTGTCGACGGTCAGGTCGGTCGGCAGTTCCAGCTCCGCGTGAAACTGCGACACCGCCCCCGGGCGCGATATCCAGGCATCGAATAGCCGCCAGCGCCCCGGTTCCAACTGTGCTTCGCGGGCATCGATTCGGTCGACGAAACGGTCCTGGTCGGCGTAGCGGAAGATCATCACCTGCTGCAGCGAGACCGATCCCGGCTTGACCCGTTCGGCATGGATCACCGACTGGCCCGCGTCGTCGGCCTGGCGCAACCACAGTCCGGTCTCCGAAACCGCCAGCATACTGGACTGATTGTGGACGTAGTTTGCTTCCAGGCGCTCGTAGCGGCTCAGCAGGATGGAGGCCAACGGGTTGAGGGCGGTGACCGCAATGGCCCCGATCAGGACCGAGCTGCCCAGCACGGGCAGCAGAAATTGCCAGACCGAGACGCCGGCGGCACGCGCCACGACCAGTTCGTGCGACCGGGTGAGCCGCCAGAAGGTCGCCATCGCGGCGAACAGGATGGTGAAGGGCATCACCTCCTGGCTGAGATAAGGCAGCTTCAGGAAGGCCATCTTGAGGGTCAGGCTGAGTGAAACGTCCTTCGTCGCCAGACGGTCGAGCAGATCGACGATGGTGGCCAGGAAGATGATCGCGACGATGGCGAAGAAGAAGCTGCCGAACCAGAAGAGGAATTGCCGCGCGATGTATTTGGTGAGGGTCGGCGAGAGCCGCAGCCGGCGCATGGCCGGCAGGCTTGCGGTGCCGGTGATCATGCCGAGGCCTCGCCCAGGGCGGCCTGCTGCGGGCGCCGACCCGGCTGGCGCAGCAGCACATAGAGACTGAGAGCGGCGGCAAGCAGCACGGCGCCGTACATCGCCGGAACCGCAATGGGGCTGCGGCTGGCCAGGTCGTGCAGGGCCAGCGAGACACCTTCCAGGGCCGCCACGCAGGCGATGGCCGACAGCACCCGGCGCATCTGGCCACGGCGGATGAATTCACCGGACAGCAATGCGGCCATGCCGATCAGGGCGAAGACGATGGTGTAGAGCGGCCCGACGAGGCGCTGGTGACCCTCCGCGATCAGTTCCAGCCGGTAGCGCTGATCCCGCGGGTCGTCGTTGGGGAACAGCAACTCATCCAGGAACCGCTCCTTGGGCTCGCGCCACCGGGACTGCACCGCCTGGCCGAACTCGCTGAGTTCAACCGTATAGCGGTCGAAGTAGAGCAGCGAGAACCGCCCGGTCTCGCGGTCGACCTGCTGGCGGTTGCCGTTTTCCATCACCACCCGCGGGCTGGTCTCGCTGGCGACCAGGGCGCCGCGCTCGGCCATCATGGTCACCGGTTTCTCCGGGTCGCGGTTGTCGTGCACCAGGATGCCGCGCAACTCGCCGTCGGCCGAGCGCGCGCGAACATAGACGGTGATGTCGTCGCTGAGCGTGGTGAAGACGCCTTCCTGCAGCAGCACGGTCGAGAGGTCGTTGCGGAATGCGTTCTGCAAGTCTTTGAAATCACGAAAGGAAACGGGCAGGAAGTAAAGCGAGATGGCGTAGACCACGACGGTGACCAGGATCGCCAGCACGATCGCCGGGCGCGCCAGTTGCAGCGGCGACAGGCCGGCGGCACGCATGACCACCATCTCGCTGTCCATCGCCAGCTTGTGATAGACAAACAGCACGGCAACGAAGCAGGCCACGGGCAGCACGACGCCCAGGAAGGACGGCAGCAGCAGGCCGACGAAGGTCAGAAAGGTGGAGGCGGGCAGGCCGCGATTGACAATATAGTCGATCAGGCGCAGCGACTGCGTCAGCCAGATGGCAAAGGTCAGCGCCAGGGTGACGAAGATCGTCGCCATGATCAGCTGTGCCAAGATGTAGCGTGTAATCCAGGGCATGGGCCCAATCGCTGCGGTCTGCAAACCTCAGAGATAGCGCGGTGCCGCGACCTCAGTCCAGCTAAAATCCTCGGAATTTCAATGGAAATTCAGGGCAATGCCGGGATCCGGTCGTGATAGGGTTGGGCGCCGGGCGGGCGCCGCTATGAGGCCTTGAACTTGGCCGCTGGCGCTGACAGTCTGTTCCGCCTTATCCTTACTGCCCTTTATTTATCCATGGCCGCTGCGCCGCCCAGCGAGTGGCGCCGGTCGAGTCCTATCCGTGAGGGGATTGATGAATATTTCTTTTGCTGCGCCGAGCGTTCCTGCGTCCGGCGCCCTGGTGGTCGGTGTGCTCGAGGGGAAGAAGCTGCCCCCCTCGGCGGCGAGCCTGAACAAAGAAACCGACGGTGCGCTGGAGCGGGCGCTCGACAGCGGCAGCTTTTCCGGCAAAAAGGGCGAGCTTCTGGAGATCATCGCCCCGGCGAAGCTGAAGAACAGCCGCATCCTGCTGGTCGGCGTCGGCGAGCCGGCCAAGCTTTCCGAATAGGATCTGCAGGACCTCGGCGGCGCGGTGGTGGCCCGGCTGCTCGCCGGTGGCGACGACAAGGCGGCCTTCCTGATCGACAAGCTGCGCGGCGGCAAGCGCGCCCCGGAGCGGGCGGCCAACTACGCCTTCGGCGCCCTGCTGCGCAGCTACCGCTTCGACAAGTACCGGACCAAGGAAAAGCCGGAAAAGAAGCCGAAGCTTAAGGAGATTAAGGTTCTGGTCGAAGAACCGGCTGCCGCCAAGCGACTGTTCCAGAAGCTGGAGAAGATCGCCGAAGGGGTGTTCTTCACCCGCGACCTGGTCAGCGAGCCGGCCAACGTGCTGTTCCCCAAATCGCTGGTGGCCGAGGCCAAGAAGCTCAGCAAGCTGGGCGTCAAGGTGTCGGTGCTGGGCGAAAAGGAGATGAAAAAGCTCGGCATGGGGGCGCTGCTCGGCGTCGCCCAGGGCTCGGCACAGGAGCCGCAGCTGCTGGTCATGCAGTGGGACGGCGGGGCCAAGGATCCGAAAAGCAAGGATGGCGCCCCGTTGGCCTTCGTCGGCAAGGGCGTGCCCTTCGACACAGGCGGCATTTCCCTGAAGCCGGCGGCCGGCATGGAAGACATGAAGTGGGACATGGGCGGGGCCGGTGCCGTGGTCGGCCTGATGCAGGCCCTGGCCGGGCGCAAAGCCAAGGTCAACGCCATCGGCATCTGCGGCCTGGTCGAGAACATGCCCTCGGGCACCGCGCAGCGCCCGGGCGATGTGGTCACCTCGATGTCGGGGCAGACCATCGAGGTGCTGAACACCGATGCCGAAGGCCGCCTCGTGCTGTGCGACGCGCTGTGGTACACGCAGGAGAACTTCAAGCCGAAGCTGATCGTCGACCTGGCGACGCTGACCGGCGCCATTATTATCGCCCTCGGCAACGAGTATGGCGGTCTGTTCAGCAACGACGACAAGCTGTCGGAACAGCTGACCGCCGCGGGTGCCACCGTCGGCGAGGGGCTGTGGCGCCTGCCGCTGGGCCCCGAATACGACAAGGCGATCGACTGCGACATCGCCGACATGAAGAACATCAGCGGTGGGCGTGCCGGCGGTTCCATCACCGCGGCGCAGTTCCTGCAGCGTTTCATCCAGAACGGTACGCCCTGGGCGCATCTCGACATCGCCGGGATGGCCTGGTCGACCAAGGACAAGCCGACGGTGCCCAAGGGTGGCACCGGCTACGGCGTCCGCTTGCTGGACGCCTTCGTGGCGGCGAACTACGAGAAGTAGCGCCTTGTGTGGGGGAGGGCGTTGCCCTCCCCAGCCGGCCGCGTTTTACCGGCCGCTCTCTACCGGTCCAGGGACCTGCCCCGATGACAGAGGTGCGCTTCTACCATATGACCCGCACGCCGCTCGAACAGGCCTTGCCCCAGATGCTGGAGAAGACCCTGGAGCGCGGCCAGCGTGCGGTGGTGCGGGCCGGATCGGAGGCGCGTGTCGAGGCGTTGTCGGCCCGCCTGTGGACTTATAACGACCGCGGGTTCCTGCCGCACGGCACGGTCAAAGACGGTCGGGCCGAGCGTCAGCCGGTCTGGCTGACGGTGGCGGACGAGGTGCCCAACGGAGCCCAGGTGCTGTTCCTGACCGACGGTGCCGAGTCGGAGAATATCGGCGATTTTTCTCTCTGCGTGCTGCTGTTCGACGGCGGCGACGACGAGGCCTTGGCCCAGGCACGAGCCCAGTGGAAGGCCCTGAAAGAGGCCGGCCACGCGGTCAGCTACTGGCAGCAGGACGAAGACGGCCGCTGGGGCCAGAAGGCCTAAAAGCCAGAAGGCCTAAAAGAGAGAGACTTCAGCGCTTCACCTGCAGGCGACGGGCGCGGCCGCGCGGCAGTTGCAGGTTGGCCTCGCGGAACAGGATGAACAGGCCCGAAGCCATCACGCTCGCTACGCCGATCCAGATGTTGAGGCCCGGCACCTCGCCCCAGAATACGAAGCCAAGCAGGGTTGCCCAGATCATCGAGGTGTACTCGAAAGGCGCGATCACGGCGACGTCGCCGTGCTTGAACGCGGCGGTCATCAGGATCTGGCCGACGCCGCCAAGCAGGCCGACGGCGATCAGCGCGAGCAGGTCGGGGAGGTCCGGCGCGATCCAAACGAAGGGCAGGGCGAGGCCCGAAATCACCGTGCAGGCGAGGGTGAAGGTGAAGGCCACCGAGGCGCTGGTCTCGGTGCGCCCGAGCTTGCGCAGCACGATCATCGCCAGGGCGAAGAACAAGGTGCCGATCAACGGCACCAGGGCGACGCTGCTCAGCAGGCTGGCGTCGGGCTGGATCATCACCAGGACGCCGACGAAGCCGACAAGCACCGCGGCCCAGCGGCGCGGTCCGACCTTCTCGCCGAGCAGGGGGACCGACAGGGCCACAACGAAAACCGGCGCGGCGAAGCTGATCGCCACCACGTCGGCCAGCGGCATACGCACATAGGCATAAAAGAAGCAGAACATTGCGCCGACGCCGACCAGGCTGCGCAGGATGTGCCCGCCGATGCTGTGCACCCGCAGGGCTCTCAGGGACCCGCCGTGCAGGATCAGGAGCAGGATCGGCACAAAGGCGAAGAGGCTGCGGAAGAACATCAGCTGCATGGTCGGGTAGCGGGTGCCGAGGTCCTTCACCAGCGCATCCATGATGCAGAAGAACACCAAGCTGCCGACCATCAGCAGGATGGCCCGGGAGGGTGAACCGACCCTGGGTGAAGCGGCGGCGCCGGCGCTGGTTTGAAGGGGGAGCGGAGATGCCGGCAGCGGCGGCTCGACCATTGCCATGAGAGAACTTTCGATCCGGGTGGCGGAGGAGAACGGAGGCAGCCTATGCCGGCCCTGCCAAGGGCAGGAACGTTCTTCTTGCAAGGCTGTGCGGCAATCTGCGCGCGCGGAGTGAAATTGTCCTTAACCTGGGGCGGTGAATTTCTTTGATTTCCGATTTTTTTGTGTAAATGTTCGAGGCTGATCTTAGTTGTTTCGATTATGTGAGGTCGAAGTGACGGATTTTCTCTTTTCCGAGTTCTATCTGGAGGACCTTGCCGGCGAAGAGCCGCCGGCGATCCACCCAAGATTCACGGAAATGATCCACTACCTTGCGGCGGTTGCGCCGGCGGGGCGCCTGCCCGGACGCCAGCACATCGATCCCTGCGATTTTCCCAGCATGCTGGGCCTGATCAATCTGGTCGATGTGGAACGCCGCAACACCGCGATGCAATTCCGCTTCCGTCTGGTCGGTGAAGAGCAGACCCGCGCCGCCGGGCGTAACATCACCGGCCTGGTGGTGGAAGATGCCGTCGTGCCGGCGCTGGTCGAGCGGATCAAGGGAAACATGAGAAAAGTGGTGTCCACGCGCCTGCCGATCTACGACCGTTTCCCGATGCCGCACCCGGACCGTCAGTTCATCGATTCCCAGCGCATGTACTATCCCCTGGCCGCTGACGGCAAGACGATCAATATGCTGCTGATTCTGAACGCATATGACAGGATTTCCCTGAGGGCCGTCGGCTAATTCAGGCCTCTTCCAGGGCCGTCTGCAGTTTCAGCCAGTGATCTTCCGCATCGGCGATGGACTGCTTGATCTGGCCAAACTCGATCTGCAGGGCCTGGAGCTTTGCAGTCGGTCCGTCGTAGATGCCGGGTTCGGCCAGCTTGGCCTCGATCGCGTCCTTCTGCCGGTTCAGCTTCTCGATCTTGGCCTCGGCCTGTTTGGCGGCCTTGCGCAGGTCGGCCACCGCGGCGCGCGCCTCGGCGGCGGCCCGGCGCTTGTCCTTCTTGGACAAGGTATCGTCGCGGACCGGCTTGTCTTCGCGCTGGCGCGAGCGTTCTTGCCGGCGCTGCTCCATCAACAGCTTACGGTAGTCGTCCATGTCGCCGTCGAAGGCGGCCACGCCGCCGTCGGCGACCAGCCACAGGCGGTCGGCGGTCAGTTCGATCAGGTGGGTGTCATGGCTGACCAGAATCACCGCGCCCTCGAAGGTGCTGAGCGCCTGCACCAGGGCTTGGCGCGAGTCGACGTCCAGATGGTTGGTCGGCTCGTCGAGGATCAGCACGTGGGGGGCATCGCGGCTCATCAGGGCGAAGAGCAGGCGCGCCTTTTCGCCGCCGGACAGTTTGCCGACGGCGACGTCGGCGCGGGCGGCACCAAAGCCGAAGCGGCCCAACTGGGCGCGCAGCTTGGTCTCGGTCTCCAGCGGCATCAGCCGCGCCATGTGGGCGAGCGGCGTCGAGGTCAGGTCCAATTCTTCGGCCTGATCCTGGGCGAAGTAGCCGATCTTCAGCTTGCCGGAGCGGGCCATGCGGCCCTCCATCGGCTTCAATCGGCCGGCGAGGAGCTTGGAGAGGGTCGCCTTGCCGTTGCCGTTGGCGCCGAGCAGGGCGACACGGTCATCCATATCCAGGCGCAGGTTGAGGTGCGAGAGGATCGGCTTGCCGGCTTCGTACCCGACTGAAGCGTTTTCCAGATTAAGGAGGGGGGGTGACAACGGGGTCGGCTGCTGGAAGTCGAAGCTGGTCGTGCGGTCTTCCATCACCGCGGCGATCGGTTCCATGCGCGCCAGGGCCTTCAGGCGGGACTGGGCCTGGCGGGCCTTCGAGGCCTTGTAGCGGAAGCGGTCGACGAAGGCCTGTATGTGGCGCCGCTCGGCCTGCTGCTTGGCGTGCTGGGCCGCCTGATGCTCCATATGTTCGCGGCGCAGGCGCTCGAAGCGGTCGTAGTTGCCGGTGTAGGCGGTGAGTTTCTGATTCTCCAGATGGACGATGCGGTTCACCGCGCGGTTCAGCAGGCCGCGATCATGGGAAACCAGCAGCAGGGTGCCGGGATAGCCCTTCAGAAAGCTCTCCAGCCAGATCGCCGCTTCCAGGTCCAGATGGTTGGTCGGTTCGTCGAGCAGCAGCAGGTCCGGCGCCTGGAACAGCAGGGCGGCGAGGGCGACCCGCATGCGCCAGCCACCGGAGAATTCGGCACAGGGACGCTGCTGGGTTTCCTCGTTGAAGCCGAGGCCAGCGAGGATACGCGCGGCGCGGGCCGGCGCGGAATCCGCCTGGATGGTGGCGAGGCGCTCATGCAGTTCGGCGATGCGGTGTGGATCGCGGGTATGCTCGGCCTCGGCCAGCAGGGCCGTGCGTTCGGTATCCGCGGCCAGCACGGTGTCGATCAGGCTGGTCTGGCCGGACGGCGCTTCCTGGGCGACCTTGCCGACCTTGATCAGCCGGGGGTAGGTGATGTTGCCGCCGTCCTGGTGCAGTTCGCCCGAAATCAGCTTCAGCAGGGTGGTCTTGCCCGAGCCGTTGCGGCCGACCAGGCCCACCCGCTCGCCCTTGTTCACGGCAACGGTGGCGTTGTCGAACAGCGGTTCGCCCTGAACCCGGTAGAGAAGATCGTTAATATGCAGCATGAGGATCGCTTCGCTTTGGCCCCCTGTCGGTTCAGGGTGCCGGCGGCGGTGATAGCACGGCATGAAGCGGGACGAAAGCCGCTCCCGGCCTGGTTTGAGCAGGGGGCGGGCTGGGCGTTGCCCTGGCCCGGCAAAGGGTCTATAAGCCCGGCGCAAATCCCAAAAGGGGCCGGCCCTGAGGTCTGTCAGGGGCCGCCCGACCGGAGCAATCAAAAGGAGAGCCGGAGTCCATGGCTATCGAACGTACCTTCTCGATCATCAAGCCGGATGCGACCAAGCGCAACATCACGGGCAAGATCATCGACCGCCTTGAGGCTGCCGGCCTGCGTGTCGTCGCCAGCAAGCGCATCCACATGACCCGCGAGCAGGCCGAAGGCTTCTACGCGGTCCACAAGGAGCGTCCCTTCTTCAACGATCTCTGCAGCTTCATGATCTCCGGCCCGGTGGTGGTCCAGGTCCTGGAGGGCGAGAACGCCGTGGCCAAGAACCGCGAAGTGATGGGGGCGACCAACCCGAAGGACGCGGCCCCGGGTACCATCCGGGCCGACTTCGCCGAGTCCATCGAAGCCAATTCGGTGCACGGCTCAGACGCCGCCGAAACGGCTGCCGAGGAAATCAAATACTTCTTCACCGACGCCGAAATCGTCGGCTGAAGTGAAGCCGCGGCCTGCGGGCCGCAGCCGGGCAGAAAGCAGAAGGCGGGTTCCCCAGGGAGCCCGCCTTTTTCTTTTCTGACAAGGGACTTAGCGGAATTGCGGGAACAAACAAGGGGGGCTGCGCGTCTGTAGAGCAATGGAGTGCAACTGGCTTTCGAGTGTTCGAAACACATGAGGAGCACGAACGATGCGAACTCTTAGAGCGCTTACCTTCGCCCTTGCCGCCACGACACTGACGCCGGCGCTGGCACTGGCGCAACAGACCTTGCCGCCGGTGCTGGCCGAGCAGAAGGCCGGCGAGGTTCTTTCCGACAGTTACATCGGCGCCGCCGTCGTGGCCCGGTCTCCCGAAGGACTGGAGAGCGTCGGCAAAGTGACCGACCTTGTGTTGGGCGCGGACGACAAGATCATCGGGGTGATCGTGGATGTCGGCGGCTTCCTCGGTGTCGGCGCCAAGCCCGTCGGGCTTTCCTGGGACGCCCTGACCGAAGAGCAGGCCGACGGCGAACTGCTGCTGCGCACCGACCTGACGCGGCAGGAGCTGGAAGAGGCGCCTGAGTTCAAGACGCTCGTCACCCAGCGGGTCGAGAGCGACCAGAAGATGATCCAACAGGAGAACGCCACCCCGCCGATCGCGCCGGCACAGTAAACGCGCCACGCGCGCCGGAAGCTGCAGCAACCGCCTTGCCCGACCGGGGTGAGGCGGTTGCCCTTTGCCTTTACGCCGACGGTGCCCTCACGGGGCCTTCACGGGTCTGGAGACATGTAAGTTATGGGATGCCGAGTTATGAGAGCGCTTGAAGCCGCGGTCATCGGGCTGCTGGTCCCCGTCCTGGCAGGTGGCGTCCTCGCTGGCGGCAGTCCGGCGGCGCGGGCGCAATCGCTGTCAGCCGATGATACGACCGAACTGGCCGACGAGATCATCGGCTGTGCCGGTCTGACCGCGGAGGCCGAACGGCTGAAGTGTTTCGATCGGGTCGCCGCACCGCTGATGGGTCTGGGGGATAGCCCGCAATCCGGTACGGCTGACGCCTTGCAGAGTTTCACCGGAAAGGGCGATTGGGATTCCGACGTTGTGGAGTTCGAACGCCCGTGGCGGCTGGTCTGGCAGAGTCAGGGCAGCCTGTTGACCGTCGAACTGCACAGCGCGCAGGGCGAGCTGGTGGATGTAATCGGCAATCAGATCGGCAAGGGCGGCGGCCGCTCCGAGGTCCTGGAGCCCGGCAGCTACCGTCTGGCGGTGCGCGGCCTGGGCGGATGGCGCGTGCAGGCCGTCAGCGATCCAAAACAGCCCTAGAAGATATCCCCTAGAAGATAATCAGGGCGTCAGATGGCCGAACCTCAGACCCAGGTCGTCGCCGGACCGCACGACCGTGGCGCGGATTTAGTCGGGAAACCTGCTACAGCAGGAAGACCGCCATCAGGGCCAGGATGATGACCACGAACACCGTGGACACGGTGAACATGCGTACGAAGCCCTTCCAGTTCTGCTGGTGTTCGTGCAGCAATTGATCGTCAGCCATTTCGTAAGTCCTGTCAGCTGTGCTGGTCTTTGCTCTTATCGCTGCGTCCGCCCCCGGAAGCAGCCTCTTTCCTGCCGTTCTTCTAGCCCGAGACGGGCGCCCGGGCAAGTGTTCCGGGCGGGTTCGGGGCTGGTTCGGGGCTGGTTCGGAGCTGGTGTCCGGGCCGGGGAAGGCCCCGGCGGGTCCTAAGGCGCCGGGTTGAAGATCTGGGCAGACCCGTCGAAATCGCCGGCCAGCCGGGCTTGGCCGCCGGCGAGGCGGACTTTGCCCTCGGCCACCAGGCGCAGACAGGCTGGATAGAGCCGGTGTTCGGCTTTCAGCACCCGGGCGGCAAGGCTGTCCGGATCGTCGCCGGGCAGCACCGGCACCGCGGCCTGGCCGATGATCGGGCCGCCATCGACCTCCTCGCTCACGCAATGGACGCTGCAGCCGTGCAGCTTCACGCCCGCAGCCAGGGCGCGGGCATGGGTGTCGAGGCCGGGAAAGAGCGGCAGCAGGGAGGGGTGGATGTTGATCATACGGCCTTGCCAGTGGCGCACGAAACCGGCGCTCACCACCCGCATGAAGCCGGCGAGGCAGAGCAGATCGACCCCGGCCTGCTCCAGAGCCTGGGTCACGGCAGCCTCAAAGGCCGGTTTGCCGTCGAAGGCCTTGTGGTCGAGGGGCTCGACGGGCACGCCGGCGGCGCGGGCATGATCCAGCCCGCCGGCGCCCGGCCGGTTGGCGATCACGGTCACGATGCCGGCGGGAAACCCCGGTACGGCACAGGCGTCCAGCAGCGACTTCAGATTGCTGCCGCGCCCGGAGATGAGGACGCCGACCCTCATTGTTTCGGCCAGCTCGCATCCAGATTGTCGATGGTGACCGACGGGGCGCCTTCGGCCCGGGACTGGATGCGGCCGATCTCGAAAACCGTCTCGCCGGCCGCCTCGAAGGCGGCGCGGACGTTGCCGGCGTGGGCCGGCTCGACCACCACCACCATGCCGACGCCGCAGTTGAAGGTGCGCAGCAGCTCTGACGGGGCGACGCCGCCGGTCGCCGCCAGCCAGCGGAACACCGGGGGGACCGGCCAGGTGACGCCGTCCAGCGCCACGGCCAGGGTCTTCGGCATGACCCGCGGCAGGTTCTCCGGGAAGCCGCCGCCGGTGATGTGGGCCAGGGCCTTGCTGCCGCCGTGCTGGGCACCGGAGGCCCGGGCACCTGAGGTTTGGGCACCGGGGGCCTGGAGGGCCGCCAGACAGCTCTTTACGTAGATGCGGGTCGGCACCAGCAGGGCCTCGCCCAGGCTGGTCTCCGGCGCGAAGGGCGCCGGCGCGGCATAGTCGAGGCCGGCGCGCTCCACCACCCGACGGACCAGCGAGAAGCCGTTGGAGTGCAGGCCGGAAGCGGCGAGCCCGAGCACGATGTCGCCGGCCGCCACGCCGTCACCGGTGAGCACCTGGTCGCGCTCCACCGCACCGACGGCAAAGCCGGCCAGATCGTAGTCGCCGGCAGCGTAGAGCCCCGGCATTTCGGCGGTTTCGCCGCCGATCAGCGCGCAGCCGGCCTGGCGGCAGCCTTCCGCAATTCCGGCTACAATGGCCGTGCCGACGGGAACTTCCAGCTGCCCTGAAGCGTAGTAATCCAGGAAGAACAGGGGTTCGGCGCCTTGCACCACCAGATCGTTGACGCACATGGCGACCAGATCGATGCCCACGGTGTCGTGGCGTCCGGCGGCGATGGCGACCTTCAGCTTGGTGCCGACGCCGTCGTTGGCGGCGACCAGCAGGGGATCGCGAAATCCGGCCGCCTTGAGGTCGAAAAAGCCCCCGAAACCGCCGAGCCCGGCATCGGCGCCGCTGCGGGCGGTCGAGCGGGCGAGCGGCTTGATGGCCTCGACCAGGGCATTGCCGGCATCGATGTCGACGCCCGCGTCCTTATAGGTCAGCTGGTTGTCGCGCGAGTTCCGGCTTGTTATGGCGTCCTCCGGTCACATGGGGTATTTAGGGGCCTAGGCATTTCTGCCCGCTTTGCCGGGCGAAGATAGAGAATCCGGGACGGTTTGCAATGTGGTTTCGCCGGGTATGCGGCGCCTTGACGATGGCTTTCGCCCTGCTGATTGCCGGCGGGGCGGGCGATGGTAGCGCCCAAGCCCAGGGCAACGGGGATATCTTCACCGTGCGCGATGTGGCCGTGGACGAGACGGCGGCGACCGCCGCCGATGCCCGTCAGACGGCGATTGCCGTGGGCCAGCGCCGCGCCTTCCGCCGGCTGATGGACCGCCTGGTGCCGGAGGCGCAGCGGGAGCAGGTCCCGCAGGTCGATTCGGTCGCGCTGCAGTACTACGTCCTCGATTTCTCGGTGAATGACGAGCGCACCTCGACGGTGCGCTACCTGGCCGATCTGACCTTCCGCTTCAACGGCGACGAGGTGCGCAAACTGCTGCGCAATGCCGGGGTGGGGTTCGCCGAGACCCGCAGCAGGCCGGTAGTGGTGCTGCCGGTGTTCAGCGATGGGGCGGCGCCGCCGGCCCTGTGGCTGGCGGCCAACCCCTGGCGCGATGTCTGGGCGGTCAAACCCGGCGACAACGGGCTGGTGCCGCTGACCGTGCCGATCGGTGACCTCGACGACCTTGCCGCCATCGATGCCCCGCGCGCCCTGGCCGGCGATCCCGAGGCGCTGAAGGCAATTGCCGAACGCTACGGCGCCGACGACGTGCTGGTCACCGAGGCCAGCCTGAGCGGCGACCCGCAGACCGGCTCCGGCGTGCTGGCGGTGACGACCCGCCGCTATCACGACGGGGCGGCCAATGTCACCCTGCGCGACAAACTGGTGCAGGTGACCGGCGAGCCCTTTGACGGTTTCCTGAGGCGGGCCGCCGACCGCATCGACAACGCGGTGCAGGAGACCTGGAAGCAGCAGTACGTGCTGCAGTTCGGCAACCAGCGCTCGATCCTGGTTTACGTGCCGCTGGGGGGGCTCGACGACTGGCTGGCGGTGCGCAAGCGCCTGGCCGGTGTCGCCGCGATCCAGCAGACCGGCCTGACCACGCTGTCGCGCAAGGAAGCGCAGCTGGAGATCACTTTCGTCGGCGACGAACAGCGCCTGAGCCGTGCGCTGGCCCAGCGCGATCTCTTCCTGGCGCTACGGCCCGACAGCAACTGGGAACTGACCCTGACTGAGCGGCCAGCCCCGGCCCCGGCGGCTCCGGATCCGGCGCTGGATGCCGGACCTGATGCGGCCCCCGCCGAGCCTGCCCCTGGCGTACCTTCAGGGGACCCGGTGCCCTTGCCGCAATGAGCGACGCCGAACCCACAACGTCCAGTTCGCCGGAAAGGGCCCCCCAGGAAGGGGAGGTGCGGGACGGCGGCTCCGGCACTCATGTGCCAACGGCCAGTCAGTTGCGTTTCTGGCTGATCGTGCTGGCGGTGACCCTGGTCAGCATCTACCTGCTGCGCAGCGTGCTGCTGCCTTTCGTCGCCGGCATGGCGGTGGCCTATCTGCTCGATCCGGTATGCGACCGGCTGGAAAGCTGGAAGCTGTCGCGCACCTGGGCGACGGCGGTCGTTACCGTCTGTTTCGTGCTGCTCTGCGTTCTGGTGCTGTTGCTGGTGATCCCGGCGGTGGTCAGTCAGGTCGCCACTTTCGTCGAGCGGGCGCCGGACTATCTCGCGGCGATCCAGCGCGAGACGGATCACTTGCTGGCGATGTTGCAGGACCGCCTCGATCCGGGCACGCAGCAGAAGCTGAAGTCGCTGCTCGGCGGTTCGGCCGACAAGATCTTCACCTGGGCCGCCGAGGTGCTGGGTGGGATCATCTCCGGCGGCGTCGCCTTCTTCAACTTCGTCGCCCTGCTGGTGATCACGCCGGTGGTTGCCTTCTACCTGCTGCGCGACTGGGACCGCATGGTGGCCCAGGCCGATGACTGGGTGCCGCGCAAGCATCAGGCGACGATCCGCCGCCTCGCGAGCGAGGTGGACGAAACGCTGGCCGGGTTCCTCCGCGGGCAGGGCACTGTTTGCCTGTCGCTGGCGGTCTTCTATGCCGTCGGGCTTACGCTGGCCGGGCTCGACTTCGGTCTGGTCGTCGGGCTCATCGCCGGCTTCCTGTCGTTCATTCCCTATGTCGGCTCCCTGGTCGGCCTGGTGCTGTCGGTCGGCCTGGCACTGGCGCAGTTCGACAACTGGGTTTCGGTTGCCATCGTCGCCGCGGTGTTCTTCGTCGGCCAGGCGATCGAGGGCAACGTGCTGACGCCCAAGCTGGTGGGCGAACGTGGCGGCCTGCATCCGGGCTGGGTGATGGTCGCCCGGCTGGCCGGTGGCGCCCTGTTCGGGTTCGTCGGCGTGCTGCTGGCGGTGCCGGTCGCGGCCGTCGTCGGCGTCGGTGTGCGCTTCGCCTTCGGTCAGTACCGCCGCAGCCCGTACTACGTCGGCCACGGCGGCGGTGCGTCCTCGTCGGGACCGGACGAGACGCCGTGACGTCACCGGCGCAACTGCCCCTCGACCTCGGGCACCGTCCGGCGCTCGCGCGCGAAGATTTCCTGGTCGCGCCGAGCAACGAGGTGGCGGTCGCCTGGATCGACCGCTGGCCCGACTGGCCGGCCCATGCCCTGGCGATCTATGGCCCGCCGGGCAGCGGCAAGACCCACCTTTGCCAGGTCTGGCGACAGATTTCCGGCGCGATTGCCATCGACGCCGCGATGCTGCGCAGCGACGAGCCGGCGGCCTACCTTGGCGACGCCGAGGGCGGGGTGCGGGCCTGCGTGGTGGAAGACGTCGCCGACTGCCTGGCCGCCGAGCCGGAAGTCGCGCGGCGGCTGCTGCATCTCTACAACATGATGCTGGAACGGCGTGGCTATCTGCTGCTGTCGGACCGCGAGGCGCCGGCGCGCTGGGCCTGTCCGCTGGCCGACCTGCGCTCGCGCCTGTCGGGTATGCAGGCGGTCGCCCTGGGCGGGCCTGACGACGGCCTCATCGAGGTCGTGCTGGTGAAGCTCTTCGCCGACCGGCAGTTGGATGTCGGCGGCGACGTCGTGCGCTTTCTGCTGCCGCGTATCGAACGTTCCTTCGCGGCGGCACGCCACACCGTTGCGGCCATTGACCGCGCGGCGCTGACCGCCAAGCGCCGACAGATCACCGTGCCGCTGGTGCGCACGGTGCTGCAGAAATTGGATGCCGCAGAAGCGGAAGACAGATAAAGGGAGTCGAGGTATGGACTTGGGTATTCAGGGGCGCGAGGCGCTGGTTTGCGCAGCGAGCAAGGGACTGGGACGTGCCTGTGCGCTGTCGCTGGCGCGCGAAGGCGTCGACGTCACCATCGTGGCGCGCACGCCAGGCCCCTTGGAGCAGACCGCCGAGGAGATCCGCAAGGCGACCGGCGTCACGGTGAACGCGGTCGCCACCGACATCACCACGCCGGAAGGCCGCGCGCTTGCCCTCAAAGCCTGTCCGCAGCCGGACATCCTGGTGAACAATGCCGGCGGACCGCCGCCGGGCGACTTCCGCGACTGGGACCGCGACGACTGGATCAAGGCGCTGGACGCCAACATGCTGACGCCGATCGAACTGATCAAGGCGACGGTCGACGGGATGATGGACCGCCGCTTCGGGCGTATCGTCAACATCACCTCGGGCGCGGTGAAGGCGCCGATCGACATCCTTGGCCTGTCCACCGGCGCGCGCGCCGGGCTGACCGGCTTCGTTGCCGGCGTGGCCCGTAAGACGGTGATCAACAATGTCACCATCAACAATCTGCTGCCCGGACCCTTCGATACCGACCGGCTGAAGACGACGATGAAAGCGGCCGCCGAGAAGACCGGCCGCTCGCTGGAAGAGGTGACCAAGGAGCGCGCGGCCGGTAATCCGGCGGGACGTTTCGGCGATCCGGTCGAATTCGGCGAGGCCTGCGCGTTCCTCTGTGGGGCGCATGCCGGCTTCATCACCGGCCAGAACCTGCTGCTGGACGGTGGCGCCTTCCCGGGCACGCTCTAGAGGCTCTTCAGCAAGGGCCTCTTCAGGACTTTCAGCCATAGGGCATATTGGGGCGCCGGGGATAACCGCGGCGCCCCTTCGCGTATTACCGATCGAACCCGGGCCCCTGAAGCTTTTGCAGGGCAGCGGCTACGGAAGGATCGGAGCCGCTGGCCGATCGTCTCCTAAGCTCTCCTGGGTCCGGAAGCAAAAGGGCCTCCCCGCAGATCACGCGGGATCTGACGGGAAGGCCCCGGCTCATGGGGCTGGGTAGGGATCACCCACGGGCCAGTCTCCATTTAGCCGAGGCCGCCGGCAGCAGCTTTGACGTATATCAAAGATGCTATATTTCCCGCGAAGCCCGCCCCAAAACGGACGGCAAACCTTGCCGCCCGTGCCCTCGAGGGTCATATTCTGCAATAATTCGGTAGACACGAGCGTGGTATGAAGGGGCAGGGGCCGCGAGGCCGGGCCCGAACCCCCGGGATGTTGCCCCGAGGCGTTACCCCGAGGCGTTACCCCGAGGCGTTACTGGGAGAGTGCAAGGTGGACGAGAGTGAGATGGTCGCCCTGGAAGTGGAGCCGCTGGGTCAGGAATCCGACCTGCCGGCGGGCGCCGAGGTTGCCGCGATCGACCTGAACGCCTCAGAACGCTTCATCAACCGTGAGATTTCCTGGCTGGCCTTCAACGAGCGGGTGCTGGAAGAGGCCTATAACGTCAACCACCCGGTCCTGGAACGGCTGCGCTTTCTATCCATCTCGGCCAGCAACCTGGATGAATTCTTCATGGTCCGCGTGGCCGGTCTGCGCGGTCAGGTGCGCGCAGGCGTGAAAACGGCTTCGCCGGAGGGCCTGACCCCGGCCCAGCAGCTTGCCGCAATCAACGAACGGGTCGCCAAGCTGATGCGCTGGCAGCAGGAAAAGTGGATCGACCTGATCGGCGAACTGCGCGGTGCGGGCGTGGCGGTGGTCAGCGCCACCGAGTTGACCGCGCGCGAGCGCAAATTCCTCGACGGCTACTTCACCGCACAGCTCTATCCGGTGCTGACGCCGATCGCCATCGACCCGGCGCACCCGTTTCCCTTCATTCCCAATCGCGGCCTGTCGATCGTCGTGGAGTTGCTGCGCGGAGACGACAAGTCGCAGATCAACGGCATGATCCCGATCCCGGCGATGGTCGAGCGCTTTATCCGGCTGCCGGGCGACGAGGCGCGCTTCATCCGTCTGGAAGAGTTGCTGCGGCTCTATTTCGACGAACTGTTTCCCGGCTTCGAAGTGAAGTCGAGCGGCTTCTTCCGTGTCCTGCGCGACAGCGAGCTGGAAGTCGAGGAAGAAGCCGAAGACCTGGTGCGCGTGTTCGAGAGCGCGTTGAAGCGGCGGCGCCGCGGATCGGTTATCCGCCTGACCGTGGACGCCGACATGCCGGAAGCGCTGCTGGAGTTCGTCGCACGCGAGCTGCAGGCTGACCCGGAGAACGTCTTCATGCTGGACGGCATGCTGGGCCTGTCGGATACCAACGAACTGATCCTCGACGATCGGCCCGACCTGGTTTTCGCACCCTACAACCCGCGCTTTCCCGAACGCATTCGCGATCTTGGTGGCGACAGTTTCGCGGCGATCCGCGCCAAGGACTTCGTCGTCCATCATCCGTATGAGAGTTTCGACGTGGTGGTGCAGTTCCTGCGTCAGGCGGCCAACGACCCGGCCGTCGTTGCCATCAAGCAGACGCTCTACCGCACCTCCGAGGACTCGCCCATCGTGAAGGCGCTGGCCGAGGCGGCGGAGGCCGGCAAGTCGGTCACCGCCCTGGTCGAGCTGAAGGCGCGCTTCGACGAGGAGCGCAACATCCGCTGGGCGCGCAATCTGGAGCGCGCCGGCGTGCAGGTCATCTATGGCTTCCTGGAACTGAAGACCCACGCCAAGATCTCGCTGGTGGCGCGCCGCGAAGGCGAGGCGATCCGCACCTACGTACATTTCGGTACCGGCAACTATCACCCGGTGACGGCGCGTATTTATACCGACATCTCGTTCTTCTCCTGCGATCCGATCCTGGCGCGCGACGCGACGCGGCTGTTCAACTACATGACCGGATATGCAACGCCCAAGGCGATGGAGAAGATAGCCTTCGCGCCGCTGACCCTGCGCCAAAAACTGCTGAAGCTGATCGAGGGGGAGGCCGCCCATGCCAAGGCGGGGCGGCCCGCGACGATCTGGGCCAAGCTGAACTCGCTGGTCGATCCGGACGTCATCGACGCGCTCTACAAGGCCTCCCGGGCCGGCGTGTCCATCGACCTGGTGATTCGCGGCATCTGCTGCCTGCGTCCCGGGGTTCCGGGGCTGTCCGACAACATCCGGGTGAAGAGCATCATCGGGCGCTTCCTGGAGCACAGCCGAATCGTTTGCTTCGGCAACGGCAAGCCGCTACCGTCCCGGGACGCCAAGGTATTCATCTCCTCGGCGGACTGGATGCCCCGCAATCTGGACCGCCGGATCGAAACCCTGGTCCCCATCGAGAATGCAACGGTTCACCAGCAGGTCCTCGACCAGATCATGATCGCTAATCTGAACGATGAAGCGCAGAGCTGGATCCTCGAGCCCGAGGGGACCTACAGGCGCGTGCGCTCAACGGCGAAGTCGTTCAGTGCGCACACCTACTTCATGACGAACCCGAGCCTGTCAGGCCGCGGCTCTGCCCTGAAGAAGGCAAAGAAAGCGCCAAGGCTGGTTCTGAAAAAATCCTGACGTGAGCACGACAGCCCGGCAAGAGGCAGCGGTCGCGCCCCTGGCAAAGGGCCGGACCAGAGACGAGCGTGTCGCGGTGGTCGACATCGGCTCCAATTCCATTCGCCTTGTGGTTTTCGACGGTGTGAAGCGCGCGCCGGCCACCGTCTTCAACGAAAAGGTCCTGTGCGGCCGGGGCCGCGGGCTGCAGTCGAGCGGCCGCCTGTCGCCCGAAGGCGTGGCGATGGCTGTGCCCATCCTGGTGCGTTTCACCTCCCTGGCCCGCGCGATGGGCGTCGGCCGCATCGACCTGATCGCCACCGCTGCGGTGCGCGAGGCCAGCGACGGCGACGCCTTCCGCCAAGCGGTGGAGCAGCAGTGCGGCCAGCCGATCCGGATTTTGAGCGGCGAAGAAGAGGCGGAACTTTCGGCCCTGGGCGTCATCGCCGGCAATCCCCGCGCCGACGGCATCATGGGCGATCTCGGCGGCGGCAGCCTGGAACTGGTCGAGGTCAACCACGGCAAGGTCGGCCGCTCGACGCCCCTGGCCCTGGGGCCGCTGCGCCTGATGGAAGGCTGCGGCGACGACCGCCAGAAGGCGCGCCGCCTGATCGACAAGGCCTTCGACAAGGTCGGCTGGCTGAGCGAAGGCAAGGGGCGCAGCTTCTATCCGGTCGGCGGCACCTGGCGCAACCTGGCGCGCCTTCACATCGAACAGCACCGCTATCCGCTGCACGCGATCCACGGCCATACGATCGTCAGCGACGAGGCCATCGCGCTGACCCGCGGGATCAGCCGGCTGGGCAAGTCGTCCCTGTCGGGCATCCAGCAGGTCTCGCGGCGGCGCCGTGAAACGCTGCCGATGGGCTCGCTGGTGCTGAGCCGGCTGCTGCGCAAGGCGCAGTGCAGCCAGGTGACCTTCTCGACCTATGGCCTGCGCGAGGGCTATCTGTACCAGCAGCTGTCGGAAGAGGCCCAGGCCGAGGACCCGCTGCTGTCGGCGGCGGCCGAAATTGCCGAGCGGGAAGGCCGCTTCGGCGGGCTGGGCGAGGGACTGATGGGGTGGTGCGACTCGCTGTTCCCCGATGAGGACGAGGAGGAGCGGCGCTTGCGGCTGGCGGCCTGTCATCTGTCCGACCTGACCTGGCGCGAGCATCCCGATTTCCGCGCCATACAGGCGCTGCGCCGCATCCTGCAGTATCCGCTGGTCGGCATCGACCATCCGGGGCGTGCCTTCATCGCTTATACCGTGTTCCTGCGCTACGGCGAATCGCCCAACGCCAAAGAGGCCGCGCAAGCCGGCGCGCTGTTGAGCGATCGCTGGAAAGCGCGGGCGGCCCTGCTGGGGGCCGCGCTGCGTCTGGCCTATCGGGTTTCCGGTGCGACGCGCTGGGTGCTCGACCACAGCGGCCTCAGCATCGACGGCAAGGTGCTGACGCTGAAGCTGCCCGACGATGGATCGGTCCCGGACGGCGAGGCAGTGCAGCGGCGCTTCAAGACCCTGGCCCAGGCCGGCGGTTTCCAGGACACCAGGATCGTCGTTTAGGCCTGGAGATAGATCGACGGTATTTCGGATCGCCGGAGGTTAGCGGACTTCGATCTCGTGCTGGCTGTCCACCACGGTGACCGTGGTGCCGCCGACCTGGCGCTCGAGCCGGTAGAGGCCCCGATAGCGCCCGGCGGGCCATGGCTCGGTGCGGCGCCGCTTGCCGATCCAGCGCGATTCCGTGGCCCGGTTGTCGTCCAGCGTACGGGTATTGGAGACGAAGACCGTGCCGTCGGGGCCGAGGATCGTCAGAATCTGCTTGTCTCCCTTCAGCAGCCCCCAGGAGCCGGTCCAGAAGATCAGCACCGGGGAGTCCGCCGGCAAGACGTCGGGCTGGACGATCCCCTCCATGACCTCCCGGTGGTTAGGCTGGCGGCCGAGGAAGCCTGACGACAGCAGGCCGCCGGCCCGATAGGCCAGCTGCGCTTCGGCCGCCGGTGACCACAGGGTGCCGTCCACCGCCCCGCAGGCCGCCGTCGGCTCGGTGCCGGTGAAGGGGTCGAGCAGCTGGTTGCGGTAGGTCACCGCGAAGTGGACGTGGGGGAAATCGCTGTTGCCGGACAGGCCGATGAGGCCCAGTTTCTGGCCGCGTGTGACCTGCTCGCGGCCCAGTTTCTGGCCGCGTGTGACCTGCTCGCCTTCCTTCACCGCCACGGTGCCCTTCATCATGTGGGCATAGGTGGTGACCCAGCCGCCGCCGTGGCGGATGGCCACCCAGTTGCCGTTGCGCTCCTCGCGGGTCTTGCCCGGGCCGGTGTCCTGCATCAACAGGTCCGGCTGGCCGTCTTTGGCGATGACCACCACGCCGTCGGCAGCGGCGATGACCGAGACGCCGCGGCGCATGTCGAGCTGGGTTGGCACTCGGAAGTCGGTGCCGCGGTGGCCATCGTAGGATAGCGGACCACAGCTGAGGTCGCGCCAGCCGGGGCCGGGGTCATGGTCGATGTAGTTCTGGATGACGCAGACCGCGCCCATGGCACAGTCGAGCGGCAGGCCGAAGCCGCCGCCGGGTGGTGCCGTGTGTCCGCTCTGGGCCAGGGCCGGGGCGTTGGGGAGGGCCAGAAGCAAACCCAGGAGGAGGCCCAGGTAAGAGCGGGGCAAAGCGGAACGCCGCCCCAGCCCGCCGGGCATCAGGCCTTCTCCGCCGCCGCGACGGGTACCACGCGCACCTTGCTGCCGGTGGCGCTGAGCGCCACCGCGCCGTGCTTCAGGGCCAGGGCGTCGCGGCCGAAGATCTCGAAGCGCCAGCCGCGGAGGGCCAGCACGTCGGCGTCGTCGCTCATCGCGATCTGCTCCAGGTCGGCGGAGCTGGCGATCAGCTTCTGGGCGACATCGTGCTCTTCGCAACGCAGCTTGAGCATCACTTTAAGAAGATCCATCAAGGGTCCAATACCATTGACAGATTGTTGTTTCGGCGGAGGCTTCGGCAGATCGCCATCCGGCAGCGCGAGAGCACCCGAGACGGCTTCCAGGATTGCCTTGCCGATGCGGCCCCGGGCGAGATCGCGGCTGATGCCGCGCGACTTGGCGAGGTCGTCTTCGGTGGTCGGGCGGTGGGCGGCGATGTCGAACAGCTGCTCGTCGCGCAGCACCCGGCCGCGCGGTACGTCGCGCTGCTGGGCCTCGACTTCGCGCCAGGTCGCCAGCGCCCGCACCACGGCCAGGTAGCGGCGGTCGTTGGAGCGGGTCTTGAGGCGCTTCCAGGCCTCCTCCGGCTCCAGACGGTATGTCCCCGGCGAGGTCAGGATGGCCATTTCCTCGTCCAGCCAGGAGGCGCGGCCGCTCTTGTCCAGGCGGCGCGCCAGCTTTTTGTAGATGGTGCGCAGATGGGTCACGTCGGCCAGGGCGTAGGTCAGCTGACGCTCGGCCAGCGGGCGGCGCGACCAGTCGGTAAAGCGCGAGGACTTGTCGATCTGAGCGCCGGTCATCTTGCGCACCAGGGTGTCGTAGCCGACCGACTCGCCGAAGCCGCAGACCATGGCGGCGACCTGGGTGTCGAAGATCGGCGCGGGCAGGCCGGCGGACATGTGGAAGAAGATTTCCATGTCCTGGCGCGCCGAGTGCAGCACCTTGACGATTCCCGGGTCGTTGAACAGGTCGAACACGGGGGCCATGTCCAGCCCCTCCGCCAGGGGGTCGACCGCCGCGACGTCTTCCTCCCCCGGGCCGGCGATCTGCAGCAGGCAGAGCTTCGGCCAGTAGGTGGAATCCCGCAGGAATTCGGTGTCGACAGTGATGAAGTCCGCCCCGGCGAGGCGTGCGCAGAAAGCCTTGAGTTCCGCGCTATCGGCAATCAGGTTCATGGCGCCGGTATACACGCAATCGCGCAATGGCGAAAGCGCCCAGGCAGCACCGGGTCAACCGGGGCGAGGGTCGCCGGGGCCGGCATCGCTTGCCTGTCAGCCGCCCGGCAGCCGCCCGGCAGGCACCCGGGCCGGCACCGGGGCAGTCACCCGGGCTGGGAGCCCTCCAGGCTTGACAAAAGCCCCGATTCCCGGCCTCTTGCGCGCTGATTTCCTGCCCCGCAGATTATTTCCGGAAGCCGTTTCAATGCATCCCTACCGTACCCACAGCTGTGGTGAATTGCGCCCCTCCCACGCGGGCGAACGGGTCCGCCTGTCCGGCTGGATCCACCGCAAGCGCGACCACGGCCAGTTGCTGTTCGTCGACCTGCGGGACACTTACGGGATCACCCAGTGCGTGATCGACGTCAGCAGCCCGATGTTCCAGGAACTGGAAAGCGCCAGGGTTGAAAGCGTGATCACGGTAACCGGCCCGGTGGTTAAGCGGACCGCCGAGACCGTCAACGCGGCCATGCCGACCGGCGAGGTGGAGTTGAAGGTCGAGGAGCTGACGGTGCAGTCGCGGGCCGCGGTGCTGCCGTTGCAGGTCAACGCCGACGAGGACGCCGGCGAGGAGACCCGCCTGCGCTTCCGCTACCTGGACCTGCGGCGTGAGAAGATGCAGGCGCGCATCCGTCTGCGCGGCAAGGTCATCCAGGCGATCCGCGAGGGCATGGTCGGGCAGGGCTTCCAGGAATTCCAGACACCGATCCTGACCGCCAGCAGCCCCGAAGGCGCGCGCGACTATCTGGTGCCCAGCCGCATTCATCCAGGCAAGTTCTACGCCCTGCCGCAGGCGCCGCAGATGTTCAAGCAGCTGCTGATGATTGCCGGCTTCGACCGCTACTTCCAGATCGCGCCGTGTTTCCGCGACGAGGACAGCCGTGCCGACCGGTCGCCGGGCGAGTTCTATCAGCTCGACTTCGAGATGAGTTTCGTGACCCAGGACGATGTCTTCAATGCCATCGAGCCGGTGCTGCACGGGGTGTTCGAGCAGTTCGCCAATGGGCGCAGCGTGACGCCGGCGCCGTTCCCGCGCAATCCCTTCCGCGAGTCGATGCTGAAGTACGGCTCCGACAAGCCGGATCTGCGCAACCCGGTGGTCATCGCCGATGTGAGCGAAGCCTTCCGCGGCTCCGGCTTCGGCATCTTCGCCAAGGCCGTCGAGGGTGGTTCGGTCGTGCGCGCCATCCCGGCGCCGGGCGCCGCGGCCAAGCCGCGCAGCTTCTTCGACAAGCTGAACGACTGGGCGCGCGAGCAGGGCGCGGCGGGCCTTGGCTATATCATCTTCGGCGAGGACGGCGCGGCCAAGGGGCCGATCGCCAAGAACCTCGATGCCGATCGCCTGGCGCAGATCAAGCAGACCGCCGGGCTGAACGATGGCGACGCGGTGTTCTTCTCCTGCGATAAGGAACTGCCGGCGGCCAAGCTGGCCGGCCAAGTGCGCAACCGTCTGGGCGACGAACTGGACCTGCTGGAGAAGAACACTTTCCGCTTCTGCTGGATCGTCGATTTCCCGATGTTCGAGCTGGACGACAACGGCAAGGTCGAATTCAGCCACAACCCCTTCTCGATGCCGCAGGGCGGGCTGGAGGCGCTGGAAAGCAAGGACCCGCTCGACATCCTGGCCTATCAGTACGACATCGTCTGCAACGGCGTCGAGCTGTCGTCAGGCGCGATCCGGAACCACCTGCCGGAGGTCATGTACAAGGCCTTCGCGCTGGCCGGATACTCCCAGGACCAGGTCGACCGCGAGTTCGCCGGTATGATCTCGGCGCTGAAGTTCGGCGCGCCGCCGCACGGTGGCTCCGCCCCGGGCATCGACCGCATCGTCATGCTGCTGGCCGATGAACCCAACATCCGAGAGGTAGTCGCCTTCCCGATGAACCAGCGTGCCGAGGACCTGATGATGCAGGCACCGGCGCCGGTCAGCGAGCGCCAGCTGCGCGAACTGCACATCAAGCTCGACCTGCCGCCGGAATAGGCCGCGGGCACCAAGGGGAGAGTCATGGCCGAGTACCCAGTCGACGACGGTTTCTTTATGCCGGCCGAGTGGGCCCCGCATGAGCGCTGCTGGATGGCCTGGCCGTGCCGGGAGAGCCTGTGGGGCGACGGCCTGGATGCCGCGCGCAACGCCTATGCCGAAGTGGCCAAGGCGATTGCCGGCTTCGAGCCGGTCACCATGCTGGCCAATGCCGCGGAACTCGAGGATGCCAAGTTGGGTTGCGGTGCCGGTGTCACCTGTCAGGCGATGCCCTTGGACGATTCCTGGATGCGCGACAGCGGTCCGACCTTCGTGATCGACGGACGTGGCGGACGGGCCGCCGTCGATTGGCGCTTCAACGCCTGGGGCGACAAGTTCCATCCTCACGATCAGGACGCGCGGGTCGCCGAGCGCCTGCTGGAGGGGCTCGGCGTGACGCGCTACGCGGCCCCGCTGGTGCTGGAAGGTGGCTCGATCCACGTTGACGGCGAGGGGACGCTGCTGACCAGCGAGGAATGCCTGCTGAACCCCAACCGCAACCCGGACCTGGACCGCGCCGCCATCGAAGACCTGCTGCGACGCTATCTGGGCGTGAAGGCTTTCGTGTGGCTCGGTCAGGGCCTCGACAAGGACGATACCGATGGCCACGTCGACAATATTGCCTGCTTCGTGCGCCCCGGCGTCGTCATGGCGGTTACCTGCGACGACCCGGCCGACCCCAATCATGCGATCCTGAGCGACAACCTGGCGCGCTTGAAAAAAGCGCGCGATGCCCAGGGCCGTACGCTGGAGATCATCGAACTGCCGCTGCCGCGCGAGGCGCGCTATCTCCCCGATCACGAGGGTGGCCAGCGGCTGGCGCTGTCCTACGTGAACTTCTACATCGCCAACGGCGGCATCGTGATGGAGTCCTTCGGCGATGCCAACGATGCCCAGGCCTACGATATCGTGTCGCGGGCCTTTCCCGACCGGAAGGTGGTGCAGGTTTCGGCGCTCGACATCCTGGCCGGCGGCGGTGGCGTCCACTGCATCACTCAGCAGCAGCCGCGTCCCTAGCCGACGCCGTCCGCCGGTTCGCCCCTCAGCGGCCGAGAAAAAAATTCTTCGCTTTGAGAATCCAGCAAATACATCCAGAGATTGAATATTTCTGAGCGTAGTGATTTTTTGGCGACAGACTATCGCTCATAAGTAGATGGAATCGCTGATTTGTTGCTGAAATGGCGACGTTCCGGCCAGTTCTGCGATCTGGCGGCGGTGACGGTTTCGCCGCATAGATGAATTTCTCGGTCGGTATGAAATTAAGACAAGGTTAATATCCGTTCACTATTCCTCGCCGATGGCCTTGTGCCGGGAACAGGTCGGACAAAGAGGCAAAAGAGCCGCGAGCACGTGGCCGAACCTCTCCGAACCGTATGGACGACAGCGGGTCTGCCGCTGAGAGTTTGGGGGAATAGCTCATGAGTAACGCGACAAAGGGGAAGTCCGCGCGCCCCGGCAAATCTCGGTGGCGGCTGTGGAAGGTGAAAGGGACGCCCAAGCAGAAACCGCCGAGGCTGCTTTCCCACCGCTTCGGGATCGGCGTGCGCCTGCTCGGTGCGTTCTGGGCCGTGGCCTTCCTGACTCTCGCCGCCAGCGGCGTCGCCTGGTTATCCTTCACCAACGTGGGCGCGGTGTTGCAGCAGGTGACCGGCCGCAACGTGCCGGCGATGACCGAAGCTCTGCGGTTGTCCGCCGCCAGTTCGGTGCTGTCCGCGGAGGCGCCGGCCCTGGTTGCCGCCGCCGATGACGAGGAACGGCGCAAGCTGAACGGTGGTCTGTTTTTGAAGATCTCCGCCCTGGGTGGCACGTTGAGCACACTCAGCAAGCACTTCAGCGATGCCCAGCAGCTTGAGGTGGTGAGCGCCCTGACGCGGCAGACGACCGGCAACCTGCAGGACCTCAATACCGCCGTCACCGAGATGCTGAAGCTCCGCAGCGCGCGCGAGGTCAAGACCGCGGACATCGCGGTGATCCATAACGAAATCCTGGGGCTGACCAAACCGATGGCCGATGACGTCAGCTTTACGCTGGCAGTGGCGGCCGACGAGGCGGCGGATGTCGGCGGCGCCGCC
>JBHJIR010000062.1:0-5020 GCA_050043265.1 Kiloniellaceae bacterium
GCCGCCGGCCGGCCTGCGGCTCGGCCCGCAGGCGGCGGTCGGCAGCAGCGGCCATTCCCTCGCCACCGCCCTGCAGGGCCTCAGCGCGGAAGCCGCCGCCAAGGCCGCCGGCACCCCCGCCGTGACGACGCCGGCGGCCACCCCAGGCGGGATGCCCGCCGCACCGGCCGCCGCGGCGGAAACCCTGCGCGTCACCGGCCTGGTCACCGCGGCCACCAGCAGCGGTCAGCCGATCCTGCACACACCCCTCGGCACCCTGACCCTCGACACCCGCGCGGCGCTCCCGCCCGGGACCAGCCTGGCCCTGGACGTCGCCCTGCCTGCCCCCGGTGGGCCCGTCGCGCCGGGCCTCGGCACGGCCTGGCCGAGCCTGGAGCATTTGGAGGAGACGCTGCTGCGCGGCCTGCCCGCCGCCCAGGCGGACCTGGTCGCCCGAGCCCTGCCCCAGGTCGGGCCACGGCTGGCATCGGGCGTGCTGTTCTTCCTGTCCGCCCTCAACCAGGGCAACATCGGCGGCTGGCTGGCCCAGGCCGGCGCGGCCGCCGAGCAGGCCGACCGTGGCGACTTCTACGAGCGCCTGGGACGGGAGTTCGCCGGCCTCAGCCGCAGCATCGAGACTGCGGCCGGCGAGTGGCGCTTCATCAATCTGCCCCTGTGGAGCGAGCAGGGCCTGCGCGAGCTGCGCTGCTTCTTCCGCCATCAGGGTCATGGCGGCGGCAAATCGGACGACGACAAAGCCACCCGCTTCGTCCTGGAACTGGAACTGAAGCGCCACGGCGAACTGCAGCTCGACGGCCTGGTGCGGCCGCAGCGCTTCGACCTGATGCTGCGCAGCCGACGCCCCCTGCCGGCGCTGGTGCGCGGCGACCTGATGGCCTTGTTCGAGGAGACCAACGCCATTGCCGGCTATAACGGCCGGCTGGCCTTCCAGGCCTCGCACGACTGGCTGCAGCTGCTCGCGGCACGTTCCGCCGCCGAGCCGCACGAGGGCTTAAAGGTTTAGGGGCCTGAAGGTTTAGGAAGAGCTCCGGAAAACCCGGCCTGCGAAACAGGCTTTAGCGGTGAGCCGCCCCCGCCGCCTGGCGGCGGTGCAGGTCGATGCCGAGTTCGTCGGCCGCATTCTGCTCGCGGCGCGACTGCTTCTGGGCCTCGCGGCGCTGATGATTGCCGTGCGCCGTCTCGTACTTCTTGAATTCCTGGAAGGCGTGAGTGATCTCTTCGCGGGCGGCGGCGATGGAGCGGTCGATCTCGACGATCGACTCCTCGATCTTACGGCGGCGGTCGATGGTTACCTTGATGAAGGCCGGCAGCGAGATTCTGGTCATATCCGAGCGCTCGGACGCGGCCTGCTCGCGCGCCAGATCGGCCTCCAGGCTCTCGATGTTCATGATCATCTTCGCCCGGAAGCGCTCCAACTCGGCAAGCTTCTGGCGTTTTTCATCCAGCGTCCAACGGTGCAGCCGCACCAACTGATCAAGAGCAGTCACCGCAAATCAACTCCTAACAAAAAACTCAATACGACGCTGCCGGACATGGCACCGCCAACCGTCCACTTCACTACCCGAACTGACCCGCCGCCGGCTTGACCGGGCTCAGGTTCAGCGCCTCGGCCATGCGCGCGCGGCGCTTCTTGAAACTCTGCTCTGCCGGCGCTGCCGGCGATGGGGCGGCGGCGGACGGCTCGCCCCCCTGCGGTGCACCCGGCTCGGCGCCCGGCGACCCTGGATCCGGCGATTCATCGGCCGATGCCTCTTCGGCCGGGTCCGGCAGGCCCAGCAACGCAGCCAGCTGGCTGTAGCCGGCGCCCAGCGTGCTCACCTCGTCTTTTTTCTGGCCAAGGAAGTTCTCCAGGGCGTCGTAGTATTGGATGGCCTCATCGACGGCGGGATCGCTACCTTGCTTGTAGGCACCGATGCGAATCAGTTCGGCCATGTTCTCGTAGGTCGCCAGCAGATTGCGGGCGCGGTTCACCAGAAGGCTCTCCGCCTCGCTGTTGCAGGCCGGCATGGTGCGCGAGACGCTGCGCAACACGTTGATGGCAGGATAGCGGTTGCGCTCGGCGACCTGGCGCTCCAGCACGATGTGGCCGTCCAGAATGCCACGCACCGCGTCGGCGACCGGCTCGTTGTGATCGTCGCCCTCCACCAGCACGGTGAACAGGCCGGTCACCGCGCCGCCGTCGTCGACGCCGGGACCGGCGCGCTCCAGCAGACGCGGCAGCTCGGCGAAGACCGACGGTGTGTAGCCCTTGCTGGCCGGCGGCTCGCCGGCCGACAGACCGATCTCACGCAGGGCCATGGCGAAGCGGGTGACGGAATCCATCAGGCACAGCACTTCGTCGCCCTGGTCGCGGAAGTACTCGCTGAGCGTCAGGGTCAGGTAGGCGGCCTGACGGCGCATCAGCGGCGGTTCGTCGGAGGTCGCGACCACCACCACCGAACGGGCGAGGCCTTCGGGGCCGAGGTCGTCTTCCAGCCATTCCTGCACCTCGCGGCCGCGCTCGCCGATCAGCCCGATGACGTTCACGTCGGCGGCGGCATAGCGGGCCAGCATCGACAGCAGCACCGACTTGCCGACGCCGGATCCGGCGAAGATGCCCATGCGCTGGCCGTTGCAGCAGGAGAGGAAAGTATTGATGGCGCGCACGCCGAGATCGATCTTGCCACCGACACGCCGGCGGCTGTGGGCGGGCGGCGGCGAGGCACGGAGGGGATAGGCCACCTTGCCGTCGGGCAACGGTCCCTTCCCGTCGATCGGCTCGCCCAGGGCGTTCACCACGCGGCCGAGCCAGGCCGACGACGGGCGCACCAGCGGCTCGCTTTCCATCACCTCGGCCTTGCAGCCCAGGCCGACGCCCTCCAGCGATCCGAAGGGCAGCAACAGGGCACGCTTCTGGCGGAAGCCGATGACCTCGCAGATCACCCGCCGGTCGCCCTGCGCATGAATGCCGCAGCGCGAGCCGATCGAGAGCGCCTGCTCCAGGCCGGCGACCTCGACCAGCATGCCGAGCACACCGGCGACACGGCCATAGAGGCGGTAATCCGCCAACTGGCCTATTTCCTTAACGAAGGTGGAAGCGATCATCCGTGGCTTTGCCGAAGGGCCCCCCTGGCCTGAAGACATGAACCTCTCAAGCCAGTCTCCGGCATCGGGCTTAAGGTTGGGTAAAATTGAGAAATTCGCCATACGCCCGGGGCAAGAGATCGCAGGCATGCAGATAGTGCGAGATAATTAACGATGGTAAGAATTTGTTAACATTGCTTTGGCAAATTGGTTAATAATCAGATCCCAGGGGAACTATACAGGCACTAGGTCACCACCATGAGAGTTTTGCTTGTCGAGGACGATACCGCCACAGCCCAAGGCATCGAGATGATGCTCCGGTCGGAAGGCTATGTGTGCGACACCACCGATATGGGCGAAGACGGCCTGGAGATCGGTAAACTTTACGATTACGACATCATCATCCTGGATCTCATGCTGCCCGATATGGACGGCTACGAGGTCCTGCGGCGGCTCCGGGCCGCCCGGGTGAAGACGCCGATCCTGATCCTTTCGGGCCTCAGCGGGCTCGACGACAAGATCAAGGGCCTGGGTGTCGGCGCCGACGACTATCTGACCAAGCCCTTCGACAAGCGTGAGCTGGTCGCCCGTATCCAGGCGATCGTGCGGCGCTCCAAGGGCCATTCGGACTCGGTGATCAGCACCGGCAAGCTGACGGTCAATCTCGATACCCGCACCGTCGAGGTCGAGGGCCAGCCCCTCCACCTGACCGGCAAGGAATACGGGATCCTGGAGCTGCTGTCGCTGCGCAAGGGCACCACGCTGACCAAGGAGATGTTCCTCAATCATCTCTACGGCGGCATGGACGAGCCCGAACTGAAGATCATCGACGTTTTCGTTTGCAAGCTGCGTAAGAAGCTGGCGAATGCAACCGGCGGCGACAACTACATCGAGACCGTTTGGGGCCGTGGCTACGTGCTGCGCGACCCGGTGAGCGCCGACGGCGCCCAGCCGACCAAGCACGCCGCCAACGGCTGATCCGGCCCAAAGCCTGATCTGGGCCTAAGCGTGATCTGGGCCTAAGCCTGATCTGGGATTGAGACGTCCGCCAGGGCCCTGTTCCCGATGCCCTGGCCTCGGCGCCCTGCCTTCGACGCCCTGCCTTCGGGGGCCCGCACGCGGATCGGGCCGCAAGCGTCAGACAACGAAAAAGGCCGCTGTCCCTTCGGGGGGCAGCGGCCTTTTTCTTTGTCCGGGGCGGCGTAGACCGCAGGCCGGAGCGTTGTGCGGCGGCGGTCAGCCGGCCTTGCGGTTCAGCGAAGACCCGCCAGTGGTCAGGCGGTAGACGCCGCGCTGGCCCGGCACCACCTCGAAGGAGTCCGAAATACCCAGTACCGTCTCGGCGCCGCCAAGATACAAGAAGCCGTCGGCCGGCATGATCTGAGCGATGCGCCCCAGCACCTGGCCCTTGGTCTGCTGGTCGAAGTAGATCAGCACGTTGCGGCAGAAGACGATGTCGAAGTGTCCCAGCGTCGAAGGGTTTTCCAGCAGGTTGAAGGGCTTGTAGGTGACCATCCGGCGAATGTCGTCGCTGATCCGCCACTTCTCGCCTTCCTGGGCGAAGTACTTCATCAGCAGCGTGATCGGCAAGCCGCGCTGGACCTCAAACTGAGAGTAGAGGCCCTCCTTCGCCTTATTGAGGATCTCGCTCGACAGGTCGGTGGCAACGATCTCGATCTTCCAGCCCGCCAGGCGCGCCGCCTCTTCCTTCAGGATCATGGCCAGGGTGTAAGGCTCCTGGCCGCTCGAGCAGGCCGCGCTCCAGATGCGGATCTGCTTGCGGGCCGCGCGGGCCTCCAGCATGTGCGGCAGCACGATATCCTTGAACTGGTCGAACGGCCGGTTGTCGCGAAAGAAGAACGATTCGTTGGTTGTCATCGCCTCGGTCACGTCGACCATCAGCTTTTCGTCTTTTTTCGAACGCAGAGTACCGATCAGCGCGTCGATGCCGTCGAGG
>JBHJIR010000063.1:0-45197 GCA_050043265.1 Kiloniellaceae bacterium
CTTCGCGGGCCCCTCCCTCTCCCCGATGGGGAGAGGGTTGTGAAGCCTTAGCGAGGCCGCAGGCCGAGCTTAGGCAGAGCTGGGTGAGGAGGATTCAGGTTCCCCCGGCTTCCTGAACCAGCGTGCCCGCTTAACCAGAAAGCGCTCCAGCACTTCGAAGCCTTCGTCGGCCTCCGCCTTGCGCGTCCAGGGATTCTTCGCGTCCGCTCGATCTACATAGGTGAAGGTAAACTGCTTGCTCTCGAGATGATCGAACTCGATCCGCAATTCGGGACCTTTGAGAAAATTCGCATCCGACTGCGCGATAGCCAGCGAGATCATCGATGTATAGGCGACAAGGCCATTCGTATAAGGCGAAACTTCAATTCTCCGAACCAACGCAAGCATCGGTTCAAGAGCCCAGCCATGGTCCTCGACCAGTCCCCGATAGAACTCGACGATGTCTGGCCAAGGTCTCGCTTTGGTGTCCATGCCCCAAATCTTTGCCATGGCCGAACCGCTACCGCGTCGCGACGGCGACGCCGGCGGCGACCAGCAAGCCGCCGGTGGCGCGGTTCAGCCAACGCAGGGCGCGCTCGCTCTTCACTACGCGGCCGGCGCGGGCGGCAAAGAAGGCATAGAGGCCCAGCACCGCGAAGAGCACCAGGGTCACCACGCCAGCCAGCACCATCACGTCGGGCAGGGTCAGGGCGGCGACGTCGACGAAGGTCGGCAGCAGGGCGCTGTAGAACAGGATGGCCTTGGGGTTGCCCAGGGTGACGAAGAAGCCGAGCGCCGCCGAGCGGTGATGCGGCAGCGGTGTCTTGGGCGCAGCGGGCGCCGCCAGGGCCGGCAGGGCGGGTTTGCTGCGCCAGGTCTTCACCCCCAGCCAGATCAGGTAGGCGGCGCCCAGAATCTTCACCGCCAGGAAGAATTCGCCCATCACCGCGGCCAGGGTGCTCATGCCCAGCACCGCCAGCACCAGGAAGACGATGTCGCCCAGCACCAGCCCGGCGATGGCTGCGAGGCCCGCCGCGAAGCCGCCGGCCAGCGCGCGGGCGACCACCATCAGGAAGCCCGGACCCGGCGAGGCGGCGAGCAGGACCATGGCCAGGGTGAAGGCCAGCAGGGTTTCGCCGGACATCGAAAGCGACAGGGGAACAGTCATGGCGCAGGCCTTTTTGCGACGGGCAACCCGGCACAACACCTAGCAGAATTCCGTCCCGGCCGGCAGGGGCTATGGCAATTCGCCGCAATCCGTCATAATCAGCCTCAACAAGAGTGCCTCCTCACGCAGGAAAGGCACGAGGGAAACAGGAGGAAGGGCCCATGGTTGCCGAGCAAAGCCATACATCAGGCGAGGACGCGGCCGAGGAGGAAGCGCCGAAGCCGCCGCCCCGCGTGCAGCGCATCGCCGTCAGTGCCATCATCGATTCCCTGGAGCAGGGCCTGCGCGATTTCCGCGCCGCGCCGCTTTTCGGCCTCTTCTTCGGCGGCATCTACGCGCTCGGCGGCATGCTCATCGTCCTGGCCGCCGTCGCCCTCGACATGGGCTACATTTCCTATCCCCTGGCGGTCGGCTTTGCCCTCATCGGGCCCTTCGTCGCGGTGGGACTCTACGAGGTGAGCCGCCGGCGGGAAGCCGGCGAGCCGCTGCAATGGGGGCCCATCCTGGGCGTCATCGTCGCCCAGCGCCGGCGCGAAACCGGCTGGATGGCCTTCGTCACCCTTTTCGTCCTGGTGATGTGGATGTACCAAGTGCGCATCCTCGTCGCCCTCTTCATCGGGCTGCGCGCGCCGACCTCCCTGGACGGCTTCCTGCAGATGGTGCTCAACACGCCCGAGGGCCTGATGTTTCTCGGCGTCGGCCACCTCGTCGGCGCGGTCATGGCGCTGGCGCTGTTCGCGCTGACCGTCGTCTCCTTTCCGTTGCTGCTGGACCGCGATGTCGACTTCGTCACCGCCATGATCACCTCGGTGCGCGCGGTGGTAACCAACCCCGTGCCGATGATCGGCTGGGCCTTCGTCATCATGATCCTGCTGATGATCGCCATGGCGCCCTTCTTTGTCGGGCTGTTCGTCGCCCTGCCGATCCTCGGCCACACCACCTGGCACCTCTACCGCAAGCTGGTGGCGCCGGAAGCCCCTGGGAAAACTGCATGACCTACAAAGCCGTAAACCTCGCCGACAAGTTCGGGCTGTTCACCGAACAGTGGCAGCCCAAGGTCATCGCCGAGATGAACGACTACCAGTTCAAGATCGTGAAACTGCAGGGTGAGTTCGTGTGGCACGACCACCCCGACACCGACGAGACCTTCATCGTTATCGAGGGCGAACTGCGCATCGACTTCCGCGATGGCGCCGTCACCCTCGGCCCGGGTGAGATGTTCGTGATACCCAAGGGGGTCGAGCACAAGCCCTTTGCGGAGCAAGAGGCCAAGGTGATGCTGATCGAGCCGCGCGGCGTGAAGAACACCGGCGAGGCCGGCGGCGCGCGCACGGCTGAAAATGACGTGTGGATCTAAGCGGCCCATCCTTCGAGACGGCGCTGACGCGCCTCCTCAGGATGAGGTCATGCTATGAAATAAGCACCTCATCCTGAGGAGGGCCGAAGGCCCGTCTCGAAGGATGGGCGACCGATAGATCTAACCCGCCCGCTCTGGAAACAGCTTGGCCAAGCCTTCGGCTGACGCCGCGGCAACGCCGCGCTCGGTGATCAAACCCGTCACGTAGCGCGCCGGGGTCACATCGAAGGCGTAGTTGGCGACGGGACTGCCGTCGGGGGTGATGGTCACCGTCTCGATGGTGCCGGCGGCGGTGCGGCCGGTCATCTGCGAGACCTCCTCGCCGCCGCGTTCCTCGATAGGGATCTCCGCTACGCCGTCGTTCACCGTCCAGTCGATGGTCGGCGAGGGCAGCGCCACGTAGAACGGCACGCCGTTGGCCTGCGCCGCCAGGGCCTTCAGGTAGGTGCCGATCTTGTTGCAGACGTCGCCCGAGGCCGTGGTGCGGTCGGTGCCGACGATACAGAGGTCGACCTTGCCGTGCTGCATCAGGTGGCCGCCGACGTTGTCGGCGATGATCGTGTGGGGCACGCCGTGGCGGCCCAGTTCCCAGGCGGTCAGCGAGGCGCCCTGGTTGCGCGGCCGGGTCTCGTCGGCCCAGACGTGGATCGGGATGTCTTCCTCGAAGGCCATGTACATCGGCGCCGTCGCCGTGCCCCAGTCCACCGTCGCCAGCCAGCCGGCGTTGCAGTGGGTCAGGATGTTCACCGCCTCACCCGCCGGCTTCCCGGCGGCGATCTCGCGGATGAGCTTCAGGCCGTGGCGGCCGATGGACTGACAGATCGCGACATCCTCGTCGCAGATTTCCGCCGCGCGCTTGTAAGCGGCGGCGAGACGCCCGCCGCGCGGCAGGTTGCGCAGGGTGGCACGCATTTCGTCCAGCGCCCAGCGCAGGTTCACCGCCGTCGGCCGCGTGGCGTACAGCGTGTCATAGGCATGGTCCAGCGCCGCGTCGCTGTCGTCATCGCGCAGTGCGAGACACACACCATAGGCCGCCGTGGCACCGATCAGCGGGGCGCCGCGCACCAGCATCGCCTTGATGGCGTGGGCCGCCTCGCCCAGGGTCGTGAGAGTCACGGTCTCGAAAGCATGCGGCATCCGGGTCTGGTCGATGATCTCCACCGACCAGCCGTCGTCGTTCAGCCAGATGGTTCTGTAAGCCTTGCCGTCGACTTTCATGGCGCTCTCATGCCTGCCTGGAGAGCGTCATCCTAGTCAGTCGAGCTTGCGAGAGCCAGACCCACCGCACTCAGGCGCGTTCTTTCGCCGGAACCCCCATGTCCTTCAGGCGCTGCTGCAGGCTGAGCTTGTCCAACGCGCTGAGCGGCAGGTTCACGAAGATGGCAACGCGGTTGTGGATCTGGCCGTAGACGTCGGCAAAGACCTGGCGCTTTTCGGCTTCGCTGCCCTCAGCCGCCGCCGGATCGCGGAACGGCCAGTGGGCCACCATCGGCTGGCCGGGCCAGATCGGGCAGACCTCGCCGGCGGCGTTGTCGCAGACGGTGAAAACGAAATCCATCTTCGGCGCGTCGGGGCCGGCGAACTCGTCCCAGCTCTTGCTGCGCAGGCCTTCGGTCGGATGGTTCAGCCGGACCAGCAGGTCGAGGGCATAGGGATGCACCCGCCCGGTCGGAAAACTGCCGGCGCTGTAGCCTTTGAAGCGCACGCCTCTGGCGCTCTCTTGCCCCAAGCGGTCGACGATGGCCTCGGCCATGATGCTGCGCGCCGAGTTGCCGGTGCAGAGGAAGAGGACGTTGTAGGTCTTTTGATCGTCGTTGTGGTTCTGGTTCATCGGATGGCCTCCACTGTATCGCCGCAATCGGACGGTGCTCTGTCCCCCAGCCCGGCGCAGATCTCCGGATGGCCGTGGCAGCAGTCGTCGAGCAGGAAGCCGACAAGCCCGCGCATGGCCGCGAAGTCGGCGGTGTAGATGATCTGCCGGCTCTGGCGGCGTGACACCAGCAGCCCGGCTCGCTCCATCTGCGCCAGGTGGAACGACAGGGTGGCCG
Source organism: Kiloniellaceae bacterium (assembly GCA_050043265.1). GTDB lineage: Bacteria > Pseudomonadota > Alphaproteobacteria > Kiloniellales > Kiloniellaceae > Pelagibius. The sequence continues at coordinate 4,553 of JBHJIR010000063.1, forward strand.
GCTGCACGCCGAGCTGCGCGGCGACTTCCCCGGCCGGCAGCCCCGCCGGGCCTTCCCGCACCAACAGGCGGAACACCGCGAGGCGGGTGGGCTGCGCCAGGGCGCCAAGGGCCTGGGTGGCTTGAAGTTCTTCCATATTTTGATAATCGTTGAAATATCAAAATATGGCAAGCGCTTTTCGGAACCTTTAAGAGAAGGACCGACACAAGCAGCCGCCCTTCGACCGGAAGGGCGGCGCCGAAGAACGGCAGCGCCGGCAAGGCAGGCTGCCCAGGGGGAATGCAGGGCAGATGCCGCAAACGAAAATGATCCTGGTCGTGAACGCCGGCTCCTCGAGCATCAAGTTCTCGTTGTTTCCGGAGGCCGGCGGCGGTGCTGCCGGCGGCGGCCTGATCGAGGGCATCGGCGTCCATCCGCAGTTCAAGGCCAAGTTCAGTTCCGGGATTGCCGGCCAACCCTTCGAGAAGACCTGGTCCGACGGTAAGACGCTGGGCCATGAGCACTTCTACGGCTTTCTGCTCGACTGGCTGGCGGAGACCCTGCCGGAGATCGCCGTTGTCGCGGCGGGGCATCGCGTGGTGCATGGCGGCACCGATTTCGCGGCACCGGTCCGGATCGAGGGCGGCGTGCTGGAGGCCCTGCAGCGCCTGGTGCCGCTGGCGCCGCGGCACCAGCCCCACAACCTCGCCGCCAGCCAGGCGCGCGCGAGCCGGGCGCCGCAGATCCCCCAGGTCGCCTGCTTCGACACCGCGTTTCACCGGTCGATCCCGGCGCGCGATCAGCTCTACGGCCTGCCGCTGTCCTTCGCCGAGGAAGGTCTTCGGCGCTATGGCTTTCACGGCCTCTCGTACGAGTATATCGCCGGCGCGCTGCCGCAGGTTGACGCCACAGCGGCCGGCGGCCGTACGGTCGTCGCCCACCTGGGCAACGGCGCCAGCCTCTGCGCCCTGAAGAACGGCCGCAGCCAGTCCTGCAGCATGGGCTTTTCCACCCTCGACGGCCTCATCATGGGCACCCGCAGCGGCAGCATCGATCCCGGCGTGCTGATCTACCTGCTGCAGGAAAAGGGCATGAGCGTCAAAGAGCTGGAGACCCTGCTATACAAGCAGTCCGGCCTGCTCGGCCTGTCCGGCGTCAGCGCTGACATGCGCGACCTGCTGGCCAGCGACAAGCCGGAAGCCGCACAGGCGGTGGAGATGTTCTGCGACCGCGTAGCCCAACAGATCGCGCTATTCGCCGCCCAACTCGGCGGCCTCGACGCCGTGGTGTTCACTGCCGGCATCGGCGAACGCTCGGCGCCGCTCCGTGCCGGGATCTGCCGCCGCCTCGCCTGGCTCGGCGCCACCCTCGACGACGGCGCCAACGACGCGGCGCAGATGAAGATCGCCGCCGCCGACAGCCGGCTCGGCCTGTGGATCGTCCCGACCGACGAGGAAAGCATGATCGCCCGGCACACCCGCGCCCTGCTCGACACCAATCGACAAGACCAGCGCGCGGTCGCCCAGCGCACCACAGGGGCGTGAGCGGCGCGATGACCGCAAGACTGGTCGACGGCCTGGGGGCGCTGGCGCCGCGCTACGATGCCTTTCTGCTGGACCAATTCGGCGTTCTGCACGACGGCACCACGGTTTATCCCGGCGTGGTCGATTGCCTGGAAGCGCTGAAGGGCGCCGGCAAGCGGGTTATCATCCTGTCCAACTCCGGCACGCGGCGGGAGGCGAACTGCGAGCGCCTGGCGCGCCGCGGCATTCCACAGGAGCTCTACGAAGACTTCGTCACCTCCGGCGAGGTGACCCGCGCCTATCTGGGCGCAGCGCCTTACGATTTGCTCTGCAGGCCGACGGCGCCGGCGCCGCTGCGCTGCCTGCCGCTCAGCGGTGAGTCCGAGCGGGCCATTCTAGAGGGCCTCGCCATCGACGAGGCGGCTACGGTGGCGGATGCCGATTTCCTGATGGTGGCGAGTTTCGGGCAGGACCCGCCGCCGCCCGACGCCTTCAATGACCTTCTCGCCGGCGCCAAGGATCGCAACCTGACGCTGGTCTGCGCCAATCCCGACGTGAAGGGCGTCAGCCCGAACGGCCTGATCCACGCGCCCGGCGCCCTGGCCGCGGACTACGAAGCGGCCGGCGGCCGGGTGGTCTACATCGGCAAGCCGCACCCGCTGATCTACCGCCATGTGCTGCGCAACCTGGCGCCGCTGCCGTCCAGCCGCGTGCTGGCGGTCGGCGACTCGCTGTCGCACGACGTCGCCGGCGCGCAAGGGGTCGGCATCGCATCCGCCCTGGTGATCGAGGGCATCCACCATGAGGAATTGGGCAGCCCGGCAGAGGGCGAGGCCTTCGACAGCCGCCTCGCCGCGCTGGAGCGCCGCGCCCACGTCCAAGCCGACTACCTGCTGCAACGCCTGGCTTGGTAGGGACTGCTACAGGAAAGGCGCGGCCGCCGGATGGCAACCGCGCCTTACTGCATCGAACCTGTCGAAGAGCTTAGCGGCTCTTGAAACGGCTGCGCATGGCCAGATCGGCGCGCGCCGACATATCCGCCCGCGCGGACATATCCGCCCGTCCCGCCATGTCGGCCCGGCCGGCCATGTCGGCGCGGGTAGTGAACTCGCCGGACGTCATGTTGCTGGCATTGCCAATGGCGGAGTCGAGCAGGATCTCCTCGATCCAGCCGCTGGCGATTTCCAGGCGGATGGAGAAGTCCACTTTGTCGTAGGACCACACCTTCACTTCTTTCAGGAACTTCTCGCCCATCATCTCGACGCCGACGTCGCCCATTGCGGGGTCGTTGACATTGATAGCGTCGCCGTCGCCGTGCACGAGGAAGACATAAGGGGCGTCGAGCTTGTAGTAGCTGCCTTCGTAGGTGAAGCCGTAGATGCGGGCCAACTTACAGTCATCTGTGGGCTCCAATCGCGCGGCGTCTTTGCCGCGAAGCGAATTGAGCCACTTCTTATCGATCGTCAAGCCAGTGAAAAGCCGGCCGAATAGCAGCACCTGCGATGAAGACAGAAGTGTCTCGTCAAAAATACTCATCTTCCCCTCCTATTATCGAAGCTCAAACGCCACAATCCCGTCGAGCCTCACCGCCGACACATTCCCCTGAATCGGCGCCGTGGATCATAACATTGTGACGTGAAGTAACAAGTGAACTAACTCACACATCTAGTCGAAAACTGTGATTGAACATGCCGTACACACGGGCGTAGGCATCCGGATCGTCGGTGGCCGCAGACCCTTGTGCCGACATCGCGCCGGTGGCGCGGCGGCGCATCCACTTCCAGCGCACCAGGTAAGGCGCCGAGCGCGGCGGCGGCATCTCCCGCGGCACGCTTTCGCGCAGACCGATCTCGCGCTCCAGGAAGTTCTCCGCGAAGGCCGGCAGGTTGTTGCGCTGGCCGATGTCGGCCATCACCCCCTGGAAGGCCTCGGCAAACCGCGCGTAGCTGAGGTTGGCCGGCGACATCCGCTGCCAGGTCAGCGCCAGGGCCAGGCCGGTGATGTCGCGCGCCTCGATCAGCGCGGCGACGAAGGCGCCACGGTTGCGCGCGACGGCGTTTTCGTGCACGCGCTGGAACTGCGCCAGGCTGGCCGCCACGCCCTCGCGGTCCCAGCCGCGCGGATCGAGATCCGGCGGGATCAGGCCGCGACGCGCCAGGCCATCCTGATAGACCTCGACCAGGTTATCGAAGACCGCGCCGGTCAGCGGCTGCGCCAGATGGTGGCCGTTGCGGCCCTGCCCCGTGGGATCGATCCACTCGCCTTGCGGCGACAGCCGCAGCGCGGTGACCTCGTGCATCGCGGTTTCGTTGCAGGCAATGCGGATCTGCTCGCTCCGCGACAGCTCGCCGATGCGGTTCAGCCAGTTCAGCACGTACAGGTTCCCGCCGGTCTGGTCGATCAGTTCGTCGAGCATCGATTCGAAATGCAGCGAGGATATCAGCGCCACCATGTCCGACATCGATTCATGGAAGGCGAGGAACTGCGGCGTCAGACTGTCGAAGCTGGGGATACCCATCTCCGAGAACAGCAGAGTGTGCCCCACTTCGTGTGCCAGCACGTCGAAGTTCAGCGCGAAGGCGTGGTAGACGCCCTCGCGGTTGCGCCGCCCGCCGGTCTCGATGAAGCCGATGCCCGCATGGGCATTGTCCCAGTCGACCTCCGGGATCAGCTCGATGACGAAGCCGTCGCGCGGGTCGTACCAGTCGCCCGTCTTGCCGAGATAGGCTTCCCAGATGTCGAGCGTGAAGCGCACCGAGCCGTACATGTGCGCCGAGAGGAACTGCCGGCTGTCGACCGGAATATGGTCGAAATGGCCGTCGGGTCCCGGCCGGGCGGGCGGCAACACCGCCCCGCGATAAGGCGGCATGTCGGGGAATTCATAAGGTTTCGCCTTGTCGACGGCATCCACCACGCGCATGGCACCGTCGTAGGGACCGGCCGCGATCGTGCCGGGCGGCGGCGACACACGCACGGTCTCCGGCCGCTCGAAACCCGCGAGCTCCGGCATCTGTGCATACAGCCGAAACCGGGTGCCGCCGGCGACGCCGTCAACAGCCTCCTGTCCGTCCCAAACCAACGTCACGCCTTACCCCCGTAAAATGGCGGCCTTTTGTTCCGGCATTTCCCCGCCGGCTGCGCGGTAAGCCTGCTCGCGCGCCAATGCCGCCAGCAGCCCCTGCACACCATCATACCCGAGCGCGGCAGCGTAAGCGGCAAGGTCGCCGGGCACGCCGCGCCCCAGGCAATCTTCAAAGTACCAGTCCAACAGCGCCTCCGACGAGAGCGCAGAATGGGCAGTCGCATATCTTTCGGCCGGATTCAACTGTTGCTGCTTGTCACGCGCACGCGCCGCCAGCGCCGGATAGCGGCCGTCGCGTCGCAACACGTCGAGCAACGCGCGGTCGAGGGCCGGCCCCGCGGCCACGGCTGCGGCCTCCACCGCCGCCTCGAAGGCAAGCAGCCGGTCCAGCCCGGCGCGGTCGAGATCGCAGTCCTCGGCCCAGGCTTCCAGGGCCGCGCGGGACATCAGGCCGTGACGCCGGCGCAAGCGGTCGAGGGCGCCGCGCCGCGCCGCGGCGTCCGCCACCGGCGGCGGCTCCATCGCATCCAGGCGGTGGTGCAGCACCGCCACATCGCGCAGCGCCGCATAGAGGTCGGGGTCGAGGCGTAGTTCCTCCAGCACGCCGCGCTCCGCCGCACTGATCGCCGCCGCCGGATCGGCGGCCTGTTCGACAAACTGCGCCCAAAGGGTGGTCCGTTCGAACACGAAGCTTTGCGCATCGCCCGCCGCCACCGGTGACTCCGGCGCCTGCGCGGCCAGCGCGGCGAGCAGGCCGCGCGCGTCGTCCTTTTTCTGGAAGACCCGCCCGTCGGGCAGCCAGGCTTGTAGCGCCGCGGCCTGCGCCGCGTCGGCGCCGACCTCGGCGGCAACCTCCTGCAGCACCTCGAAGCTACGGTGGTGGTAATAGCGGCGCTTGTAGGCGGCGGTCAGGGCGTCGCGCAGGCCGGCATCAATGACCCCGGTTTCGGCCGCCGCGGCAAAGGTCTCGCGCAGGTCGACCATGGCATCGGACAGCGCCGGGAAGGCCAGCTCCGCCGGACCGTGGATCACCGCCACCTCGTCGTCGTCTTCAAACGCCTCACCATGGTATGGCGCATAAGTGCCCGCGCTGTAGGCCTGGTAGATCTTGCCGTGGCCGACCATGCCGTAGGGTGCCAGTTCGGCCGCCCGCAGCGCGCCCATACTGGCGGCGCCGTAAACCGCGATGCCCTGGTCGAGCGCCCAGAGGATCTCTTTGTGCCAGACCGAGGGCACTTCCTGGAAATAGCCGTCGATAACGGCAATGGCCCGCGGCCGGCGCTGCTGCACCAGACGGTAGATGTCGCCCTGGCGCACCGGCGGCAGGTAGTCGGCGGCGAGGATCGCCTGCGCCTCCGCCCGCGGCAGGCTGGGGCCCAGAAAAACGGCGATGCTCATGTGCCGGGCTCGCTCATGCACCGGGCTCCAGGTCGGCGCCGAGTCCACGGGCAAGCGCACGCGGGCCGGGCCGGTAGTCGCTGCCCGCGCCCTGGTAGGCGCCCTCCAGGCCGGCGGCGACCACGCGCACCACCGGCAGGCCGATGTCGGGCTTGGTGAGATCGACCGCCACCACCTGGTCGATGCCCTGCGCGGCGAGCCGCGCCAGCACCCGGTCCAGATCGCCGTCGATGGTCTCGCCACCAAGGGTGGGCACGTCGGCAAAGCGGCGCTGCGGCGCCTCGGCCAGCCACAATTGGGCCGTGCGGTTGCGCGCCAGCTTGGCGGCGCTGTCATAGGACTCCGGCACGTAGTCGTCGCGCGACCCGGCAATGCGGGTGGTGCGCGACTGCGCCGCCTCGGTCAGCGCACGCAGCAGCGCCACCTCGCGGTCCGGATGGCAGCCGGCGCCGAGTTCGGCTTCCACGGCGACATCGCTCTGCGCCGCCACCGCGCAACAGAATACCGGCACACCCAGATCGGAGGTGACGTCCCACAGGCCGACGTCGAGGCCGGCGGCGGCATAGTGCGCCAGCAGGTCCCGGCAGGGGGCCGAATCGACACTCGCCGGGTCCAGCTTGGCCGCCGCCCGCGCACGGTCACCGCCCAGCCGCCACAGGCTGAGGGCATCGCGCTCGATCAGTTCGCAGAGCGCATGCAGCGCCGCCTCCGTGACGCTGTTGCCGGAGGCGAGACCGTTGGTGTTGGCGGGGAAGGCGAAGCTGCCCTGCGGCTGCGGCAGGGTGTAGTTGGTCGACACCAGTTCCAGCGGCACCCACAGCGGGTCGCCCTGCCCCAGCGGGGCGCCTTCGATCCACAGGATCTGCTGCGCCGGATCGAAGTCGCCGAGGCGCGAGCGCGGCAGGCCCTCGACATCGATGACGCGGTGGTGACGGCCGAGATCGTCGAAGGACAACATCTTCAAGGGTGCGTCGATAGTCTCGCCGTGCCAGGTCTCGGCCGCTTCCATGAAGGCGGAGACCTTGGCCTCCAGCGGCGTCAGCCCTTTGCCCTGCGAGACGGCGATGGAGCGCGACAGCGGCCGGCAAGCCATGTAGACGGGGATGCCGATGCAATCCAGGCCGGTAACGTTGGCCAGGCGGGTGATACCCATGCGCCCGGCGTGCGGTAGAAAAGCCGCCAGCGTCTCTTCGGGCCGGCGGCTGCGATGGGTGCCGCCGCGATAGACCTTCACGCCGTCCCGGACGCTTTCCCGCGGCACCTCGGCGAGCCTCTGAGAGGGGGACTTCTGGGCGGCGGAATCCGTCACGGCGTCTCAGGCCTCGCGGACACGTGCCGTGGCCAGCAGGGCCGTCGCCGCCGCATAGTCGGCTGTGCCGGCCATGCGCTCCAAGCCCTCCAGGCGCGGCGCCAGGGTGCGCAAAACGTCTTCGATCTGCCCCTGGCTGCGCAGCAGGCCGGCCAGACTGGTCGCCGCGCGCAGCGCCAGGGTCCGCGCGCCCTGCTCGCCGGCCAGTTCCAGCGCACCGCGATAGGCGGCCAGCGCCGGCTCCGGATCGTTCGGCATGCGCAACTGCAGCAGATAGCCGACGCGGCGACGCAGTTCGGGCAGCCAGATGCGCAGGCCCATGGCCTCGAACTCCGTCTGCGCCGCGGTGGTTTCTTCCAGCGCTTCGTCGATGCGCCCGTTCAGCGCCAGGACTTCGGCGAGCATGTCGTAGTAAACCGGGAAGTCTTCGCGGGTGCCGATCAGCTTCTGGCGTTCCAGACCCTCGCGGATTTCCGCCAGGCCCTTCGACGGATCGCCAAGCCGTGCGTGTGCCCAGCCGGCGAAAACCAGCGCCTTGGCCCGGTGATCGGTAAAGCCCTGTTCCTCAGCGAAGCGGATCATCTCCTCGGCGATGCGCAGCACCTCCCCCGGTTCCCGGCGGTAAAGCCGGTGCATGATGGTGATGTCCTTGTGATGCATCCAGCTGCCGCCGTGGCCGAGAGCCTCCATCCAGGTCTGCGCCTGGCGTGCGGACTCCATCGCTTCGTCCGGCTGGCCGAGCAGCCAGTAGACCAGCGAGCGCTCGCCATGGCCGCAGACCTTCGCATCGTGGTTGCCGTACAGCGTGGCATGGGTGCGGTAGTCGCCTTTGTCATACAGGTCGAGGCCGGAATCGATGTGCGACATGCAGCCGTGGAAGTCGCCGCGGTTGAAGTGCGCCGCCCACTGGCAGTGATGCGCCTGCAGCATCAGTTCCTGGTCTTTGCGCGCCTTTGCCCGGCCGAGCAGTTCGTCGGCGCGCACGCTCATTTCGTTGAAGTCTCGCGACAGCCGCCACCATCCCCAGTACACCGGGAAGTGATCCTGCGATTCCGGCAGGCTGCGGCAGAGTTCGTAACCCTTGGTGTAGCCCTCCTCCACCTCAGTGGAGCCGGGCCCCTGCAACGAGATCAAGGCCGGCCCGAGGCGGATCAAAAGCTGCAGCCGCAGGGCGCTGGTCTTGGGGGTCTCGGGCAACTGGTCGAGCGCCTCGACACCGCGCCTCAGGTGGTGCACCGCCTCGACGATGGCCGACTGGGCCAGGCTGATGCGGCCGGCCTGCAGCCACAGCCGCGCGGCCTCTTCATGGTCGCCGGCGTATGACAGGTGGTTCGCCAGCAGGTCGGGGCGGTCCTCCTCGATGCGCGGGAAGAGGTCGCGCAGACCCTGCGCGGTCGAGGCGTGCAGGCGCTGGCGCTCCTCGCGCAGCAGCGAATCGTAGGCCGCGTCCTGCACCAGCCCGTGCTTGAAGACGAAGCTCTCCTTGCCGCGCTGGTCGATTTCCCGATAGATCAGGCCGGCATCCGAGAGCGTCGCCAGTGCCGCCTCCAGGTAACCCGGATCGAAGTCGCCGACCTTGCCGATCAGTTCGCGGGAGAACGAGCGACCGAGCACAGATCCGACCCGCGCCACCGTCTTGGCCTGGCCGACGCGGTCCAGCCGCTCCATCAGCGAGTCGTGCAGGGAAATTGGAATCCTGGCGCCCGCCCCGCGCTGCGAGCGGCGGGTCTTGCTGGTGCGTTCGAAGTCCACCTCGCCCACGCTCTTGGTCAACTCTTCGACAAACAACGGGATCCCGTCGGTCTTCTCGGCGATCTCGCTGACCATGGCCTTGGTCAGCGAGGTGCCCTGGGCCAGACTGGCGATCAACGCCTGGGTATCCTTCGCCGGCAAACGTCCCATCTCCTGCCGGATCACATAGGGCAGTTCCTGCCAAGGCGCCTGAAAACGCTCGCGCGAGGTGATGATGACGTAGATGCGCTCCCCCGCGATGGCCTGAATGACGCGGTCGAGCAATTCGATCGAGGTCGGGTCGAGCCATTGGAAATCGTCGACCACCAGGACGATCGCCTGCTCGCGGCTGCGCCGCACGAAATACTCGACGGCCGTTTCCAGAGTGCGCTCGCGGTTCTGCTTGGCAACCGCCTGGGACTGCGGCTGGTCGATCGAGACTGGCGACAACAGCGCGGCGAAGACGTCGAGCCGCGCCTGGCGTTCCGCGCCATCGCCGATCACCACCTGGTCCAGCTTGTGGCGGATGGTGCCCGGCCCGTCACCATGGTCGATGTTGGCGATCGCGCGGAAGCGCTGGATCAACGGGTACAGCGGGCTGTCCTGGTTGTAGGGCGTACCCTGGTAGATCTGCACCATGGCCTCGTCGCCGGCCTCGCGCAGGAACTGGTGCACGAAGCGCGACTTGCCGATGCCCGGCTCGCCGGTCACCACCAGCACGCGGCCGGCGCCGTCCAGCACCTGGCGCCACTGGCGGCGCGCGAGATCGAGCTGGTCGCTGCGGTCGGCGAAGGTGGTCTGCGCCCAGCGCCCATGGGTCACCGCCTGGTTGTCGCCGGATCTTTCGCCGAGCAGGCGCCAGATGCGCACCGGCTCCGAAATGCCGTGGAAGTCGCGGCGCCCGAGGTCCTCGAAGTCGAAAGCTTCCTGGGTCAGCCGGTAAGTCACATCGGCAACAATGATCTCGTTCGGGCTGGCGAGGCTCTGAACACGGGCGGCCAGGTTGGGGGCGACACCGATGGCCGGCTGCTCGACTGCGGCGCCGGCGCCGATCAGGTCGCCGACGATCACCACGCCCGAGGCGATTCCCACGCGCACCGCCAGCTTGGTGTCCGCCGGTAGCGTCAGTTCTCCAATGCCCTCGGTAATCGCCAGCGCCGCCTGCAAAGCATGCACAGGGGCGTCCTCATGGGCCATCGGATAGCCGAAGTAGGCGAGGATGCCGTCGCCGACGAAGCGCGCGATGTAGCCTTCGTGATTGCCGATGATGGAGGCGCAAAAGTTTTGGTAGTGGCGGACCACGTCCAGCAGGTCCTCGGCCTCGAGCCGCTCCGAAAGCACGGTCGAGCCGACGATGTCGCAGAACATCACGGTCAGGTGCCGTCGCTCGGCCCGTACCGGCTCGCCCGAATCGCGCGGCGCCAGGGCCACCGCCGGCGCGGAGCCTGCCGTGGCCAGAGACTGGGCAGCGCGCAGCAGGCGCCGGCGCTGGCCCAGGGTCAGCCCCAGCTTGGTGAGGTCGTCTTCGGACAATTCAGCGACGATATCGAGATCGATATCGTTTTCCTCGAAAGTGTCGGCGACCCCGCCCAGGCCGCTCGCCATCAGCCAGCGTCGGATGGCCATCACAGAGGCGTCCTCCGGCTGACCGGACTGCGGCGCGGCGCCCCGCCGCGCCCCAGTGCGGTCAACGCCGGCGCGGTCAACGCCAGCGGGGCCAACTCCGGGGCGGTCAACTCCGGGGCGGTCAACTGCAGAGAACGGTCCCGTTTTCCTGGTGTCTTGCGGCATTGTCGTCGCACCGGCACGCTCGCCTGCAAAAAAGTAGTGGTTGTATTGTAACGCTGTCCCAAAATCGCGTCTCCCCCATGAATGTCCATCCTACCTTCAAGGAAAGGCCGCTACTGTGCGTTCTACTACACATTTAAGTGATTGATGCCGATTCCGACTTGAATTCGGTCGGTGGAACCGCCCCCCGGCAGAATCAGTTCCCGTCCTGGCGCCGATGACGCGGTATCGTCCCCCCGATCTGCTCGGTGATCTGGTTGGCCGCCCGGACGACCCGGGCGCCCAGTTCGCCCAAGCGCGCCTCGGTCACCCGCACGGAAGGCCCGGAAAGCGAAACGCCGGCAATGACTTCGCCGTGTTCGTTGTGAATCGTCGCCGCGACACAACGCATGCCCACGGTGTGCTCCTCGTCGTCGACCGCCCAGCCGCGCTCGCGCACCCGCACCAGTTCCGCCCGCAAGGCGGCGGGATCGACCAGGGTCTTGTCGGTGAAGCGGGGCATACCCTTGCGGTGCAGCAACGCCGCCACCGTGGCCTCGTCCATTTCCGCCAGCATCGCCTTGCCGACCGCCGAGGCGTGCATCGGCGCGCGCCGGCCCGGGCGGAAAAAGGCGCGCATCGGCGCGTGGCTCTCGAACTGGGTGACGTAAACCAGCTCATTCTGGTCCTCGACGGCCAGGTTGACGGTTTCGCCCACATCTTCCATCAGGCGGCGCATCACCGGCCGGCCCAGGGTGACGATCCGGCGGTTGCGCAGGAAAGCGTTGCCGACGTTGAAGGCACCGACGCCGATCACCCAGACGCTGTATTCCTCGTCGAAATCGGCGAAACGGCGCTGCTGCAGGGTGGTCAGCAGGCGGTGCGTGGGCGACGGCGCCAGGCCGACCGACTGCGCCTGGTCGGGCTGGGGCATGCCGTCGGCCGCGGCAAGGCGTTCCAGGATCGACAGGGCCCGGTCGAGCGACTGCACCTGTCCGCCCCCCTTACTGCCCGGAACCGCAGTCTTGCGCGGGGTCCCCTTGCTGGCGTCCCGCGTCTTGGCGGCAATCTTGGGCATGCGGCGGAACTCCCCCTCACCTGAGTGCATTTTTTGCGGGCTTCTTCCGGGACGGATTCGCGAGCCCTTTGTTGTGCCGCCGCAGCATAGAGGGCCAAGCCGTACGGTGTCAGCAGGTCCCTGCACCGCCTCGCCGCCGCCCCCACTTTGGTAGGCGCTTCCATTTTACACAGATCGAAAATCTTTGAAATTCATAAGGAAAAGGTCGCATGAATTCATTCATTCCACGATACGGAATTGAATTCCATTTAAATTGACTCATGATATGCCAGGTGGCATCCTGCGCCCCTCAGCAAAAACAACACCCAATCAGCCCGCTGCCAGAAGCAAGCGAGCAGCAAGATTGAGGCGGAGGAACGAAAATGACCCTGATGACCGCAGCCGAAGCCGCCGTTCGCGTCATGGAAAAAGAAGGCGTTTCCGTCGCCTTCGGCGTTCCCGGCGCGGCGATCAACCCGCTTTACGCCGCCATGAAGAAGCGCCAGACGATCGACCACGTGCTGGCGCGCCATGTGGAAGGCGCCTCCCACATGGCCGAGGGCTACACCCGCGCCGTACCCGGCAACGTCGGCGTGTGCATCGGCACCTCGGGCCCGGCGGGCACCGACATGATCACCGGGCTCTACTCCGCCTCGGCCGATTCGATCCCGATCCTCTGCGTCACCGGCCAGGCGCCGCGCGCCAAGCTGAACAAGGAAGATTTCCAGGCGGTCGATATCGAGACCATCGCCAAGCCGGTCACCAAGTGGACCGTCACGGTCATGGAGCCGGCCCTGGTCCCGCGCGCCTTCCAGCAGGCCTTTCATCTGATGCGCTCCGGCAGGCCGGGCCCGGTCCTCATCGACCTGCCGGTCGACGTGCAACTGGCCGAGATCGAGTTCGACGACGAGACCTATGAGCCCCTGCCGATCTACAAGCCGGCGGCCAGCCGCAAGCAGGTCGAAAAGGCGCTGGAGATGCTGAATGCAGGCGAGCGCCCGCTGATCGTCGCCGGCGGCGGCATCATCAATGCCGACGCTGCCGACCTGCTGGTCGAATTCGCCGAGACCACCGGCATTCCGGTCATCCCCACCCTGATGGGCTGGGGCGCCATTCCCGACGACCACCCGCTGATGGCCGGCATGGTGGGTCTGCAGACCAGCCACCGCTACGGCAACGCCAGCTTCCTGCGCTCCGACTTCGTGCTCGGCATCGGCAACCGCTGGGCCAACCGCCATACCGGTTCCATCGACGTCTACACCAAGGGCCGCAAGTTCGTGCACGTCGACATCGAGCCGACGCAGATCGGACGCGTCTTCGCGCCCGACTACGGGATCGTCTCCGCCGCCAAGGCGGCGCTGGTGCTCTTCGTCGAGGTGGCGAAGGAATGGAAGGCCGCGGGCAAGCTGAAGGATCGCGGCGCCTGGGTCCGCGAATGCGAGCACCGCAAGAAGAACATGCTGCGCAAGAGCCACTTCGACGAGGTGCCGCTGAAGCCGCAGCGGGTCTACGAGGAGATGAACGCGGCCTTCGGCCGCGACACCTGCTACGTCACCACCATCGGGCTGTCGCAGATCGCCGCCGCGCAGTTCCTGCACGTCTACAATCCGCGCAACTGGATCAACTGCGGCCAGGCCGGCCCGCTGGGCTGGACCCTGCCGGCGGCGCTCGGCGTGCGCAAGGCCTGCCCGGAGCGCGAGATCGTCGCGGTTTCCGGCGACTACGACTTCCAGTTCATGATCGAGGAACTGGCCGTCGGCGCGCAGTTCAAGCTGCCCTACATCCACGTGGTGGTGAACAACGCCTACCTGGGCCTCATCCGACAGGCGCAGCGCGGCTTCGATATGGACTACAACGTCCAGCTTTCGTTCGAGAACGTGAACGCCCCGGATCTCGGCCAGTACGGTGTCGACCACGTCGCCGTGGCCGAGGGGCTGGGCTGCAAGGCGATCCGCGTGAAGAGCCCCAACGAGTTCAAGGAAGCCTTCGACAAGGCCCACCAGTTGATGGCCGAGTACCAGGTTCCCGTGGTCGTGGAGTTCATGCTGGAGCGCGTCACCAACGTGTCCATGGGCATGGAGATCAACGCGGTGAACGAGTTCGAAGAAACCCTCTGCCTCGACCCGACGCTCGGCCCCGACGGCCTGCCCAAGGGCAAGCAGCCGGAACTTGAGCCGGCCGAGTAGCCCCATACACGAACCCACGCGCCGCGCCGGCGTAGAATTTCACCTTGCTGCCATTGACTCGGGCCCGGCCCGGGCCTGTAAGCTGTCGAAAAATGTGAGGAGACCCCAGACATGCCCAAGTTTGCCGCCAATCTGTCGATGCTCTACGGCGAGCATGACTTCATCGACCGCTTCGCGGCGGCCGCGAAAGACGGCTTCCGGGGTGTCGAGTACCTGTTTCCCTATGCCTTCGAGAAGGAAGTGCTGGCCGAGGCGCTGAAGGCCAACGGCCTGACCCAGGTGCTGCACAACATGCCGGCCGGCGACTGGGATGCCGGCGAGCGTGGATTGGCCTGTTTGCCGGACCGCGTCGGCGAATTCCAGGACGGCGTCGGCACCGCGATCGCCTACGCCAAGGCGCTGGGTTGCACCCAGTTGCACGCCATGGCCGGCCTACGGCCGGACGGCGGCGATCCCGACACGCTGGCCGAAACCTACATCGAGAACCTGCGCTTTGCCGCCGAGAAGACCAAGGAAGCCGGCATCAAGCTGCTGATCGAGGCGATCAACACCATCGACATCCCGGGCTTCTACCTGTCGACCTCGGCGCAGGCCCTGGCGGTCATCGACACCGTCGGTTCCGACAACCTCTTCTTCCAGTACGACATCTATCATATGCAGATCATGGAAGGCGATCTGACCCGGACCATCGAGAAGAACCTGGCGAAGATCCCGCACATGCAACTGGCCGACAATCCCGGCCGCCACGAGCCGGGCACCGGCGAGATCAACTACAGCTTCCTCTTCGACGCCATCGACCGCATGGGTTACAAGGGCTGGATCGGCTGCGAGTACAAACCCAAGGCGGGCACCACGGCGGGCCTGGGCTGGCTGCGCCCCTACCTCACCGCCAGCGCCGCGGCGGAATAGGCCGCGCGCCACAAGGAATTACGGAAGGAACGGAAAGACTATGGCTAAAATCGGATTCATCGGCCTCGGCATCATGGGCGCGCCCATGGTCGGCCACCTGCTGGACGGCGGCCACGAAGTCACCAGCACCGTGCACCGCACCCCGGCGCCGGAAGCGTTGACCAAGAAGGGCCTGAAGCTCGTCAAGACCGCCAAGGAGGTGGCCGCGGCGACCGACATCATCATCACCATGGTGCCGGACACGCCCCAGGTGGACGCGGTGCTGTTTGGCGAGAACGGCGTCGCCGAGGGCCTGTCGAAGGGCAAGCTGGTGATCGACATGAGCTCGATCTCCCCCATCGAGACCAAGGTCTTCGCTGAGAAGATCAACAAGCTGGGCTGCGACTACCTGGACGCGCCGGTCTCCGGCGGCGAGGTCGGTGCCAAGGCGGCCTCCCTCACCATCATGGTCGGCGGCAGCGACGCGGCCTTCGAGAAGGCCAAGCCGGTCTTCGAACTGATGGGCAAGAACATCACCCTGGTGGGCGGCAACGGCGTCGGCCAGACCACCAAGGTCGCCAACCAGATCGTCGTCGCCCTGACCATCGAGGCGGTCGGCGAGGCCCTGGTCTTCGCCTCCAAGGCCGGCGCCGATCCCGCCAAGGTGCGCCAGGCCCTGATGGGTGGCCTCGCCTCGTCGCGTATCCTGGAGGTGCACGGCGAGCGCATGATCAAGCGCACCTTCGATCCGGGCTTCCGCATCGAGCTGCACCAGAAGGACCTGAACCTCGCCCTGCAGGGTGCCAAGGCGCTGGGCGTCAGCCTGCCCAACACGGCGACCGCGCAGGAACTGTTCAACGCCTGCGCCGCCAACGGCGGCGCGGCCTGGGACCACTCCGCCATGGTGAAAGCCCTGGAACTGATGGCCAATCACCCGGTGGCCGAGGACTCCGCCGCCTCCGCTGCCGCGGAGTAAACTGCTTTTCCGCAGAAGTCCCATCCCTGCGACTAACGGCCCGTCGGTTCATCCGGCGGGCTTTTTCTTTGGCTAGCCCCCTGCGCCGGTGCCGTCGAACTGCAGGAACACGCGGTCCGCCGGGACCTGCACGGCGGGGCTTGCCGCGGGATCGAAGTCCGTGAAGCCGACCTTGCGCAGCGCCGCCAGCGAGGCGGCGTTGTCGGGCTCGACGTTGGCCAGCATCAGGCGCCGGCCGAACAGCCGCAGCGCCGGGCCGCAGTAGGCACGCAGCACCTCCTGCGCGAAGCCCTTGCCGTGATGGTCGACGGCGATCCAGTAGCTGAGCCCTATCCGCGCCGGATCGATCTCGTAGCTGCCGATCGCCCCGACGAAGCCGCCACCGTCACGCAACACCACCGCATAGCGGCTGGGTACGCCGCCGATCCTGTTCGCCAGGTGCCCGCGGAACATCGCGGCCTTCTCCGCCCCGTCGAGCGTGCTGACGAAACGCAACTCGCCATTGGGCCCGAAGGCACCGACCATCCGTGCCGCTACCGGGCCCTCCGAAGCGAAGCGGCAATAAGCGGCCTCGTCATCGGGATCGAGGGGGCGAATCGCCAGCCGGCCGGTTTCCAGATGCAGCGCCATCCGTTCAGCCATGTTTCGCCGTTTCGCCACGGGCCACCCCGAGGATCGCCGTGATCGAGCGCTCGATATCGTCGTCCGTGGTCGCCCAGGAAGCGACGCTGCCGCGCATGGCGGCGCGGCCCTTCCAGGTGGTGCCGCCGCACCAGCAGGTGCCCTCTTCCTGAACCGCGGCGAGGACACGCTTCGTACGGGCGGCGTCGCCGAAAGCGACCACCACCTGGTTCAACACCACCTCGTTCAGAATCTCCGCCCCGCCGCCGGCAAGGCCTTCGGCGAAGCGCCGCGCCTGGCGACAATGGCGGCTCACCAGTGCGTCGAGACCGGACCGCCCGAGCGACCGCAGTGCCGCCCAGACCTCGACCGCGCGGGCGCGCCGCGAACTCTCGGGCGTGAAATTCATCGCGTCGCGATGCTCGCTCGCGATCAGGTAGGCCCCGCTGAGGGCCATCGCGGCAGCCAGCGCGTCCGGATCGCGCACCAGGGCAAGACCGCAATCGTAGGGCACGTTCAGCCACTTGTGCGCGTCGGTCGCCCAGGAGTCCGCCTCGCGAAAACCCGCGGCCAGAGCTTCCTGCTCGCGGGAAGCCAGCGCCCAGAGCCCGAAGGCACCGTCCACATGCACCCAGGCGTGATGCTGCCTTGCCCAGGCGATGGCTTCTGCCGCCGGGTCGAAGGCACCGGAATTCACGTTGCCCGCCTGGAGGCAGAGGATCGCCGGTCCGTCGACGGCCGGCAGCCGTTCGGCGCGCAGCCGTCCCTCGCCGTCCACCGGCACGCGCAGCACCCGCTCGCGCCCCAGCCCCAGGAGGGAGAGCACCTTATAGAGCGTGGCATGCGCCTCCTCGCCGACGATCACGGTGATGGGCGGAGCGCCGAACAGGCCCTGGCGGTCGACGTCCCAGCCCGCCGCCGCGAGGACCTGGTTCCGGGCCGCGGCAAGGCAGGTGAGATTGGCCATGGTCGCGCCGGTGCAAAGCGCCCCTTCCGCCGCCGCGGGCAATCCGAGGGCCTCCTTCAGCCAGCGCAGCGCCGCACTCTCGAAGCAGGAAGTCGCCGGCGAACTGACGAAGCTGAAGGCGTTCTGGTCCCAGGCGGCCGCCAGATACTGCGCGGCGACCGTGGCCGGCAGCGCGCCGCCGGTGACGAATCCGAAGTAGCGGCCACCGGCGCTGGCCACGGTGGCAGGCGAGCCGTAGTCGTCCAGGAAGGCCAGAACCTCTTCGGGCGCGGCCGGGCCGTCGGGCAAGGGCCCTTCGAGTGCCGCGGTCAACCGCTCGACCGAGCCGGGCAGCGCGCCGGTGGGGCGCTCCGGCAGGCCGGCCAGATAGTCGGCCGCCCGGCCGGCCGCCGCGCCCAGAAGGTCATGCATGGCTGAGCGTTTCATGGTGCGTCCTACGGTCAGACAGGGGACGGGATGCGGCGGAAATTTGGGAACAGACTACGCAGGATTTGGCCATTTGCCAGCCCGTTCACGCAACCGGCCGGTCTGCTGAGAGCATGCGCCTTGCGTAAGCTGAGCGGATCGTGGGGTTGGCAGCCCGCCCCCGCAGCGGCTATCACCAGAACACCAGCCGTAACGCATCGGGCCCTGCCGCATGATCCTCACCCTCGCCGTTGCCGGATACCGCTCGCTCAGGGAACTGATTCTGCCGCTCACCGGTCTGAACGTGGTGACCGGCGCAAACGGCAGCGGCAAGTCGAGCTTCTATCGCTCTTTGAGGTTGCTCGGCGAAGCGGCACAAGGCCGTATCGTGCAGTCGCTGGCCGTTGAAGGTGGCCTGGAATCGACGCTCTGGGCCGGCCCGGAAAGCTTTTCGCGGGCCATGAAGAGCGGCGAAGCGCCGGTGCAGGGCACCGTCCGGCGCGAGCGGGTGAGCCTGAAGCTGGGCTTCGCCTCGGAGGACTACGGCTACGCCATCGACCTCGGCCTGCCAGTCAAGAATAGCCAGTTCTTCAATGGCGAGGCGAACACCCCTTCGATGTTCGACCGTGACCCGGAGATCAAGACGGAAGCCGTCTGGATCGGCGAAGTCCCGAAACGCGGCAACCTGATCGCCTCGCGCAACGGGTCGGGCGTGCAGGTCCTTGACGACGCCGGCAAACGCGCGACGGTGATCACCGACCTCGCCCCCTTCGACAGCATGATGACCCACGCCGCCGACCCGCGCGGCGCGCCGGAATTGCTGACACTGCGCGAGCGCATGCGTGGCTGGCGCTTCTACGATCACTTCCGCAGCGATGCCGAGGCGCCGGCCAGGCGCCCGCAGGTGGGCACCCGCACGCCGGTGCTGGCTTCCGATGGCGTGGACCTCGCCGCCGCATTGCAGACGATCCGGGAAATCGGCGATGCAGCCGGCCTGCAGGCGGCCATCGAGGACGCCTTTCCCGGCAGCCGTATCGAGATCGATGGGACCGGCGGGCTCTTCGAAGTCACCATGCGCCAGCACGGTCTGCTGCGGCCCCTGCGTGGCGCCGAACTCTCCGACGGCACCCTGCGCTACCTGCTGCTGACCGCGGCGCTGATGACGCCGCGCCCGCCCTCGCTCATGGTGCTGAACGAACCGGAAACCAGCCTGCATCCCGATCTTCTGGAACCGCTGGCCCGCCTGATTGTCGAAGCGGCCCGGCGATCCCAGGTCATCGTCGTGTCGCACGCCCGACCGTTGGTCAAGGCCCTGTCAGACGCCGAAGACAGCACACTCATCACCCAGGAAAAGAACTAGGGCGAGACCCTGGCCCCCGGCATTGAGCCACCCGCCTGGAACTGGCCGAAGCGCTAACGCCGGGCCGCTCTAACGCTTGAAGGTTTCCACCGCCTGATAGATGCGCACGGCGGTGGTCAACCAGCAGAGACCGCCGAAGATCCACGCGAACCAGGCAAAGAGGTCCGGGAAGAGGCAGATCGCGACGAAGAGGGCGATGGTCTCGCTGCCTTCTGTCAGGCCGCCCAGGTAGTAGATCGACTTCGATCCGCGTGCCGCCGTGGTGATGCCGCGCTTGGCCGCCAGCGCGGCGAAGGCCAGGAAGGAGGCGCCGGTGCCGACAAAGCTGAAGATGAGGAAGGCCGCCGGCAGCGCGTCTTCGGGCCGCCCGACGGCGAAGAAGAACACCACGCCGGAATAAAACAGAAAATCCAGCACGATATCGAGATAGCCGCCGAGATCGCTGATGCGGCCGTGGCGCGCCACCGCGCCGTCCAGGCCGTCGGCCAGGCGGTTCAACAGGATGCAGGCCAGCGCCGCCGGATAGCTGCCCAAGGCCAGCAGCGCCCACGCGCCGGTGCCGATGAAGAAGCCGGTCCAGGTGACGCTGTTGGCGGTGACGCCGAGACGCGCGAGCCGCCGCCCGACGGCATCGAGCGGCGGATCGATCAGCTTCCTGAGGCGGGCGTCCAGCATGGTCCTCCCTTACCCGCTTGGGGCCTTGGGCGCCAGAGGCAGACGATCACGCCTGCGTCAGGCCATATCCACATAGCGGCCGAGGCGCACCGCCGAGGCCCCGGGGTTGAGCCGGCGCGACGGCATGATCAGCACGCAGTCGTCGTAGGGTGTGGTCACCGGCGTCTCGCCGTCGTAGGCGATGATACTGCCGGCCTTGGGGATAACCTCCAGGCCCATGTATTCCTCGACGAACCGGAAGCCCTCGCTCTGGATGGTCACCGGACCGGTCACCTCGATGAAGCGCTGCTGCGGCAACGCCACCCCCGCCAGCGCCGCCTCGGCCCAGCCCGCATCGACCAGGCCGTTGACCAGCAGAAAGCGCAGCGCGGTCTGGATCGCCAGCGGACCGGCGGCGGCCTCCCAATGCTGGCCGCATTCCATCAGCAGGGCGTTCTTCGGGCTGGCCGGATCGGCAAAGCCCTCGTAGTCGCGCATGCGCTTGCCGGCGGCGTGACCGGCATCGGTCACCACAATCTCCGGCAGGCCGACGGCCTTGGCCAGCTCGCGGCCCTTGGCCAGAGGCCCGGCCATCATCATGGCCGGCTGCCTGCGCTGCATGGAGTGGATGTCGAGCAGCAGGTCCACGGTGCCGATGTAGGGCCGCACCGTCCTGGCACGGGTCAACTCGGTGGACTGGCGCGCAGCGTCGTCCAGCACCTCGGCCGTCCACAGCCGGTTGAAATCCTCGTCGACGAAGCGCGAGGCGGTCGGATTGTGTGGGTCGAAGCTGAGATAGGCGGCGACGTTCATGAAGCCGAGCGACAGCGTGCCCCTTACCGGCTTCACGCCGTTGCGGAACAGCCAGTCGAGCGCGATGGCACCGCACAATTCATTGCCGTGCACTACGGCAGTGATCATCACGTGCGGCCCCGGCTCGCCGCTGTCGAAGCGGGTGATGTAGTCGATACCTGTATTGCCGGCCTTGTACGGCGCAATATCCGGCGCGGCCAGTTCGATGGGGTTGTTGTCCTGCTGCATCAATCGTCTCCCTGACCCGCCGCCATTCGCCGGGTATCCTGTTGATTATCACCATTGCCCGCCCACTCGGCCTTGCGGTCCAGCGGGAATATTCCCGGCCGCACATGGCGGTAGGGCAGCTGTGCCAGATCGGCGGTGCCCCAGTCCGGCGTGTCCACGATCACGATGGCCGCGGCCAGCGGCTCATAGACCGCGCGGAAATGGGTCTTGGAGCGCAGCAACACGATGTCCTGCGCGGCAAAGTCGATGCCGAACTGCTCCAGCGCATCGAGGTCGATGGCCGAGGTGCAGACGGAAATGACGCTGACGGTGACCGTGCCCAAGCGCAGCAGCGCCGAAGGGCCGAGATCGATGTGGCGGCCTTTGCGCATCGGGCCCGTGCCGGTGAACGCCTTGTCGCCGGCCCAGAGCACCTCAGCCTCGGCCGCGATGGGACCGCCGGAGCGATCCGACGACTTGCCGCCGAGCCGAACCTTGATCGTCGCCCCAGCGCCCGCCTCCACCGCCGCCCCGGCAGTCTCCGCATCCCACAGGTAGGGGCAATGCACCGCGAGGCCGTCGGCTTCTGCGATCAGGCGGTGCAGCGCCCAGGTGGAATCGTTGAAACGGTCGGCGTGTTCCAGCAGCACCACCGGCCCGGCGTCCCGGGAGGCGTTCTCGCGGGCGATCCGCGCGGCCTTGGCGAGGCCGCCGTCGAGATCGTCGACCAGTTCCTCGTGCAACAGGGGCTCGCGCAGTACCCAGATGCGCCAGGCAAGGCGCGCCGCCTCGGCTTCGGCCAGGACGCGGTCGCCGTCGGCCACCACGGCGACGGAGAAGCCGAGGTCCGGCGTGTCGGCATAGGCAAAGCCGCAGAACACCGAAGCATCCAGGATCCCCGGTACCTTGGCCGGCAAGCTCACGGAATCGGCAACGACGTCCTGCAACGGCTCCAGCGCGGTGGCGGTGAAGATGGACGGCAGCGTCACCGGCGGCTTCACCAGAACCACCCGCGGATCGGCAGTACCGTTCAGCTTGGCCAGCAGGCAGCGGGCCGCCCGCGCGCCGGTTTCGGCCATATCGATGTGCGGCGAGTAGTGGAAGCCGAACAGCGCCGTGCAAAGCTCAGCCGTGCGCGGCGAGAGGTTGGCGTGCAGGTCGAAGGCGACCATGACCGGCAGGTCCGGGCCGAGCGTATCGCGCAGGGCCTGCAGCAGGTCGCCCTCCGGGTCAACCCGGCTGGGGGTCGTCATGGCGCCGTGCAGGAACAGCAGCACGCCGTCGAGCGGGCCACCGTCCGCTTGCGCCGCCCGCAGCCGCGCCAGCAGTTCGTCGCGATAATGATCGAAAGCCGCGTCGCTGCTGTGACCGGCCGCCGAGCAGTCGGTGTAGACCAGCGGTACGATGTCGACGCCGGGCGCACCCGCAGCGCCCAGGGCCCGCAGGAAGCCGCCGGCGACGGTTGCCGTGCCGGCCAGCCCCTCCGTCAGCGCCGCGCCGCGCCGCGCCTCGCGTTCGAAATCGTCGATGCCGGTTTCCACCGGCAGGAAGGACACCGACTCCAGCGCGAAACCGCCAACGGCGACGCGCCACGCTTTAGACCCCTGTCCGCTACTCACAACCACACCTCAAAGACAAACGCGTTCATTCTTCACCCAAATAGACGTTGCCCATCGTCTGCGCCAGTTGCATGCGGATCGCGTCGATGAGCTGTTGGGCCGGACGGGAAAAGCCGCGGTCGGCCAGATGCAGTACGCCATAACGGTTGACCAGGCGCGGCGTCAGCGGGCGCGCCTCCAGGTCGCCGCGGCCGGTGCCGCCCCACGACAGGGCATTGAGGATGGCGACGCCCTGACCCATTCGCACCAGGTCGCAGATGGTGCCGGAAAGATTGGTCTCGGCGCGCAGACGCATCGGCACGCCGGCGCGGCGGAACATCTGCTCGATGCGGTGGCGCGAGGGATAGCGCCGGGTCATGGTGATCAGCGGCACCTCGGCCAGGTCCTCGACGCTGATGGCATGCTTGGCCATCAGCGGATGGCCCGGCGGCATCAGGACCACCGAATGGGTTTCAATCAGCGGGATCGCCTCGATCCCGGGATGGCTGCCCATCATGGAGGCAAAGGCCAGTTCGACCTGGTCGCGCAGCAGCCAGTCGACCATCATCTCGGTCAGGCCGGTTTCCATGGTGAGGATGAGGTGCGGGTGCTCGCCTAGGAATCCCTCAAGCAAGCGGTGCAGCACCGCCTCATAGAGCATCGGCGTGATGCCGACGCGCAAACGACCGGTGCCGTGGCGCCGCACGTCCTCGGCCGAGCGGCGGACCCGGTCGATCCCGTCGAGCGCGTTGCCAACGTCGATGGAAAGACGGTGCGCCTCCGGCGTTGGAGTCAGTTTCCCCTTGGCGCGATGGAACAGCGAGAAGCCCAGTTCCTCCTCGAACTGCTTGAGCAGACGGCTGACCGCCGGCTGCGACACGCCGAGGTAGCGCGCCGCGGCACTGACCGAACCGGCGTCCATAACCGCATGGAAAGCCTCCATCATCCGCGGCGTCGGCGGACGGCGGCCTTCCGTGTCGCTGGGAGGATCGTAGCTATACCCCATAACCTAATGTTATAGCCTCTATGACCCGCACGATAGGGTTTACCTGCCAATTGTTGTTGGTTGGCGGCAATGCCATTTCACTTTGACAGCCTCACTAGACGCTTGCATTATACCCAGGAAGGCTCCGCCGTCGAGTGGTCGGAAGGAGTCACACGAAAAATCCGCGCGGCAACCCGGCCTGTTGAACGGGACGACGCGGATCGCAGGAACAGGCGCATCAACGTCTTACGGGGAACGATCTCATGCGAAAGAGCACTCTGCTTTGTGCGGTTTCTCTCGCCGCGGCCCTGGCCTCGCCGGCCGCCGCGCAGGAACTGACCATCGGACTGTCGGCGGAACCCTCCGCTCTCGATCCGCACTATCACAATCTCGGCCCGAACAACGCCATGCGGCGCCATCTCTTCGAGTCGCTGATCCTGCAGGACGAAAAGCAACGCCTGCACCCCGGCCTTGCCACCTCGTGGAAGCCGCTGGACGACACCACCTGGGAATTCAAACTGCGCGAAGGCGTGAAGTTCCACGACGGCTCGCCCTTCACGGCGAAGGACGTCGTCTATAGCGTCTGCCGCATCCCCAATGTCGAGAACAGCCCCTCGTCCTTTACGGTCTACACCAAGGGCATCGCGGACATGGAGATCAAGGACCCCCACACCTTGATCATCAAGACCGGCACGCCCTTCCCGCTTCTGCCGGTCGAGGTCTCCGCCTGGGGCGTCATTTCGGCGACCGCCAACGGCGTCACCGGCGACATCGGCTTCAGCCCAGAGGGCTGCACCGGCACCGGCGACTACCCGAAGACCGAGGCCTTCAATACCGGTGCCGCCGCCATCGGCACGGGCCTGTACAAATTCAAGGAATACACCCGCGGCGAGAAGATCGTCTTCGAGCGCAACGGAGATTATTGGGGCGACAAGGCCGACTGGGCCACGGTCACCTTCCGGCCGATCACCAGCGACGGCCCGCGCGTGGCCGCCCTGCTGGCCGGCGATGTCGACATGATCGACAAGCCGCCGCTGCAGGATCTGGAGCGCATCAAAGCCGAGGGTTTCCAGATTGCCCAGGGCCTGTCCAACCGTGTCATCTACCTGCACATGGACCAGAAGGAAGAGCCGAGCCCGGGCATCACCGGTACCGACAAGAACCCCTTCCTGGACGTCCGCGTGCGCAAGGCCGTTTCCATGGCGATCAACCGCGAGGCCATCGTCGATCGCATCATGGGCGGCATTGCCGTGCCGGCCGGCGAGCTGCTGCCGCCGGGCATGTTCGGCTCCAGTCCGGACGCCGAGGCGACCCCCTACGATCCGGATCAAGCCAAGCAGTTGTTGGCGGAGGCCGGCTATCCGGACGGTTTCGGCCTGACCATCGGCTCGCCCAACGACCGCTACATCAATGACGCCCAGATCGCCCAGGCGGTCGCCCAGATGCTGACCCGCATCGGCTTCACCACCCAGGTCGACGCGGTCACCGCCAGCACCTTCTTCAAGCGGCGTAACCAGTACGAATTCTCGATGTACCTGGCGGGCTGGGGCTCGGCGACCGGCGAAATGTCCTCGCCGCTGCGTGCCCTCATCGCCACGCCGGATAAGGCCAAGGGCTACGGCGGCACCAACCGCGGCCGCTATTCCAGCCCGGCACTGGACTCCATGATCGACGAGGCACTGGCGACCGTCGACGACGACAAGCGCGAAGCGGTACTCCAGGAAGCCAGCAAGCTGGCGATGTCGGACTTCGCCATCCTGCCGCTGCATTTCGAGGTGACGCCCTGGGCCTTCCGCAAGGGCATCACCTACGCGCCGCGTACCGACCAGTATACGCTGGCCCTCGGCGTCAAGCCGGCCAGCTGACGGTCTAATGGTAACGGCGGGACGGAGCTCAGGCTCCGTCCCGCCCGCACCGCCTCACGGGGTGCGACGCACCGCCAACAGCGGCAGGGCATAACCGATGCTCGTCTATCTTTTGCGCCGTCTGGGCCAGAGCCTCTTCGTGGTCGTCGCCATGGCGGTACTGGTTTTCATCGGCGTCTACGCGATCGGCAATCCGATCGACATCATGATCAGCGCGGATTCCGACCAGGCCGAGATGGAAGCCGCCATCGCCCGCCTCGGCCTCGACAAGCCGATGTGGGAACAGTTCTTCATCTTCGTCAAAAACGCGCTGCAGGGCGACCTGGGCCGCAGTTTCGTCTATTCCAGCGACGCCCTCGGCCTCATCCTCTCCAAACTGCCCGCGACCCTCGAATTGGCCTTCCTGGCACTGCTCTTCGCCGTCTTCATCGGCGTGCCGTTGGGCATGATCGCCGGCCTGCGGCCGCACTCCGTCGTCGGCAAGTCGATCATGGCCGGGGCGATCCTGGGCTTCAGCCTGCCGAACTTCTGGCAGGGCATGATGCTGATCCTGCTCTTTGCGGTGATCTTCAAGGTGCTGCCCTCGGGCGGACGTGGGGATACCGTCGAAGTCTTCGGCATCGCCTGGTCCTTCCTCACCCTCGACGGCCTGTCGCACATGCTGCTGCCGGCGATCAATCTGGCGCTGTTCAAGACCTCCCTGGTGATCCGTCTGGCGCGCGCCGGCACCCGCGAGGCCGCCCTGCAGGATTACGTGAAGTTCGCCCGTGCCAAGGGCCTGTCGCCCACGCGCATCGTGCTGGTGCACATCGCCAAAAACATCATGATCCCCGTGGTCACCATCCTGGGCCTGGAACTGGGCAGCATGATCGCCTTCGCGGTGGTCACCGAGTCGGTCTTCGCCTGGCCGGGCATGGGCAAGCTGCTGATCGATTCCATCCAGCTACTCGACCGCCCCGTCGTGGTCGCCTACCTGATGCTGACGGTGTTCATGTTCATCATCATCAACTTCGCCGTCGACATGCTCTATTGCCTGCTCGATCCGCGGGTCCGGCTTTCGCAGGTGCGGGCATGACCGATACGTTGAAAGCCACGGAGACCCGTGCGACCCACCTGCGGCCCGGCTGGCGCACCACGCCGGCTGCGCGCTTTGCCGCCGAATTCGCCGAGAGCCCGCTGGCCGTCGCCGCCCTGCTGCTGACGCTGACGCTCGCCCTGCTGGCACTCTTCGCCAACTTCATCACGCCGCAGAATCCCTACGACCTCGCACAGCTCGACATCATGGAAGGCATGCAGCCACCCGGCAGCACCTCCTTCGACGGTGCCATGACCTATCACCTCGGCACCGACGAGCAGGGCCGCGACATGCTCTCGGCCATCGTCTTCGGCCTGCGCATGAGCCTGGGCGTCGGCGCCATGAGCACCGTCATCGCACTGTCAATCGGCATGTCCATCGGCGTGCTGGCGGCCTACTTCGGCGGCCGGGTCGATGCCGTCATCATGCGTGTCGTCGACCTGCAGCTCTCGTTCCCGGCAATCCTCGTCGCGCTCATCCTGCTGGCGGTGCTGGGCAAGGGCGTCGACAAGGTGATCTTCGCCCTCATCATCGTGCAGTGGGCCTATTATGCCCGCACCGTGCGCGGCACCGCCCTTGTGGAGCGCCGCAAGGAGTACATCGAGGCGGCATCCTGCCTCGCCCTGTCGCACCGGCGCATCGTGTTCCGCCACCTGCTGCCGAACTGCCTGCCGCCGCTGATCGTGGTGGCCACCGTGCAGATCGCCAATGCCATCGCGCTGGAGGCGACGCTGTCCTTCCTGGGCGTCGGCGTACCGATCACCGAGCCCTCGCTGGGCCTGCTGATCGCCAACGGCTACGACTACATGCTGTCGGGCAAGTACTGGATTTCCTTCTTTCCCGGCGTGGCACTGCTGATCACCATCGTCGCCATCAACCTGGTCGGCGACCAGTTGCGCGACGTGATGAACCCCCGGCTAAAGCGATGAGGGGCCTGAAGCGATGAGCGCACCGACGCTGGAGGTCCGGAATCTCGAAACCCACATCCTTACCCGCGACGGCGTGGTGAAGGCGGTCGCCGGCGTCAGCTTCCAGGTCGGCGCCGGTGAGATCCTGGGCCTGGTGGGCGAGTCGGGTAGCGGTAAATCGATCACCGGCTTCTCAATCCTCGGCCTGGTCGACGCGCCGGGGCGCATCGCCGGCGGCGAGATCCTGTTCCAGGGCCGCGACCTGGTGCCGCTGCCCGAGCGCGAGCGCCGCAAGCTGCGCGGCTCCAAGATCGCGATGATCTTTCAGGACCCGATGATGACCCTGAACCCGGTTCTGCGCATCGACACCCAGATGACCGAGGCGGTGCGGGCCCACCGCGACGTGTCGAAAGCGCGGGCGCTGGAGATCGCCCGCGAGGCGCTGGTGAAGGTCGGCATCGCCTCGCCGGACGAGCGCCTCGCCTCCTATCCGCACCAGTTCTCCGGCGGCATGCGCCAGCGCGTCGCCATCGCCATCGCTTTCTTGAACGAGCCCGAGCTGATCATCGCCGACGAACCGACGACGGCGCTGGACGTCACCATCCAGGGCCAGATCCTGCACGAGGCGCAGACCCTGTGCCGCGAGACCGGTACGGCGATGATCTGGATTACCCACGACCTGGCGGTAGTGGCCGGCCTCGCCGATCACATCTGTGTCATGTACGCCGGCCGCGTCGTCGAACAGGGGCCGATCGACGCCGTGCTCGACCAGCCGGCGCACCCCTACACCGTCGGCCTCATCGGCTCGGTGCCCAGCCGCAACCGACGCGGCGGCCGGCTGTTCCAGATCCCCGGCATGACGCCCTCGCTGCTGAACCTGCAGCCCGGCTGTGCCTTCCGCAGCCGCTGCCCGCGCGCCGATGCCGCCTGTCTCGACGAACCGCCGGTGCACGCCGCCAGCCAGGGGCGCCAGGTGCGCTGCGCGCATCCTCACGACCAACCGCTGGAAACGGTACTGCAGAGCAGCGCCGGCGGACAGGAGGCGTCGCTGTGAGCGCCGGGCTCCAGGCCGGCGGCCTCCAATCCAGCGACGCGGAAGCGCCGGCAGAGCGCCGCCCGATCCTGCATGCCGAAGGGGTGAGCAAACGCTTCGTGAAGCGCCTCGACTTCGCCGGGCGCATCGCCCAGCGCCTCGGCTCGTCGATCCGCGAGGAAACGGTGCACGCCGTGGACGGCGTCGACCTCACCGTCGGCGCCGGCGAGGTGGTCGGCCTGGTCGGCGAATCCGGCTGCGGCAAGTCGACCTTCGGGCGCATGGTCGCCGGCATCCTGCCGCCCAGCGCGGGCACGCTCGCCTTCGACGGCAAGCCGGTATGGCGAAACGGCAGGGTCGCCGGCCACGATACCGCCCTGGCCATCCAGATGATCTTCCAGGATCCCTTCGCCTCCCTCGATCCGCGTATGCGCGTCGAGGAAATCATCGGCGAGGCGCCGCAGGTCCACGGCCTGGTGCCGCGGGGTGAGGTGGCCGACTACGTCGCCGAGGTCATGCTGCGCGTCGGCCTCGATCCGGATTTCCGGCGCCGCTATCCTCACCAGTTTTCCGGCGGCCAGCGCCAGCGCATCGGCATCGCCCGCGCCCTCGCCGTGAAGCCGCGCTTCCTCGTCTGCGACGAGGCCATCGCCGCGCTGGACGTTTCCATCCAGGCGCAGGTCATCAACCTCTTCATGGACCTGCGCCGCGACCTCGACCTCACCTATCTCTTCATCAGCCACGATCTCTCGGTGGTCGAGCACATCGCCGACCGGGTGGTCATCATGTACCTGGGCCGCGTGGTGGAGATCGCCACCACCGAAGACATCTTCGATGCCCCCAACCACCCCTACACCAAGGCGCTGTTGTCGGAAGTGCCGCGCATCGAGTTGCGCAAGCGCCGCTATCAGCCGGTGAAGAGCGAGATCACCTCGCCTCTCGACCCGCCCCCGGGCTGACACTTCCCACCGCGCTGCCCGCACGCCAGCGCGCGCTGCCGCATCGAGCGGCCGGCCCTGAGGGAAATCGCTCCCGGACGCTGGTCCGCCTGCCACTTGAACGATTGATCATGAAGCCGATGGAAAGCGATCCTCCTTCCGACGCCCCGCCTTTTGACGTTCCGCCTTTCGACGAGCGGGCCTACGACCTTCTTGCCCCCGCCGGCGAGGCCGTTCCGCTGCTCATCGACTCGCCGCATTCCGGGCGGGTCTATCCCGAGGACTTCGTCACCCAGGTGCCGGCGCTGGTGCTGCGCGGTGCCGAGGACTGGATGGTCGACGACCTGGTCGGTGCGGCACCGCAGACCGGCGCGACCCTGCTCGCCGCGCGCTTCCCGCGCGCCTACATCGATCCCAACCGGCGCCTCGACGACGTCGACCCGCAACTGATCGACGGCACCTGGCCGGAACCGCTGAACCCCGGCCCCAAGTCCGCGCTGGGTATCGGTCTGTTCCGTCACCGCACCAACGACGGCAAACCCCTGCTGGCCGGCCCGATGTCGGTGGCCGGCCTGCGCAACCGTATCGAGCGCTGCTGGTGGCCCTACCGCCGCACGCTGCATGACACCCTCGACCGGCTGCACGCACGGCACGGCGCCGTCTGGCACATCGACATGCACTCGATGAAGTCCTTCGGCACGGCAATCACGCCCGACGGGCCCGGCGCCGAACGCCCGGACATGGTGATCGGCGACCTGGAGAGTGAAAGCTGCGACCCCGCCTTCACCGCCTTCATTGCCGAGCGTCTCGCGGCCCTCGGTTACAGCGTGTCGGTGAACAAGCCCTACAAGGGCGCCGAAATCATCCGGTCCTGCGGCCGCCCGGCGGAGAACCGCCACTCCCTGCAGATCGAGATGAAGCGCAATCTCTACATGGACGAGGCGACGATCACCGCCAACGGCGGCTACGAAAAGCTGAAGGCCGACCTCAGCACTCTGATCGCCGATGTCGCCGCCTGGACGCGGGAAGCGAAGGCGGCTTAGAGCCGCCTACTCCGCCGCCAGGCTCTTGCTTCGTCCCGGCAGCGCGCCGCGGATGACATAGGCCAGCGTCTGCACCACCTGCTGCGGGGTCTCGCAGACCGCCAGAGCGGCACCGTCGACTTCTTTCAGGGCATGAGTCAGCGCCGGGTCGTGCAGAGTGATGAGTGCCTTGCCCAGGGCCGCCGCGGTCCCGGCATCGAAGGCCGCATTCCACTGCTTGTACTTGTCGCCGAAGCGCACCACCACGACATCGGCCTCGCCGATCAGCGTGCGAGTGCGGATGGCGTTCATGCGCGAGCCCTTCTGGTCGCGCCAGAAGGCGTTTTCCTCCTCGCCCAGGATGACCGCGCCGCAGTCGTCGCTGTCCTCATGCACAGTGATCGGCGCGTCGAGACGCACCGGCAGGCCGGACTCGGCCACGCCGGCGGCGATCTGCTCGCGCCAGTCGGAATGGATTTCGCCGGAAAGATAGACGTTCCAGAGACGTTCCCTCATCTCGTTGATCCTTGTCTCTTCATTGGGAAGCGGTTGGCGGTTGTTCTAACATAACGACCCGTCCCAGGCAGCCCCTACCGACCGAAAATTTGGACTGGAAGCAACCCCACCAGGACCGCCTCCACCCCGGTGGCGCGCCTGCCGGCAAAAGGGGATCCGGCGACGACAAGTACCACCCCGCCGGCAGAGCGGGTCTAAGACGCCGCCTTTAACCCGACACCCAAGGCAGACAAAGCATCGCCGATGGGGATGAAAAGACCCAACCCCTCAGCACCTCTGGTCGAATACTTGGCCGCCGAGATGCCGATGATGTGGCCCTCGCCATTGAACAGAGGACCCCCACTGCTACCGGGCGAAATGGCGACGTCGGCCTGAATAACGCGCCTACCGCTGACCGGATCGGTCCGCATGGCACTGCCGATGCCCTTGGTGCCCGTCGCGTCCAGCGACTCGAGGATCGGACTGCCAACGGCATAGACCTCGGTCGCGAGCGCCGGCTGTGTCACGTCCACGTATGGCGGAGCAGAAAAGCGCGCGCCGGTATCGACAAGAGCGACGTCCTGGACCTGGTCCCGCACCATAACCCGCCCCGTCAGTTCGACCCCCGAGGACAACCGCACCTGCACGGTGTTCGCATCGCCGACAACATGCGCATTGGTCACCACCAGACCGCCCTTACCGATGAAGAAGCCAGAGCCATGCCCTTGTCCGATCCGGACCGTGACGACGGCTGCCCGCATACGGTCCGTGTCAAACGCCAGGGAGCGTTCACCATTCACAACCGTATAGTTTTCCTCAACCGATTGAATTGGGCGGCGCGCCACCTTCTGCCCATCGGCAAGCGCTTTCACGTCGGTGTCGGCGGCCAAGCGCGCTACTGAATCCGCAAAGGCCCCTTGCAGCATCAAGGGGATACCCTCCTTGATCGGCTGTTGTTGAACGAAGCGACCGGGGTACGCCTTTTTGAAGACGATATCCTGAGTCAGCGTATTGAGGATCGACCACTCGACGTCGATGTAGAAGATGCCGCTGTATTCATAGAGCGGCCGTCCATCCCACCAGTGATGCTGATGGCAGAAGTTGCTTTTGATGGTCTTGATCCGGCCGCCGATGATGTACTCGGCCGAGAGCACTGCTTTTTCCTGAAGAAACAGATCGGAAGGATCGCCCGCAATGCTGTAACCTTGGCCCGTCATGGTCTCGTAAAAGACAGTCCCGAGTTCCGTACTCCAGTTGCCGAGGTAACGGCTGCCGCCACCCCAGGTGATGACATCGTTGCTACCGCTGGTGTAGTTGCAGAAAGACCCTTTCGTTTCGATACCGCGGGAGGGAAACGCGCCGATTACCTCTCCGCGCTTGATATCCGCGATAATCTTGGTCAGCGCAAAGGTGGCATCCGGCGACAGATTAAGACTGACGCTCGACAGCGTAGGAGCCGGGCCGAGCGCGGGAATATCAAGAGGAGCAGTACCCCCGCACCCTGACAAAACCCACGACATCCCGACGACCACGGCGATAGCGCGATAAATTGTGCTCCGCATTTTTCCCCCGATACAGCATGCCAGAAACGGACGGAAAATCGCCTTTTAGACGAAATATGTTGGAGGAATTCTACCGAGCCAGTTCGGGGACCACAACAGCCGATAGCGGGCGGCAGGCGGCCACAGATCGCCTCCACCGATCCGGAGAATGAAGACCCCATCTGAAAGTTAGGCGGCCTCCAGAGGGGAGGCCGCCTGAGGCAAGGGACAGCAGGTGGTTCAGAGGTGGGGCGGCGCAGTGGATAGGCGCGCCGCCCCGGGGCGACCCGGCATTTCGCGGTGCCGGGTCTGCCGTGCCTTCAGGCGGCCGCGCGCTTGGCGGCCGCCGTGGCGTCCAGGGCCTGGCCGATGTCGGCCAGGATGTCGGCGATGTGCTCGATACCGACCGAGAGGCGCAGGTAGCCGGGCGTGACGCCGGTCGCGAGCTGGTCCTCGGCGCTGAGTTGCTGGTGCGTCGAGCTGGCCGGGTGGATGGCCAGGGTGCGCGTGTCGCCGATATTGGCCACGTGATAGATCATCTGCAGGGAGTCGATGAAACGCGCGCCGGCTTCGGGATCGTCGTTCTTCAGTTCGAAGCCCACCAGGCCGCCGCGCCCGCCGGTCAGGTAGCGCTCCACACGCTCCTGGGAGTCGGAAGCGCTCATGCCCGGATAGATCACCTTCTGCACCAGCGGATGGCCGGCCAGGTAGTCAGCCACCGCCTGGGCGTTGCGGCAATGCTCGCGCATGCGCAAAGGCAAAGTCTCCAGCCCCTGGATGAAGTTG
Source organism: Kiloniellaceae bacterium (assembly GCA_050043265.1). Classification (GTDB taxonomy): domain Bacteria; phylum Pseudomonadota; class Alphaproteobacteria; order Kiloniellales; family Kiloniellaceae; genus Pelagibius. Next base: position 37,722 of record JBHJIR010000063.1, read on the forward strand.
AAGGTGTTGAACGGGCTGAGCGCCATGCCGAGGTCGCGTTGCAGGGTGCAGCGGGCCTTCATAATGTAGGCGACCGGGCCCATCTCCTTCACCGCCTCGGTCCACACCGCGCCGTGATAACTCGGGTCCGGCTGATTCAGCATCGGGAAACGCTCCGCATGCTTTTCCCAATCGAATTTACCGCCGTCGATGATAACGCCGCCGATGGAATTGCCGTGGCCGCCGATGTACTTGGTCGCCGAGTAGACCAGGATGTGGGCGCCGTGGTCGAAGGGGCGGCAGATCACCGGCGAAGAAGTATTGTCGAGGATCAGCGGCACGCCGAGATCCTCGCCGATGGCGGCAACTTCGCTGATCGGGAAGACCCTCAGCATCGGGTTCGGCAGGGTTTCTGCGTAGTAGGCACGCGTCCGCCCGTCGGTCGCGCGGCGGAAATTCTCCGGGTCCGACGCGTCGACGAATCGCACTTCGATGCCGAACGTCTTCAGCGTGTTGGCGAAGAGATTCCAGGTGCCGCCGTACAGGCCGGTGGCGCTGACGATGTTGTCGCCGGTGCCGGCGATGTTCAGCACCGACAGCGTGGTCGCCGCCTGCCCGGAGCTGACCGCCAGCGCCGCGGCACCGCCATCCAGCGCAGCCATGCGCTGCTCGAAGGCGTCGTTGGTCGGGTTCATCACGCGGGTGTAGATGTTGCCCATCTCCTCCAGCGCGAAGAGGCGCCGGGCATGGGCGGCGTTCGCGAACTGGTAGGACGTGGTCTGATAGATCGGCACGGCCACCGCGTTGGTGGCGGGATCGGCACGGTAGCCGCTGTGCAGCACGGCGGTTTCGGGATTCTTGTTGAGTTCCATTGGTCGTTCCTTGGGTAATTGTGAGTCGAAGAAAGGATTTAAAGAATCAAGCTGCCGCGACCCTGTGGCGAAAGGAGACGCCCTGTCGCGCAGGGCCCTCCGCCGCCTCGGCAAGATGAAGGTGCCGTACGATCAAGGCGTTGACCGTGCCGGCGTGGGTCAAGGGAGCCATGTGGCCGGCCCCGAAAACACGGGCGGCGGTAATATCCGTCGCCGCATCGAGGATTCTGTCGCTCACCTGGCGCGCCACCGTCGGCGAACACCCGCCGGCAATGGTCAGCAACGGGATTTCCAGGCGGGCAACCGCCGCCGCCGGCCAGCACTCGGCGAATAGGGCGGCGAAGTTGCGCAGTACCGCCGGTGCCTGGGCGGCCAGGTGCCGGCGCTGTTCACAGTCGATACCGTCCCAGCTTCCCGCACCGTTCCAGAAGTCCACGAAGGCGGCCATTCCGTGGGCCGGCCAGCCGGCGGCCACCGCGCCGCGCAGGCGGTCTCGGATGCCGAGAATACCCCGGTAGAGCCGCTTGTCCTCGCGGCCGCCGGCCAGCGGCAGCAGGTGAAACAGCACCGGCTCGATCAGGGTCAGGCTGGCCACCCGCCGCGGATGGTCGAGGGCGATTTTCATTGCCACCGCGCCGCCATAGGAATGGCCGACAAGATGAAAGGCCGGAACCTCACTGCCGACACCGCGCAGCACCGCCGCACTATCGGCGGCGAGGCTGGGTTCGCCCGGCGCCTTGCCGTCGCGAAAGGCGGCCCGGCCATAGCCTGGCAGGTCCGGCGTGAACACCGGACGCGCCCCGTCCAGCCGCGCCGCCAGGGCCTTCCACTGCCCGCCGGTCGAGGCGGAGCTGTGCAGCGCCACCAGCGGCAATGGCGGGGACGCAGCAACCGTTTCGGCCCGCCTGGCCGGAACCGTTAGAGGCTTGATCGTCATTATGAGCGCACCTTCTTCTGAAGGAGAACACGCCGGCCGCGGCATCGGCGGCGCGGTCAGGCCGCCGCGGCCGTGGAGCAGGCGTGGCAGATCGCCTCGATGTGGCGGTGGTCGGTGCCACAGCAACCGCCCATCACTGTGATGTGGCCGAGCTTCGCCCACAGCGCCCGGTACTGCTGGCTCAGTTCCTCCGGGTTGCCGTCGTCCAGCTCTTCCGCCTCGTCGAGTTCCGCATGGCTGAGCCGCGAGGCGTTGGCCCGCAGTCCCCGGATCCGCCGCACCCAGGCCTCACCCGCCACCAGGGCTTCCGCAAAGTGATCAGGATGAGCACAGTTGATCATGTAGTAGGCCGGACCGTCTCCGGTCGCCGCGTCGACCGCCGCGATGGCATCCTTCAGGGTGTCGCCGGACGGCAAGCGTCCATCGGTTTCCACGGTGAAGGAGATCACAACCGGCATGCCCGCTGCCTGGCCGGCGCGGGTCACGCCGACGGCCTCGGGCACGTTTGTCATGGTAATGGCGGTGATCATGTCGGCCTCGCTTTCGGCGAAGGCCTCGATCTGCAGAGTGTGGTAGGCCTGCGCTTCTTCGGCGGTCATCGCTTCGCCGGCCTGGTAGCCGTCGCCGCGCGGGCCGACGCAGCCGCTGATCACCATCGGCGCCTTCGCGGTTTCGAAGGTGCGGCGCAGGTCGGCCAGCAGAGCGATCGACTGGCGGTTCACCTCCACCAGGTCGGCCGCGCGATAGCCGAGCTTGCTTCCCCAGTCGGAGGATGCGCGCCAGGTCGGGCTTTCCAGAATGAAGCCGCAGTCGTGCTGCTGGGCGATCGATGCGTGACTGCTGAAGTAACGCCTGAGCGCCGCCTGCCCCGTACGATCCTTCAACAGATCGAAGGCGGCGAAATACGGCAGGTCCAGCCCTTCGTGGAAAATCAGGGTGGTTTCGATACCACCATCGGTCAGGAAAATCCCACCGTCGAGCTGCGGCAGGTGATCTCGGTATTTGGCCATTGGGTGTCTCCTAAAGCGACTGCAGCGTTTTGGACTGCAATGGCTGGAGACTTTATCCGCTCACCATTTCTGCCTGATTTCCCGCCGCGGAAACATAACGCCCGCGCCCGCAACACGACTGAAACCCCGCAGCAGCATGCCCACGGCCTGCACCGCAACGAAGGGGGTATCAGTCGGTGCGGGCGTCTTCGCGCGCGACCACCACGAAGAGGCGGTCAATGTCGCCGGTGCCGGCCGAGGAGAAGGGAAAGATGCCGCGCAGGACTCGGACGAACTCGCGGTCGGGAATCGGCAGGTGGCTGTCGAAGAACAGCGGCCCCTCGCCGCCGATGGTCCGGTTGAACTCGGCCAACCGCTCCGCCGCCGCCTCGGGCGACATGCCGTGACCGAACAACTTGCCCTGGTAGCTGGAGCCGAACAGCTCGGTGCAGCCGGTCCCGCAGACGGAATAGCGCCACTGTACCGTGCCGCCGCCGGTCTCGTTTGGCTCACGCTTCAGCAGCAGGACCCAGGGCAGGATCGCCGGATGGTCCATCGCATCGAACGTACTCCACGGCACCCAGGCGTTCCCGCCTGCCGCCTTCTCCCAGAACCGGAAGAATGCAGCCGCAGGGTGGGCTGGCGGGATATCCGCCAAGGCAATCTCACGAATCGACATAGGACCTATGTCCCAGAATGCAACTTATTATGGTATAGCATGCGAAAAAATGCGTTAACGAACAGATAAGGTGCCGTTTTCCCATCGCTCGGCAAATCCAACCGGATACCGCCGGTTGATCTCAAAATATAAGTCCAGTTTGATCAAAGTACACTGGTGATCAGAAACCCCGTGAAGCAGGCCGCCACGCCAGTACAACGGCAGCGCCCACGGGGTGGAAAGCGCTCGCCCAACGCCTCCGCCCGCTACCCCGGGGGGAGGGCCTTCCCATGGTAATATAGGGCTCAGCACCTATATTGGGGGGTCCAAGCCTTCCTGCTATAAGCCAACCAAGAAGAAAGAGGCCTTGCCTCCCGTATGCAACCAACTGAGGCGCCTGCCCCCCGCCAGCCGCGGCGCCGACGAGACGCGGAGAGCGGGGGCCGGTTCTTGAGACATTCCTTCGCGAGCGGCGCCGGGTTCCGCCGGCGCTGCTGCTGCGCCGCCGCGGTGATCTGCTGCCTCCTAGGGTTTGCGCTGGTGGAGCTTGCCCTGCCGGCGCCCGCGACCGCCGGCCAAGCCCGCGAATTCGTCGGCCCGGAAGAACCGGCCGTGTCACAGGACCGCGAGCCGGGCGTCCCCTACGACGTCAGCCTGGAAGGCATCGGCGACCCCGACCTGCTGGAAGTTCTGCGCGCATCGTCGCAGCTCATCGCCCTGGCCGACAAACCGCCGGCCACCACTGTCGGCCTGCGGCGCCGGGCGGAGGATGACATCGAGCGGTTGCAGACGGCCTTGCAGTCTGAAGGCTACTACGACGCCGAAATAGACCTGCAGATCGACAATACGGTTCAGCCGGCCAGGATCGTGCTGCAGATCGACAACGGGCCGCGTTACAGCCTGGCCGCCTACGAGATCAGCTACACCGACACAACCCCGCCGCCGGAAGAAGCCCGCCCGGCGCTCGCAGTGCTGGGCATCACTCTCGGCATGGCGGCGCGCGCGCCGGCGGTGGTCGCCGCCGAGCAGAGCCTGGTGGGACAGTTGCAGGAAAGCGGCTATCCTTTTGCCCGCATCGCCGAGCGCAGGACCTTCATCAACCGTGAGAACGCCGAGATGACGGTGCGGCTGTCGGTCGAGGCCGGCCCGCGCGCGACTTTCGGCCCCCTCGCCTTCAGCGGAGTGGAACGGGTCGAAGAAAGCTACCTGCGCCGCATCGCCGACTGGCCGGAGGGCGCGGTCTACGACCGACGGCAGATGCGTGAGCTGCAGCGCCGCCTGTCCGACACCGGGTTGTTTTCCACCGTCAACGCGGAAACCGCTGCCGCCCCGGACGCCGACGGCAAACTGCCGGTGACCGTCACCCTGGTGGAGCGGGAGCATCGGTCGATCGGCGCGGCGGCAGCCTATTCGAGCGACATCGGGCCCAGCCTGGAGTTGTTCTGGGAGCATCGCAACCTGCTGGGCCGTAACGAGACCCTGCGAGCCAAAGCGACCGGCTCGCTGGTCGAACAGACCGGCCAGCTGACGTTCCGCAAGCCGGCTTTCCTGCACAACGATCAGGACCTTCTGGCCGACCTGAAAGGCGGCCAGGAAGATACCGACGCCTACGAGCGCCAGTCCGCCGAGGCTCTGGTCGCGCTCGAACGGCCCTTCCTGGACAACTGGCGCGTTTCCGCCGGCGTTTCCTTCAGCTATGAAATCATCGACGAGAACGCCGATAATGGCGAAGGCGAACAGAGCTTCCAGCTGTTCGGCCTGCCGGTAACGGCGAACCGCGATACCACCGACGATCCGCTGAACCCGGCCAAGGGCACACGCCTGCAACTCGCTCTCACGCCGTCGACCGGCGTCGGCGATAAAAGTCTTCTTTTCCTGACAGCGGTGGCGGGCGGTTCGGCTTACTACGCCATCGACGAGGGCGAGCGCTTCATCCTCGCCGGCCGCGCGCGCCTGGGCTCCATCGTCGGAGAGAAAACAGAATCACTGCCAGCCTCACGCCGTTTCTATGCCGGCGGCGGCGGTTCGATCCGCGGCTACGAATACCAGTTGGTCGGCCCGCTCGATAACGACCAGGACCCCTTCGGCGGCACGTCGCTGGTGGAGGTCGGCGGCGAACTGCGCGTCCGCGTCACCGAGGATATCGGGGTGGTGCCCTTTGTCGACGGCGGTACGGTATACGACGATCCTGTCCCGACCGGTGATGAAACCATCCGCTGGGCTGCGGGGTTGGGTCTAAGATACTTCACGGGCTTCGGTCCGGTACGACTGGACGTCGCCTTCCCGCTGAATCCACGCGATGGGGTCGATGAATTGTTCCAGTTCTACGTGAGCTTCGGACAGGCGTTCTGATATGCCGCGCGCGAAAGCGATCTTCAAAAGCCTGGCCATCGGCCTCGGCGGCTTGCTCGCCCTGGTCGCGATTGCCGTTGCGCTCGGCTACGCCTGGATCGGCAGCGACGGCGGGCGCGACTGGTTGGCCCGCACGATCGAAGACGCCGTCAGCACGCCCGGCGAGATGGAACTCTCGATCGGCGCCCTTGAGGGCAGCCTGCCGGAGACCCTGAAGGCACGCGATATCGTGCTGCGCGATGCCGAGGGTCCCTGGCTCACCGTCGCGGCGCTGGAAATCGACTGGCGGCCCTGGGCGCTGCTCGGCCGCACCCTGGACGTCGAGCGCCTGAAGCTCACCGGTGTCGACCTGGCGCGCCTGCCCGCTTCCGGCGAACCCGTGTCGGAAGCGGAAGACGGCGGCGGCGCGGGCGCCCTGCTGGACTTCCCGCTGAACGTCCGCGTCGGCCGCGTCGCGGTTGACGAGATCGCCCTCGGCGCGCCGGTGCTGGGCCAGGCCGCCCGCTTCCCCCTGGCGGGCGAAGCCCGCCGCCGCGACGACGGCAGCCTGTCGACGCGATTGGATCTTGTGCGCCTCGACGGCACCGAAGGACGACTCCTTGCAGAGCTGCACTACCGGCCCGACAGCGACAGCCTGACGGCCGAGGTTACCGCGCGCTCGGCGCCCGGCGGCCTGCTCGCCACCCTCCTGGGCCTGCCGGACATGCCCGGCTCAGAACTGACCCTGGCGGGCGATGGACCGCTGGCCGACTGGAACGGCGACCTTACGCTGTCGCTCGGCGACCTGGCCAACGCCAAGGCCGCCATCGGCCTCGCCCGCGGCGCCAACAGCGACATCGCGTTCCGCCTGCAAGGGAACAGCACGGTAAGCCCGCCGCCGCAAGCCGCCGCCTGGCGGCTGCTCGCCGGCACCACCGACATCGACCTCGCCGGCGCCTGGCAGGACGACGAGCGCCTGCACCTCGATCACCTCACCGCCCGCAACGGCAGCCTCGACCTGGCGGTGAGCGGCGACGTGGTGCCGACGGGCGGCGCCCTGGACATGAAGATCGCGGCCAGCGCGGACGACGGCGCCGCCCTCGCCGCGCTGCTCGACCTCGACGGGCTGGGCGCGCTCGCCGCCGACGTCACGCTGAGCGGCACCACCAGCCTGCCGCAGGCCCGGTTCGACCTGCGCGCCGAGGGCCTCGCCACGCCAGACTTCACCGCCGCCGCGGTCACCGCCGCCGGCACGGTGACGGCCGAAAGCAATCTGCTCGGCCCGGCGCCACGGTTGACGCTCGATCTCGACGGCCGCGTCGACAGCCCACGCCTGCCCGGCCAGGACAACGTAAACCAGGTGCTCGGCGACGCCTTGCCATGGCATCTGGCCGGCACGCTCAATCTCGACAACGGCGCCCTGGACATCGCGGCGCTGGACGTCTCCAACGGCACCGCGCAGCTCGCCGCGGCCGGTCCTTTCAATGTGAACGACGGCAGCGGCACGCTCGACGCCACCGCCGATGTCGGTGATCTGACGGCACTGCAGCCGCTGACCGACATCCAGCTCGGTGGCAGCGTCCGCCTCGCCGGACCGCTGCACATCGAAGACTACTTCAGCAAGCTTACCGCCGACCTCACGGGCCGCTGGGAAAAGCCGTCGAGCGACATCGGCCTGCTCGCCGCCGCCGCCGGCAAGGGGCTCGATCT
>JBHJIR010000064.1:0-4819 GCA_050043265.1 Kiloniellaceae bacterium
CATCCGGATCGGGCGCCGTCGGAAAGACATCTGCACGGCATGGCCGTGCGCCATGCCACCCTGCCCTTCCGAGCAACCCCGCCCGGCGTGAGTAAGAATCCCGATGGCAGGTCTCCTGGCTCGCGGGTCGTCGCTCCACTCCGCCTTCCCGGCCCGATTCGGGCCAGTGGCATGTCGGGTGTCGCTCGCCGCTCACAGTTGCGGGGGCAGCCACGGGTTCGGTGCCTATAGGGTACGCCTCCCCGTGGTCCCATTTAATCCGCCGTTCGTTCGAATTGGCGGAACCATCAGCGTCACCTTATGCGACTTCGCCGCAGCGCCGCAACACCTCATGCGACCGGGAATGGGCCAGAGGCGACGCCCCCTCACCCGGCTTCGCGTAAGCTCGCGCAGGCGCTCGCCGACGCTTCGCAGCCCTCTCCCCGGCGGGGAGAGGGTCTCGACGGGCCCGTTGCCGGCCCTCTAGCCATGCGCCACCATGACGTGGCGGACGACGGTGTAGTCCTCCAGGGCGTACATCGACATGTCCTTGCCGTAGCCGGAGGACTTCAGGCCGCCGTGGGGCAGCTCGTTGGCCAGCATGTAGTGGCAGTTGACCCAGGTGCAGCCGTATTCCAGCCGCGCCGCCGTCGCCATGGCGCGGGACACGTCCCTGGTCCAGATCGACGAGGCCAGGCCGTAGTCGGAGTTGTTGGCCCAGGCGACGGCGGTATCGACGTCGTCGAAGCGGGTCACCGAGACCACCGGGCCGAAGACCTCGCGCTGGACGATCTCGTCTTCCTGCAGGGCGCCGGCCACCACAGTGGGCTGGTAGAAGAAGCCGTTGCCCTCGGCCACACTGCCGCCGGTGGTGATTTCGATGTGGTTGCGGCTGGCGGCGCGCTCCACAAAGCTGGACACCCGGTCGCGCTGGCGCGCCGAGATCAGCGGGCCGATCTCGTTCTTGCTGTCGTCCTTGTCGGCATAGGCGATGGTGGAGACCGCCGACGTCAGGTCGGCGACCAGGTTGTCGTAGACCTTCGACGAGGCGTAGATGCGGCAGGCCGCGGTGCAGTCCTGCCCGGCATTGTAGTAGCCGAAGGTGCGCACGCCCTCGACCACCGCGCCGATGTCGGCATCGTCGAACACGATGACCGGCGCCTTGCCGCCCAGTTCCAGATGGGTCCGCTTCACCGACTTGGCGGCGGCGGCGAGCACCTTCTTGCCGGTGGCGATGTCGCCGGTCAGCGAGATCATCTGCACCTTCGGATGATGGATGAGCGCGTTGCCCACCGACTCGCCGCGCCCGACCACCACGTTGAGGACGCCTTCCGGCAGCACCCCGGCGGCAACCTGGGCCAGCTTCAGGGTGGTCAGCGGCGTCTGCTCGGAGGGCTTCAGCACCACGCAGTTGCCGCCGGCGATGGCCGGGCCGATCTTCCAGGCCGCCATCATCAGCGGGTAGTTCCACGGCGCGATGGAAGCCACCACGCCGATGGGGTCGCGGCGGATCATCGAGGTAAAGCCCTGCAGGTATTCGCCCGCCGCCGAGCCGTGCAGGCAGCGCGCCGCGCCGGCAAAGAAACGCAGCACGTCGACCACCGCGGGGATCTCGTCGTTCAGCACGTTGTGATAGGGCTTGCCGCAGTTCAGCGCCTCCAGGCGGGCGAACTCCGGGCCTTCGGCTTCGATCTTGTCGGCCAGCTTCAGCAGCGCATTGGCGCGCTCGCCCGGCGTCGAACGGCGCCACGAGGCGAAGGCCTTTTCGGCGGCGGCGACGGCGCGGTCGATCTGGTCGGACGAGGCCTCCGGCAGTTCGAGCAGCGTCTCGCCCGTGGCCGGATTGAGGACGATTTCCGCCTCCTCCGCGCCGGCTTCGAAGGCGGTACCGATCAGCATGCCGGTTTGCATTGAGGGCTGCATGGCAGGTCTCCCTGTTCGAGTTGCATCATTTGCCTTCGCCGCCGGCATGCTGGCCCTCGCGGGTCAGGTAGTAGGCGGCGAGAATGGGGATGAAGGTCACGGCGATGACGAAGACCGCGACCACGTTGGTCACCGGGCGCTGGCGCGGCCGCACCAGTTCGGTCAGCATCCAGATCGGCAGGGTCGACTGCTGGCCCGCGGTGAAGGTGGTGACGATGACCTCGTCGAAACTGAGGGCGAAGGCCAGCATGCCGCCGGCCAGCAGCGCGGTCGCCAGGTTCGGCAGCACGACGAGGCGGAAGGTCTGGAAGCCGTCGGCGCCGAGGTCCATGGAAGCCTCGATCAGCGAGCCGGAGGCGCGGCGCATCCGCGCCACCGCGTTGTTGTAGACCACCACGACGCAGAAGGTGGCGTGACCCAGCACGATGGTCCAGAAGCTGAAGGGAATCTCGGCCAGATTGAAGGCGGCGCGCAGCGAAATGCCGGTGATGATGCCGGGCAGCGCGATGGTCAGGATGATCAGCAGCGAGACCGTCTCGCGCCCGAAGAAGCGGCTGCGCGCCACCGCGGCCGCCGCCAGGGTGCCGAGCGCCATGGCAATCAGCGTGGAGACCGCCGCCACCTGCACCGACAGGCCCAGCGCCTGCCAGATGTCGTCGCGGCCCCAGGCCACCGCGAACCACTGCAGGGTCAGGCCCGGCGGCGGGAACTGGTAGCTCTTTTCCTCGGTGGTGAAGGCGTAGAGGAAGATCAGCAGCAGCGGCAGGTGGAGAAACAGCAGGCCGCCCGCCGCCGCCAGCTTCAAACCGAAAGGAGCACCGCTCTTAGAGCGCATCAAAGGCCCCCAGCTTCTTCGCGCCCCAGAGGTAGAAGCCCATGATGACGATGGGCACCACGGTGAAGGCCGCTGCCAGCGGGATGTTCCCGGCGATGCCCTGGTGGGTGTAGACCGCCTGGCCGATGAACAGGCGCGAGGAGCCGACGATCTGCGGGATGATGTAGTCGCCGAGAGTCAGCGAGAAGGTGAAGATCGAGCCGGCGACCATGCCCGGCAGGGCCAGCGGCAGGATCACCGTGGCGAAGGCCTGGCGCGGCGTGGCGCCGAGATCGCCGGAGGCTTCGATGAGGCTGGCCGGCACGCGCTCCAGGGAGGCCTGCAGCGGCAGGATCATGAAAGGCAGCCAGATGTAGAGGAAGACCAGGAAGGTGCCGAGGTAGCTGATCGACAGCGACGGCCCGCCGATCACCGGCAGCGCCAGTACCGCATCCAGCAGCCAGGTCAGGTGCAACTGGTCGACCACCCAGTTGAGGATGCCTTCCTTGGCCAGGATCAGCTTCCAGGAATAGACCCGCACCAGATAGCTCGACCACAGCGGCAGCATGACCGCCAGATAGAACAGCGCCTTCCAGCGCCCCCGGGCGTAGCGTGCCGCGTAGTAGGCGATGGGAAAGGCGATGGCGGCGGCGGCCAGCGTCACGCAGGCGGCCATGGTGACGGTGCGGAGGATGATGTCGAGGTTGGCCGGCTGCAGCAGTTCGCCGTAGGTCTTCAGGGTGAACTCGTAACGGATCAGGCCGGAGAACTCGTCGATGGAAAAGAAGCTCTGCAGCAGCAGGGCGAAGAGCGCACCGAGGTAGACGACGCCGAGCCAGACCAGCGGCGGTCCCAGCAGAATCAGCAGCAGCAGGCGCGGCCGTGTCACCAGCAGGTCGGAGAGCCGGCGCCCCAGGCCGCCGCCGGCCTCCACCGCGCCCCGGCTCAAAGCCGCGTCGCTCATCGCAGGCCTCGCATTACGCGTCTTCCATCCGGTGCATCGCCCCGCGCGCCCAGCCGAGGCGCACCGCCTCGCCCACCCGCGGCGGCGCAGCGAGGCCCGCCGACAGCGAGACCAGCAGTGTGGTGCCGGCCACGGCAACGGCGAGGCGCCGGGTCGCGCCGTGATACAACAGGCTCTCGACCCGGCCTTCGATCTGGATGGCGTCGGCTTCGGGCGCCCGACCCGGACCCAGCAGGCCCGGGCCCAGCAGCGCGATGCGCTCGGGGCGCAGGCTGTAGAGACCGGCCCGGCCGCAGAGCGCTTCCGCCACCGCCGGCTCCAGCACGTTGGAGGCGCCGACGAAGCCGGCGACGAAACGGTTGCACGGGCGCTCGTAGATGTCTTCGGGCGTGCCGATCTGCACGATGCGGCCTTCGTTGAACACCGCCAGGCGGTCGCTCATGGACAGCGCCTCGCTCTGGTCGTGGGTCACGAAGACGAAGGTGATGCCGAGGCGCTGCTGCAGTTCCTTCAGTTCGACCTGCATCTGCTCGCGCAGTTTCAGGTCCAGGGCGCCCAGCGGCTCGTCGAGCAGCAGCACCTTGGGTTCGCCGACCAGCGCGCGGGCCAGGGCGACACGCTGGCGCTGGCCGCCGGAAAGCTGCACCGGACGGCGGTCGTCGTAACCCTCAAGCTGCACCAGAGCCAGGGCCTTGCGCGCCTTGCCGTAACGATCGGCCTTGCCGAGCCCGCGGATGCGCAGGGCATAGGCGACATTGTCGAGTACCGTCATGTGCGGGAACAGCGCGTAGTCCTGGAACACGGTGTTCACGTTGCGGCGGTAGGCCGGCACGCCCTCCACCGTCTCGCCGAAGATCTCGATGTGGCCCCGGTCGGGCTGCTCGAAGCCGGCGACAAGGCGCAGGCAGGTGGTCTTGCCGGAACCCGCCGGCCCCAGCATGGCGAAGAACTCGCCGGCGCGGATCTCCAGGTCGACGCTGTCGACCGCCCGCACCGCGCCGAAGTGACGCGCGACGTTCTGGAAGCGCACGGCCAGGGAGTGGTTTGCGGTATCAGGCATGACACCCACTGTTGCGCCGACGGCCTTGTCCAGTGGCATTGGTTGCAAGCTTCTTCATGACTGCTGGATCGCTATTGTG
>JBHJIR010000065.1:0-50462 GCA_050043265.1 Kiloniellaceae bacterium
GGCCGGGATGATCTCGATGTTCTTCGCCTTCAGCCAGTCGACGACATCGTCTTCGGTGGTTTCCAGGCAGACCGCCGCACAGCGCTCGTTCAGCATGCAGACCATCAGGTCGATGTGGACGTAGAACTGATCGATGGGCGCGAACTTGATCTCCCAGCCTTCGTCCTTCATCCAGCCGGCAATCTGGCGGGCGGCGATCTCTTCGGAGCGGTGATCGGTGTAACCGACCAGCGCCGATTTCTCGCCGATGATGTTGAAGTCGCCGCCTTCGAAGTTGCCGGAGGACACCATGTCGTAGATCGGAATGCCGTTCTCCAGATAGAAGCGCAGGCAGGCGGCGTATTCGCCGCGCCGGCGCGGGTTGGCCATCTGGCAGATGACCGCACCGTAGGGCGTCATGAAGGAGGAGTCGCGGGCGTAGACCTGGTAGGGATTGTGGTCGTCCAGCGGCAGGAAGTGGCAGGTGACGCCGGCGTCCTCGTAGGCGCTGATCATCTCGCGGTGCTGGCGCATGGCGACCTGCTTGTCGAAGGTATAGCCGCGTCGCATCGTGTCGCGCACCAGCGACGACCAGGCGGCATTCTCCAGCCCCATCCAGCGGAAACCCTCCGCCGGGCCGAGCAGCACGTCCTTCAGAAGGCCTGCCTCGGAGGCCAGGGCCCACTTCGGCATGGTCGGCGTGCCGCCGCCTTCGACACGGGCCTGCAACGGTGTTGCCTGCGGCATCTGGACAGTTTCCCCCAAGCTTTGCGTGACAGGGGTGTGCCGGCCTGGAGGCCGTGACCTGTCGACGCAGAAATTGATTACAAAGCAGGCAGAGACAATTCCTGCCCCTCTAAAGAGCAGTTCCGAGGGTAGGGGTCGATTTTATTCACCTCAAACGAAATATTCTTCGCTATTTGGTGAAGGAAATTCACCGGATGGCCTTAGCGCGGGGGAGTAATGCCGGTGGCGGAGAGTTGGCCGTGCAGCCAGCCGAGGAAAGCCTGGGCCAGGGGGCCCTCCACCGTGGTCGGGTCGGCGACGATGTAGTAGGCCCCCGGGGCCGGGATGGTGATCTCTGAGAAGGGCTGTACCAGGGCACCGGAGGACAGCGTATTGCGGGAAATCAGCGTGTCGCCCATGGCGATGCCCTGGCCGGCGATGGCGGCCGAGAGGGTCAGGTTCATATCGGAGAAGGCGATGCCGCGCCGGGCATCGACCCCGGTTACCCGCGCGGCGGCGAGCCAGCGTACCCAGTCGTTCTCGTCCAGCAGATGCAGCAGGGGAAAGCGGGCCAGATCGCCAGGCTCGCGCAGGCCCTGCTGCAGCAGGGTCGGGCTGCATACCGGCGAGAACTGCAGTTCGGTCAGGGGCTCGACCCACATGTCCGTCCAGTCCCCCTGACCATAGGCGATGAAGACGTCGACCCCTGGCGTGGTCACCTCGTCGAGGCGGCGCGGCGAGACAATGGTGAGGTCGATGTTGGGATGGTCGCCGACGAAGCGCGCGATATGGGGGCACAGCCAATAGGTGGCAAAGCCCGGGGTGCAGCTGATGGTCAGGCGGCCGGCCAGTTCCGTGCTGCTGGTGTGCGCATGAGCCAGCGCCAGGGTCCGCAGGGCCCCGCGGACCTCGCGCGCATAGCGCTCCCCGCGCACGGTCAGGACGATGCCGCGGCCGTCGCGCTCGGTCAGGGCAAAGCCCAGGTCCTCTTCCAGGAAGCGCAGCTGGTGGCTGACCGCGCTGCGCGTCAGGCTCAGTTCCTCGGCGGCCTGGCGGACCGAGCCGAGCCGGCCGACGGCTTCCAGGGCCCGCAAGGCCTTCATCGAGGGGAGGTGGGACATCGGCGGCCTTTGGTGAAAAAAATTGGTCGAATAGGGCGATAAACCTCACTTTTTCACAAAGGCTTTTCACCTGCAAGATCGCGACGGGTTTTCCCGGGAGCATCGCCGATGAGTGCAGCAAAGGGGTTCGCGCAGAGCTGGATCGAGCAGCGGCGGGCCGAATGGTCGTCCTGGAACCGCGAGATCTGGGACTATGGCGAGACCGCTTGGCGGGAATACCGCTCGGCCGCGTGGTACGTCGACCGGCTGGAGCAGGCGAGCTTCGAGGTCGAGCGCGGCAGCGCCGGCATGCCCACCGCTTTCGCCGCCCGTCGCGGCAGCAGCGCCGGGCCGACCATCGCCGCCTATGCCGAATACGACGGGGTGCCGGACAACTGCCAGGCCGCCGACGTGACGCCGGGGCCTCGCCCGGGCGTCAGCCCGCGGGCCGGCGGCCACACCGATCCGCACTCGGCGCTGGGCATCGCGGCTCTGGTCGGTGCGTTGGCGGCATCGGAGGCCATGGCGGCGCAGGGCCTGGCGGGCCGCGTCGCCCTGTTCGGCGAACCGGCGGAAAAGGTCCGCGGCTCCAAGCCGATCCATGCCGCCAAGGGTTATTACGACGACCTGGATGCCGCGATCAGCTTCCACCCCTTCTACATGCTGCCGCTGTGCAACACGGCACGCTGGGATACCCACTGCGGCGCCGGCTATGCCTGGGTCTATCGGTTCATCTGCGACCGTCCGGAAAGCTGGCCGGCAAGCCCCTGGGGCGGTGGCGCCGACTCGCCGATCCCGGCGTCCCACGCGGCGCCGCGCGCGCCCGGCGCCAACGACGCCCTGGTGCAGATGTACCTGCAGGGCAAGGCCGCCAAGGAACACCTGCTGCCCAGCGGCCTTAGCTGGTCGATTAACGAAACCGTCCTGACCGCCGGCCAGGCGACCGCGGACAACCTGCCGGCCGTCGAAGCCGAGATCATGTACATGGCGCGGGTGCCGAGCGTCGCCCTGGCCGAGCATGTGGTGGCGGGGCTGGACCGCATCGCCGCGGCGGCGGCCCAGGCCAGCCACTGCCGCTGGGAGCGCCAGTGGATCGCCAAGTCACGGCCCGGCCTCGCCAACCACGCCATGGCCGCCGTCACCTACGACAACCTTGCCGCCGCGGGGGCGCCGGTCTTCGGGGCGCCGGCCTGCGATCTGGCGCGCCAGATCCAGCGCACCCTCGGCGATGCGCCGCAGGAGCGCCCCTTCCTGCCGCAGATCGAGCAACTCCTGGAGCCGCAGGCGGCCGAAGCGGCGCTGCGGCGGATCCTGTCGCCGCAGCAGACTCATTTCACTTCCGACGACTACACCGAGTACTGCTGGCACTGTCCGACGTCCCGCTTCTATGTGGGGCGCCCGGCGCTGGCGCCGCGTCCGGACGGCGGCGCCTATCCCGCCTGGGTGATGAACGCCCTGGGCGGGCTGGCGCCCTGCATCGATCCGATGATCGAGACTGCCGCCAAGACCGTCGCCTTCACCATCCTCGATCTCGTCGAACGGCCGGAGGTGCTGCGCCAGGCCAAGGCGGAGTTCGTGCAGCGTACCGGCGGCGGCGTCGGTGGGTCAGACTGGCTGGCGCCGTTGTGCGACTACGCGCCGCCCATCGACCTGCGCTGGCCGGAATACGTGACCACGGCACGCGGCACCGACTGGTGCATTCCGGCACGGCGGAACCAGCCCGCATAGCGGACCGCCGACAGCGTCTGAAGCGGCACGGAGCGGCGGTCCCTCAGGGCCGCTTCCACCAGATGAAGGCGGCGGCGGCGATGGCGATGCCGACGGCGAAGGGCAGCCAGAAATACATCACGGCCTCGCCGGTCAGCCAATGGGTCGAGGATCTGGTGTTGCTCGTGTTCCAACTGCCCGCCATCGCGTTCAGCCAGAGCCAGAAAAGCAAGGCGCCGCCGGCAATGGCGGCCCCCAGCAGCATCAGAAAAAGGCGCATCTCTCAGGTGTCCCGTTCTGCGGATATTCGTCAGTCGCAGAGACTGCGGCGCCGGTTCAACCGCCCATGGTGTCCAGCGGCAGGGAGTTGGTGTACTTCACCTGCTTGAGCGCAAAGCTCGACTCGATGGAGGCGACGTTGCCGACGCGGGTCAGCTTGTTCTTCAGGAAGCGCTCGTAGGCGGCGAGGTCGCGGGTGGCGACCCGCAGCAGGTAGTCGCGGGTGCCGGTCATCAGATAGCACTCCAGCACCTCCGGATAGTGGCGCACCGCCGCCTCGAAGCTGTCCAGGTCGTCCTCCTGCTGGCGCTCCAGCTTGATGGAGATGAACACCGACACCGGCAGGCCGACCGCCTTCTGGGCGATCAGCGCCACGTAGCGGTTGATGATCCCGCCTTCCTCCAGCAGGCGCACCCGGCGCAGGCAGGGCGAGGGCGACAGGCCGACCCGCTCGGCCAGTTCCACATTGCTGAGGCGGCCGTTGTCCTGCAGGGCGGCCAGGATCTTGCGGTCGATGGTGTCGAGCTTCATTTTTGGTGGATCATGCCATTGTTGCCGGTCACACAAGCGTATACTGCCAAGATTGCCAAGAGAAGTGACGTCTTTGGCAGGTCATGCCAGCCGTTTTTGGCGTAATCTGGGGGGTAACCGCAGCCCGAACTCGAGACCCGAACTCGAGACCCGAACTCGAGACCCGAACTCGAGACCCGAACTCGAGACCCGAACCCGAGACCCGAACCCGAGACCCGAACCCGAGAGACGTCCATGGCCCCGAAGGATCCCGCCCATCTGGAAATGCTGGAAGCCCTGGAGAAGAAGAATCTCTGGCTGTCCTCCTGGATGATCCACAACGCCAACCACATCCGCCCCAAGGGCACCATCAAGGTCGGCGGCCACCAGGCCTCCAGCGCCTCGCTGGCCACCCTGATGACGGCGCTCTATTTCGATGTGCTGCGCCCGGCCGACCGCGTCGCGGTGAAGCCCCACGCCAGCCCGGTGTTCCATGCCATCCAGTACCTGCTGGGCAACCAGAGCCGCGAGAAGATGGAGAACTTCCGCGGCTTCGGCGGCGCGCAATCCTATCCCTCGCGCACCAAGGATGTCGACGACGTCGACTTCTCCACCGGCTCGGTCGGCCTCGGCGTCGCCATCACGTCCTTTGCCTCCATGGTGCAGGACTACGTGCGCCTGAAAGGCTGGTCCGCCGACCGGACCGAAGGCCGCATGATCGCGCTGGTCGGCGATGCGGAGCTGGACGAGGGCAACATCTACGAGGCCCTGATGGAGGGCTGGAAACACGACCTGCGCAACACCTGGTGGGTCATCGACTACAACCGCCAGAGCCTCGACGCCGTCGCCCACGAAGACCTCTACGGCCAGTTCGACAAGCTGTTCCGCTCCATGGGCTGGGAGGTCATCACCATCAAGTACGGCCACCTGCTGGAGGCCGCCTTCAAGGAGCCCGGCGGCGAGGCCCTGCGCCGCTGGATCGATACCTGCCCGAACCAGCTCTATTCGGCCCTGCCCTTCCAGGGCGGCGCGGCCTGGCGCAAACGGCTGCTGGACGACCTCGGCGATCAGGGAGATGTCTCGGCGCTGATCGAGCGCCGCAGCGACGACGACCTGGGCCGCCTGATGACCAACCTGGGCGGCCACGACCTGACCGCCGTGCTGGACGCCTTCCATTCCGTCGACCACGACCGCCCGGTCTGCTTCATCGCCTACACGGTGAAGGGCGACGGCCTGCCGCTGGCCGGCCACAAGGACAACCACGCCGGCCTGATGACGCCGGAACAGATGGAAACCTTCCGCACCATGCTGGGCATCCGCGAAGGCCATGAGTGGGAGCCTTACGAGGCCATGGCCCCGGCGCGCCGGGACATCGAGGCTTTCCTGAAGGCGGTGCCGTTCAACGCGGAGGGACGCCGGCGCTTCGAGGCCGCGCGCGTCGCCGTGCCGGACAGCCTGCCGGTGCCGGCGGGTGAGGTGATGTCGACCCAGGAAGGCTTCGGCAAGGTGCTCAACGAGATCGCCCGCGAGAAGTCCGCGCTGGCCGAGCGCATCGTCACCACCTCGCCGGACGTGACGGTCTCCACCAACCTGGGGCCCTGGGTGAACCGCCGCGGCATCTTCGCGCGCAAGGCCCAGGCCGATACCTTCCGCGACCAGCAGGTGCCCTCGGCGCAGAAATGGATGATGTCGCCGGAGGGCCAGCACCTGGAACTCGGCATCGCCGAGATGAACCTCTTCCTGCTGCTCGGCGCGCTGGGGCTGTCGCACTCGCTGTTCGGCGAGCGCCTGCTGCCCATCGGCACGCTGTACGATCCCTTCATCCAGCGCGGCCTGGATGCGCTGAACTACGCCTGCAACCAGGACGCCCGCTTCATCCTGGTGGCGACGCCCTCGGGCGTGACGCTGGCGCCGGAAGGCGGCGCGCACCAGTCGGTGTCGTCGCCGCTCATCGGCCTGGCCCAGGACGGCCTGGCGTCTTTCGAGCCGGCCTTCGTCGACGAACTCTCGACCGTTCTGGCCTGGTCGTTCGACTACCTGCAGCGCGACGGCGAGGGCGAGCCCTCGGGCCCCTGGCTGCGCGACGAGAAGGGCGGCTCGGTCTACCTGCGTCTTTCCACTCGGCCCCTCGAGCAGCCCAAGCGCCAGGTCGACGCGGCGCTGGCCGCCGGCATCATCAACGGCGCCTACTGGCTGCGCAAACCCGGGCCGAACTGCCAGGTGGTCATCGCCTACCAGGGCGTGGTGGCGGCCGAAGCCATCGCCGCGGCCGGGCTGATCGCCGAGGACCGCCGCGACGTCGGCGTGCTGGCGGTGACCTCCGCCGACCGTCTGAGCGCGGGCTGGCATGCCGCCGAGCGCGCGCGCCAGGAAGGCCACGCCGACGCCAGTTCCCACATCGAAAACCTCCTGGCGCCGCTGGACCGCGACGCCGGCCTCGTTACCGTGCTGGACGGCCACCCGACGACGCTGTCGTGGCTGGGCGGTGTGCGCGGCCACCGGGTGCAGGCACTGGGCGTCGAACACTTCGGCCAGACCGGCACCATCGAGGAGCTCTACGCCCACCACCGCATCGACACCGCCGCCATCGTCGCCGCCGCCAACGCCGCCTCCGCCGGCCGCCCGATCCGCTACCTCAGGGCCGTGCCATAATCTTCTCCGTTGTCGTCCCGGGGCTTGACCCCGGGACCCATTGGCGTCCGCCCCCGGGTGAATTCCGTGGGCCATGGGTCTGAAAGGGCAATGGGTCCCGGCATCAAGTGCCGGGACGACAGTCGTGCGTTGGCAAGGGCGCGACTCTCCGGCCGGGCCGACGGTGTCGAGCAGAAAGAATGCTGTCGCTCCTAAGCCATCCCTGTCGCGGATGCTGTCGCGGGGGCGCTGAAACCGGCGTCGAATTCATGCCTGACCTTGGGCATGGAGGCCGTTCATGAGCACCTGGTTACCCAGAGAGATCGAGGCCAAGCGCGGCGCGCTGCAGAACGTCCTGCGGCCCATCGCCGAGGCGGGCGGCCTGCCCAACGAGACCTACTCTTCCGCGCGCTTCGCCGCCGTCGAGCGCGACGAGGTGCTGGCCAAGACCTGGACCTGCATCGGCGTCGGCGCCTGGGTGCCGGAACCGGGCGACCTGCGGCCCGTACAGCTTCAGGGTCTGCCGCTGCTGATGCTGCGCGACCGTGACGGCACGCTGCGGGTCTTCCACAACGTCTGCAGTCACCGCGGCCTGGAACTGGTGACGGCGCCCTGCAAGTCGAAGGGGCTCATCCGCTGCCCCTACCATTCCTGGAGCTACGCGCTGGACGGCGCCCTCAAGGCTACGCCCTTCATCGGCGGCCCGGGCACCAGCAGTTGCGAAGGCTTCGACAAGTCGAAACACGGCCTGAAGCCGGTGCGCGCCGCCGTCTGGGCCGATGCAGTTTTTGTCGACCTGTCCGGCGACGCCCCGGCCTTCGAGGATTTCATCGCGCCCGTTGCCGAGCGCTGGCGCGATTTCGATTTCACGCGGCTGCGCCATGGCGGCGCGGACTCGTCCTTCACCATCGAGGTCGGCTGCAACTGGAAGCTGGCGGTGGAGAACTACTGCGAGGCCTATCACCTGCCATGGATCCATCCGGCGCTGAACAGCTACTCACGCCTGGAGGATCACTACAACATCGCCATCGACGATCACATGGCCGGGCAGGGCAGCACCGCCTACCGGCCGTCGCTCAGCCCCGACGGGCGCGCTTTCCCCGCCCACCCGGGCCTGCCCGCCAAGTGGGACGGCGCGGCGGAGTACATCGCGCTGTTTCCCAACGTTCTGTTCGGCGTGCACATGGACCACTTCTACAGCGTGGTGCTGGAGCCCCTGGGGCCTGACCGCACCCGCGAGCATTTCGAGATCTACTACTTCGACGAGGCGGTGCTGGGCGACGGCTTCGCCGACATGCGCGCCAGCAATGCCCGCCAGTGGCAGACGGTGTTCGAGGAAGACCGCGGCGTGGTCGAAGGCATGCAGGCCGGCCGCGCCTCGCCGGCCTTCACCGGCGGCGTCTTTTCCCCGGCGATGGACGGCCCGACCCACTGCTTCCACCAATGGATGGCGAAAGCCCTTCTGAAGTAGAGCCCTGCTTGGCCAGCAGCGGGCCGCCCGCCTCGCCCTTCGAGACGCGATCCTGCGGATCGCTCCTCAGGGTGAGGCTGTTTTCCGAACCTCATCCTGAGGAGGCTGCGGAGCGGCCGTCTCGAAGGATGGGCGGCCGTTGTGCTGGTAGCCCTGGACCCTCGGCACAAGGCCGAGGGTGACATAGGGAGAAGCGGATAGAACGCGCGAAGCGGGCGGCGTTGCGGCTCCGGTCCGGCGAAGTGTTCGCATGGGACGGCCCGCTTTCCCAACCGTCATGCTCGGGCTTGTCCCACGGCTGTCCGGTTAAGCGGTTGGATGTGCGATACGGGCATCCAGCGAACGTGTGGCCCCACCCCCCTCCTAACCTCCCCCCATCAAGGGGGGAGGTGTTTTAGGGGACGGCTTCAGTAAGTTGTTCCCTCCCCCTTGGATGGGGGAGGGCTAGGGTGGGGGTGATACCCTCTCGGCTGCAAGCCGTCAGCCGACTGCCTCTTGCAGATCGAAGTGGAAGACTTTGGCGATGATCTGCCAGCGGCCTTCCACGTGGATCAGGGTCAGCAGGTCGGTGAAGAAGCGCGGCCCGATGGCGCACTCGACGCGGGCGATGGCGGTCACCGGGCCGGCGAAGCCGATGGAGACGATGCGGTCGCGCCGGGCCTCGCCGCGGCTGGCGGGGGAGGGCCGCTTGTCGACGACGGGGAAGTACTCCGCCATCGTCAGGTGCAGCGGCGCGCCGCCGTTGGCCGCGGCTGCGGTCGCCGTCGTGTAGGTCGCCTTGGGATGAAACACCTTGGCGAGCCTTCCCGTGTCGCTGTGGTACAGGCCGTCGAAGTAGGTCTGCAGGGTGGCGACCACCTCGGCGTAGCGTTTCTCCATGAAGCGTCCCCTTTTTTCTGGCCGGCAGTCAGGCTGCAAGCCTTTCAGCTTCTCCTTCAGGCCGCAAGGCCTTCGGCTTTGAGAGCCGCCTGCACGCTGTCCCGCGCGCCGACGCGCTGGTGGAAGGCCGCGACATGGGGCCAGGGGTCGAGGCTGATGTTCGTCGGAAAGGTCCAGTTGACCACGACGAACAGATAGACGTCGGCCACTGAGAACTTGTCGCCCACCAGGTAGTTGCGGCCGTCCGACAGGATCTTTTCCACCATGTCCAGCTTCTCGGCGACCCTGGTCTTGGCATCGGCCTTTTCGCTGTCGCGGCTGTGCGGATTGAACAGCGAGCTGAAGGCCTTGTGCACCTCGGTGGCGATGTAGTTCAGGTGCGCCTGCAGGTGCACGCGATCGCGGCTGCCGGCGGCAGGGGCCAGTTCGGCCTTGGGGTTTTCGTCGGCGATATACTGCAGGATCGCGGCGCCCTCGGTCAGTACGTCGCCGTCGTCCAGCGCCAGCACGGGGACGTAGCCCTTGGGGTTGATCGCCAGGAAGTCGGCGCCGCTTTGGGTCTTCTTGCTGGCCTTGTCGAATTGCTCCAGTTCGAAGTCGACGCCGGCTTCGCGCAGCGCGATGTGAGAGGCGAGGGAGCAGGCACCCGGCAGGTAATAGAGCTTCATTGTGACGATCTCCTGTTGGCGTCGTTGGGGCCGCCGACCGGGATGTGGAATCGCCGGCGGCCAGTTCCGAAGACCTAGGTGATCAAGTTACTTTTGTATACCTAAGGATTTAAGGTTATCGTATTATGCGGTATCCGGTCGGTAACTGACGGTACCGGATGGTAACCCCAGGGATCGCAGGTGGAAGAAGAGCCATGGCCCTCAAAATCCGCAAGAACCTCAGCCCGGCACCGCCCAACGAGTGCCCGCTTTCCAAGTGCATGGAGGTCCTGAAGGGCGCCTGGACCCCCAACATCATCTGGTTCCTCAGCGGCGGGCCGCGCCGCTTCAGCGAACTGCGGGTCGACATTCCGAAGGTCTCCGCCAAGGTGCTCACCGCCCGCCTGCGCGACCTGGAGGCCAAGGGCGTCCTCCGGCGCGAGGTAAAGCCGACCTCGCCGCCGTCCGTCGAATATTCCCTGACCGATCTCGGCGAGCAACTCATCCCCGCCATCAACGCCATCGTCGATGTCGGCCTGAAGCTGAAGGAGCGCCGCGGCGTGCTGTACGGCGCCAGGCGGAAGGCCGCCGGCAAGCAGGTCGCGGCCGAATGACGTCCGGGCAGCCTGGTGTGGCAGACGAGTCGTCGCTGGGCGGCATCGCCGACCGCTTGGTCGCCGCTTACGACTCTGCGTCGTTTGTTGACCCGATTACCGCGTCGCGGCCCGGCTTCACTGTGGCGGAGGCCTACGATGTCCTGGCCGACATCGAGACGCGGCGGCGCGGGGCGGGCTGGCGGCCGGTGGGTCGTAAGATCGGCTTCACCAACCGGACGATTTGGGACCGCTACGGCGTGTGGCAGCCGATGTGGGCGCATGTCTGGGCGCACACGGTGCATCACGTCGAGGGTGGAAAGGCGACCTTGCCGCTCGACGGCTTGGTGCAGCCGCGCCTGGAGCCCGAGGTGGTGTTCAAGCTGAAGGCGCCGCTGGGGCCGACCGAGGACGCGCTGGCGGTGATGGCCGCTGTGGAATGGATCGCGCCGGGTTTCGAGATCGTGCAGAGCCATTTTCCCGACTGGAAGTTTCAGGCGTCGGACTGCACTGCCGCGTTCGGCCTGCACGGCGCGTTGCTCGTCGGTACGCCCATGGACGTTACCGATGCCAACCGTGCCGCCTTGGTCGGCCTCTTGCCGGATTTCGCGGCCACGCTGTCCCGCGGTGACACCGTCGTTGACCGCGGCGGCGGCGCCAATGTGCTGGACAGCCCGGCCCTCGCGCTCGCCACGCTCGCTCGCGTGCTGGCGGACCAGCCGCAGTTCCCGGCACTCGCCGCCGGTGAGATCGTCACCACCGGTACCTTGACCGACGCCTGGCCCGTCGCCCCCGGCGAGACCTGGTCCTCGGACTACGGCGACCTCGGCATCGGGGGCCTGACCGTCACCTTTACGTGACGCGCGTTACCTGGCTGCGTGACATGCGTTACCTGGGCCGGATGCGGATGACCGCGGCGCGGCTCGCCGCCGCCAGCTCGATCTCGACCTTGCCCAGGTCCCGGCCCTGGCCCTCGTGCAGCAGCGTCTCCGCCGGTGCCAGGTCCAGCGGGTCGCCGTCATTCACCGTGACGCTGCAGCCGCCCTGCAGCAGGTGGATCAGCAGGCAGTCGTCGGGGCCGGCCTCCGCCGGCAGGCGGACCGGGCCCTGGTGAATTTCCATCTCCGCGGTGAACTGCGCGCGCAACACCATGACGTTGAGATCGCGCACCGCGCCACGGCGCAGCCGCCCGGTCAGCGCCGCATCGCCGTCCAGCCGGGCCGGCTGAAACGGCTCCAGGGCAATCGTCCGGCCGTCCGGGGCGATCAGGTCCATGCCCGCGCCGTCGATCACGGCGATCACCCGCTCGACCCCCGGAAAGATCGAAAAGGGCCCGTCCTGCGCCACATCGGCCAGAGACACGCGCCAGCCCCAGCCCCAACCCGGATCGCTTCCCAGAGCGTTTCCGGCCTCGCTTCCGGCATCGCTTCCGGGCTCCAGGCCCGTGCCGGGGCGCCGCGACAGCCCCGTGGCGATCTCGCGCGTCACGCCGCCGCCGTTCTTCCACGGCATCGCCTTGATGTCCGACAGGCGGATGCGCTGGGTCACAGATCCTGAGCTAGAAGACATAGGCATACGGATTTTCCTCTCTATGCCTTTCTACCGCCGAAGCGGCGAGGGTCGCCAGGGAATGGCGACACGTCTCTCCCCGCGCCCCTTGTGGACCGCAACAAAACCGAAGTTCGACTGTCATTATACCGTCACGGGCTGTCTGTAGAGCTTGGGGCGAGGGGCGTTGCCGGCCACGGCGAGTCCCGCCCACGAATTCGCCAGGCTCAGGGGGCCGCCGGAATGTCCGTCATCACGCTGTCGCGCGTCCGCAAGTCTTTCGGCAAGAAGACCGTGCTGCACGGCGTCGATCTGGAGATCGGCGAGGGCGAGATGATCGGCCTGATCGGCGCCTCGGGTTCCGGCAAGTCGACGCTGATACGCCTGATCTGCGGGCTGGAGAAGATGGATCGCGGCACCCAAGGCCGTATCGCCCTGTTCGGCAAGGAAACCCAGAAGGACGGCCGCTTCAGCGAGCACTGCGCCGGGCTGCGCCGCGACGTCGGGGTCATCTTCCAGCAGTTCAACCTGATCAACCGCCTGTCGCTGCTGCCCAATGTGCTGGCCGGGCGCCTGGGGCGCACGCCGCGCTGGCGCGGCACCCTTGGCCTGTTTCCCACCAGCGACAAGGTAACGGCGCTGCGCGCGCTGGAGCGTGTCGGCCTCATCGCGCAGGCCCACCAGCGCGCCTCGACCCTGTCCGGCGGCCAGCAGCAGCGCGGCGCCATCGCCCGCGTGCTGCCCCAGCAGGCCCGCGTCATCCTCGCCGCCGCGCCGATCGCCTCGCTGGACCCGGCCTCGGCCAAGCTGATCATGTCGAGCCTGCGCGAGATCAACCGCCAGGACAAGGTCACGGTGATCGTCTCCCTGCACCAGATCGACCATGCCTTCGAGCATTGCGACCGCATCATCGCGTTGAAGGACGGTCGGGTGATCCACAACGGCCCGACCGGCGATATCTCGCCGGACGACATTGCCGATCTCTACGGTGTCGAGGCCGGCAGCCTAGATCTCGTCAAGGCGCATCCCGCCAAGCCGGCTCCCGGTCGCGCGGCGGCGCCGCACGCGGTGCCGGGTAACGGCGCCAACGGGTACGACCCCAATCGTCATCACGGGGATCGGAAGGACGGCTTGGCCGCCCGGGCAGCCCGGCCCGTTCCGCTTGGGGCCAACGTCTGAATTCTTCCAGATTTTGAAAACCCCAGCGTTCGAAAACCCCAGTTTTTGAAATCCAAAGTCCGCTTTGCATCAGCCAAACAGGAGTAAATGATGCTCAAGACCCTTACCACCTCAGTCGCCGGCCTGGCGACGGCTCTGGCCTTCGGCGCCTCCGTGGCGCAGGCCGAGATGCCGAAGCAGATCAACTTCGGCATCATCTCCACCGAGTCCTCCTCGGCGTTGGAGGCCTCTTTCGGCCCCTTCCTGAAGGACATGGAAAAGTCCCTCGGCACCACGGTGAAGCCGTTCTTCGCCTCCGACTATGCCGGTGTCATCGAAGGCATGCGCTTCGGCAAGGTCGATCTCGGCTGGTTCGGCAACAAGTCGGCCATCGAAGCGGTGGACCGCGCCGGCGGCGAAGTCTTCGCCCAGACCATCAAGGATGATGGCTCGAAGGGTTACTACTCGCTGATGATCGTCAACAAGGACAGCAAGATCAACTCGCTGGACGACGTTCTGAAGTGCGACAAGACGCTGTCCTTCGGTAACGGCGATCCGAACTCGACCTCCGGCTTCGTCATCCCCGGCTACTATGTCTGGGGCCTGAACGACAAGACGCCGGAAGACTGCTTCGCCCGCGTGACGAATTCCAACCACGAAGGCAATGCCATGGCCGTGGCCAACGGCAAGGTCGACGTGGCGACCAACAACACCGAGTCCATCTATGACCGGCTTGCCAAGACCAATCCGGAAGCCGCCGCCAACATCAAGGAGATCTGGCGTTCGCCGATGATCCCCTCCGACCCGATGGTGTGGCGCAAGGATCTCGACGACGAAGTGAAGCAGAAGGTCTACTACTTCTTCATGCAGTACGGCCGCTTCGGCAGCGAGGAGAAGGTGAAGCGCGAGCGGGCGGTGCTGGCCTCCATGTCCGACGGCTGGGGCCCCTTCCTGGCCTCGTCCAACGCCCAGCTTCTCGACGTCCGCCAGATCGAGGCCTTCAAGGCCAAGATCAAGGCGCAGAACGCCGGTGACGCCGATGGCGTGAAGGCCGCCGAGGAGACGCTGAAGAACCTGCAGGCTTATTCCAAGGTTGTCGGCCAGGCCGGCTACTAAGCCTTTCGACACGACCTTTGGGGGCAGGCGCTCAGGCGTCTGTCCCCATTGCCATTGTTGCCGCCAGGGAGATTTCCGCGATGAGCCTTGCCACCGCACAAGCGAACGCCGTTTCGGGCAGCGTGACGCTTGAAGAATTGTCGCCGGAAGTACGCGACGCCCTGCGGCCGCGCTGGGCCGGTTTCCTCAACAAGGCGGGCGTGGCACTGCTCATCGCGGTGCTGCTGGGCCTTTCCTACTATCCGGCGGAGGTCAACAACTGGACCTTCCTGATCACCGACGCCGACAACATGGCGGTCTTCATCAGCGACTTCCTGAAGCCCGACTTCACCGACCTCGAGATGTTCGTCCTGAAGATGCTCGAGACCGTGCAGATTGCGCTCTGGGGTTCGGTGCTGTCGATCATCGTCGGCGTGCCCTGCGGCCTGCTGTCGTCCAACAACATCGCCCCGGTGTGGATCGTGCAGCCGATGCGCCGCATGATGGACGCCTGCCGCGCCATCAACGAGCTGGTCTTCGCCATCCTCTTCGTTGCCGCTGTCGGCCTGGGACCCTTTGCCGGCGTCATGGCGCTGTTCATCCATAACCTCGGCGTCATCTCGAAACTGTTCTCGGAGGCCGTCGAGGCCATCGACCCGCGCCCGGTGGAGGGCATCCGTGCCACCGGCGCCAGCCGCCTGCAGCAGATCATCTACGGTGTCATCCCGCAGGTGCTGCCGTTGTGGAGCAGCTTCTCGCTCTACCGCTTCGAGACCCTGGTGCGCTCGGCCACGGTGCTCGGCATCGTCGGTGCCGGCGGCATCGGCTTCACCTTCTACGAGTCCTTCCGCTCCTTCCAGTACGACCGTGCCGCCGCCGTCATCGTGGTGGTGGTCGTCGTCGTCTCGGTCATCGACATCATCTCCTCCCAGCTCCGCAAGCGGCTGATCTAGCCGGCTGCGCATCCTTCGAGACGCTTGCTGCGCAAGCTCCTCAGGATGAGGAGAAGAGAAACCTCATCCTGAGGGGCCCCCCGAAGGGGCGTCTCGAAGGATGTGCGCCGGCCTCGGGTCTCACATCCGCTGGACGCTTACCTTGTCCGGGTAGAAGGCGACGTAGCCCTTCACCGCGCCGACCTGGCGCAGCGGTTCGGGGTAGAACCAGGCGGCGTTTTCCAGCGTCGTGCCGCCGGCTTTCACGGTGAAATAGCGGGCATCGCCCTTGATCGGGCAATGCGTCTGGTGGTCGCTCGGTTCGAGATAATCCTCTTCGATGTCGTCCAAGGGGAAGTAGATCACCGGCGCGTAGCTCTTCTCGCCGTTCACTTCCTCCAGGATCATGGCGCGGTCGGACAGCGCGACGGTGACGTCGCCGACCTTGGCGGCATAGGGTTCTCCGGCCATGGATACGGTGGCGCTATGGGTCTTGTCGGACATCGGCAGGCTCCTGGACTTGAAGGACATAGTCTTCAAACCTAGGGTCTCGGCGCGCCGGTGCAAGGCTTGTGGTGCGGCGATCCCCTACAGCAGGCCGCGCTGCGCCAGATTGCGCAGCAGCGCCGTGGCGCCGAAGCTCCAGGGCGCGATCTTGTCGCAGTGGTTCACCCGGTTCACCAGGGCGCCCAGGGTCTTGGCGCGGATGGTGACGCGGTCGCCCAGCTTGTGGGTGAAGCCCTCGCCGGGACGGTCGCGGTCCTGGATCGGCGCGAACATGGTGCCCAGCAGCAGGACGAGGCCGTCGGGATACTGGTGGTCGGCGTTCAGCGCCTGGCCCACCAGGTCCTCGACGTCGCGGCTGATCGCGGTCAGCGGATAGTCGTCAGCGAGGTGGAAGCCGTCGCTGTCGCCGGCGACCTCGACCTCGATGACGACGCGGCGCAGCTCCGCCATGCCGAAGCTGTCGTCCAGCAGGCGCACGAAGGGGCCGAGGGCGCAGGAGGCGTTGTTGTCCTTGGCGCGGCCGAGCAGCAGGGCGCTGCGGCCCTCGACGTCGCGCAGGTTCACGTCGTTGGCCAGCGTCGCGCCGACGATCTTGCCGCGGCTGTTGACCACCACCGCGACTTCCGGCTCCGGGTTGTTCCACACCGAGCTGGAAAGGATGCCGATCTCGGCGCCGCTGCCGACGGCGGACATCGGCTGGGCCTTGGTGAAGATCTCGGCGTCGGGGCCGATGCCGACCTCCAGGTACTGCGACCACAGCCCGCGTTCTATCAATGATTCCTTGAGCTTAGCTGCCTCCGGCGAGCCGGGCACCAGGGCCGCCAGCTCGGTGCCGATCTCCTTTTGCAGGCTGGCGCGGATGGCGTCGGCCTGGCCCGGATCGCCCTTGGCCTGCTCCTCGATGACCCGCTCCAGCATGGAGTCGACGAAGGTGACGCCGCTGGCGCGCAGCGCCTGCAGGTCGACCGGCGCCAGGAAGTAAGCCTTTGATTCATCGCGCTTATCCCAGGCCGAGTTGGCCAGGATCGCGGCGATGTCGCCGACCGCGGGCAGGTCGCCGGCGGCCAGGGCGCGGCGGATGGCGTCGGCCGGGTCCGGCAGCTCGAACAGCTCGGCCGTGGTCGGCGAAAGGCCAGAGATATCAAACACTTTGTCGCCATCGAGCAGCACCGGGCTGGGCCCGGCAAAGGGGCTGGCGGGCGAGGCGGGCAGCCAGGCCCGGCCGACCAGCAGGCCGGTGGTGCCGTCGTCGGGCAGGATCACGTCGGGGGAGAGGTTCATCGGGTCGGGTCCTTACGGTGCGCTTTTTTGGCAGCGCTAACAGGGGGCCTTTATAGAGCGTTCCGCCGGTTCTTTGAAGCGTTGTCCCAGCCCTGACCGTCCGCCGGGCCTCCGTGAAATTTTCGCTGGAAATTTCACGGAGGCGGAGTCAGCGTGCGCCCGGTGACGATAACGGGGAGGGGCGGCATGGCGCGACGATCCGGTACGACCCAGGACGACTTCGTGGGGGAAGAGCCCGGGGGCGAGTCGGCAGCGGAAGAGTCGGGAGCGGAAGAGTCGGGGGCGGGCGAACTGGGGGGCGGCGCGCGGCTGGGCCGCGACCTGCGGGCGCTGCGCAAGAACCGCGGGCTGACCCGGCTGGAGCTGGCGGCGAAGATCGGCCGCGCGATCGGTTTCGTCAGCCAGGCCGAGCGCGGCCGCTCCGAACTGGGCATCGCCGACCTGAGCGCCATCGCCAAGGCGCTGGACGCGCCGCTGTCGTGGTTCCTGGTGCACGACGACGTGCCGGAGGCGGAGCGCGGCCATGTGGTGCGCTGGGGCCAGCGCCGCCGCATCGGCTCGGCGGTCAGCGGCCACGCCGAGGAACTGCTGTCGCCGGACCTGGGCGGCAGCTTCGAGATGGTCCGCTGCGTCTTCGAGCCGGGCGCCGAGGGCCGCGACTTTATCACCCGCCAGACCGAGGAGACCGGCTACCTGATCAGCGGCGAGCTGGACCTGTGGATCGGCGAAAAGTTCTTCCGCGTCTTCGCCGGCGACAGCTTCCGCATCAACGGCGAGCCGGCGCGCTGGCGCAACCCCGGCGCGGTGCCGACCGAAGTGATCTGGGTGATCTCGCCGCCGACCTATTGAGCGTCCGTCGAGGGCGATGGATCCCGGGGTCAAGCCCCGGGATGACACCCTGATTGTGGAAATTGAATGGCGGCGCCTGCCGGCACCACGCCCGGCCCCGCCGACTTATGAAAGAGAACGTCATGTCTGAAACAGCCTCAGGGCTTCCCACTAAAGCCCGCGCCGTCATCATCGGCGGCGGTGTCATCGGCTGTTCCGTCGCCTACCACCTGGCCAAGCTGGGCTGGAAGGACGTCGTGCTGCTGGAGCGCAAGCAGCTGACCTGCGGCACCACCTGGCACGCCGCCGGCCTGATCGGGCAACTGCGCGCCACCGCCAACATGACGCAACTGGCCAAGTACTCGGCCGAGCTGTACGCCACCCTGGAGGCGGAGACCGGCGTCGCCACGGGCTTCAAGCAGAACGGCTCGGTCTCCGTCGCGCTGCCCGCCGCACGCCTGGAGGAGCTGAAGCGCGGCGCCTCCATGGCCAAGACCTTCGGCCTGGAAGTGGATGTGCTGACCCCCGCCGACGTGAAGGCGGCCTATCCGCTGCTGAACGACGCGGATGTCACCGGCGGCGCCTTCATGTCCAAGGACGGCCAGGCCGACCCGGCCAACATCGCCCATGCCCTGGCCAAGGGCGCGCGCCGCAACGGCGTGCAGATCTTCGAGCACACCAAGGTGACGGGCATCACCCAGAAAAACGGCCGCGTGACGGGCGTGGAAACCGAGCGCGACGGCGCGCCGGGCACCATCACGGCCGACACTGTGGTGAACTGCGCCGGCATGTGGGGGCGGGACGTGGGCCTGATGGCCGGCGTGCGCGTGCCGCTGCAGGCCTGCGAGCACTTCTACATCGTCACCGAGCAGGTGCCGGAGCTGCCGCGCGACCTGCCGGTGCTGCGGGTGCCGGACGAGTGCGCCTACTATAAGGAGGACGCCGGCAAGATCCTGCTGGGCGCCTTCGAGCCGGTGGCCAAGCCCTGGGGCATGGGCGGCATCGCCGAGGACTTCTGCTTCGACCAGCTGCCCGAGGACTTCGACCACTTCGCGCCGATCCTGGAGGCGGCGGTCAAGCGCCTGCCGATCCTGGAGACCGCCGGCATCCACACCTTCTTCAACGGGCCGGAGAGCTTCACCCCCGATGACCGCTACCTGCTGGGCGAGGCGCCGGAGCTGACCAACTTCTTCGTTGCCGCCGGATTCAACTCGGTGGGCATCCAATCGGCCGGCGGCGCCGGCAAGGCGCTGGCCGAATGGATGGACGCCGGCCAGCCGCCCTTCGACCTTTGGGACGTCGACATCCGGCGCATGCAGCCGTTCCAGAACAACCGCAGCTACCTGTATCAGCGCGCCACCGAATCCCTGGGCCTGCTGTATGCCGACCACTTCCCCTACCGCCAGTTCGCCACGGCGCGCGGCGTGCGCCACAGCCCCCTGCACGAGCGCCTGGCCGGGCGCGGCGCGTGCTTCGGCGAGACGGCGGGGTGGGAGCGCGCCAACTGGTTCCTGCCGGCCGAGGCGCAGCTGCGCGGCGAGCACAACCGCTACCGCTATGGCTGGGGCCGGCAGAACTGGTTCGACTACGCCGCCGGCGAGCACAAGGCGGTGCGCGAGGGCGTCGGCTTCTTCGACATGTCGTCCTTCGCCAAGATCCGCGTGGAGGGCCGCGACGCCGAGGCCGTGCTGCAGCGCATCTGCGCCAACGACATCGCGGTGGCGCCAGGGCGCATCGTCTATACCCAGTGGCTGAACGAGCGCGGCGGCAGCGAGGCCGACCTGACGGTGACGCGCCTCAGCGAGACCGCCTTCCTGGTGGTCACCGGCGCGGCGGTGGGACAGCGCGACCTGGCCTGGCTGCGCCGCCACATCCCCGACGACGCCCACTGCATCGCCACCGACGTGACGGCGGGCGAGGCGGTGCTGTGCGTCATGGGGCCCAAGGCGCGCGACCTGCTGCAGGCGGCGACGCCGGCGGCCCTATCCAACGACGCCTTTCCCTTCGGCACCGCGCGGGAGATCGAGATCGGGTCCGCCCTGGCGCGGGCCCACCGCATCTCCTACGTCGGCGAGCTGGGCTGGGAGCTGTATGTGCCCAGCGACCAGGCGCGCCACGCCTTCGACCGCCTGATGGAGGCCGGCGCCGCGCCCGGCGTCGAGCGGGCTGTGGAGGGTGGCCTGCGTCTGTGCGGCATGCACACCCTGGACGCCTGCCGGGTGGAAAAGGCCTTCCGCCACTTCGGCCACGACATTTCCGACGAGGACCACGTGCTGGAGGCCGGCCTGGGCTTTGCGGTGAAGACCGGCAAGGCCGACGGCAAGTACGGCGCCTTCATCGGCAGGGACGCGGTGCTGCGCAAGAAGGACGCGGGGCTGACGCGGCGCCTGGTGCAGTTCAGGCTGAGCGACCCGGCGCCGCTGCTGTACCACAACGAGCCGATCTGGCGCGACGGTCGCATCGCCGGGCGCCTGACCTCAGGCGCCTACGGCCACCACCTGGGCGCCGCCGTGGGCCTGGGCTATGTGGACTGCGCGCCGGGGGAGACCGCGGCGGCGGTGCTGGGCTCGGCCTACGAGATCGAGGTGGCGGGGGAGAAGGTGGCGGCGGAGGCGAGCCTCAAGCCGATGTATGACCCGAGCGGGGAGCGGGTGAAAGCGTAAGGGGGGTAGGGGAAGGGATGGCGAAAGACTATTGTGAAATGTCAGCTAGGCTCTGGTTGTAGAGTTGTAAGGTCTGAAATCTCCTAAAAGGCGAACAAGCTCTCGACAGACAACTATCACGTGCTATTCAATGCTGCCGTGCAAGATAGAGTCCGGGAGCGAGAAATGGCCAAATCTAAGAGCCGACCCCTTGCCCATCCTGCTTTCATCTCGGCGGGAAGGGTAACTAAAAAGATTGAGGTGGGCCTGAGCTACAGAATCGTTGAGCTCTTTTCTGAAGGCCTTTACGCGAGTGCTAATAAGGCATTTGAAGAATTAATAACAAATTCGTTCGATGCAGGCGCTCTACATGTCAATGTCATTCTGCCTGCCGATCCGACAGCAAAGGGGGCGTCAATAGTTGTTGTCGACGATGGCGAGGGAATGAACACAGTAGGATTGGAAGAACTATGGCAGATAGGTGCTACTCAGAAGAGAAAGCGCACGAACTTGCCGCACGGCCGAAGCCAAATTGGTAAATTTGGGATTGGCAAGTTAGCTACATATGTCCTTGCAAACAAGTTGACCTATATTTCAAAAAAAGGTCGAAAATATTACGCGACCACAATGGATTATACTCGGCTCGATACCGCGGCGGCTACTGGCGTAGTCGCGCAGAGACCTATTCAATTGGATGTCCGTGAGCTTAGCGCAAATGAGGCAAAGGCCGCGGTGGAAAATTGGTTGTCAAATTTGGCATTTCAAGAATGGAAGGTGCCATTATTCGGAAGAGGGGCGCCTAAATCTTGGGTCTTTGCAATTCTCTCCTCGCTAAAAGATAAAGCAAATGAAATCGAGCCAGGAAGGCTGGAATGGATTCTGCGCACGGCCTTGCCGCTACGTGATGACTTTTCAATCCACCTGAATGGGAAAAGGTTAACTCCAAGTAAATCAGGAAAAGGTCGGATTAAGAAATGGATACTTGGAAAAGATATCAAGGAGCTTTCCAAGCCCGCTCCGGAAGGTTTGGCCGTTCGTTCTGATTTACGTTTGAAAAGCAGCGATGAACTGCACTATGGACTGTATCACCCAACGTTAGGCCGAATCACAGGGTACGCGGAGGGATATCGAGATGTGCTTACGACGGGAAAGGCAGGTGAAGTTGGAAGAAGTTATGGGTTCTTTGTCTACGTTTTAGGGCGCTTGATCAACATTGAAGATGAGTATTTTGGAATCGATAGCAACTTGCTTCGCCACGGTACATTTGCACGGTTCCGGCTCGTCATACATATCGACAGACTTGATCATGAATTGCAATCAGCTCGCGAAGGCGTGCGAGACGGACCCATTAGCAACACAGCGCGAAATCTATTGCATGCGATCTTTAACTATGTTCGACCAAAGATAGAGCAAAGCAATCTGGATGAGTCTCCGGGTAAGCGGATAGCACGAAAGGTCGCCGGGAGTCCTGCAAGTCTTTCGCGGCGGCCTATTGTTGATCTAGCCAAGTTAGCTCTTTCAGGTAAAGCGCGACCAAAATATACAGTTGTGCCAATGGATTTAGACGAATCCAAGCATGAAGAATTCATCGAAAAACTGGCAGAGAGAGCTGAAAATCCCGAGGAATTCATCAAATCTGTTGAGCTAAGCTACAGTCTCAGCACGGATGATGGCATAGCTCTTTACGACGTGGATCACTCTACACTTCAGATAAACGCACTCCACCCTTTTGTGGGTGCGTTCTCAGATGACTACCAGTCGCGAAACAAGAGTCTTTCGTTAGAACTTCTTGCAATGGCGGAAGTGCTTCTGGAAGCTCAACTCTACCACCATGGTCATAGATCAAACGTGGTCAACGAGATTATTTCCACACGAGACGAACTGCTCCGATCTCTCGTGCGAGGATCGGGGCGCCGAACCGCGTTAATGATCTCGGAAGATCTTCGCAATGCGCGAAACGATCCAAATTTGCTCGAGCAAGAATTGTGCGCTGCCTTTGAGAAGCTTGGATTTGATGTCGTAAAGATCGGCGGGCCCAATAAGCCAGACGGTAAAGCTTCTGCACATCTCGGCGTTGATGAAGATGGAACACTAAAGCGTTACGCGGTTAGCCTGGAAGCAAAAAGCAAGGAGAGAATGGGCGGAAAAGTGTCCGCAAAATCGGTAAATATATCTGGAATTATTAGGCAGAGAAATGACTTTAAGTGTCAGCATGCAATTGTCGTCGGGCCAGACTTCCCTTCATCTAAGAGACTAACATCGGACCATGAAGCATCTGCTCTTGAAAAAGAAATTTTGGAAGATCGTAAAAAGTACAGAGATAATAAAGAGTTTGATCGGCGAACTATTACCCTGATGCGGATTGATGATTTGGCGAAGCTTGTGCGATTGGCTCCCGTAAAGCAGATTAATCCATCGAGACTCAGAAGATTGT
This sequence comes from Kiloniellaceae bacterium, assembly GCA_050043265.1. Lineage (GTDB taxonomy): Bacteria > Pseudomonadota > Alphaproteobacteria > Kiloniellales > Kiloniellaceae > Pelagibius. The sequence continues at coordinate 22,948 of JBHJIR010000065.1, forward strand.
TTCTCGAGTGTTCGACTCCGGAAGAGTCGTCAAGGTGGGTCGAGGCGATCGCAATTGAGAAGCCGTCCAAACCCCCGTATAAGGCTATTCTTGAGGAGATCTGGGATCAGCAACAAGTTGATCCGTCATCGCTTGTTGAGTATGCGGCGTTGCGAGTGGGGTTGTCCAAGCGAGCTAAGCCGATATCGCGTACGAATACTGAGCTGAGGGATTTGTGTGTGGCGATGAGTGCTATGGCTCCGGCTTTTGTCTCGGCTCGGGAAGATTCAGTCGAGCTTGAGGTGAATCCAAAAAAAGTCCTGGAGGAGATCAAGGCGGCGACGGACGATTATCCGGCCGACGATCATCTTTGAGATGGGTAGTATGTTTTTCATTCGGCCGAATGGCCTTGATGGTGGGGGAAATTTTGACGAGCATATCTGACGTTTTGGGGCGCAAGACCATTCATCCGTTTCCCGCTCGAATGGCACCAATGATCGCGCTTGAGGCGCTTGGGGAGAGCCGAGAACCGCTTCGAATTCTCGATCCAATGGTCGGTTCAGGTACTGTCGTTGCAGTCGCTCAGGCTTCGGGCCATAACGCGCTTGGTTTTGATACCGATCCACTCGCAGCCCTTCTAGCTCGTGTTTGGACTACTCCGATTGATCGAGATGTTCTGTTGGAAAAGGCGGCAATTGTTCTCAAGAGGGCCCAGAAGACTTTTGCTGATCTCGCGTTGAGGGAAGCGTACCCAAAGGACGCGGACGACGAATCTCGAAAGTTCATTCGATATTGGTTCGACGGGCGGGCGCGTCGAGAGCTCGCTTCACTTTCAATTTCTATTGGCCGAATTCAGAATGAGCAGATTCGGGATGTCTTGTGGTGCGCTTTTTCGCGACTGATTATTACTAAACAAGCAGGCGCTTCGCGCGCTATGGATCTTTCTCATAGTCGACCTCACCGAGTTTTCCCCCGAGCTCAGGTTTTGCCATTTGACGGTTTTGCGAGGGCCGCGGCCATTGTAATAGAGAATTGCCCACATGTTTCTACGGAGGTGGGGCCGACGCCTACTATTCGGGTTGGAGACGCGAGATTGTTGCCGGTTGATTCCGATAGTATTGATGTGGTTATAACATCGCCACCTTACTTAAATGCGATCGACTATATGAGAAGCAGCAAATTTTCTCTGATTTGGATGGGGCATTCAGTGTCTGGTGTCCGAGCAATTCGTTCCAACATTGTGGGAACGGAAGTTTCTATGTCGGCTGGTTTGCGAACGCTGGAAGTCCGCAATGCAGTAGACGGTATGGGGGATCTGTCTGAACTTTCGTCGCGGAACCAAGGTATATTGGAGAGGTACCTTCACGACATGAACCTTGTTATGAAAGAGATTTCTAGGGTAGTGCGACCCGGTGGTCGTGCGGTTTTCGTTATCGGTGACTCTTCGCTTCGCGGGACTTTTATAAGAAATTCAATCGCCCTGCGCATTCTTGGAGAACAAGCTGGCCTTGAATTTACTGAGCAGTCTACTAGAGAGTTGCCGCCTAATCGTCGATATCTGCCGCCACCATCGTCAGGGAAGGCGGGATCAAGTTTTCAAACTCGGATGCGACGAGAAGTAGTGCTGACGTTTAGAGCAAAATAGTCTCACGCCGATCTCCAACTTGGGTTTGTGTTGAGATGTGCACGCACCCAGCTTTGCTGAAGCTCGATCTCCTATTTCGCCGAAGGTGCGGATTCTTTTCCGGCCAAGCGGGAGGAGTAGGGACGTGCGCCATCCTCTTAGACTGCGCCCGAGAAGATTCGGAGTGTCTCCTTAAGAGGAGGACGAGCCTAAGAGCAATCTTGTATTCATTGCCCGCTCGGTACGGGGCTGGGCGCTTGTCCAAAGATACCCGCCGCGTATTGATCAAATGGGGTTTTGAGAAGGTCCTGCGGGTGATCGCCGCCGAAGGTGGCCCACTTGCTGCTGGCCTTGACGAGTTTTGATTCCAGCAGGTCGCCGCTGTTTCCGTCGATCAGCCGGACAGCGATTTCGATGCGGTCGGGCCTGCCGCTCCATTCGGTGGCGCGGTCTTCCCAGTTCAGAATGCTCAGGTAGACCAGGTAGCCTGCGTTCTGAGCCTTGGCGTTCAGGGTGGCCGCTTCCGCGGTCATGAAATCGGGAATCGCGGAAACATCCGTGGCGTATTTCGACAGGGCCAGAACCATGGCCCGGCGCGCCATGTTGCCGCTTCCCGGGTAGATCTTGTCGATGTAACTGCCGTCGCCCTCGACGGCGACGAGAAGGGACGCGTCGGGGCTGATGGGCTCCGCCCTGTTGTCCTGGATCACGGTGGTTTCGTAGTTCGACGCACAGGCGGCGACCGAAAAGGCCAAGGCCAAGGCAATCATGATTCTGGCGCGCACTCAGGTATTCCCCCGTTACTGAACTCAGGTGGTGCCGGACCCCGTCCCGGCGGGCTTGTCAGGTGTGACCTGCAGGCTAAAACCCAGCCGTGCGGGAGTCACTGGATAATCTACCGGCAGGACCGGTTGTCCGGGGGGGGCGGGGCTGCTGTGAGGGGACGTTTGGGGGCGTCTGCGCAGCAGCACCATGGACCCTCGGAACAAGTCCGAGGGTGACAATAGGAGGGGCGGTGAAGGCCGTTCATGGCTCTTGTATTGGTGTATTGGCGGTACTCTCTGGCGAATTGGCGTAGGCTAGGGGGGCGGCGGCACTACGAACCGGGGCTATCATTATGCTGCGTTTGCTGCGAGTAGCCGGGCTGGCGGTGGCGATTGCCCTGATCGGCTCAGGCGCCGTGCAGGCCGGCGAGGTTTCTTGCGGCCCTCCGGTGCCGCGCGACGGGGCGCCGACGTTCGAGGTCGATGGTGTACAAAGGCAGTGTGCCGCGGCACTTGAACAGCAGGCGCAAGTTCGCTGCTGCAAGATTTGCCGGAAAGGGAAGGCCTGCGGGGACACCTGTATCAGCCGCGACAAGGTTTGCCATGTGCCGCCGGGCTGCGCTTGCGATGCGACCCCCCGGCGCTAGCGGCCCGGCAGGCCGCGCGTGCCGGTGAGGGTGGCGCCGTCGAAGACGGCGTCCGTTGTTTCGGCGCCGGTGAAGTCCGCGTCGGTCAGGTCGGCGCCGGCGAAGTCGGTGCGGGTGAGGTCGGCCCCGGCGAAGCGGGCGCCGCGCAGCCTGGCGTACTGGAAATCGACGCGGGCGAGCTGGGCGCCGGAGAAGTCGGCGCCGGTCAGGACCGCGCTGGTGAACTCGGTGCGGATCAGGCCCATGGACTGGTTGCGCATGTCCACCGAGGCCTGGAGGTTGGTCAGCCGGGCGCCGGTGAAGTCGGCCCGGTGAAAGCGCGCGGTCACGCGGGCGCCGGAGAGATCGGCGCCGACGAAGGTGTTGGCTTCCGCCGGCCGGATCTCCAGGCCGTGGGAGACGACGAGGGTCTCCAGCACCGCCTGGGTGAGATCGGCGCCGGAGAAATCCGCCGCCATGATCCAGGCGAGGGTGAACCGCGCGCGGGCCAGGGTGGCGCCGGCCAGGGCGGTGCCGACCAGCCTGGCGCGGCGCAGGTCGCAATCGGAAAGGTCGGCGCCTGAGAGGTCGGCCCCGGTGAAGTCGGCTTGCGAGAGGTCCAGGCCGTGGAGGTCGAGGCCGCTGAGGTCGCGGCTGCTGAAATCTGCCCCCTGACCGGCCGCCTGTGCCTCGCCCTGGGCCGCTTCCACCGCGGCGCGGGTGAGCCCGGCGGCGCGGGCATCGCTGGCCACCAGGGGCGTGCCGCCGCAAAGCAGGGCGGCCCAGAGGAGAGGCCCCCAGAGGAGGGGCCCCCAGAGGAGGGACTGGCGGAACAGTCGTGTCGCGCGCATGCGCCAGGATAGTCCCGGCGGGCGGCGGCGTGAATCCGACGAAGGACCCAGGCGGCGGCACGTCCTTCGAGACGGGCCCTTTGGACAAGGGGCCCTCCTCAGGACGAGGTCCCGTATTTCACCTCATCCTGAGGAGCCGCCGGCAGGCGGCGTCTCGAAGGATGTGCGGCGTTTCCCCTCTGCCAGCGCCGCCCAGGCGCGACGAGCGTTCGCGCCAAGCGGGCGTTGCGTTTGTGGCCCCACCCCCACCCTAGCCCTCCCCCATCCTTCGAGACGCGGTCCTGGCGGACCGCTCCTCAGGATGAGGACGGAGGGAATGGAGAGGAGGGGGAGGGAGAGGCGCGGAGTCCGTCCCCGTCGATGCCAAAGGCGGACCAAACCCGCATTATCGTTTTGGGGGCGTCGGCCGACGTTACAGCGCCGCGGCGCCGCGGGGGATGCCGATCCCCTGGCATTGCGCGGCTAAACGGGCCCGGCGGGGTGCGGCGCGCGGATCGGCGTCCTGAATCTCCCCGGAAAGTGTAAGCCAGCGTTACACCCGCGCGGGGCCGGTGGCGGCGGGGGACGGGCGCCACCGCGGGAATGCGGGGTTGCTGGGCGCTTGGCGTGATTCTTGCGCGGCGGTTGAAGGTTGTTTTGGTGAGTTTGCGCACTACGCGCGGGCGGCCGTCCTGGCCGCGGTGAGGGGAAAGAAAGATGAAGACGGGGTTTTGGGCGGGGGCTTGGACGGGGGGTCGTAAGGCTTCAGGGGTTCTGGCGTTGTCCGCGGGCCTGGCGGTCGCGGTCTGCGGGACGGCGCGGGCGACCGTCCTGCTCGATCAGGTGAGCCTGCCGGGCAGCGGGTCGAGCGGCAACGCAAGCAACGGTGGCACTTTTGGCCGCGCTCAGACCTTCACGGTCGGGATCGCGGGCGTTCTCGACAGCGTGGAAGTCACGATGGATTTCGGCACGCCGACGACGCTGCGCATTCTGGCCACGTCGGGCGGCCTTCCGGTCGGCGGGAGCGCCGGATCGACGGTGCTCGCCACATCGTCGAGCGCCACGGCCTCCGGCACGACCTTTACCTTCGACCTGAGCCCGGCGGCGGTTGCCGTCGCTGTCGGCGATGTGCTGGCGATTGAGATTTTCGGCGGCAACTGGCTCTACAGCGACGATCCCTACGCGGGCGGCGCCAACCATTTCTTTAATGTCGGGGGCACGTTCAGTCTCGATACCTGGACGGACGGCGGCAGTGACACCGCCTTCCGCACGTTCGTGGAGGACGCGCCGGTGCTGCCGGCGGTGCCGGAGCCGGCCTCGCTGGTGCTGTTCGGCGCGGGGCTGGCAGGGCTGGGGCTGGCCGGCGTGGCCGGCGCGGGCGCCTGGGGCCGGCGGCGCCGGCAGGCCTGACACCGCTCCCGGGCACCGCTCTGGGCCACCGCTCTCGGGCACCGCTCTGGGCCACTGGTCTGGGCGCTCCCTCATCGAGGGGGGTAGGACAAGAAAACGGCGATCCTCCCGGGATGGGGGATCGCCGTTTTTCGTGACGGCGCGCCGGGGGGCCGGGGGGAGCCGGGGCCGCTGCGCGAATTTCGGACAATCTTGCGCGATTTTCGGACAAACCCGGAATTGCCCTTCAAATCCGGCGACCCGGCGGCAACAACTCAGGGAGCCCGCGCCGGGGAGTCTGCTTTCGGGCAAGCCCCTGATCCGGGTGTAGGCGCCGTGCCGTTGCGGACGTCGAGAGACGGAGGGGGATTATGCACCGGAACTTTTTGCGCGTGGCCCGACACGCCGCTGTGCTCTGCACGGCGCTGGTCATGCTGCTGCCGGTATCGCACGCCCGTGCGGGCATCATCTTCGAACAGACCGTCGACCTGACGGTCGACGGCTATGCGAGCGACTTTTCGTACAGAGGAAGCGATCCCCCCGGACTCCAGGTGGCCGACGATTTCCGGCTGCAGCCGGGCGCCAGCACCGTTACCGGCGTGCAGTGGTGGGGCGCCTATGACACCCGGCAGGCGCTTTCGCTGCCCGACGCCTTCACAATCCGCCTTTTCGGGGACGTCGCGGGCAGGCCGGCGGCCGCACCCCTGTACGAGTTCTTCGTCGGGGATAGTGTCGGCCGCACCGACTCGGGGTTCGACGTGGGCGGCCTGTACGATGTCTATTTCTATTCCGCCCAGATCGCTGCGACGACGCTGCTGGCCGGGACGACCTATTGGCTGTCCGTCGTAAACGACACAGCCGCGGCGGCGAACTACGACTGGTATTGGTCGACCGACAACAGGTTCACCATAACCTATAACCGCGACACGGATTCCGACCCCTGGGGCCCGGACGCCACGCCGGTCGGCTTTCGCCTCACCGACGACGCGCTGACGACGGTGCCGGAGCCGGCGTCGCTGGCGCTGTTCGGCGCCGGCTTGGCGGGGCTGGGCCTCTTGAGGCGGCGCCAGCCGCGGCGCTGACGCACCGGCGCCGCCGAACGCGCCGGTAGAAGAGGGCGCGGCGCGTCGTGCCGTTCACGGCGTGTAACGACTGCGTGATCAAGGACTTCGATGCATAATCTGCGGTTGCGCCAGGGCCGGCGCTGGCGCAGCTTCCCGCCGGGAACAAACGGGGAGGGCATCAACCCATGCTGAAGAATTGTTTGACGGCGCTGGCGCTCGGCGCCGCGCTGACGGTCGCGGCCGTGCCGCTGGCCACGCCGGCCCAGGCGGTGCTGATGAACCACGGCACCGGCGGCGAATACTTCTACGATACCGCGACCGGGCTCTACTGGTGGGACCCGGCCGCCTTCGTGAACCAGTCGAAGGCGGAGATCGACGCCTATGTCGCCGCCAACACGGACTGGCAATACGCCTCCTACCAGCAGCTGCAGGCGCTGAACGGCCAGATCTCGCTGGGCGGCGTGCCGCTGGACGAGATCATCGGAAGGGAACAATTCCGGCCGGCGATCTTCGCGGACGGCACCGCGGCCGTCGGGCGGAGCTGGATCGGCTTTTATGACGGCCTCTGCCCGCTGGGGGCCTGCATCGTCGCCAACCCGAACGGCTGGATCGTCGGCACCCTGCTGACGAGGACGCCGCTGGCGTCGGATCTGACGGTGGTCGGCTACACCAGCTACCAGACTCAGGTCGAATTGGACCCGCTGCACGGCGCGTGGAGCAACAGCCTGGTCGACCCCCTGTCCGCCGTCACCGAGGTGGCGGAGCCGGCGACGCTGGGCCTCTTCGCGGCCGGGCTGGCAGGGCTGGGCGTCCTGCGGCGCCGCCGGCGCGGCTGACACGGTCCTCGCTCTGGGGCAACGGACTCGCCACCGCTCTCGGGCACCGCTCTTGGTGGGGGAGGGTCAGGATGGGGGTGAGCCGTTGCTGCGGTGGGGGCCGCCGCAACGGCGCCGCGTGGCAGCGGCGCCGAGGCCGGCGAGGCCGAACCCGAAGAGGGCGAGGCTGGCCGGCTCCGGCACGGCCGTGACGGCGTTCTCCGTGATCGTGAAGAGGGTGTCGGCCGTCGCGGTGGTGCCGCTGGTGGCGCCGGTGGAGGTCATGGCGGCGAGATAGATTCTGTACTCGTGGCCGGCCAGCAGCGGGCCGCTCAGCGCGCCGAAGACGGACTCGTCCGTGCCTGTGCCCACCACGCCGAAGGTGAAGCTCGGGTTCAGCAAATCTTCCGAGTAGTGATCGCTGTACACGAGCGACGTGTCGGTGGTGGAGTCGTAGAGCCCCACGGTGAAGGCCACCCAATTGGGATCCCCGAGACCGGTAACCCGGTAGTGGCCGGAGATGCTGTAGGTGCTGTCGACGTCGACGGAGAAGACGGTCCGGTCGGTGCCGCCGTAGAGGAACGCGGCGTTGTCGCCGGCATGGCGGTGATCGAAGGCGTAGGACAGGCTGGCCACAGGGCCGCTTTGCTGAAAGCTGACCTGGAGTTCCGCGGAAGCGTCATCGACCGACCCGGTCAGGGTCGTCTGCGCGGGCATCGTGGCTTCCCGGAAGACCTTTCTGTCCTGAACGGAGGGGGAACTGTAGACGGTGGCGCTGCTGTCCATGTCGACGTCCGTGAACAGGACGAGGGCATCGGCGGCAGAGGGCGCGAGGAAGAAGGGGGCGAGGACGGCGGGCGCGATGGTCAGCCAGAGCGCCGGGCCGGGCGCTTTCGTGGTTCTCATGTCTCTGTCGCCTTTCCCGTTCATAAGTCGGTTCCCCTCCGCGAGATGCCGTGCCGGCGCTTTTATGGCGACCGCCCGGCATGGCAACAGCCTGGGCGCCCCTCCGGCCCGGGGGCGAGTAGAGCCGCTGCGGCGGGGGCGTTGAACGGCAAATCCGGGTTTGTCCGAAATCCGCGCAAGATTGTCCGAAATTCGCGCATCGCCGGGTGGCCGGCCGGGACATGACGGGTGGCGGAGGGGCGGCGGAGGGGCGGGCCGGACTCCCGGGCGGCCCGGCCTGCGACGAATTTCCAGCCTTCCCCCGGGGCGAATTTTCGCTATGGTGCCGCTCCATTCCCCCGATCCCCCCGACTGCCGTACTGGAGCCGAGATGACCGCCTTGCTGCCGACCGTGGACCCTGACGGGCTGCTGGAATATTCCGTCGTCTTCACCGACCGCGCCCTGAACCATATGTCCGAGACTTTTCAGGGCGTCATGCGGGATATCTCGACCAGTCTGAAAACCGCCTACAACACCGGGCCGGACGGCGGCGTGGCGGTGGTGCCGGGCGGCGGGACCTACGCCATGGAGGCGGTGGCCCGCCAACTGGCGACGGACAAGAAGGTGCTGGTGATCCGCAACGGCTGGTTCTCCTACCGCTGGTCGCAGATCTTCGAGGCCGGCGGCATTCCCGCCGAGACCTTCGTGCTGAAGGCGCGCCCGGAGAAGCCGGGACACCAGCAGCCGTTCGAGCCGGTGCCGGTCGAAGAGGCCGTGGCGGTGATCGCGGCGGAGCGGCCCGCGGTGGTCTTCGCGCCCCACGTGGAAACCGCGGCGGGCATGATCCTGCCCGACGGCTACCTGAAAGCCATCGCCGAGGCGGTGCACGCGGTGGGCGGGCTGTTCGTGCTGGACTGCATCGCCTCGGGCACCATCTGGGTGGACATGCAGGCGACCGGCGTCGACGTGCTGATCTCGGCGCCGCAGAAGGGCTGGAGCGCCTCGCCCTGCAGCGGCCTGGTGATGCTGAGCGCGGCCGGCGTGGCGGCGGTGAAGGCCTCGGCCAGCTCCAGCTTCGCCTGCGACCTGAAGAAGTGGCTGGAGATCATGGAAGCCTACGAGAACGGCGGCCATGCCTACCACGCCACCATGCCGACCGACGCGCTGAAGGGCTTCCGCGACGCGGTGAAGGAGACGCAGGCCTACGGCTTCGACAAGGTGAAGGCGGAGCAGCAGGAACTGGGCGACAAAGTGCGGGCGCTGCTCGCCGCGCGCGGCTTCAAGTCCGTCGCCGGCGAGGGCTTCGAAGCGCCGGGCGTGGTGGTCTGCTACACCGATGACCCGGGCATCAAGTCCGGTTCGAAGTTCGCCGCGGAGGGCCTGCAGACGGCGGCCGGCGTGCCGCTGATGTGCGACGAGCCGGACGACTTCCAGACCTTCCGCATCGGCCTCTTCGGCCTCGACAAGCTGCACAATGTCGAGCGCGCGGTGAAGAACCTGGAACAGGCGCTGGACAAGGTGAGCGGCACCGCGACCGTGCGCTGAGGCGCTGCGCGCCGTGTTCCTGTCTCGTCATGCTCGGGCTTGTCCCGCGCATCCAGGGGCAAACGTTCCGTCCCTGACCCTGGACCCTCGGAACAAGTCCGAGGGTGACAGAGGAAGAGACGGGGAAGGCGTGCTGAGGGGAAGGAGGCGTCCGCGATGAAGACCATCGGCCTGATCGGCGGCATGAGCTGGGAGAGCACGGTCACCTACTACCAGCTGCTGAACCGCATGGCGCGGGAGCGGCTGGGCGGGCTGCATTCCGCTGAGTTGTTGCTGTGGTCGTTCGACTTCGCGGAGATCGAGGCACTGCAGGCCGCCGGCGACTGGGATGCGGCGACGGCCCGCATGACGGCGGCGGCCACGGCACTGGCGCGCGGTGGCGCGGACTGTCTGGTTATCTGCACCAACACCATGCACAAGATGGCCGAGGCGGTGCAGGCCTCGGTGAACATCCCGCTGATCCACATCGCCGATGCGACGGCGGTAGCCGTGAAGACAAGCGGCGTGAAGGTGCCGCTGCTGCTGGCGACGCGCTACACCATGGAGCAGGACTTCTACAAGGGCCGCCTGAAGGAGAAGCACGGCATCGAGGTGACGGTGCCGGACGCGGCGGCCCGCCGCGTGGTGCACGACATCATCTACAACCAACTCTGCCAGGGCATCGTCTCGGCGGAGTCCAAGGCGCGCTACATCGACATCGTGCAGCAGGCCGAGGCCCAGGGCGCCGATGGCGTGATCTTCGGCTGCACGGAGGTGGGACTGCTGATTTCCGCCAGCGACTTCAGCATCCCGGTCTTCGATACCACTGAACTGCACGCGCGCGCCGCGCTCGACTTCGCCCTGGCGGGCTGAAGAGCGCGGCGCAAGCGGACGCTGTCGAAACGGCGGTCAGTCCTTGAGGTCGATCGGCTCGACGATGCAGCGGCCGCGGCCGCGGCGGATGGCGTAGGCGCCGCCGCGCGGAATGCGCAGCTTGTCCATCAGGGGTTCGAGGGCGGCGGCGATCATCTCGACGTTGGGGTCTTCCTCGCCGTCGCTCTTGCCTTCCTGCGCATACCACTTGGCGAAAGCTTCGTTGGCGAGATCCTCGCCGATCGACTTGCGCAGCGCGGTCAGCTTGCGCAGCTCACCCTTGGTCAGCGTCTTTTCGTCCACTGCTGCATCAGACTTAGCCATTTAGTAACGTCTCCATATCATGGTAGGCAGGGGTTATTGCCTGCTCGGGGCGAAATATCAAGGGCTATATTCGGTATTTCACCAAGTTAAGTTCGCCGGTTCTAACGCGCTAAGCGCCGGAAAAGTTCAAAAAATAAGCGCAGACTTACAACGTTGTCGCGCAATCTGCGGGAGATCTTGCCGCGGCGGAGTGGAGAGGATGTGGGGCCGGAGGGATGAGCGCCGGGGATAAGCACCGGGGGGGAGCCGGGAAGCGCCGCGCCGGCGCGGTGCGCGCAATACCCCGGAATCGCCTGCTTCTCATGACAAATGTAATCGTATATCGCGCCGCGGTCACAGGCGGTTCTGTCTGATCGTATTTTGCAAAAAGCATCATTATCGGGATGGAGAAAATTCAATGAGCGCAGTGGGAATCGCCTGGCCGCAAAAGACCAGAGAAGTTTTCAACCATCACTTCGATTCGACGGTGTGGAACGACTTCACCTTCCGCGACGACGATACCGTCATCGCAACCTACGCCAAGTCCGGCACCACCTGGCTGCAGCAGATCGTCAGCCAGCTCATCTTCAACGGCGAGGAAGGCCTGAGCGTGGCGGAGATGTCGCCCTGGATGGACCTGGGGGTGCCGCCCTAGGAGGTCAAGCTGCCGGAGGGCGAATAGCAGAGCCATCGCCGCTTCCTGAAAACCCACCTGCCGGTCGACGCCCTGGTGTTTTCGCCGCGCGCCAAATACCTCTACATCGGCCGCGACGGGCGCGACGTGGTGTGGAGCCTGTACAACCACCATGTCAACGCCAATGCCCTGTGGTACGAGGTGCTGAACGATTCCCCGGGCCGCGTCGGCCCGCCGATCGCGCCGCCGCCGGACTCGGTGGTGCAGTACTTTCGCGAGTGGATGGCGGGGGACGGCTTCCCGTTCTGGCCGTTCTGGGAGAACATCAGGTCGTGGTGGGCGATCCGCGACCTGCCCAACGTCGAGCTGCTGCATTTCGCCGAGATGAAGGCGGACCTGCCCGGCACCATGCGGCGCATCGCCGCCTTCCTGGATATCCCGGTCGACGAAACCCGCTGGGACGCCATCGTCGAGCACTGCACCTTCGACTACATGAAGGCCCATGCGCCGGCGAGCGTGCCCCTGGGCGGCGCCTTCTGGGAGGGCGGGGCCGAGACCTTCATCCACAAAGGCACCAACGGCCGCTGGCGCGACCTGCTGAGCGCCGAGGACTGCGCCGCCTACGAAGCCCGCGCGCTGGCCGAACTGGGACCGGACTGCGCGGCGTGGCTGAAAGGGGGGGGCTGAAAGCGGGGGGCTGAGGGCCGGGGGCGCCGGAAAAGAGACCTGGCTCTTGGCCTATCCTTCGAGACGGCACGCCCAAGGTATTGGGCGCGCCTCCTCAGGATGAGGTTCAGATTTTAAATAGTCGACCGCATGCTGAGGAACGAGCCGGCCACCGTAGAGAGGGCGAGCGCCTCGGCCTACGAAATCAGTCGGGCCGCCAGGTCTTTTTCAATGGCCCGTCAAGCCTGGGCGGCTAGGCCCCGGCGCTTTCGTTGAACTGGGCGATGGCGGCGAGGAAGGGCTGGGCGAAGTCGCGGACCTTGGCTTCGCCGACGCCGAAGACCTGGGCGAACTCGTCGGGATTGGCGGGCTTGTCGCGGGCCATCTCGACCAGTGAGCGGTCGCGGAAGATGACGTAGGCGGGCACGCCCTTTTCCTTGGCAAAGTCCAGCCGCAGGGCCTTCAGGGCGGCCAGCAGTTCGCCGTCGCCGGCGGAAAGATCGGCATCTTCGGCGGCCTTGCGGGTGCGGGCGGCGGCCTTGCGGGTGGTGTCGCGGCGGAAGCGGAAATCGCCGTCGCCGGTCAGCAGCGCCTGGCCCGCCGCGGTCAGGCTGAGGCCGCCGTGGCCGGTGATGTCGAGGCTCAGCAGATCGGCGGCGACGAGCTGGCGCAGGATCGAGCGCCAGGTCTCCTTGTCCTCGCCGCTGCCGGCGCCGTGGGCCGGCAGGGTGTCGTGATGCAGGCTGCGCACTTTTTCCGTATCGCCGCCGCGCAGCACGTCGATGATATGGGCGGCGCCGAAGCGCTGGCCGGTCTGCACCACGGCGGCGAGCGCCGCGCGGGCCTGCGCCGTGCCGTCCTCTGTCACCGGCGGGTCCAGGCAGATGTCGCAGTTGCCGCAGGGGCCCGACGTTTCGCTGAAATACGACAGCAGCACCTGGCGGCGGCACTGCCCCGTCTCGCAGTATGCGATGAGGGCGTCGAGCCGCTTGTGCTCGCGGCGCTTGTGATCGGTATCGCCGTCGTCTTCCTCAATGAACATGCGGCGCTGGCGGATGTCGCCCAGGGCATAGAGCATGAAGGCCTCGGCCGGGCGGCCGTCGCGCCCGGCGCGGCCGAGCTCCTGGTAATAGGCCTCCATGTTGGCCGGCAGGTTGGCATGGAAGACATAGCGCACATCGGGCTTGTCGATGCCCATGCCGAAGGCGATGGTCGCCACCATGACGACGCCCGGCTCTGTCATGAAGATGTTCTGGTTGGTGGCGCGCTGGGCGCTGTCCAGGCCGGCGTGATAGGGCAGGGCACGAAAGCCGTTCTGCACCAGCAGCTCGGCCATGGCCTCGGTCTTCTTGCGCGACAGGCAGTAGACGATGCCGCTCTCGCCGCTCCGCGCCTTCACGTAGTCGAGGAGCTGGCGCTTGCCGTCGCGCTGCAGCTCCACCGCGAGCTGGATGTTGGGACGGTCGAAGCCGGTAACGAAGGTGCGGCCCTTTCGGCCGGAATCGGGGCCGCCGAACAGCTTCGCCGAGATGTCCTGGCGGGTTGCCGCATCGGCGGTGGCGGTGAAGGCCGACAGCGGCACGCCGGGGAAGATCTCGGGCAGCCGGGCCAGGGCCTCGTACTCCGGCCGGAAGGAGGGGCCCCAGCGCGAGATGCAGTGGGCCTCGTCGATGGCGATCTGGGCCAGCGGCAGGCGCCGCAGCGCCGCCAGCATGCGCTCGGTCATCAGCCGCTCCGGCGAGATGTAGAGCAGGCGCAGCTCGCCCGCCGCCGCGCGGCGCCAGGCGGCGACGTTGGTATCGCGGTCGCGGGACGAATTGATGGTCTCGGCGGCGACGCCGTCCAGCTTCAGGGCCGCCACCTGATCTTCCATCAGGGCCACCAGGGGCGAGACCACCAGGGTCAGGCCCTCGCGCACCAGCGCCGGGATCTGGAAGCACAGCGACTTGCCCGAGCCGGTCGGCATCACCGTCAGCACGTTGTCGCCGCCCAGGATGGCGGCGATCACCTCCTCCTGCCCGGGGCGGAAGGCGCTGTAGCCGAAAACGTCGTTGAGGACGCGGTAGGCGGGGGAATCAGGGGCGAGGCCGGAGGGGGCGCCGGAGGAGCCAGAAGAGGAGGACAACATCAGCCGTTTGTGCCACGCCGGGCAGAGTCGGGTCCAGGGCGCAGGGGCAGCGGCCGTTGACTTCGGGGCGGCTTTCCGGCCTCGGGGGCTTTCCGGTCGCGGGCGCGCTTACTGGGCGGGCGCGCTGTCCGGGACCGGCTCGTAGGCGTCGCGGGTGACGCCATCGAGGTTGCGGCCCTCGATGCGGATGAGGCGGGTGGGGCCGTCGCGGCGCGGCGAGTGCAGCACACCCTCGTTGTAGACCACCGCCATGCCGGGCTGCAGGTCGTAGACTTTCTCCGGCGCCACCAGGCCGGGGCTGTCGCCCTGCGGCGCCTTGACCTTGCGCCACTCGGTCATTTCCGTGGTGCCCTTGGCCTGGCCGTAGATCGCCCAGGTATCCGCATGGGCGTGGGGCGGCGCTTCCTTCGCGCCGGGGTAGACGTGGGCCATGATGCAGAAATGGAACGCCGGGTCCTCGTAGAGCAGGGAGCGCGGCTCGTGGCTGTGGTCGCCCAGGTGGTCGTCGACGAAGTCCGCATCCTTCAGCGCCCGCTCCAGGTGGCGGCGGACCTGCTCGCGCCCGGCCGGGCCGGGATCGGCGGCCAGGGCGGCGTGGCAGTCGGCGGCCAGGTCTTCGAGGGTGTAGCTCATGGTCTGCAGGCTCCGGCTGGGGGGGGCGGGGGATCGAAGAGGGAATGCTAAGGCAGACGGCGGGCTTTTGCCAATGGGGCGGCGGCGAGGGAGAGGCGGAAGAGGCGCGGGGGCCGGAGAAAGTCCAAGCGACGTCCGGTTACAGGCCGAAAGCGTCGATGGCCGCCGTCAGGGTCGAGTTTCCAAAGTGACCCAAGGCGGACATTGTCGGTGCCTATTCTGCAATTGTCAGACGGAGCTATCGAGTGGTTTGCCATCTTCAAATGGATCGAGCCGCTTCCTAGCGGTGCTTATAAACCATTCCAGAATTGACAGCGGGATGGCATCGAGTTCGCCGGTGAACGTGACGGTGTGGTCCGCATCGCATCGGAACACCTCGGCAATTCCTTTGCCGTTCGTATCCATCAACTCACAGCCCATACCATCTCGAATGATGTCTGATGCCAACTGCGTTGAATATCCTTTCACCGTACGGAATCCTTTCTCGTGAACAACGACGCTCGTCAACCCAAGCTTACAAACCTGCTTGAACGATCATAGTCCCCTCCTGGCACAAAGGCGACCAATCGTGGATTGGGAGATGATGTCCGAAAGGACGTCGAGAACTGACGGCCTCGGGGGGCGAACACCGCCGTGGCGCGCGTGCAAAAACGGCGGCTCCGAAGAGCCGCCGCTGAGGGGGATGTTTCGGGAAGGCGCCGAGGCTAAAGCGCCGACTGGCGCCGCCGCAGATAGGCGAGACCCGCGAGGCCGAGGGCGAAGAGGCCCAGCGCGCCGGGCTCGGAAACCAGGATCTGCTGGGTCGTCGAGACGAAGGCCCCGGCCTGTAGGAAGCGGAAGGGCGCGTCAATACCGGTGCAGAGGTCGTTGTTGCAGATGCCCTCGACGGTAAATCCACTCGGATACGGCACAACGTCGATCATCCCGCCGGCATTGGTCAGCGGCGCGGCGAAGCCCAGCGCAAGCTCCCAGGTGCCGGTGGTCAGCGGGCCATTCAGGGTAATCATGGTACTGGCGTTTCCCGACGATGTCGCGTTCACGCTGGTAAAGTGGGAGCCCGCCCTGGTCCCGTCGGTGGTGGTGGGCAAGTCGATGCCCGAGTACTGGTTGACATCGGCGTCGTAGACGAAGGAGCCGCTGGCCGAACCGCCCGAGCTGAAGTTCGCGTCATACAGATACCAGGTCACGGGGATCGCCGAGGCCGGCGCCGCGAACAGACAGGCCGCCGCAGCGACGCAGAGGCTCCACATTATTGTCTTCATCATAACGCCCTTTTTCATAACGCCTATTTCAGGATGACCTTGCCGTGGTCATCCCTTCCACTGCCCGAGGTGATGACAACCCGAGATTAATTTACGGAATTGCGCAATTCTCGTGCCAGTTGAGAACATTGACTTCTTTCAATGGCTTGGAGGCGTGACCCTGCGAAGGGATCTCAGAACTGTAAAATCCACTGACAGTCGGCGGCCCTTTCGTGGCCTTGGGACTAAAACTTTAAAGGGAGTGCGGGGGCGTTCTATGCCGCCACAGGGGGGGCTCTGGCGGCCGGGGAGCCTACGTCCGGCCCGGGAGTCTCCGTCTGAAGGCATGCCGGGGACTGACGGCCTCAGGAGCGGCTTTCCGAAGGCGGTTGTCGCTTCGGAAAGCCGCTGCCGCTGCTGTCGGACGGTGACACCGCGAGGGGTCAGAGGTGTTCCTTGGTCCAGGCGGTCCGGTCGAGGTCGAGGTCGGGGAAGTCGTCGGGGTTGAGCACCGGACGGGCGATCCCCGCCTTCAACTGCCGGCGGAAGTCCCGCAGGATGCGCAGGCAGGTCGGCAGCAGCATCATGATGGCGACGAGGTTGACCAGCGCCAGGATGCCCATCATCGGATCGGAGAAGAAGAACACCGCCGTGGCGCCGGGCGCCACCGCGCCGGCGAAGACCAGCGCCATGACGGCGATGCGCAGCGCCAGGATTGCCAGGGGATGCTCGGTGATCACGCTGAGCGCGTTCTCCCCCAGGTAATAGTTGTAGATGATCGAGCTGAAGGCGAAGAGCAGGATGATGAAGGTCAGGAAGTACTGGGTCCAGTCGCCCAGGTGATAGACCAGCGACTGCTGGGTCAGCACCACCCCGTCGATGGCCTCGGCGCCGGGCACGTAGACGCCGCCCAGCAGGATGACGAAGGCGGTGCAGGAGCAGATCACGATGGTGTCGATGAACACCGAGAAGGACTGGGTGATGCCCTGGCTGATCGGGTGGCGCACCTCCGCCGTCGCGGCGACGTTGGGCGCCGAGCCCAGGCCGGCTTCGTTGGAGAACAGGCCGCGGCGCAGCCCCTGCGCAATGGCCGCGCCCATGCCGCCGCCGACCGCTTCCTCGAAGCCGAAGGCATTGGAGAAGATCGATGCCAGCACGCCGGGCAGCGCGGTGATGTTCATCAGGATGATGACGACGGCCATCAGCAGGTAGGCAATGGCCATCACCGGCACGACGACGTCGGCGGTCTTGGCGATGCGGTGGATGCCGCCGAACACGATGAAGCCGGAGATCACGGTGAGCAGCGCGCCGGTCCAGAGGCGCGGGACGCCCAGGCTGTCCTGGGCCGCGCCGGCCACGGTGTTGCCCTGGAAGGCATTGAAGCCGACGGCAAAGGAGGCGATCAGGCAGACGGCGTAGAGGATCGCCAGCCATTTGTAGTCCGGCCCGAGGCCGTGAATGATGGAGCGTGCCGGACCGCCGCGGAAATTGCCGTCCGGTTCGCGGCGCTTGAAGAGCTGGGCCAGCGAGCATTCGCCCAGGCTGGTGGCCATGCCGACCAGGGCGATGGCCCACATCCAGAACACCGCGCCGGGCCCGCCCAGGGTGATCGCCACGGCGACGCCGGCGATGTTGCCGCCGCCGACGCGACCGCCGACGGAGACCAGCAGCGCCTCGCGGGCCGAGATCGCGTTGGGATCGCCGCTCTGGTTCTTCGACGACAGCACCCGGAACATGCGCTTGAAAAAGCGGAACTGAACGAAGCCGGTGAGGGCGGTGATGAAGACGCCGAGAACGACGAGGATGGGGATCAGTGCCCAGCCCCAGGTCAGGTCGTTGATGATTCCGAAGATGTACTCAAGAAACGCCATGTCCCACCCCATTTGCTTTTTTGCGAGTCATCGGGGCGGATAAACCCTCTTGCAGAGGCTGAGCCGCGGCGACTCCACGCGTGGCATCAAACGTCGATGCTTGGAACGCTAATGATAAAATCAGCGAGGGTAAACGGCTAACTCGGTACAGCCCGGAATTGATCAAGCGTGTGGCGAGTGGACCTTCGGTCAGCCAGCTTCAGGCGAGCATCCTGAGGCGAGCATCCTCAGGCGAGCGTCTTCAGGCGAGGGTGTAGAGCTGCTGGGCGGCGGAGACGCCTTTCAGGGCGAAGCGGCCGACCGAGGCAAGGGACAGGTCGGCGTCGTTCTGGACGATCCCGGCAAAATGCTCGGAGAGCAGCAGCGGGCGCCGGACGGAACTGCACAGGGTCATGATGCGGGTGACTTCGTTGACCGCCGGGCCGATCACCGTGAAGTCGAGCCGGTCGGGGCTGCCGATGTTGCCGAAGTAGGCCCGCCCCAGATGCAGGCCGACATAGAAATCGGTGGTGCGCTGGGCGGCGGCGGCACGCGCCTCGTTCAGTTCCGCGATCAGCCGGCGCGCTTCCCGTTCGGCGCGCAGGGCGGCATGGCAGGCGGCGGCCGGATCGCCGGCGACGGGAAAGATCGCCAGCAGGCCGTCGCCCATGAACTTCAGCACGTCGCCGCCCTCGCCGTGGATCGCCGCGACCAGGGCGCCGCTGTAGGCATTGAGGAAGGGGATCAGTTCGGCCGGCTCCAACGCCTCGCTGTGGGCGGTGAAGCTGGTCAGGTCGCTGGACCACAGTACCGCCTCGATCTCGTTGGCCACGCCGCGCAGGATCTTGCCCTGCATGACCTGGGCGGCGGCGTTGCGGCCCAGGTAGGTCTCGGCGATGGTGGTGGAGATGTCGAACAGCGCCTGACATTTCAGCGCCAGGGCGAGCACCGGCGAGAGCCGGCGGATCGCCGCAATGGCGGCGTCGCTGCAGCCCTCCGGCGCGCGGGTCATCCAGGACGAATAGATGCAGGTCATCTCGCCGACGCTGCCGCTGTCTTCGAAACGCTCGACGACCACCAGGTAGTCGCGGTAGCCGTCGTCGCGGAAATCGCGCAGCGCCGCCAGTTCCGGCTCCCGGTCCGGGTCAAGCCGCTCGCGGTAGGCCGGCAGGCCGTGGCGGTCCAGATGGTAGTAGGCCGTCGCCTGCCACCGGGAGACGTCGTAGTCGCGCGCGTAGGTGAAGGTGTCGGCGCCGTCCTCGCCGGCCATCCAGCGGTAGACCGATCCCTCGTGCACCGGGTGCAGGGTGTCGACCATGGCGGTCATGCGCGACAAGGGGATGCCGGCGGCGACGAGGCGCTCGCCCAGCCCGCCGACCATGTCCTGGGATGGCAGGCCTTGCAGCGCGGTGCGCTCCAGCCACTCGGCGAGTTCGCTGAGCGGGAGAGGAGGCAGGCCGGAGGGGGCAGGGGGCCGATTCATGCGGCGGAGTATACCATGCGTTGCCGTCCCGGGGAGTCGTCGCCCCGGGGCACGGCTTGAAGCGGCTGGACGCCGGGCGGGCGGTGGTGGATAAGAGCGCCATGGAGTGGACAGGTATCGTTCTCGGGGCGCTGGCCCTCGCCCTGGGGGGCGTGCTGAAAGGCGCCACGGGGGCGGGCGCGCCGCTGCTCGCCGTGCCGATCCTGGCGATGCTGTACGACGTGCCGCTGGCGGTGGCGATCTTCACCCTGCCGAACCTGTTTTCCAACATCTGGCAGGGCTGGCGCTTTCGCGAACACCAGGTCGCCCCGGCGCTGACCTGGGGCTTCGCCCTGGCGGGCGCCGCCGGGGCCGGCGTCGGCTCGGCCATGCTGGTCAGCCTGCCGTCCGACCTGCTGCTGCTGGGCGTGGCGGGGGCGGTCTTCCTGTATATCGCCTTCCGGCTGGCCCACCCCGGCTGGGTGCTCGATCTTGCCGTCGCGACACGCCTTGCGGCGCCGGTGGGCTTTGCCGGCGGCCTGCTGCAGGGCGCGGCCGGCGTGTCGGCGCCGATCTCCATCACCTTCCTGCACGCCATGCGGAGCGAGCGGCTGGCCTTCATCGCGACGATCTCCGTCTTCTTCGTGGCGATGGCGGTGACGCAGATTCCGTTGCTCGCGGTCTGGGGCGTGCTGACGCCACAGCGCGCGCTGCTCAGCGCCGCGGCGCTGCTGCCGCTGGTCGCCGGGATGCCGCTGGGCGCGATGCTCGCCCGGCGCTTCTCCAAGGAGTTCTTCGACCGGCTGATCCTGGTGCTGCTGGCGCTGATCGCCGCCCGGCTGGTCCTGCATGCGGTGCTGTGAGCGGGAGAGGCGGGTGAGCGACGGCGGCAAGTCCCGCCCGACGCCGGCTTCGCCCGCAACCCGTACAACGCCCGGCTTCAGGGCACACGCGACTTCAGGCCATACGCGACTTCAGGCCACACGCGACTTCAGGAGGGGATAGACCCATGACCGGCACGACCTTCAGGCTGCTTCCCGATGGTGACCCGGCGACCGGGATGGCGCCGTCCGACATCACCGCCCCGGAACAGTTCACCGGCGGCGATACGACCGAACTGAACGCCACTTTCTTCGAGACGGCGGATGGGGCGGTTTCCTCGGGCGTCTGGCGCTGCGCGCTCTGCCGCTGCGACATCGAAAGCTATCCGGTGCACGAGATGATGACGATCATCGAAGGGGCGGTGACGGTGACCACCGACGGCAAGGCCGAGACCTTCACCGCCGGCGACACGCTGTTCATCGCCAAGGGCACCAGGTGCACCTGGGAGATCACCGAGACCCTGCGCAAATTCTACATGGTCGCGGGGTAGCCCGGTCTCGGCGGGGCGTGTCTCAGGCCAGGGTCACGCTGTAAACTTGGTGGCGGGTGTCGCAGAGGCTGAGGCGCCATTCGACCGGCTGGTTGTCGAGGGCGCGGGCGATGCGGTCGATGGCCAGCAGCGGCGCGTCGCGGTCGAGGTCCAGGTGCCGGGCCGCCTCGGCGCCGGCCTTCACCGCGCTGAGGCGTTCGTCGGCGCGCCCGATGGTCACGCCGTAGTCGCGCGCAAAGACGGTGTAGAGGGTGTTCGGCAGCACCCGTTTGTCGTCCAGGCCGGGGAAGAGGGCGGCAGGCAGCACGATACGCTCGAAGATCGCCGGGCGGCCGCCCAGCGAGCGCACGCGGGTGATGCGGATGGCTTCGGCGGAAGGGCTGAGGTTCAGGCGCTGGGTCTCGGCCGCGCGCGCGGGCCCACGCGAAATCTTCACCACGCGGCTTTCCGGTACCAGCGGCATTCCCTGGCGGTCGGTCAGCTTGAAGAAGTGGAAGAGGGCGTGCTCCTGGTCGTGCTCGGCGACGTAGGTGCCGCGGCCCTGGCGGCGCACCAGCATGTTGGCGGCGGTCATCTCGTCCAGCGCCTTGCGCACCGTGCCCTGGCTGACGCCGAGCTCCTCGGCCAGTTGCATCTCGCTGGGCAGCAGGGCGCCGGGTTTCCAGTAGCCGCCGATCAGCCGTTCGACCAGCAGATCCTTCACCTGCTGGTAGAGAGGCTTGAAGCCGGGTATCGCAGAAAGCTGCTTGGTCACCTGCGGTTTTCCCCTGCCGCTATCGTTGCAACAAAAAAATTGTCATCCCGGCACTCGTTGCCGGGATCCATGGGCGGTTGCGCGTGGCACTGTCTTACCAAATCCATATTCCTGCAAGCCGCAGGCAACCGGGCGGAATTCCACAGGCCGAACCGGGCAGAGAGGGCAATGGGTCCCGGCATCAGGTGCCGGGACGACAGTGCTGAATGTTTCAAACGCAAACGTCTCCGCAAAAATTCTCCTTGTCTTATATAAGACATAACATATAACTTCCTCTTCCGGAACAAGAGAACGCGAGGGTCGGGCCTGTTGCCGGGCCGCCACGCGCAGGAAAAAGGGAGAACATCCGAAGATGTCGGCACCTGATTTTATCGTCCACGATGCCAAGGACACGGTCGGCGTGATCGTGAAGGAAGGCATTGCGGCGAACAGCACGCTCACCGGCTGGGTGATGGAGGACGATTCGCGCTTCGAGCTGAAGTGCATCGACGCCATTCCGCTGGGCCACAAGATCGCCCTGGGCGAAATTGCCTCGGGCGACACCATCCTCAAATACGGTCACGACATCGGCAAGGCCGTGGCGCAGATCGCCAAGGGCGGCCACGTCCATACCCAGAACGTCAAGACGAAGAGGTGGTGAGATGAGCGCACAGACTTTCCTCGGTTACCGCCGCGAGAACGGCCGTGTCGGCATCCGCAACCACGTGGTCATCCTGCCGCTGGACGATCTTTCCAATGCTGCCTGCGAGAAGGTGGCCAACAACATCGACGGCTGCCTCGCGCTGCCCCACCACTACGGGCGCCTGCAGTTCGGTGAGGATCTGGAGCTGCATTTCCGCACCCTGATCGGCACCGGCAGCAATCCCAACGTCGCCGCCGTCGTCGTCATCGGCATCGAGCCGCAGTGGACCGGCCGGGTGGTCGACGGCATCGCCAAGACCGGCAAGCCGGTCGTGGGCTTCGCCATCGAGGGCCATGGCGAGATCAAGGTGGTGGCCGATGCCTCGCGCAAGGCCAAGGAGTACGTGCAGGCGGCCACCGAGCTGCAGCGCGAACCCTGCCAGATCAACGAGCTGTGGGTGTCCACCAAGTGCGGCGAGTCCGACACCACGTCGGGCCTGGCCTCAAACCCGACGGTCGGCAACTTCATCGACAAGTTCGACGCCCAGGGTGCCACCACCTGCTTCGGAGAAACCTCCGAGCTGACCGGTGCCGAGCAGGTCTGCGCGACCCGCGCGGCGACGCCGGAAGTGGCCAAGAAGTTCCTCGATACCTGGCAGGCCTACATGGACGAGGTCATCGAGCCGCATAAGACCAGCGACCTCTCCGACAGCCAGCCGACCAAGGGCAACATCGCCGGCGGTCTGACCACCATCGAGGAAAAGGCCTTCGGCAACCTGCAGAAGATCGGCCGCACGACGAAGTTCATCGACGTGCTGGAGCCGGCCGAGGCGCCGGCCAAGGGCCCCGGCCTCTACTTCATGGACAGCTCCTCGGCCGCGGCCGAGTGCGTGCCCCTGCAGGCCGCCGCCGGCTTCGTGGTGCACCTGTTCCCGACCGGGCAGGGCAACATCATCGGCAACCCGATCGAGCCGGTGATCAAGCTGACCGCCAACCCGAAGACGGCGCGTGAGATGGGCGAGCACGTCGACCTCGACGTGTCCGGCATCCTGCGTGGCGAGATGAACCTGGACCAGGCGGGCGATGCGCTGATCGACATCACGCTGAGGACCTGCAACGGCCGGCTGACGGCGGCGGAAGCGTTGAAGCACCGCGAGTTCGTCATGACCAAGCTGTACCGCAGCGCCTGACCCGATCGCTCGATCTGCCTTCCGGGACCGGCGGCCCTGATTCGAAAGGGGCCGCCGGTCCCGCCGACGACCATCAAGAATAACAACGGCTGCCCGGAAAAAAGCGGACCTGAAGGTCGGCATGAGGCAGCCTGACAACAGAGGGAGCCTTACCTATGAAGACCTTTGCATCGCGTACTTTCATGTCTCTGGCCGGCGCCGCCCTGACCGCGCTTTCGCTCGGCCTCGCGGGCCCGGCCGCGGCGCAGTCCGCGTACCCGGACAAGCCGGTCAGCTACATCATCCCCTTCGGCCCCGGCGGCGAGTCCGATATCACCGCGCGCCACCAGCAGGCCTTTTTCCAGAAGATGTTCGGCCAGGAACTGGTCGTCGAGTACAAGCCCGGCGGCGGCGGTGCCGTCGGCTGGTCGCAGCTGAACGATCACAAGGGCGACGGCTACACCTGGATGGGCGTGAACCTGCCGC
The DNA here is from genome assembly GCA_050043265.1 of Kiloniellaceae bacterium. Classification (GTDB taxonomy): domain Bacteria; phylum Pseudomonadota; class Alphaproteobacteria; order Kiloniellales; family Kiloniellaceae; genus Pelagibius. Next base: position 46,641 of record JBHJIR010000065.1, read on the forward strand.
ACATCGTGATCCAGCCGCTGCAGAAGGATGTCGGCTTCAAGACCGACGACATCACCACGGTCTACATGTTCCACTACACGCCCGATGCCATCGTGGTGCGCAAGGACAGCCCCTTCAAGACGCTGCAGGACCTGGTCGACTACGCCAAGGCGAACCCGGCTAAGACGACCTTCTCCGGCTCCGGCAAGGGCACGGCGAACCACATCGCCCAGATCCGCTTCGACCAGATGGCCGGCATCAAGACCACCTACGTGCCCTTCAAGGGCACCGGCGCCGCGGTGACCGCCCTGCTGGGCGACCAGGTGGCGGCGGAGTGGGGCTACACCTCGGTGGGCGCCAAGCAGGGCGACCAGGTGCGCATGCTGGCCGTCGCCATGGACGAGCGCCATCCGATGTTCCCCGACGTGCCGACCTTCAAGGAACTCGGCTTCGACCTGGCGTCCGGCGCCTACCGCGGCGTTGCCGTGCCGAAGTCGACGCCCGAGGCGCTGCGCAAGCAGATCTCTGACATGATCGGCCAGATCAACGCCGACCCGGAGTTCCGCAAGCGTCTGGAGAATGACGGCATGGCGATGCTGGACGTCGACTACGAGCACATGGACGCCTTCATGGCCAAGATGACGGAGACCTATGCCGCGGCGGCCAAGGAAGCCGGGGTCCTCGAGTAGAGCCGGCCAGGCAGCACCTATGTCCTGCCTCGTCCTTCGGGACGCCTTGCTTCGCAAGGCTGCTCGGGACGAGGCAGGACACCAGACACACGATCGACCTCATGCTGAGAAGCGGACAATGGCGAGCGTCTCGAAGCACGAGGTCGATCGCGCAGCCGCAACAGGGGATCTGGCATGCTTCCGGGCATCGAATACTTCGCAGCCGCGCTGCCGCCGCTCAACATCCTGCTGGCTCTCGGCGGTGTTGCAGCCGGCACCATCGTGGGCTCGCTACCGGGGCTGACGGCGACCATGGCGGTCGCCGTCCTCGTCCCGCTGACCTTCGCCATGGAGCCGGCCTCCGCCCTGATCCTGATGGGCGCGATCTACACCGGGGCGATCTACGGCGGCGCCTACGCGGCCATCCTGCTCAACACGCCGGGCACGCCCTCGGCCATCGGGACCACCTTCGACGGCTATCCGATGGCCAAGCGCGGCGACGGCGACCTGGCGATCACCCTGGCCTGTCTGGCCTCGGTGGTCGGCGGGCTTATCGGGGCTCTCGCCCTGCTGCTGCTGGCGCCGCCTCTGGCCGAGGTGGCGCTGGCCTTCGGGCCGATGGAATATTTCTGGCTGGCGATCTTCGGGCTGTCGCTGATCGCGGCGCTGTCCGAAGGCAGCCTGCTGAAGGGCCTCATCGGCGGCTGCTTCGGCCTGCTGCTGTCGACCATCGGCGTGGCCGACATCTCCGCTGACGTGCGCTTTACCTTCGGCACCAAGACGCTGCTGGGCGGTATCGAAGTGGTGTCGGCCCTGATCGGGCTCTATTGCGTTCCCGTGCTGATCGACCTGGTCGCCAACGGCGGCCGCCACCTGCAGGTCGAGGCGTCGCCGCGCGGGTTTCGCCTGCGCGAGGCCTTCGCCATCTCCTGGCGCGGCAAGGTCAACCTGATCCGCAGTTCGGTGATCGGCACGCTGGTCGGCATTTTGCCCGGCGCCGGCGGCTCAATCGCCGGGCTGGTCGCCTATTCGGAGGCGCGGCGCAGTTCGAAGCATCCGGAGACCTTCGGCAAGGGCGAGCCGGCGGGCGTGCAGGCGACCGAGGCGGCCAACAACGCCACCGTCGGCGGCGGCTTCATTCCGACCATGGTGCTGGGCATTCCGGGCACGCCGCCGGATGCGGTGATCCTGGGCGCGCTGATGGTGCAGGGCGTGCGCACCGGGCCGAATCTCTTCGGCCAGGAAGGCTCCATCGTCTACACCTTCATCTACGGCCTGTTCCTGGCGACGCTGCTGATGCTGCCGGCGGGCCTGGTGATCGGGCGCTATGCCTACCGCTCCATCGTCACCGTACCCAAGGCGCTGCTGGTGCCGACCGTGGCTTTCATGACGATGATCGGCGCCTATTCCATCCGCAACAACACGTCCGACGTGGCGGTCATGATCGTTCTGGGCATCGTCGGCTGGGTATTGGGCCGCTTCGGCTTTGCCGTCTCGCCGATCGTGCTGGGCCTCATCCTGGGCTCCATCGCCGAGCAGGGCTTCGTGCAGGCCTGGACCATCGGCTCGGCGGTCGGCGACCTGCCGGGCATGTTCTTCGGCCGGCCGATCTCGCTGGCCATTGTCGCCCTGACCCTGCTGTCGCTGTTCTATCCGCTGCTGCGCGGATGGTTCGTGCGGCGGCGCGGCATTGTCGAGGAGAACAGCTATGGCGAATGAACGCAGCGGCAACCGCGACCTGGCGGGCAGTGACCTGGCGGGCAGCGACCTGGCGGGCAGCCTGATCGCCGCCGGCTTCGTCCTGCTGGGGGCGCTGGCGTGGTGGGATACGACCGACATGGCCGATCCCGACTCCTATGTCTTCCCGCGCACGGTCATCCTGCTGATGATGGGCCTGTCGCTGCTGTTGATCCTGCGCAACGTGATCCGTGGCGGCGGGCAGCATCATATCTCGACCGCCGGGTCGTGGCCGCGCCGGATCGGCCTGGTGGCGGCCATGCTGGCCGGCGCCCTGGCCATGCCGCTGGTCGGCTTCCTGCCGGCGGGCGCCGTCGTTTTCCTGGCGATCATGCTGCTGGCGATGTTCGACCCCTGGGTCGGCCATCGCCGCTGGATCTTCCCGCTGGTGGGCCTTGCGGTGGTGGTCGGTTTCTACGTGCTGTTTTCGGTGGTGCTGCGGGTGCCGCTGCCGGTCGGCAGCTTCTTCGACTAAAGTTCGTATCGCGTTTTAGGAGGGCCGCTTGGCCGATATCGTTATTTCAGAGTTCATGGACTCTGCCGCCGTAGAAGGACTGAGCAAGGACTTCGATCTGCTCTACGACCCGGATCTGGTCGACCGGCCGGACGACCTGAAGGCCGCGCTGGCGGGGGCGCGGGCCCTCATCGTGCGCAATCGCACCCAGGTCACCGCCGCGGGGCTGGCGGCGGGGCCGAAACTGGAGGCGGTCGGGCGGCGCGGCGTCGGGCTGGACAACATCGATCTGGCGGCCTGCGAGGCGCGCGGCGTCCCGGTGTTTCCGGCGACCGGCGCCAACGACCAGGCGGTTGCCGAATACGTCATCGCCGCGACGCTGCTCCTGCTGCGCGGGGCCTATCATGCCGGGGCGGAGATGCTGGCCGGGTCGTGGCCGCGCCAGGCGCTGATGGGCCGCGAGGTGGCGGGCAAGACCCTGGGCCTGGTCGGCTTCGGGGCCATCGCGCGCCAGGTGGCGGGGCGGGCCCGCGCCCTGGGCATGGACATCGCCGCCCTGGACCCCTTCGTGGCGGCGGGCGATCCGGCGTGGCGCGGCGTCGGCCGCTATGAAACGCTGGAAAGCCTGCTGGGGGCGGCCGACGCGGTCAGCCTGCACGTGCCGCTGACCGACGGCACCCGCGCTTTGATCGGCGCCGCGGCGCTGGCGACCATGAACCCCGGCGCCGTGCTCATCAACACGGCGCGCGGCGGCGTGGTGGACGAGGCGGCCTTGGCGGAAAGCCTGCGCAGCGGGCACCTGGGCGGTGCGGCGCTCGACGTCTTCGAGCAGGAGCCGCTGAGCGCCGAGGCGGCGGCGAAGTTCGCCGGCCTGGCCAACCTCATCCTGACGCCGCACATCGCCGGCGTGACCCAGGAGGCGAACGTGCGCGTGAGCGCGCTGACCGCCGAGAATGTCAGAGGCGTTCTGGAGAAGAAGACGTG
>JBHJIR010000066.1:0-35693 GCA_050043265.1 Kiloniellaceae bacterium
CGACAGCTTCGACTGGCTGAATGCCTTGGAAGGTCCGCCGGCGCTGCAGAGCGGCCTGGCCTTCGTGCCCGCGCTCTCCGGCCTCGCCTGTCCGCACTGGGACCGGCAGGCGCGCGGCGTCTGGGTCGGTCTGTCCATCGACCACGGCAAGGCCGAGATGATGAAATCGATCCTGGAAGGCATCGCCTGCCGCGCCGCCGAGGTGATCGGCGCGATGAACGCCCTGATGCCGGCAGCGGGACCGCTGTCGGTCGACGGCGGCATGTCGGCCAACCCCTACTTCACGCGCTTCCTGGCCGAGGTACTGGAACGCGCGGTCAGCGTGTCGACCAATGCCGAGCTGACCGGCACCGGCACGGCACAGCTCGCCGCCCTCGCGTTCGGGCAAACAGCCGAAGTCCAGGCTTCCGGGGGCCGCGGCACAGCGGTGACGGTATCCCAACAAACGCCGCGCGGCGGCCTGCTGGAGACCTTCGCCGAAGCGGTGAAGATCTCCCGTGCCTGGCGGCGCTAGAAAAACCCTTAGCGGGAGTCGGCGGTCTCGCGGGCAACGCGGGCGACGTCACAGCGGCGGAAGCCCAGCTCGGACAGCTCGCGGTCGCTCATCTGCGACAGCTCGCTCAGGGCGCGCTGGTAGCGGGCACGGCGGGCACGGGCCTCGAGGCTGAAATAACCGAACCCGGTCAGGCGATAGAGGGCATCGGCGAAGAGGGAACCGCCCTGATCGAAGTCGGAGCGGGAATTGGCGATAGACACGTGTGACATGGGAACTCTTCCTTCTGCTCGGCCGTCGCGGGGTCCCGCCTAAAACGGCGACCCGGTCCCGGACCGATCGATGTCAGACTTCCCTCCCAAACTTATTATATTGCTCTGCAGCATTCTTGACGATGCGAGGGTCGTTGTCTCACATCGGCTCTAAACGTAGCCTTAATAAGGATATCCACAAGTGCCGCAGCGGAGAGGCTGCCATGCACTGGCTGCAGATGTTGCGCCGCAGCATTGTCCGGCTGCCGACGGGGCGCAAAGCCCTGGCCGAATCTACCGCCGGTGGATCGCCGGCTAGAGGTCCGAAACCTCGCCCCGGCGGGGCAGGTCGGCGCCACGGCGCGAGCAGGTGACGGCGGCGGCAGCGATGGCGAAGTCGACCAGGCGCCGGCAGTCGGCGAGATCGAGGGCCGAGAGGTCCGGCTTGGCGGCCTTGCCGAGCTCTTCCAGGCCGCAGAGCAGCGCCGCCTGGAAGGTGTCGCCGGCGCCGACGGTATCGACCGTCGCCACCTTGCGGCCCGGCGCCTCGAAGGCCTCACCGCGCAGGGAGGCGACGGCACCCTCGGCGCCGCGGGTGACCACCACCAGCTGGACGCCGCGCGAATGCCAGCGCTCGATGGCACTGTCGATGGCGTCGCCCGGAAACAGCAGATCCAGATCCTCGTCGCTGACCTTCACGATGTCGGCGATTTCCGACAGGGCCTCGACCCGGCGGCGCCATACGGCGACATCGGGCTCGACGCTGAGGCGCACGTTGGGATCGAGCGAGATCAAAAGCTTGGCGGCGTGGCGGCGCGCCAGCGCCTGCAAGGCATCGGCGGTCTGGCCGACCACCAACGAATAGGAGCCGAAGTGCAGGCCGCTCACCCCGTTCCGGGCGTCGGGCGCCGGTAATTCCGGCAGGTCCGCCGCCGTCACCACCCGATCAGCCGCCTCGTGGCCATAGAACGTGTAGTGCGGCACGCCGGTGGGGGTCAGGCCGACCACGGCCAGGGTCGTCGGGTTCTGTTTCCTCACCAGATAGCCCGTCTCGACGCCTTCGTCCGCCAGTGCCTTTTCCAGGCGCCGGCCCAACGGGTCGCTGGACAGACCGGTGAAGAAAGCGACCCGCCGCCCGAGGCGGGACAGGCCGACGGCGACGTTGAAGGGCGAGCCGCCGATACGGGCGTCGAGGGTGAAGCCGCTTTGCGTCTCGGCCACCGGAAAGACATCGTAGAGCGCTTCGCCGCAGATCAGGAACATGGATCAACCAACTCGTCAGAAAACAAAGAAGCGGCGGCGCCGGGTACGGCGCCGCCGAGAGGGAGGTTACCCCGCCTCTAGTTCAGCACGGCAACCACGGGCAGGGCAATCTCGGGCGGCGGCTCCATCGCCCCGGTCATGATCGCCACCGCGTCGGACATGGTGAAGTCCTGCGGGCGGATCACCGCATGGCGCTTGCTGAGGCGGTGGATGTGGATGCGGTCGGCCACCTCGAAGACGTGCGGCATGTTGTGCGAGATCAGCACAATCGGCATGCCGCGCCGCTTCACGTCCTGGATCAGCTCCAGCACGCGGCGGCTTTCCTTCACGCCCAGGGCCGCCGTGGGCTCGTCCATGATGACGAACTTGGTGGCGAAGGCGGCGGCGCGGGCGACCGCCACGCCCTGACGCTGGCCGCCCGACAGCGTCTCCACCGCCTGGGTGATCGACTGCACCGTCATCAGGCCCAGTTCGGTGAGCTTGGCGCGGGCGAAGTCGCGCATCTTCTTCTTGTCGAGCATCCTGAACAGCGAACCGGCGATGCCGTCCTTGTACAGCTCGCGCCCCAGGAACATGTTGTCGGCGATCGACAGCGCCGGTGACAGTGCGAGGTTCTGGTAGACGGTTTCGCTGCCGGCGTCGCGGGCCTCCATCGGCGAGCGGAAGGTGATCGGCTGGTCGTCCAGGCGGATCTCGCCCTCGTCGATCTGGACGGCGCCACACAACGCCTTCACCAGGGTCGACTTGCCGGCACCGTTGTCGCCGATGATGGCGAGCACCTCGCCGGGGAAGAGGTCGAAGTCGGCACCGTCCATGGCGGTCACCCGGCCATAGCGCTTGGTGAGACCCCGACCGGACATAACGGGTTTCATTTCCGGTTTCTGGCTCATGCGGTGACCCTCCGGATCCACTGGTCCATGGCAACGGCGACGATGATCAGCAGGCCGACGGCGAAGGTCTGCCACAGCACGTCGACGCCGCCCAATTTGAGGCCGGAGCGGAACACGCCGACGATCAGCGCCCCGAATAGGGTGCCGAAGATCGCACCGCGGCCGCCGAACAGCGAGGTGCCTCCGATCACCACCGCGGTGATGGCATCCAGGTTGCCTTCGTAGAACGACTGCGGCGACGCCGAGCCGACCCGGCCAATGGCGGCCCAGCCGCCCAGCGCGCAGAGCAGCCCGGCAGTACCATAGACCGACAGCAGCACGCGGTCGGTGCGGATACCGGACAACTCGGCGGCTTCGCGGTCGTCACCGACGGCGTAGACGGAACGGCCCCAGCCGGTCCAGTTCAGCGCGTACCACAACACGATGAAAATGCCGATCATCAGGAAGGAGCCGACGGTGAACTGAGCCCCGAAGACATCGACACGCAGACCAAAGACTTTCAGCAGCGGCGCCGTGGCGTCGATATCCTGGCTGCGGATGGTCTCCGATTCCGAATACCACAGGTTCAGCGCGAAGAAGATCGACCAGGCACCGAGGGTAACGATGAACGGCGGCAGGCGCAGCTCCAGCGCCGGACCGAAACCGAACCAGCCGATGGCGAGGCCAACGATCACACCGGCGGGGACCACGTAGATCAGCGGCAGGCCGAAGGTGAGCAGCAGCACCCAGACGAGCACCGCCACCGCGATGGGCACCAGGCGGGCGCGGGTAACCAGGCTGCCGTTGAACAGACCGCAGGCGAGGCCGACGCCGAGGCCGATGAGCACGGCGAGAACTGCCGGCACGTCGCCCTGCACCGCCAGGCGCGCCATGACCATGTAACTCAACACCATGATCGCCGCGACCGAGAGGTCGATGCCGGCGGTCAGGATGACCAGCGTCTGGGCGGCGCCCAGGATACCGATGACGGTCACCTGCTGAATGATCAGCGACAGGTTGAACGCCGAGAAGAAGTTGTTGGCGATAATCCCGAACACGATGCAGCTGACGACCAGCACCACAACGGGCGCCGCCGTCGGGTTCGCATGCAGGAAATGATGGAACCTGGCGAGCGTCGAGGTGTCGTGCGTCTCGAACGAGGCGACGTCCGCCTTGCTTTTATCGAGATCCTTCTCGAAGTCCTGCGGTCCCCTTGCCCGCCCGCTTGGCGGGGCGGCCTGATCGTCGGCCATGGCAGTAAACCTCCCGAGTTCTGGTTGACGGGGGAGGCACGACCGTGCCCTCCCCCAGCGCCACGTCCATTCGAGGGACGCGGCTTTTTTTCTGCAAATCCAGCGTCGGCAGACGAGCCCCAGAGATCTAGCCCCAGAGACCTATCCCCAGAGACCTATCCCCAACGCTCTAGCCCCAGCATTGGGCCAAGGCCTGCTCCGAGGTGATCGAGGGAATGCCCTCGACCGGCTCGTCAGTCACCAGCTCGACACCGGTGTTGAAGAAGCTGAGGCCTTCGGAGTTCACCGGCTTCTTGCCGGTCTTGGCGAACTCCACCACCGCCTCGACCCCCAGCGAAGCCATGCGCAGGGGAAACTGCATGGAGGTCGCGCCGATGATGCCTTCCTTCACGTTCTCGACGCCGGGGCAGCCGCCGTCGACCGAGACGATCAGCACGTTGTCGGCCAGGCCGAAGGACTTCAGACCTTCGTAGGCGCCGGCCGCGGCAGGCTCGTTGATGGTGTGGATGACGTTGATGCCCGGATCCTTCTGCAGCAGGTTCTCGATGGCGGTACGCCCGCCCTCTTCCGAACCCTGCGTGACATCGCCGCCGACCAGACGCGGGTCGGTTTCGTCGTACATCTTGTTGACGTTCTTCACGTCGACGCCGAAGCCCGTCAGGAAGCCCTGGTTGCGCAGCACATCGACCGAAACCTGGGCCTCGGAGAGATCGAGGGTGGCGATCTTGGCGTTGGCGGTGTCGCCCAGCTTGGCCGCCGCCCACGCGCCGATCAGTTCACCGGCCTTGAAGTTGTCGGTAGCGAAGGTCGCATCGGCGGTCTGGGGCGGGTCGAAGGGGGTGTCGAGAGCGATGACCAGCAGGCCGGCCTCGCGCGCCTGCGCCACCGTCTCGGTCAGGCCGGCCGGATCGGACGGCGTGATCAGGATGCCCTTGGCGCCGGCAGCGACCAGGCTTTCGATCGCCTCGATCTGGGCCTCGTTGTCGCCGTCGTACTTGCCGGCGAAAGTGCGCAGCTCGACGCCCAGTTCTTTGGCCTTGGCCTCGGCCCCTTCGCGCATTTTCACGAAGAAGGGGTTGGTGTTGGTCTTGGTGATCAGGCCGACGATGATGTCTTCAGCCTGCGCCGGCAGCGGTGCGGCGAAGCCGCTGAGGGCAAGAAAACTGGCGGCCGTAAGTGTTCCGATGATCCTGGATTTCATGGCGTTGGTCCTCCCGGGGACATGACGGTTGTCGGCATTTCATTCTTATTGGGGCATTGGGGCGCCATGCCAGCCAAGGCTTTGGACCCCGCCTAAACACAACGCTAACGCCCGGCCCGGCTGGCTGTCAATAAATAAATCAAATTGAGTTTTTAATTGGCGGGCGCGTTGGGATGGGGCATGATCCCGGTCAAGGCAGGTGCGGCGGCAGGCTTGGCAAACTAGGCTTGATCCGGGGACAAGCCGGCGCGGCGAACCGGGGCGCCACACCGGACCCCAAACCGAAACCGAACCAAGCGGCGCCATCGAACGTTCACGAGACAGCACCGGCCGCGCGCCCTAAGACTGACCGTCTGGAGACGAAGCGGCGGGGGGCGGTTTCAGGCAAAAACAATGGGAGGTTCACGATGCAATCTGGGCAATCTGGGCGATCAGGACAGGCAGGGGCGGGCACGTTAAACCGTCAATCGATGGCTTTCGTACTGGCCGGCGGCCGCGGCAGCCGCCTGGAGGAACTGACCGACCGCCGCGCCAAGCCGGCGGTCTATTTCGGCGGCAAGAGCCGGATCATCGACTTTGCTCTGTCCAACGCGGTGAACTCCGGCATCCGGCGCATCGGCGTGGCGACCCAGTACAAGGCCCACAGCCTGATCCGCCACCTGCAGCGCGGCTGGAACTTCTTTCGCGCCGAGCGCAACGAGATGCTCGACATCCTGCCGGCCTCGCAGCGCGTCGACGAGGGCCAGTGGTATCTCGGCACCGCCGATGCGGTAACCCAGAACATCGACATCATCGAAGGCTACGGGGTGAACTACGTCGTCATCCTGGCCGGCGATCACATCTACAAGATGGACTACGGCGTGATGCTGGCCCAGCACGTCGATTCCGGCGCCGACGTCACCGTCGGCTGCGTCGAGGTGCCCCGCATGGAGGCCGTCGGCTTCGGCGTCATGCACGTGGACGAGAACGCCCGCATCATCGACTTCGTCGAAAAGCCGGCCGATCCGCCGGCGATACCGGGCCGTCCCGACGAAGCGCTGGCCTCCATGGGCATCTACGTCTTCCAGATCGATTTCCTCATCGACCTGCTGCGCCAGGATGCCGCCGACCCGGAGTCCGCTCACGACTTCGGCAGAAACATCATCCCCAACATCGTGAAAAACGGGAAGGCGGTGGCGCACTAGTTCTCGGATTCCTGCGTGATGACCGGCTCCGAGCCGCGGCCCTACTGGCGCGACGTCGGCACCGTCGACGCGTTCTGGCAGGCCAACATCGATCTCACGCAATTCGTGCCCGAGCTCGACATCTATTCGCAGGACTGGCCGATCTGGACCTATGGCGAGGTGACGCCGCCGGCCAAGTTCATCCACGACGAGGAGGACCGGCGCGGCATGGCGATTTCCTCCATGGTCTCCGGCGGCTGCATCATCTCGGGCTCCAACGTGCTCGAAAGCCTGCTGTTCACCGGCGTTCACTGCCATTCCTACAGCGAGCTGGAAAAGGTCGTCGCCCTGCCCGAATGCGTGATCAACCGCAAGGCGCGGCTGACCAACGTGGTGCTGGATCGCGGCGTCATCATCCCCGAGGGCCTTGTCGTCGGCGAGGACCCGGTGGAAGATGCCCGCCACTTCCGGGTCTCCAAGGGAGGGGTCACGCTGATCACCCAGCCGATGATCGACGCCCTTGGCCTCTGATCCAATAACCCTTGACCCGGCAACCGCCGATCGAACCAGCGGATACACTGTGTGAGTCTCCTGCGCCTTGGAAACCGTTCCCGCATGAAGGTCCTCTTCGTCGCCTCCGAATGCGTGCCCTTCGTGAAGACGGGGGGCCTGGCCGACGTCGTCGGCGCGCTGCCCGGCGCACTGGCCGCCCTGTTGCCCCAAGGCAGTGTCGAGGTGCGGGTGCTGCTGCCGGCCTATCCGGCGGTCAAGGCGGCCCTGCCCAAGAAGGCCAAGACCGTGGTGTTCGGCAATCTGCCCGGCGGGCGGGCCCGGCTGCTGGCCGCCAAGGCCAAGGGTATCGATGTGCTGGCGCTCGACGCCCCTCACCTGTTCGACCGGCCGGGCAATCCCTACCTGGGGCCCGACGGCAAGGACTGGCCCGACAACCACCTGCGCTACGGCGCCCTGGCCCGTGCCGCCGCGCGCATCGCCATGGAAGGCGTCGGCGGCTGGCGGCCCGACATCGTCCACACCCACGACTGGCAGGGCGGCCTGGTGCCGGCCTACCTGAAACTCGACCCGCCCAGAGCTGCCAAAGGCAAGACGCCGCCGCCGACCCTCATCACCATCCACAACATCGCCTTCCAGGGGCTGTTCCCCGCCGCCGCCATGACGGAACTCGGCCTGCCGGAGAGCGGCTTCACCCACAGCGGCTTCGAGTTCTTCGGCCAGGTCGGTTTCCTGAAGGCCGGTCTCGCCTATGCCGACCGCATCGCCACGGTGAGCCCGACCTACGCCCGCGAACTGACGAGCGCCGAGTTCGGCATGGGGCTGGAAGGCCTCATCGCCCACCGCCGCGCCGGCCTCAGCGGCATCCTGAACGGCATCGACCTCGACGTCTGGAACCCGGAAGCCGACGCTGCCATCGCCGCGCCCTATGCCGTCGGCCGGCTCGGCCCCAAGGCGAAGAACCGCGCCGCCCTGGCCGAGCGCTTCCGGCTCGACCCCGAAAAGAACGCGCCCTTGTTCTGCGTGATCAGCCGGCTGACCCGGCAGAAGGGCCTCGACCTGCTGCTGGAGGCGCTGCCCCGCCTGCTGGCGCGCGGCGCCAGCCGCGCCCTGCTCGGCGCCGGCGACGCCGATCTGGAAAAGGCCTTCGCCGATGCGGCGCGGAACAACCCGGGGCGCGTCGGCGTGGTCATCGGCTACGACGAGGCGCTGTCGCACCTGATGCAGGCGGGCGCCGACGCCATCCTGGTGCCGTCGCGCTTCGAGCCCTGCGGCCTGACCCAGCTCTACGGTCTGCGCTACGGCACCTTGCCGGTGGTGGCGCGCACCGGCGGCCTGGCCGACACGGTGATCGACGCCAACACCGCGGCGCTGCAGGCGGGGGTGGCGACCGGGTTTCAGTTCTCGCCCGTTGCCACCGCGCCGCTGGCCGACGCCATCGACCGCGCCTGTGACGCTTTCGCCGACAGAAAGCTCTGGACCGCCATGATGCGCCGCGCCATGAAGCACCCGGTCGGCTGGGAAACCTCCGCCGCCGCCTACGCGAAAATCTACACCGAGATGTTGGGAGTCGACGCCTTGGAAGCCGGCGTATGAAGATGAAGACCACGCGCAGCCTGCTGGCCGGTGCCGCCGCGCCGCTTGGCGTCCATTCGGATGGAGAGGGCTGCAACATCGCGGTGTTCTCCGAGAACGCCACGAAGATCGAGCTTTGCCTGTTCTCCGACGACGGCCAGCGGGAGACCGCGCGGATGCCGCTGCCGGAGAAGACCGGCCCGGTGTGGCACGGCTACCTGCCCGGCCTCGCGCCCGGGGCGCTTTACGGCCTGCGCGCCCACGGCCCCTACGCGCCGGAGCGCGGCCACCGCTTCAATCCGCACAAGCTGCTGCTCGACCCTTATGCGCGCGCCCTCACCGGCCGCGTCACCGTCAGCGACGCAACGCTGGGCTACGATCCGGCGGCACCGGAGGCCGACCTCTCGCTCTCCACCGCCGACAGCGCCGCGGCGATGCCCAAATGCATCGTCACCGCCCCGCTACCGCCGGTCCCGGCCGGCGAGCGGCCCAACGTTCCCTGGGACGAGACCATCCTCTACGAGGCGCACCCCAAGGGCCTGACGCAGCTGTGGCCGGGTCTGCCGGACGACCTGCGGGGCAGCTATGATGCGCTGGCCGCGGAACCGGTGCTGGAGCATCTGAAATCGCTCGGCGTCACCGCGGTCGAGCTGCTGCCGGTCCAGGCCCTGGTCGACGACCGCTTCCTGGTCGAAAAGGACCTGGTGAACTACTGGGGCTACAATACCATCGGCTTCTTCACCCCGGAGCCGCGCTATTTCGGCCCGTCCGGAGAGGGTGCCGCCGGCCTCGACAGTTTCAGAGAGATGGTGCGCCGCCTGCATGGCGCCGGTATCGAGGTGATCCTGGACGTGGTCTACAACCACACCGCCGAGGGCGACCAGAACGGCTCGACCTTCTCCTTCCGCGGCCTCGACAACGCCGCCTACTACCGCCTGCAGCACGGCCAGAAGCGCTACTACGTGAACGAAACCGGCTGCGGCAACACGCTGAACGTAGCGCACCCTTACGTGCTGCGCCTGGTCATCGACAGCCTGCGCTGGTGGGTTGAGGCGATGGGCGTCGACGGCTTCCGCTTCGACCTCGCCACCACCCTGGGCCGCGAGGCGCAGGGCTTCGACCCCGCCGGCGGCTTCATGGACGCGCTGCGCCAGGACCCGGTATTGTCGAACGTGAAGCTGATCGCCGAGCCCTGGGACCTGGGCCCCGGCGGCTACCGCCTGGGCGATTTCCCGCCGCCCTTTGCCGAGTGGAACGACGCCTTTCGCGACGGCGTGCGCAAGTTCTGGCGCGGCGATGCCCATGCGGCGCAGGACATGGCCGAGCGCCTCCTCGGCTCCGCCGGCACTTTCGACCGCAATGGCCGGCGTAGCTGGTCGTCGGTGAACTACGTCGCCTGCCACGACGGCTTTTCCCTGGCCGACACCGCCGCCTACAGCGAAAAGCACAACGAGGCCAACGGCGAGGAAAACCGCGACGGCCACGACGAGAACTACAGCGACAACTGCGGCGCGGAAGGCGACAGCGAGGACACCGGCATCCGCCTGCGCCGTGCCCAGCGGCGGCGCAACCTGCTGGCCACGGTGTTTCTCGCCCAGGGCACGCCGATGCTGCGTGCCGGCGACGAGATCGGCGACAGCCAGGGCGGCAACAACAACGCCTACTGCCAGGACAACGCGATCAGCTGGATCGACTGGGACGCCGGCGACAAGGCCTTCCTGGGCTTCGTGCGGAGGCTGATTGCCCTGCGCAAGGCGCATCCCTGCCTGCGCCAGAGCTGGTTCCTGCACGGTGCCAAGCGCGCGGAGGACGGCCACGAGGATGTGAAGTGGCTGGGCCTCGACGGCGGCCAGGCCAACTGGCGCGACCCGGGCCTGGCGGGTTTCTGTCTGGTGTTGCGCCAGTCGGCGGAAGCGCCGAGCTATGCCACCGACGGCGACGTGGTGGTCCTGGCGTTCAACGGCTCGCCCAAGGCGGTGACCACGCGCCTGCCTGCGGCGCCTGAGGGCCGCATCTGGGTGCGCGCCCTCGACACCGCCCAGCCGGACGCGCCCAAGGCGGTCTGCCGCGACGGTGTGCAGGACATCCCGGCCGAGACTTTGGTGGTCTTCGAGACCGGAGAGCTGTTGTGAGCGGTGGCGCCCGGTCCCCTCTCCAATCCCTGTCGGAAGCCATGGGCATCCTGCCGGAGTGGCACGATCTCGCCGGCACGTTGCACGTCGCCACGCCGGAGACCCAGCGCGCCCTGCTCGGCGCCATGGGGGTGGCCGCGCAGACCGACGCCGAGGCCGCCGAGTCCCTGGCTGCCCTGGAGGCCCGCCGTGCCGCGCGGCGGCTGCCGGAGGAGGTCGTCGCCATCGCCGGCCGCGAAGCGTGCATCCCCTTGCGCGAACCGGCGCCATGGCGCCTGGAACTGGAAGACGGTGGCATACAGAGCGGACAAGCGGACGACACCATCGTCTGCACCCCGCCCGCCGGCCTGCACCGCCTCTGCATTCCCGGCCGGCCCGATGGCCAGGGTGACGGGAACGCCGACGAGGTCTGCCTGGTGATCGCCGCGCCGCAGCAGGCGCCGACGATCGAGGAAATTCTGAAGCGCCCGAGTTCGGGAAGACCTGGCGGCTGGGGCTTCACCGCCGGGCTCTACGGCCTGCGCTCCGAGCGCAACCTCGGCGTCGGTGACTACCGCGATCTCGCCACCGCCGCCAAGCAGTTGGCGCGCCTTGGCGCCGACTTCATCGGCATCAATCCGGTACACGCGCGCGGCGCCGCCTGCGACAGCATCAGCCCCTACACGCCGTCCTGCCGCACCGCCTTCGAGCCGCGCCACATCGCCGTGGACGCGGTGCTCGGCTTTCCCCACTGCGACACCGCCTGGGCCATGCTGCGCGACAACGCGGCGCGTCTCGCCGCCGCGCGCGGCAGCGCACTGGTCGACTACGCAACCTGCGACGCCATCGGCGGCGACATGCTGCGCGCCCTCTTTGCCGACTTCGAGCGTTCGGCCGGCCCCGCCGTCGACAGCTTCGTCGCTTGGCGCAGCGGCCCCGGACAGGCATTGGAATGGTTCGCCCTGTTCGAGGCGATCTCGCTCAGCCACGGCGCCGACTGGCGCGGCTGGCCGGAACCGCTGCAGCACTTCGGCAGTCCCGCCGTGCTCGCCTTCGCCGCCGCCAACGGCACCGAAGTGCGCTACCACGCCTGGCTGCAGTGGCTGGCGCAACGCCAGCTCGGCGCCGCGCAGACCGCCGCCAAGGACGCCGGCATGGGCCTTGGCCTCTACCTCGACGTCGCCGTCGGCGTGCGCCCCGGCGGTGCCGACACCTGGTCGGCGCCGGCCTGTTTCGCCGAGGGCGTATCGCTGGGCGCGCCGCCCGATGCCTTCAATCCCGCCGGGCAGAACTGGGCGCTGGCGCCATTCAACCC
Source organism: Kiloniellaceae bacterium (assembly GCA_050043265.1). Taxonomy (GTDB): domain Bacteria; phylum Pseudomonadota; class Alphaproteobacteria; order Kiloniellales; family Kiloniellaceae; genus Pelagibius. The sequence continues at coordinate 12,005 of JBHJIR010000066.1, forward strand.
GGTGGGGCTGCGCGCCGCCGCCTACCGCCCCTTCACCGAGATGCTGCGCGCGGCGATGACCCATGCCGGTATCATCCGAATCGACCATATCCTGGGCGTGCGGCGCAGCTGCTGGGTGCCGGACGCCGAGGGTTCGGGGGGCGCGGCCGGCGGCTACGTCGCCTATCCGCAGGAGGCGCTGCTGGCGCTCATCCGCCTGGAAGCCTGGCGCGCCGGCTGCGTCGTGGTCGGCGAGGATCTCGGCTCGGTGCCGCCCGGCCTGCGCGACCACCTCGCCGAGGCCGGCCTGCTCGGCTGCGCCGTCATGCAGTTCGAAAAGGACGGCGACCGCTTCCACCCGCCGGCCGGCTACCGCCCGGCGACCCTGGCCAGCTTCGGTACCCACGATACGCCGACCCTGCGCGGCTGGTGGGCCGGCTGGGACATCGACCGCCGTCACGAAATCAGCGGCAACGATCCGGCGGCGCGCGAGACCGAACACAATGAACGTGCCGCGGCGCGGGCCGGGCTGGCGCGTCTGCTGCGCGACGAAGGGCTGGCGCCGGCGGGGCTCGATCCCGACGCGCCGCCGCCGATCGCCGACGCCGCCCTGGCCGATGCGGTGCACCGGCTGCTGGCGCGCGCCGCCTCGGCCCTGGCCGCCGTGCAGCTCGACGATGCGCTGGGCACCGTGGAGCAACAGAACCTGCCCGGCACGGTCAACGAACATCCCAACTGGCGCCGGCGCTATCCCATCAGCGTCGACGCCCTGGCCGGCGCCGCGGGGCTTAACGCCCTGGCCGCCCTTTTCGCGCCGCCGCAATCCTCCGCCCCCCGCAACGAGGAGACGCACCCTTGCCTGTGACGCCACCCGGAAATCCCGCCTCGAAAACCGTCGCGACCACGCCGATCGAAGGCCAGAAACCCGGCACCTCCGGCCTGCGCAAGCAGACCCGCGTGTTCATGCAACCGGACTTCCTGGAGAACTACGTGCAGGCGATCTTCGATGTGATCGGAAACCCGGGCGGCGGTATCTCGGGCAAGACGCTGCCCCTGGGCGGCGACGGGCGCTACTTCAACGACCGGGCGATCCAGACCATCCTGAAGATGGCGGCGGCCAACGGTGCCGCCCGCATGGTGGTGGGGCAAAACGGCATCCTGTCGACGCCCGCCGCTTCCGCCGTCATCCGCGCGCGCAAGACCGACGGCGGCCTCATCCTCTCGGCCAGCCACACCCCGGCCGGCGAAGACGGCGACTTCGGCCTGAAATACAACATCCCCGCCGGCGGTCCGGCGCCCGAAGGCATCACCGAGGCGATCTTCAAGCGCACCCGGGAGATCACCGAGTACCGCATCCTCGATACCGACAGCGACGTCGATCTCTCCACAATCGGCGAGACCGGGCTGGGCGGCATGGCGGTGGAGGTCATCGACCCGGTGGCGATCTACGCCGACCTCATGCGCTCGCTCTTCGACTTCGACGCCATCCGCGCACTCTTCGCCACCGGCTTTACCCTGCGCTTCGATGCCATGCATGCGGTGACCGGTCCCTACGCCACGGCGATCCTGGAGGATGAACTGGGCGCGCCCAAGGGCAGCGTGATAAACGCCACGCCGCTGCCCGACTTCGGCGGCGGCCACCCCGATCCCAACCCGGTCTGGGCCAAGCCGCTGGTGGACCTGATGATGGGCTCCGACGGCAAAGGCACCGGTGCGCCGGACTTCGCCGCCGCCTCCGACGGCGACGGCGACCGCAACATGATCCTCGGGCGCGGCGTCTACGTGACGCCGTCCGACAGCCTGGCGGTCCTGACCGCCAATGCGCAGCTCGCGCCGGGCTACGCCAAGGGCCTGGCAGGCGTCGCGCGTTCCATGCCGACCAGCCGCGCCGCCGACCGCGTCGCGGAAAAACTCGGCATCAACGCCTTCGAGACGCCGACGGGGTGGAAGTTCTTCGGCAACCTGCTGGATGCCGGCCTGGTCACCCTCTGCGGCGAGGAGAGTGCCGGCACCGGCTCCGACCACGTCCGCGAGAAGGACGGCCTCTGGGCGGTCCTGCTGTGGCTGAACATCCTGGCCGGTCGCCGCGAGTCGGTCGCCGGGATCCTGCAGGCGCATTGGGCCGAGTACGGCCGCGACTACTACACCCGCCACGACTACGAAGGCGTCGACAAGGCCGCGGCGGAGGCCCTGATGAAAGACCTCGGCGCAGGTCTCGGCGATCTGCCGGGGCAAAAGATTGCCGGCCTCACGGTCAGCGCCGCCGACGACTTCGCCTACGACGACCCCGTCGACGGCTCGCGCGCCAGCGGCCAAGGCATCCGCCTGTTCTTCAAGGAAAACGCCCGCGCGGTATTCCGCCTGTCGGGCACCGGCACGGTGGGCGCGACCCTGCGGGTCTACCTCGAGCGCTTCGAGGACGATCCGGAGGCGATGAACCGGGACCCGCAGGAGGCCCTGGCGGCGGTCATCGCGGCGGCCGGCGAGATCGCCGGAATCGCCCCCCGCCTGGGCCGCACGGAGCCCGACGTGCGCACATGAAATTCTGGGAATCGCGCTTGGATTGTAAAAATAAATCACCAGGAATTATTTGCTTGTTGCAGGACGAAACTGCATGCTGAGACAGTCGGATAGGCCGCAAAATCCGGCATGGCCGGAACAGCAAACAGGCGGATTGATCACCATGCGAGGCGAACTTCAAAGTCGCGGCGGCGACCAGCTCGGCCTGCGCGCTTACAACAAGCGGATGATCCTCAACCTGATCCGCCAGTCGGGCGCGCTGCCCAAGGCCGAGATCGCGCGGCTGACCGGCCTCAGCGCCCAGGCGGTCTCGGTGATCGTCAACGCCCTGCTGAAGGAAAAGCTGGTCCGCAAGGAAAAAAAGGTGCGCGGCAAGGTCGGCCAGCCACACACGCCCATTGCCCTGAATGCCAATGGCGTGCTGTCCCTCGGCGTGAAGATCGGCCGGCGCAGCCTGGAGCTGATGCTGGTGAACTTCCACGGGGAAGCGATCGACTACAAGCGCTTCGCCTACACCGCGCCGCGCCAGAAGGAAGTCGCCGTGCTGCTGCGACGGGAGCTCAGCGCGCTGCTGAAGGACATCGACGAGACGCTGCGCCAGCGCATCATCGGCATCGGCGCCGCCATGCCCGGCCAGATTTCCGGCTGGACCGACGTCATGGGCCTCGACCCCGCCGACCTGATGGACTGGAACGAGGTCGACATCACCGCGCTGCTGTCGGACATCGCCGGCCTGCCGGTCGAGATCTACAACGACGCAACGGCGGCCTGCGCGGCGGAGATGGTCCTGGGCAGCGCCATCACCTCTTCCTCGGCGCTGTACATCTACATCGGTACCTTCATCGGCGGCGGCGTGGTCATCAACGGCCAGTTGTTCGAAGGTCCACAGCGCAATGCCGGCGCCATCGGCTCGATGCCGGTGACGTCCGCCAAAGGCGGCCAGGAACAGCTGATCCGCCAGGGCAGCCTGTTCCATCTGGAAAACGCCCTGCGCGCCAAGGGCCTCGGCGACCTCGGGACCATCGCCGACCTGGTGCGCGACCCGCGCGCCGAAGAGGCCTTTGCCGAGTGGCGCCGCCGCGCCGCGCCGCCGGTCGCCCAAGCCATCGCCGCGGCGGTCAGCGTCATCGACTTCGAAGGCGTCGTCATCGATGCCATGCTGCACCCGCAGCAGGTCGGGGCCTTCGTGCAGGATGTTCGAGACGCTTTGCAGCGGCTGGACCTGACCGGCACCAGCCCGGTGATCCTGCGGCACGGCAGCATCGGCCCCAAAGCGCGCGTTTCCGGCGCCGCCATCCTGCCGCTGATCCGCCAGTTCTCACCCGACCGGCAGCTGCTGGTAAAAAAAGTCGCCACCGCCGCCTGACACTTGCCTAGACCCCGCGGTCGCCTTAGAGCTCCGCGCCCGCCATCGTTTTGAGGCCCTATTTGAGGACCAGATGCAGACCGAACCGCTTATCCTTCATCCCGAAAGCCTGCCCGATGCCGCCGCCCTGCGCCGCGCGATCGAATACCACCTGCGCTATACCGCCGGGAAAAACACCACGGCCGCGAAGCTGACCGACTGGCGCATGGCGGTCACCCGCGCCATCCGCGACCTGGTCATCGCCCCCTGGTTCGAAACCACCGAGCGCGTGCGCGCGGAGCGTCACAAGCGGGTCTGCTACCTGTCGATGGAGTTTCTCATCGGCCGCCTGCTGGAGGATGCCATCGACAACCTCGGCCTCGATGAAATGGTCCATAAGGTGGTCGAGGATTTCGGCGTGGACTACACGGCGCTGCTGACCGACGAGCCCGATGCGGCGCTGGGCAACGGCGGCCTCGGGCGCCTCGCCGCCTGCTTTCTGGATTCGATGTCGACCGTCGGCCTGGCTGCTCACGGCTACGGCATCCGCTACAACCACGGCCTGTTCCGCCAGTCCTTCGAGAACGGCTGGCAGACCGAGGATGCGGAAGACTGGCTGCGCCAGGTGCATCCCTGGGAGTTCGAGCGGCCGGAAACCCAATACCGCATCAGCTTCGGTGGCGAGGTGCGCAAGCAGGACGGCCACCGCCTGTGGCGCCCGGAGGAAACCGTGCTGGCCGTCGGCTACGACACGCCGGTACCCGGCTGGCGCGGGCGCTGGGCCAACACCCTGCGCCTGTGGTCGGCCAAGGCGGAGCGCGAGTTCGACCTCGAGCCCTTCAACAGGGGCGACTACATGGCTGCCGCCGCACCCTCTGTGCTGGCCGAGACGATCAGCCGCGTGCTCTATCCCGACGACACGACGGAGCAAGGTAAGGAACTGCGGTTGAAGCAGGAGTACTTCTTTACCGCCGCATCGCTGGCCGACATCCTGCGCCGCTTCCTGTCCCACCACGACGCCGACGTCACCAAACTGCCCCAGTTCATTGCGATCCAGCTGAACGACACCCACCCGGCGATCGCATTCCCGGAGCTGATCCGCCTGCTGGTCGACGTGCACAACCAGCCCTTTGCCGATGCTTTCGAGACGGCGCGCAACTGCCTGCACTACACCAACCATACCCTGCTGCCGGAAGCGCTGGAACGCTGGTCGACCGACCTGATGGGCCGCGGCCTGCCGCGCCACATGGAACTGATCGACCAGATCGACTCGCATCATGCCAACCTGGTAAAACGGCCGGCCAGCGTGAAGATCGTCGACCACGGCGAGGTGCACATGGGCCCTCTCGCCTTCATCGGCGCCAGGCGGGTCAACGGCGTCTCCGCCCTGCACACCGAGTTGATGAAGCAAACCGTCTTCAAGGATCTGAACGCGCTGCATCCCGAGCGCATCGTGAACCAGACCAACGGGGTGACGCCGCGCCGTTGGATTTACAACTGTAATCGGGACCTGCGCGGCCTGCTGAACGAGAGCCTTGGCGAAAGCTGGGTGACCGACCTGGAGCGCCTGGAGGAACTGGCGCCGCTGGCCGACGATGCCGGCTTCCGCCAGCGCTTCGCCACCGCCAAGCGCGACAACAAGCTGTCCCTGGCCGGCTACCTGTCGCGCAGCCTGGGCATTACCGTCGACCCCGATGCGATGTTCGACATCCAGATCAAGCGCATCCACGAATACAAGCGCCAGCTGCTGAATATCCTGCACGCGGCGGCGTTGCGGAACGAGATCCATCGCGACCCCGCTGCGGAATGGACGCCGCGGGTGAAAATCTTCGGCGGCAAGGCGGCGCCGGGCTACATGATGGCCAAGCAGATCATCAAGCTGATCAACGACATCGGCGCGACCATCAATACCGATCCGCTGATGCAGGGACGCCTGCAGGTGGTCTACCCGCCGAACTACAATGTCTCCATGGCCGAGATCCTGATCCCGGCGGCGGATCTCTCCGAACAGATCTCCACCGCCGGTATGGAGGCCTCGGGCACCGGCAACATGAAGCTGGCCATGAACGGCGCGCTGACCGTCGGCACCCTGGACGGCGCCAATATCGAAATCGCCGAGGCCGTCGGCGAGGACAACATCTTCATCTTCGGCCTGACCGCCGACCAGGTCGCCGCAACCCGCGAGGCCGGCTACGACCCCGCCGCCCACATCGCCGCCGAACCACGCCTGGCCGAAGTGCTGGACCAGATCGCCGCCGGCGCCTTCTCGCCCGACGATCCGCACCGCCATGCCGGGCTGGTCGACATGCTGCGTGGCAACGACTGGTTCATGGTGGCGGCCGACTTCAGCGCCTACTGGGACGTGCAGCGTCGCATCGACGCCGCCTGGCGCGACCGCGACGCCTGGACCCGCGCCAGCGTGCTGAACACTGCCCGCATGGGCTGGTTTTCCTCCGACCGGACGATCCGCGGCTACGCCCGCGACATCTGGAACGCGGAACCGGCCTTTTAGGAGAACGGATGGCCAAGCGCACATCCACCGCCAAGAGCGCCGACGCGGACGATCCCGGCCAGACCGCCGCGCTGGCCGCCGGCACCCACGGCGACCCCTTCGCCTACCTGGGCGCCCACCCCCTGGGCGAGAAGTCCTGGGTGGTGCGGGTGTTCCGCCCCGGCGTCGAAACCGTCGAGCTGCTGACCGGCAAGACGGCCATCGCCCTGTCCCCGGCGGGAGAAGCGGGCCTCTTCGCCGCCGTGCTGGAAGATCTGGGCGACGCCGGGCCCGGTGCCTACCGCCTGCGCCTGCGCGCCGGCGGCACCACCTGGGAGGAGCACGACCCCTACCGCTTCGGTCCCGTGCTGGGTGAGATGGACGAGCATTTCATCGGCGAGGGATCGCACCTCGGCCTGTGGCGGGTGCTCGGCGCCCACCCAATGGCGCGCGACGGCGTCGCCGGCGTGCACTTCGCGGTCTGGGCGCCCGCCGCACAACGCGTCTCCGTGGTCGGCGACTTCAATCTCTGGGACGGTCGGCGCCACCCGATGCGCCTGCGCGGCGCCACCGGCGTGTGGGAGATCTTCCTGCCCGAGGTCGGCGAGGGCGCCCGCTACAAGTACGAAATCCGCGGTGCCGACGGCATCGTCCAGCCGCTGAAGGCCGATCCCGTCGGCTTCGGCGCCGAGCACCCGCCGGCTACCGCCTCCGTCGTGCGCGACCTGGATGAGACAAAGCGGGGCGGGCGCCGGTGGTCCGACGACGCCTGGATGACCTCCCGCGAGCAGGCCGGCCGCCGCGACAAACCAATCTCGATCTACGAAGTACACCTGGGATCCTGGCAGAAGGCGGACAACGGTCATGGCGGGCGCGGGCGCCCGCTCAGCTACCACGAACTGGCGGACAAGCTGGTGCCCTACGTGCGCGACATGGGTTTCACCCATGTCGAGATGCTGCCGGTCACCGAATATCCCTTCGACGGCTCCTGGGGCTACCAGCCCATCGGCCTCTACGCGCCGACCATCCGCCACGGCACGCCGTCCGAGTTCCGCGATTTCGTCGAGGCCTGCCACGGCGCCGGTCTGGGCCTCATCCTCGACTGGGTGCCGGGGCATTTCCCGACCGATCCCCATGGCCTAGCGCGGTTCGACGGCACCGCGCTCTACGAGTACGCCGATCCGCGCGAGGGCTTCCACCAGGACTGGAACACCCTGATCTACAACTACGGCCGGCGCGAGGTGCAGAACTACCTGATCGCCAACGCGCTCTACTGGCTGCAGGAACACCATCTGGACGGCCTGCGCGTCGATGCCGTCGCCTCCATGCTGTACCGCGACTATTCGCGCCGCGAAGGCGAGTGGGTGCCCAACGTTCACGGCGGGCGCGAGAACCTGGAGGCCATCGCCTTCCTCAAGCGCATGAACGAGGTGGTCTACGGCGCCTGCCCCGGCGTGATGACCCTGGCGGAAGAGTCGACCTCCTTTCCCGCCGTCTCGCGGCCGGTCCACGATGGCGGCCTGGGCTTCGGCTACAAATGGAACATGGGGTGGATGAACGACACCCTGGAGTACATGAAGCGCGAGCCGGTGCACCGCCGCTTCCACCACCACCAGATGACCTTCGGCCTGCACTACGCCTTTTCGGAGAATTTCGTGCTGCCGCTCAGCCACGACGAGGTGGTGCACGGCAAGGGCTCGCTGCTGAACAAGATGCCCGGCAGCGGCGCGGGCAGCGGGAACGAGAAATTCGCCAACCTGCGCGCCTACTTTGGCTTCATGTGGGGGCATCCGGGCAAGAAGCTGCTGTTCATGGGCCAGGAGTTCGCCCAGCCGGACGAGTGGAACCACGACCGCAGCCTGGACTGGCACCTGCTGGACGACCCCGGCCACGCGACGCTGCATCGGGGCATGCAGGCCCTGGTGCGCGACCTCAACCGGCTGTACTGCGCGACCCCGGCCCTCCACGAACTCGACTGCGAGGCCCAGGGCTTCGAGTGGATCGAGGCCAATGCCGCCGCAGAGTCGATCTTCGCCTGGGTCCGGCGCGGCCGGGGCGACGCCGCGCCGGTCGTGGTGGTCAGCAACTTCACTCCGGTCGAGCGCAGCGCCTGGCGTCTGGGGGTACCGGCCGCCGGCCACTGGATCGAGCGTATCAACTCGGATGCCGCCGACTACGGCGGCGGCGGACGTGGTAACCTTGGCGGCGTCGCCAGCAAGCCCGTCGCCAGCCACGGCCGGGCAGATTCCATCGAGATCACTCTGCCGCCGCTGGCAACGCTGATTTTCGAACTGGCGTCCTAGACTTCCCCTCCCCGAGACTTTCTCCCGAGACTTCCCTCGCAGAGCGAAGCGCGATCAGACTTCCAACTTCAAAGTGTAGAAGAGGCATCCGCTGCGGGTTCACCAATACTCCACAGGTATTCTTCGCGCCCGCCGCAGGTTCGTGCCGGTCTGTATTTGCGTTTCATGTAGGTACGCATACGACATCGATTAACTACGCTAAACAGCCAGATTTCTAGACTTCTGAGGCTATGACGTTTTTGCCCCAAATTGCTGCTGACAGCGCCCTTTGAATCATGCCAAGTGTTACCGTTAGGGGTTGGGTACATATTTCTCAGCAGCAGGCGCCAGCACTGACATCGTGCCAGCTCGGCCATCATGAGGGACGGATCGGTTCTCCGGGAAGGGAACCGGGCGGGCCACATCCCCTTTTGTGTTCAGTACGAGCTTGTCGGGGGTGGAGATGGTGCAGGTTACCGGGACGGGCGAAGACTTCGCTGCGGGCGGTAGGTCACAGGTTCTGGAACCCCAGGGCTCGTCGGGCCTGGTGTTCGAGGCCGACTTCCTGTTCTCCGCCGATTTCGTGCGCGTTGGCGACGACCTGCTGCTGCGCGGCGCCGACGGCAACGAAATTCTCGTCCGTGGGTATTTCACTCAGGATCCGCCGCCATCGCTGGAAACCGCCGAGGGCGCCCGCCTGACGCCGGAAACCGTCGAAGGCCTGGCGGTCCCCGCCACTCCCCAGGGCTATGCCCAGGTCGGGCCCATCCAACTGGGCGAGCCGATCGGCACCGTGAACCTGCTGAACGGCACCGGGCGGGTACAGCACGCCGACGGCAGCCGCAGCGATCTCAACCAGGGCGACCCGATTTTCGAGGGCGACATCGTCTCCACCGGCGTCGGTTCGGAACTGGGCATCCTCTTCATCGACGATACCGTGTTCTCGTTGTCGGCCAATGCACGGATGCTGATCGACCAGCTGATCTACAATCCCGGCAGCACCGCCAACTCGATGGGAATCTCCCTGATTCAGGGGACCTTCGTCTTCGTCACCGGCGAAATCGCGCCGAGCGGCGGCATCCAGGTCGACACGCCGGTCGGCTCCATCGGCATCCGCGGCACCACCGTGGGCGTCGAGATCTCCACCATCGGCGGGCGCACCACCATCGCCAACCTGGTGAACCCGGATACCGGCGAGCTGGGCAGCTTCACCTTCAGCAACGACGCCGGCCAGGCCCTCTTCACCCTGGCCAATCACTACCTGGAAATCCGCAGCGCCAATGCCGACCCCGGCGTGCCTTCGGTAATTTCCGGACAGGACATCGCCAACGCCTTCGGCCGCGCCCTGAATACCGCGGTCCAGATCCAGCGCAGCGCGACGCAGCAGCCGGACAATGACGAGCCCGGCGAGCAGAGCCCGACCGACGACCAGGAAGGCCAGATCGAGGGCAATACCCTGCAGGACCTGCAGGAAGCCGGCCTGACGCCGGAACAGATCGATGCGCTGCTCAGCGCAGAGCCGATCGAAACCGCCGCTGGCCCGGACAACGGCGGCCCCTCCAGCGGCGGATCTTCCGGCAGCGGGCCCGACGCCGGGACCACCCTGCCCAGTGGCGGCAGCAGCTTCGCCGGCGGCCCGGAGTTCAACGACGGATCGAACACCAACAGCAACAACGGCACCGGCGGTAACACCGGCCTGACGCCGAGCCCGCCGATCAACGCGGTTCCGGGCACGCCGCCCGCGCCGCCGCCGGGCGGCCAAGTCGGCGACGACGGACCTGCGACCCAGCCCACGGTGGGCCCCAACAGCGCGCCCAGCGTGGCCGGCAGCGGCACCGCGGGAGCGGAAGGCAGCCAGGTGGCCATCACCGCCGCCAACCTGAGCGCCAGCGACGCCGAAACCGCCAACCCGGCCCTGCTGGTCTACACCGTGACCGCGGCCAGCAACGGCTTCGTCGTGCTGGTTCCGACCGGCGGCAGTCCCATTCCTGTCTTCAGCTTCACCCAGGCCGACGTCAACGCCGGCCGCGTGTTCTTCACCCACGACGACAGCGAAACCACCAGCGGCAGCTTCACGGTGACGGTGGCCGACCCGAATGGTGGCGTGTCGGCACCGGTCGTCGTGGCCATCGCGGTGACACCGGTGAACGACGCGCCGACGGCGCAGGATGATGCGGTGACGACCGACGAGGACAGCGTCCTCAACGGCAGCGTGCTCGCCGATAACGGCAGCGGTGCCGACAGCGACGCCGAGGGCGACGCGCTGACGGTGACCGCGGTGAACGGCAGTGCGGTGGCGGTGGGCACCCAGATCGCGCTGAACTCCGGCGCGCTGCTGACGCTGAATGCCAACGGGACCTTCAGCTATGATCCCAACGGCGCTTTCGAGAGTCTGGGCGTCGGCGCCAGCGATACCGACAGCTTCACCTACACCGTCGACGACGGCAACGGTGGGAGCGAGACCGCCACGGTGACGGTCACCATCGACGGCGTCAACGACGCGCCGGTGCTGGTGAACGCCTTCCTGAACGTGGTCGAGGGCGGCTCCACTGTGCTGAGCCCTGCGAACTTCGTCGCCACCGACAGCGAAACGGCGGCCGGAGACCTGGTCTTCACGGTCTCCAACGTCGGCGCCGGCCAGTTCGAGCTGGTCGCCGATCCGGGGATTCCGATCACGAGCTTTACCCAGGCGCAGGTTGCTGCCGGTCAGGTAAAGTTCCAGCACGACGGCAGCGAGTTCGGCCCCAGCTATTTCATCTCGGTGAGCGACGGCGTGACCAGCACCACGCCGGTGGCCGGCGCTGTCGGCATTGTGCCGGTGGACGATGAGCCGGTACTGCTGAACAACAGCCTTACGGTGGCCGAAGGCGCTACCGTCGTCCTCAGCAGCGCCAACTTCAGTGCCACGGACGTCGACTCCAACGACGCTACCCTGGTCTTCGTGGTCACCAACGTCACCGGCGGCCGGTTCGCGCTCATCGGCAATCAGGGTGTGGCCATTACCTCCTTCACCCAGCAGCAGGTCATCGACGGCGACGTGGTGTTCGTCGACGACGCCGACGAAGTGCCGCCCAGCTACGACGTCGCCCTGGGCTACGGCCCGAACACCACCACACCCACCGCCGGCGCGGTCACCTTCACAAATCTGAACGATGCGCCCCTCCTGGTGAACAATGCCTTGGCGGTCGCCGAGGGTCAGACGGTGGTGCTCGATACCACGAATCTCAGCGCGACCGATGTCGACAACGCATCCGGCGCGCTGATTTTCACGGTCAGCGGCGTGACCGGCGGGCAGTTCGAGTTAGTCGGCGCCCCAGGAGTGGCGGTGACCAGCTTCACCCAGCAGCAGATCACCGACGGCGATGTGGTTTTTGTCGACAACGGTGATGAGACGGCGCCCAGCTACAGCGTTTCGGTCAGTGACGGTGACGTTACGACGACGGCGGTCCCGGCCAGCGTCACCTTCACCGGCGCCAACGACGCGCCGGTGGCGGAAGACGACGCGGTGACGACCGATGAGGACAGCGTCCTCAACGGCGACGTCCTGGCCGACAACGGCAACGGTGCCGACAGCGACGCCGAGGGCGACGCGCTGACGGTAACCGCGGTGAATGGCAGTGCGGGGGCGGTGGGCACCCAGATCGTGCTGACGTCGGGCGCACTGCTGACGCTGAATGCCAACGGGACCTTCAGCTACGATCCCAACGGGGTTTTCGAGAGCCTAGCCGTCGGCACCAGCGATACGGACAGCTTCACCTACACCGTCGACGACGGCAACGGCGGTAGCGAGACCGCCACCGTAACGGTCACCATCGACGGCGTGAACGACGCGCCGGTGGTCACCGCCGCGCCGGGCGTAGTGGTAGTCGGCGCCGAGAGCCTGGTGACCGCCGCCATCCTCAACGCCACCGACGTCGACGGCACAGCGCCCGCGGACATCACCTTTGCCGTCTCCAACCTGATCGACGGCGTGGTGCAGCTTTCCGGGGTGACCGTCACCAGCTTCACCCTGGCCGACGTGAACGCCGGGCTGGTCACTTTTCTCCAGGACGGCAGCGCCAACCCCAGCGCCGGGTTCTCGGTGATCGCCAGCGATTCCGACGGTGGCGCCAGCGCCTTGACCCCGGTCAGCTTCACCGTCGCGACGGGCTTCGTGTGGTCCAATGCGGCCGGCGACAACGACTGGGACAACCCGGCCAACTGGGTGAGCGGCGCAGTGCCCACCGCCGGCGCCGATGTGACCATCCCCAATGTCGGGCCGGCGGTCTTCACGACCGGCAGTATCGCGCTGGGCAGCGTGGCCCTGACCGGCGGCACACTCACCGTCGCGGGGGGTAGTTTTGGCGCGGCAGACATCAGTGGTGATCTGACCTCGTCTTTGGTCCTCACCAGCGGCACGCTGAGCCTGAATGGTGCCAGTTCGCTGAGCGGCAGCTTCGGGTGGTTCGGCGGCACCCTGGCCGGCGCGGGTCCGCTCACGATGCTGGGCGGCGCCACTTTAGACGGCACGCTGACCCTCGGTACCGCCTTCGTGCTGGAAGGCACCGCCAGCCTGGACGGCGGGATCAGCGGCAGCGGCAGCTTCACCAACAACAGCAGCCTGACGGTCGATGCTGTGTCCTCTATCAGCACGGCCTTCAGCAACACGGCGCTGGGTCTTGTCACCATTGATGGCGGCAGTGGTGGTGCTTTCCTGACCCTGAACGGCAGCGTGGCGCAGAGCGGCACTATCGTGCTGACCTCCACCGGCGGCAGCGGTGCGGCCAGCCTGACGGTCAGCGGCGCCCCCTTCACCAACAACGGCACCGTGACCGTCGATGCCGGAGCCGGCGGCGCCCGCACGCTTAACGCCGAGATCGTCAATCAGGGCACCCTCGAGATCAACACGGTGCCCGTCATCAACGGCAGCGGCGCCGAACACAGCAACGAAAGCGGCGGCGTCTTCACCGTCAATGCCGACGTTACCGTCAACGGCGCCACCTCGTTCCGCAACAGCGGTGACATGAGCGTGGCGACGGCGATGACCTTCCTGCTGGTGGTCGGCGACTTCGAAAACGCCGTCGGCGGCGTTCTCAGCGGCTTTGGCGATGTCGACCTGGGCAGCGGCACCTTCACCAACAACGGCACCATCAGCCCCGGCGCCAGCCCGGGCACCCTGACCATCGACGGTAACTTCGTGCAGGGTGCCGACGGTGTGCTGAACGTCGAACTGGACGACGGCGCCGGCGACAGCCTGGTGATCAACGGTACCGCCGACTTTGCCGGCAGCATCGTCATCTCCTTCCTTAACGGCTTCGTGCCCGCTGCCGGCGACGTGCTGAACTTCATCGTCGCCGATACCCTGATCGACAGCGGCGTCGAGGTCACCGGCGCGAACTATGCCGGCGGTATCCTGGGCGTCCAACTGGCCGAGGGCACCGCCAGCCTGGTCGCCATCAACGGCAGCGGCGACATCGACGTCGGCCCCTACGAGATTATCGTCGGGGATACCGCGGTGGGCAGCCTGTCGATCGACGCCGGACAGGATATCTCGTCGCACTCCCTCTCCGTCGGCGAGGAGGCCAGCGGTGACGGCGAACTGACCGTCAGCAATGCCAGCGAACTGACCATCGAGGGCGTCAGCGTCATCGGCAACGCGGGCACCGGCAACGCCACCATCAGCGGCGGCGCGCAGGCGGCCTTCGTGAATGCCGGCGGCCCGGCCCTGGTCATCGGCGCCCAGGAAGGGAGTGTGGGCAATCTGACGGTCAGCTACAACGACGCCGTCGATCCGACCCAGACCCATGTCGATGTGCGGGGCGATGACGCCACCGTCATCGTCGGCGGTGCCGGCACCGGCAGCCTGACCCTCGACAACGGCTTCATGACGATCGGCGGCAACGGCGCCCGCCTGCTGGTCGGCGAGCAGTCCGGCGCCGTGGGCAGCATCGTCCAGAACGGCGGCCAGGCGTCGCTTTATATGGATGGCGACAACAGCACGATGGCCGTCGGCGTGGAGGGCAAAGGCAGCCTGACCCTCACTAACGGTGGGGTCGTATCCCTGGGCGGCAGCGACAATGTCTTCTCGCTGGGTGCGATAGAGGGCGGAGAAGGCAGCCTGCTGATCGACGGACCCAGTGCGCTGGGCGCCAACGGCTCCGGCCGCATCGGCGATTGGGGAATCGGTGACGCCACCGTCAGCGGCGGCGGCTCGCTGTCTTTCGACAGCGACAACTTCGACAACCTGCTGATCGGCTACCACGAGGGCGCCGAGGGCAACCTGACCGTCACCGGCAGTGGAACGACCGTCACCACCGGCGGCCTCGACAACACCATCCAGGTCGGCTGGGCCGGCACCGGCACCCTGGATCTGGAAGACAGCGCGCAGCTGAGAACCCTGCAGTTGGAGGCCGGGCGCTTCGGCGACGGCACCATCAACATCGACAACGCCTCCGCGGTGGTGTCGACCCAGTCCGGCACCTTCTCCGGGGAAGACGCCGATGATTCCGGCTTCGTGCGCGCGGGCCGCGAACGCGGCAGCCACGGCGAGATCAACATCACCAACAGCGGGTCGATGCAGATCGGCATCAGCAGCAGCGTCGTCGAACCGACCCTCCAGATCGCCCGCAATGCCGGCAGCTATGGCGCGGTCACCGTCGACGGCAGCGGCTCCCGGATTCACCTCTTCCAGTCCGAGCCGGCGAGCCCGGAATTCGAGCTGTTCGGCCCCCGCGTGCAGGTCGGGCGCGGTGGCGACGGCAGCCTGGCGGTCAGCAACGGCGGCCTGGTGCGCCTGGACGGCGATCACAGTCATCTGGGGGTCGGCGGGCGTTACGGCAGCGACGGATACTTAAAAGTCGATGGCAGTGGCAGTCGGATCGTCTTGGAGGGAGGCACCCATTCTTCAGTGGTCTTCGCTGCGGAGGATTTGAGCCAGGCCTCTATCCATATCGATTACAGCGGTGCCCTGCAGCTTCTGGGCGACGAGACCTACCTGCAGATCGGCGACCGGGGCATCGCGGACGTGGATATCTACGGCGGCACCGTCGGGAACCAGGGCACCAATGCCACCACCTCGATCGGCGGTTCGGGGGCATATCGCGTCGAGGTGACGATCGATTTCTTCGGCCAGCTTCAGGCCGGCAACACGCTGAACATCGGCGGTGGCGGGGGCTACGGCAAAGCTACACTGACCCTCCTGGGGAACGGCTTCGTCAGCGCGGATACCATCAACGTCTACGAGGGCGGCACCCTGGCCGGCGTCGGCAACGTGAACGGCAATGTCGTGGTCGATGGCGGCACCGTCAGCCCCGGGGCCTCGCCGGGCAGGCTGTTCGTGAACAGCGGCGACTTCACCATGAACGACGGTCGCCTGGTTATCGAGGTGGAAGGTACCTCCCCGGGCACCGGCTATGACCAGGTTCAGGTGACCTCCGGCAACGCCTTCCTGAACGGCGGTATCGTCGAGTTCAGCTTCGACGATATGTATCTGAATACCGTGATCAACTTTCTTGTCGCCGGCAGCGGGGATGCGAGTGACAGTGGCGCCACCTCCTACCGTCTGACCGGCGTCAACGCGGGCGACATCGACTTCGACATCGTCGACAACGGCAATGCCCTGGCACTCGACGTCAACTGGGTCTACGGCGGCAACAGCGGCGTCTACCTGGACGGCGGCGACCGCGCCGACGTCGACCGGGGCGGCAGGTCTTCGGACTATCTCATGGGCGGCCTGGGCGACGACACCCTCGGTGGAGCCGGCGGTGACGACACCCTGAGCGGCGGCGGCGGCGCCGACCGTTTCGTGGTCCTGCACGAAAATCTCCAGGACGGCGGCGGGAACGACGACATCCTCATCACCGACTTCAACGTCGGCCAGGACGTCATCGAGATCATCGGGCTCGACAGCGGCGGCTTCTCTTCCCTGTCCTTCGATCAGGAAGGATCCGAGCAATACGTCACTTTCGGCAGCACGACCCTGACCTTCCAGAACGTCGGCGCCAGTGTCGAGAATGCTGCCCTCTTCGTCTTCCGGGTCTTCGCCGAAGGCACACTGTTCCACAACGACGGTGTCTGGAACATTGGTGGTGACGGCGATGGCCGTGTCACCATCAGCGGCGGTGCGCAGTATGACTCCGGGCCGGTCCGCATCGGACCGGACGGTTACAGCAACGGCACGGTGACCGTCACCGATTCCGGGTCGCTGTGGCGCATCACCACCGACGAGGCCGAGGATTCCGTCATCGTCGGCAACAACTCCGACGGCGAAGGCACCGCTACCGGCTTCGCCGGCACGCTCAACATCACCAACCAAGCCACCGTGCGCATTGCCGGTGATGAGGACGGTTCCTTCGACAGCAGTGGCCTGTTGGTCGGCCGGGGCGGCGCGGGCGTTGTCTCGGTCACCAACGGCGGTCATCTCGAGATCGTCGATCCCAGCCTGTCAGGCTACGACGGCGTTTTCCTGAATTTGGGCGGCAGTGGCGGCCAGATGAACGGCGACGGCCAGATGATCATCGACGGGCCCGGCTCCAGCGTCCTGCTGCAGGGCCTGACCGCCGGCCTGTCGATCGGGCGTAACGGCGACGAGGCCCATGGCGCGGTGACCGTGTCCAATGGCGGGTCCCTGGAACTGCACGGTATCGACGGCGCCGGCATCAACGTCGGCCGCGACGGCGCCTTCGGCGAACTGACGGTCGATGGCGGCACCGTGCTGATCCATTCCGCCCTGGACCCCGCGCTGAACATCGGCCGCGACAGCTTTTCCCAAGGCGCCGTGACGGTGGAGAACGGCGGGCATATCGAAATCGTCGGCAGCGAGGCCTTCCTGGCCGTCGGCCGCAGCGGCGACAGCGATACGTCCCAGTCTTCCCTGGACATCACCACGGGCAGCCAGGTGGTCCTGGATGGCGAAGACGGCGATGCCATCGTATCCATCGGCCACGAAGCCAGCGGCAACGGACTCCTCACGGTCACCGGCCCGGACGCCGTGCTGTCGATGGCCGGCCGCGAGACCCAGATCATGGTCGGCAACGAGGGCACCGGCGCGCTGGAGATTCTCGACGGCGGCCTGGTGGAAACGCTCTTTGTCCGGGTCGGCCGGGCCGCCGGCAGCACCGGCTCCCTGACGCTTGACGGTGAGGGCAGCGAACTGCGTCTCAGCGGCCGGTTCCTGGAAGGCGACAGCGCCTTCCTGCAGGTCGGCCGCGAAGGAACCGGCATCATGGAAGTCAGCGGCGGCGCGCTGGTGTCGATCGACGGTGACGGCGGCGACTACCCGGGCTTCAGCGTCGGCGGCCGTGCCGGCGGTGTCGGCACCATGGTGGGCACCGATACCGGCAGCGCGGTGATCATCAGCAACGGAGGCGCGGCTTTGGGCGGCGGCGCGGGCTACATTACCGTCGGTGGCGGCGGCACCGGCACGCTGTCAGTGGCGGAAGGCGCCCAGGTCGTGAATGCCGAAGGGGGCTACACCTTCGTCGGCCTGGAGGCCGGCAGCGTTGGCGTGCTCACTCTGCAGGCCGATCTGGTCGCCAACGCGCACTTCGACGCCGGCGCGGTGCTGGCCATCGGTGCCGGCTACGACTTCGACAGCGGCGCCTTCGATTTTGACAACGGCGGCAGCGGTACGGTGATCGTCGGCAGCGGCACGACCCTGGAAGCCGGTGCCGCCGAAGGCGACGGCATCACCGATATCTTCATCGGCAGCGGCGGTAGCCTGACCATCCAGAACGGCGGCACCGTAATCGGCGACATCGAAAACGTCGGTGGCACCCTGTTCAACGGCAACTCGCCGGGCACCGCCAGCTTCGGCGGCGACTTCAGCATGAGCGGCGGCGTGATGGATATCGAAGTCGCCGGTCTGGACGCGGGCGACTTCGACCTCTACCAGGTGGCCGGGGCGGCCGAGTTGAATGGCGGCCTGCTGTCCTTCTCCGTGCTGGAGGGCTACGACCCGCTGGCCGGCGACACGGTCACCTTCCTCACCGCCGGTGGCGGCCTTGGCGCCGATGAGGAGAATCTGTCCTTCGTGTTCCGCGGCGTCGGCGAAGGCTTCGACTTCGCCGTCGACTTCAGCGGCGGCGCGGCCAGCGTGACCATCCTGAACGGCGCCGGCGCCGGCGACTCCCTGGTCTTCCTGGGCGGCAACGGCGACGACCTGTTCAGCGGCGGCGACGGCAACGACCGCCTGGACGGTGGCGGCGGCAGCGACACCCTGTTCGGCGGCGCGGGCAGCGACCTCTTCGTCCTGGATGCGGAAAATGCCGGGGACAGCCTGGATATGGCCGACCTGATCGGCGATTTCGAGGTCGGTGTCGACAGCCTGGGCCTGGCCGACGGCCTCACCGCCGACGACCTGACGCTGAGCAGCACCGAGAGCGGCGACACCGTGGTCGCCCTGCAATCCACCGGTGCCTACCTGGCCGTGCTGCAAGGCATCTCCCTGGGCGACGTCAGCCTGGAAGAAATCACCGTCGTCGCCTAGGTTGACGGCTGGTGATGGACGGCGGGTGATCGGGGCCGGCGCGCCCCCGGCGCGGCGGGGAGAGGGAGAGTTGGGGTGAGCGGCGATACCGTGCCGGACAAAGCCCCGGACAAGAACCGGGACAAGAACCGGGACCAGAAGCGGCCGAAATCCGGACCCGGGCGAAGTGGATCTGGGCGGGGTGGGCCCGGGCGGCGCTTGCGTCGCCTGCTGGGCGCCATCGGCCTCAGCCGCGGCCGCGGCCGCGGCCTGCTGATCCCCCTGCTGGCGCTGCGCGTCTGGGACCCCGCGGCCCTGGAAGTCCTGCGGCTGAAAGTCTTCGACCTCTATCAGATCGCCCAGCCGCGCCAGCCGGTGCAGGATCCCGTCGTCATCATCGACATCGACGAGGAGAGCCTGGCCGAGATCGGCCAATGGCCCTGGCCGCGCACCGAAGTGGCCCGCCTGGTCGACCGCCTGCGCGACAGCGGCGTGGTCGCTACCGCCTTCGACGTGGTCTTCGCCGAGCCCGACCGGGCCTCGCCGGCCCACTTCGCCAGACTCCTGGGGCACCTCTCGCCGGACCTGCTGGACGCCCTGCGCAACCAGCCCAGCAATGACGACATCCTGGCGTTGGCTCTGCGCCGCACGCCGGTGGTGCTGGGCCAGTCCGGCTATCACCGCCAGATCGGCAGGCCCGACGAGCGCCCGCGCAAGCCGCTGCCCCTGGCCGTCATCGGCGGCGACCCCAGGGCCTATCTCTTCCAATTCCCGGCGCTGGTACGCAACATCGCGCAGCTGGAAAACGCGGCGGCCAGTGCCGCCATCTTCAACCTGGTGCCTGGCAGTGACGGCGTGGTGCGCCGGGTGCCGGCTTTCGTGGTCGCCGACGGGCAGATCTACCCCACCCTCAGCGTGGAGCTGCTGCGCATCGCCACCGGGGGCAACGCCGTGGCGATCAAGACCGACGCAGCGGGCATCCGCGCCTTCGTGGTGGCCGGCGTCGAGGTGCCGACCGACCGCCGCGGGCGCCTGTGGGTGCACTACGCCAAGCCGCGTCCGGAACTCTATGTCTCCGCCAAGGACCTGTTGAGCGGCGCGGTGGGGCCGGAGCGCCTGGCCGGCAAACTGGCCCTGATCGGGACCTCGGCGGCCGGCCTCTACGACATCAAGGCAACCCCCCTGCAGGACAAGGTGCCGGGCGTCGAGGTCCATGCCCAGGTGCTGGAGATGATCCTGTCCGGGCAGCAGCTGCTGCGGCCCAACTACGCCCTGGGTGCCGAACTCTCGGCGCGCGCCGTGATCGGGCTGCTGCTGGTCGCCCTGGTGCCGCTGATCGGCGCCGCCTTCACGCTGGTCCTGGGGACGATCCTGGCCGCCGGCATGGCCGCCTCCTCCTGGTACCTGTTTACCGCGCAGGGCCTGCTGATCGACGTCGCCTACCCGCTGGTCAGCGCCCTGGCCGTCTTCATCCTGCTGGTCTTCACCAACTACCTGAGGGAGGAAAGCCGGCGCCAGCAGGTGCGCGGCGCCTTCAGCCAGTATCTCTCGCCGACCCTGGTCGACCAGCTCGCCAACGAACCGGATCGCCTGGTGCTGGGTGGCGAGAAGCGCGAGATGACCATCCTGTTCAGCGACGTGCGGGGCTTCACCACCATCTCCGAGGGCCTGCAGGACCGGCCGGAAGAGCTGACCCGCCTGATGAACCGGCTGCTGACGCCGCTGACCGGAACCATCCTGGCCAACAAGGGCACCATCGACAAATACATGGGCGACGCCATCATGGCGTTCTGGAACGCACCGCTGAACGATGCCGACCACGTGCGCAACGCCTGCCTTGCCGCCCTGGCGATGCACGAGGCCCTGGAAGCCCTGAACCGGGAACTGGCCGCCGAGTCCGCCGCCGGCCTGGCCCATATCGACCGCCTGCGCATCGGCGTCGGCATCAACAGCGGCCTCTGCGTGGTCGGCAACATGGGCTCCGAACAGCGCTTCGACTATTCGGTGCTGGGCGACGCGGTGAACCTCGCCTCGCGGCTGGAAGGCCAGAGCCCGACCTACGGCGCCGACATCGTTCTCGGCGAAGCGACCCAAGCGTCGCTCGACGGCCACGGCGTCTGTGCCGAACTGGACCTCATCCGCGTGAAGGGCAAGCGCGAGCCGCAACGCATCTTCGCCCTGCTGGGCACCGCCGCACTGGCGGACAACGCCGAAGCCCGCACCGCCGTCGCCGCGATCGACGACATGCTGGCCGCCTACCGGGCCCGTGACTGGGCCCGTGCCGGGGCGGCCCTGGACACGCTCGGCAACTACCGCCTCGAGCGCCTCGACCTCTCGGTGCTGGCTGCGCTCTACCGCCAGCGGATCGAAGCCTTTACCGCCGCCCCGCCGGCCGCCGACTGGGACGGCGTCTACACCGCCACCACGAAATAGCCCGGCAGCCGGTGGCGATCTAGTCGGCGCAGGGCGCGATCACCACGGGATCGCCCGCCGCCGCGCCCAGGTCGAGACAGCCTTCCGTATAGCAGAGCCGCCACGGCGAGACCGTCGCACCGGAGGACGCCAGCACCAGTCGCGGCACCGCCGGGGCTTCCGGCGTCCAGATCCACCAGCCGTCCTCTTCGTGGGCGCCCGCGCCCGGGTCCATGCCGGCGCCGGAGCCCTTCACCCGTGCTTCGGTGAGCTGGAAGCCGGCCGGCGTGACCGCCCAGTCCTCGCGCCACTCGGTCTTTTCCACCGAATGGGTCCACGACAGGGTGAAGGCGGTCATCGCCAGTGCCAGGGTCTTGCCGGCAGCCAGGATGCAGACGCCGCTCATGGCGCGGCGGCGCGCGCCGCCCGCAGCGACACCCAGCTCCAGCCGGCAAAGCACAGCGTGAGGGCGAAGCCGATGCCGTCGGTCATCGGCAGCGCGGCGATCAGGGTGAAGGCGGCGGCGAGGCCGAGCAGGCGCTGCGGCCAGCCGAGCGGTGCGCCGAGATAGCCGATCACCGCGGCGCCCCACAGCCCGATGGCCAGCACCGCCTTGAAGATGATGTAGGCCACCGCCGGCAGATAGCCGAATTCGGCGGCCAGCGGACCGCCGTCCTGCAGCATCAGCGCCGGGGTATAGACCGCCATGAAGGGGATGATGAAGCCGGCAGCGGCGATCTTCACCGCCTCGCCGGCGATCTGCAGGCCGCTGTCGCGGGCGATGGGCGCGGCGGCGAAGCAGGCTAGCGCCACCGGCGGCGTCAGGTCGGCCAGGAGACCGAAGTAGAAGACGAACATGTGGCTAATGATCAGCGGCACGCCAAGCGCCAGCAGCGCCGGGCCGGCGATCGACGAGGTGATGATGTAGTTGGGGATGGTCGGGATGCCCATGCCCAGCACGATGCAGGTCAACATGGTCAGCACGAGCGAGAGAAACAGGCTGGTTTCGCCGACCGAGACGATGAACTGGCCGAAGGTGTTGGCCGCGCCGGTCAGGGTCATGGTGCCGATGATGATGCCGACCACGGCGCAGGCCATGCCGACGGAAAGCGCGGTCTTGGCGCCCTCGCCCAGGGAATCGCGGCAGACGGCGAGGGTCTCGCGGCCGCCCTTGACGAAGACGTTGCACAGGATGAGGACGACGAGGGCGGCAATCACCACGGCGATGCCGAACTCGAAGAAGGCGGCGGAGACGACGCCCAGGCCGACCCAGAAGATCATGCGCAAGATCCCGGCGGGCAGGCCGAGCGCCACCGAGCCGCCGAGAATCAGCAGCGCCGTCAGCGCCAGGCCGACGGTGCCGGCGAACAGCGGCGTGTAGCCGGTGAACAGCAGATAGACCAGCACGGCCAGCGGCAACAGCAGGTACCAGCCCTGGCGCAACGCCGCGCGCACCGACGGCAGTTCGTCTTTCGACAGGCCCATCAGGCCGCGCTTGCCGGCTTCCAGGTGCACCATCCAGAACGCCGAGGCGAAGTAGAGGATGGCCGGGATGATCGCCGCCTTCACTACCTCGTGGTACTCGACGCCCAGGGTCTCGGCCATGATGAAGGCGACGGCGCCCATCACCGGCGGCATGATCTGGCCGCCCATCGAGGCGGTCGACTCGACGCCGCCGGCAAAGGCCGCGCGGTAGCCGAAGCGCTTCATCAGCGGGATGGTGAACTGGCCGGTGGTCACCACGTTGGCAACGCCGGAGCCGGAGATGGTGCCCATCAGGCCGGAGGAGATCACCGCAACCTTGGCGGCGCCGCCGCGGCGGTGGCCGACGAGGCCCAGCGAGATGTCGGTGAACAGCTTGATCATGCCGGCCTTCTCCAGGAAGGCGCCGAACAGGATGAAGAGGAAGATGTAAGTGGAGGAGACATACAGCGGCACGCCGTAGATGCCCTCGGTACCGTAGGCCATGTGGTCGATGACCTGGGAAAAGTCGTAGCCGCGGTGGTTCAGCGGCGACGGCAGGTATTCGCCGAACAGGCAGTAGGCCAGGAAGATGCCGGCGATGGTGGGCAGTGCCGGCCCCATGATCACCCAGGTGCCGGCAAAGACGGTGGCCAGCGCGACGATGCCGATGACGATGTCGCGGTCCAGCGGATCGCCGGCGCGCAGCAGCAGTGGCGTGTAGTCCCACCACTGGTAGAAGGCGATGGCCGCGC
>JBHJIR010000067.1:0-56760 GCA_050043265.1 Kiloniellaceae bacterium
GCCGGTGGGCTCCCCGCCCCCCGGGCTGGCTTCTCCACCTCGCACTCTTTGCCGCTTCTGCATCTCATTAGGGGTGCACGGCGTGGGCCGGCGCTACACTCCCTGACAAGCGAGAGTAGGATGGGAGGGGAGAGCATGAGCGATAACCGTGGTGCGCCAAGTGCGCCCGGCGCGCCGAGGCGCCGGGCCATCGTCCTGATTCCCGGCATGAAGCGGGAAGAACGCTTCCATCGCCGCGAGATCCTGGTCAGTAACCTGGAAACTGTCGAACGGCACCCGCTGACCCGCGACGGGGAGGTCAGCCTGGGCGGCGAAAGTGGCCTGCGCCTCACCCTGACGCCCCTGCGGGGCGACGACGGCGTGCCGATGCCGCCCTCGCTCGCCAGCCTCGATGTCTTCGAGGCCTACTGGGGCGACATGATCCCCGAGCAGGGCGAGCAGGCGCCCTGGACCAAGCTGTTGCAGGGCCTCGATCTGGTCGGCTACTGGGTGTTCAATCTGCGCAGTTGGCAGGCCGTCGTGCAGTCGGTGCGCAGCGGGTCGTCGCTGATCGCCGTTGGCTTGCTGATGGGCGGCCTGACGCTGATTGCCTGGTATCTCATGCTGGCGGTGCTGGTTGGCCAGGCAGTCGCGCCGTCCGGCCAAGTGCCCGACGAACTGGCGGGTATTCCGCTGGTCAGCGGCCTAGTGCACGGCTTCGGAGTGGCCGCCGGCTGGCTCGCCGCACATGCCTGGTGGGCGGTGCTGCCCTTCCTGCTGGCGATGCTGCAGGTCGATGCGCTGGTGCTGCTGGCCCGCTTCATTAAGGACTACTTCGAAAACCGCGAGGACGAGAACGGTGTCGGCCTGCGCGACCGCCTGCGCAAGCGCGTCGCCGGCACCCTGGAAGCGGTGCTGGCCAGCGACTACGACGAGGTCATGGTGGTGGCGCACAGCTTCGGCACCGTGGTCGCCACCGACATCCTGGCCGACTGGCCGCACGCGGCGGACCTGAAGCGCCTGTCGCTGGTTTCGCTCGGGTCGCCGATCACCGTGCTGCGCTACCGTTCCGCCTGGCTGGAGCGGGAGCGGCGCGCGGTGCTGGAGGCGCGGCGCCCGCCGGTCTGGCTCGATTTCTTTTCGCCGAGCGACTGGCTGTGCGGCGCAGTCACCGGCCACCGGGAAAGCTATGGCGAGGCGATGAGCCGCAAGCTCAGCTTCGAGGCGCCCTGGCCGCAAAAGCTCTCCGGCCAGACTCACCTGCTGTATTACCGCGACCCGCGCGTGCTGGAACAGCTCGCCGCGCCTCTGGCGGGGGAGGGATAGCGCCGCCTCAGCGCGCGGCCGCTTTGCCGCAGTAGTGCAGGGAAAGGGCGATGCTGCCCTGGCCGGCCAGTTGGCGGCAGGTTCTGAGGGCCATGTCGCTGCGTTCCTCGCCGCCCAGCATCTCCAGGGCCGCGTCGAGGTCGCTGCGCGCCTGATCGGATTCGTTCAGCTGCGCGTAGGACAGGCCGCGGGACCACAGGGCCCAGGGCGCCGTCGCGTTGAGATGCAGCCCTTCGTCGTAGTCGGCGATGGCGAGCTGATATTCACCCAGGTCGTAGTGCACATCGCCGCGGGCGAAGAAGACATCGGCGTCGTCGGGCTGCAGCTTGGCCGCCTGGTTGAAGTCTGCCAGCGCCTCGGCCAGGTTGCGCAGCTCGTGGTAGGCGAGGCCGCGATTGTGGTAGGCGGCGAAGTAGCCCTTGTCGCGTTCGATGGCGGCGGAGTAGTCGACGATGGCCGCGTCGTATTCGCCCTTGTCGGCGAAGACAAGGCCGCGGTTGTTCAGCGGCCAGGCATCCTCTGGCGCCAGCATCACCGCCCGGTCGAAATCGGCCAGCGCCTCGGTGAACAATTCTCTCTCGGAATAGATCTGGCCGCGATAGACGAAGGCATCGCTGTCGTCCGGGGCGATGTCGATGACGATGGAAAGATCGCTCAAGGCGTCGTCGTAGCGCTGCAGGGCCGAGAGCGCGCGGCCACGTTGCAGCAGGAAGGTGCTGTCCTGGGGTTCCAGGGCCACCGCGTTGGAGTAGCTCTCGGCAGCCTGCTGGTAGTTGCCGGTCTGGTAGTAGGCGCGTCCGAGATTGTAGTGCGCCATGGCATAGCGCGGCGCCTGGGCCACGGCGGCACCGAGCACCTCGGCGGCTTCGCCGCCGCGTCGCAGGGCGATCAGCGTGCGGCCCTTGCCGTTCATCGCCCAGGTCGATTGCGGTGCCACCTCCAGTGCCCGGTCGAAGTCGCTGAGCGCGGCGCTGTAGTCGCGCAGGTCATGGTGGGCGAGGCCGCGGGCGGTGTAGGCGTCGTCGTCGCCGGGATCGAGCGCCAGGGCCCGGGTGAAGTCGGCGACCGCCGCCTCGTTGGCGTCGAGGAAGTAGTGGGTGCGGCCGCGCATGTAAACGGCCGCGTTGTCATTGGGCGACAGGCGCACCGCGGCGTCGAAGTCGGCCAGCGCCGTCTCGAAGGCGTCGAGATAGAAATGCGAAAGGCCGCGGTTGAACAGCGCGACGGTGTATTCAGGGTCGATATCGATCGCCTGCGCGAAGAATGGAATGGCCTCCGCGTAACGGTCCTGCTCGAACAGGCTGTTGCCCAGATTGTTGTAGGCCCAGGCGTTGTCGGGCTCCAGCCGCAGCGCTTCGTTTAAGGCATCGGTAGCCTCCGCGTAGCGCTCCATCTGCAGCAGGACGATGCCGCGGCGCACATGGTTGTCGGCCAGGGTTGGGCGCAGGCCTAGCGCGCCGTCGATCTCGATCAACGCTTCCTCGACGCGGCCCAGCTTCATCAGCGCATCGCTGCGGTGGCTGTAGCCCACCGGATGGTCGGGGTCGATGTCCACCATCGTGGTAAAGTCGCGCAGCGCATCCTCGTAGCGGCCCTGGTCGAAGAACACATTGCCGCGGCCGATGAACGCCCAGCCGTCGTAGGGGGCGAATTCGATCGCCTTATCGAAGCTGGCCAGCGCTTCGTCGAGGCGGTCCATTTCGCTCAGGCTGTGGGCCCGGTAGTAGTAGGTCTCAGACCACTCCGGCTCCAGCGTCATCACCTTGCCGAGGGCGACCAGGGCGTCGTGATAGTGCCCCAACTCGTAGAGCGAGACGCCGCGGTAGTAGAGCGCGTCGGCGCTTTCGGGATCCAGGGAGACGGCGCGATCGAAGACGGCGAGGGCGGTCTCGTAATCGTCGGCGTGGTAGTAGACCCGGCCGAGATCGATCAGGGTGTTGAGGTCCGGTCCGCCCAGATCGAGCGACGCCTCGTAGTCGGCCACGGCCGCGGCATTCTCATCGAGCATGTAGTAGGCATAGCCGCGCTGGGCGAGGGCCTCGACGCGCTGCTTTCGGGACAGATCCGCCAGCGCCAGACAGTCGCTGAAGTGATCGAGCGCGACGGCATAGAGATCGTCGGCCAACGCCGTCGCTCCCTCGGCGCAGGCATCGGGCGTCCGTGCCTGGACCGGCAGCGCGAGCGTTGCGGCGGCCAGCGCCACGGCAAGAAGACGAAGAGCGGACATGGCCCTTGGCGTTCCCGTAATCGACCAACCCTGGAGTGCCGCGGCTTCTTCCCGCACGCGGTCACCGGCCTATTCTATGGCGGTTTTCCGGGAACGCCAATGGCGTGGCGGCTGCGCCGGGGAGATTTCACCGCGGCCCGCAGCACCGCTGCGCGAGGATGGTTAATGTTGGGGTCAAGGCCGGTCGTGAACAGGGCCCGAAACGAGAAAGGGCCGCCTTGCGGCGGCCCCTTCGATCGTCGTTTGGTCGTCTTCTACGAACGGTCAGGCTGCCGAGGAACGGCCCTGGTTGGCCGGCCGGCCGCCCCGGGAGTCGCCGCGCGAATCCTGGCGGCGTCCCTTGAAGGGGCGCTGGCCGCCGTCGCCGTTGTGGCCGCCGGACTTCTCGCCGCCGCCGTTGCCTTTGCCGCCGGACTCGAGGCCCTTGTAGCTGCGCTTCTTCTGGCCCTGCTTCTTCTGGTCGTCGCTCTTGCGACCCTCTTCGGAAGCGCCGAACTTGGAGGCCGGACGCGGACCGCGGTTCGGCCGCTGGCCCTGAGGTTTGCCGGCACCCTGGCCGGGGCGCTGGCCCTGACGCTGTGCCGGGCGCTGGCCCTGGTTCTGACGGGGGCGCTGGGCGGAACGGTCGTCGTTCGCCGGGGCGTCGCCGATCACGTCGATACGCTGCTTGGTCAGGCGTTCGATGTCGCGCAGGTTGCCGCGCTCGCTGGAATCGCAGAACGAGATCGCCGCGCCTTCGGCGCCGGCACGCGCGGTGCGGCCGATGCGGTGGACGTAGCTCTCCGGCTCGTTGGGCAGTTCATAGTTGATGACGTGGCTGACGCCGGACACGTCGATGCCGCGCGCGGCGATGTCGGTGGCGACCAGCACCCGGGCCTTGCCCTTACGGAAGGCATCCAGGGCCTTCTGACGCGCGTTCTGCGACTTGTTGCCATGGATGGCATCCGACGAGATGCCGGCCTTCTCCAACTGCTCGGCCACGCGGTTGGCGCGGTGCTTGGTGCGGGTGAAGACGATGACGCGGCTGAACTTGGGGTCTTCCAGCAGGTTCTCCAGCAGCACGCGCTTGTCGGCCATGGAGACGTGATAGACCGACTGGGCGATGCGCTCGACGGCAACCTTCTGCGGCGTCACTTCGACGCGCAGCGGATTGTGCAGCAGCTCGGCCGCCAGCTTGGCCACCTCTGCCGGCATGGTGGCAGAGAACAGCAGCGACTGACGACGCGCCGGCATGGCGGCGACGATCTTGCGCACGTCGCGGATGAAGCCCATGTCGAGCATGCGGTCGGCTTCGTCGAGCACCAGATGGGAGACCTTGTCCAGGCGCACGTGGCGCTGGTTCAGCAGATCCATCAGGCGGCCCGGCGTGGCGATCAGGATGTCGACGCCGCGCGACAGGGCGCGCACCTGGGGGCCCTGGGAAACGCCGCCGAGAACGACGGCTTGGCGCAGGTTCAGGTTACGACCGTAGGTCTTGAAGGAATCGCTGATCTGGACCGCCAGTTCGCGGGTCGGCGCCAGGATCAGGGCACGCACGGCCTTGGGGCCGACGTTTTCCGGCTGGGCGGCGAGGCGATGCAGGATCGGCAGGGCGAAGGCCGCGGTCTTGCCGGTGCCGGTCTGCGCCAGGCCCAGCATGTCGCGCCCGTCGAGCAGTGCCGGGATCGACTGCGCCTGGATCGGCGTCGGCGTGGTGTAGTTGGCCGCGGTCAGAGCGCGCAGCAGGGGCTCGGCGAGGCCGAGATCGGTAAAGGCCGGGGCCGTCATGGTGTCGGCCGCGGGGGTATTGGTCGTCGGGGTAGGGGTATTCACGAACAGAGTCCTTCTGCGCCGGGCGTGCCTAGCCATCGGGCAGGCAAAACGCCGGGGAGCGCGTTACCGTCATCCACGCGCACCTGGAGCAAACGGAAATCTATGGGAAAAGAGTGAGCCTCGGGATGAGGGGCTGTTCCGCCAGGAACTGCCCTTCGCGCGATCACGAGACCACCGTGGTCAGCTAGATGCGCCTTTCCAGGATTAAAGTCAAGGAATGTTATGTTGCATTGCACATAAACGGCGCCGAAAGCGCGGTTTTTCGCGGATTATGTGCTATAATGGGCCTGCCGCGCTTTTCCGGAGGTCCGCCGATGACCGCAGAGCATGAACCGCTGATCCTCGATCTCGTCGAGTGGGTGGCGAGGCAGCCGAGGCCCTATTCCCAGGTGATGGAGGCTTGGCGCACCTCCTGCCCGCGCCTGCCGGTCTGGGAGGACGCGGTCGACCGCGGCCTGGTTGCGCGGCGCGCCGACGGTTCAGGCGATCCGCTGGTGAGCGTCACGCCCGCGGGGCTCGACTTCCTGGATCGGCATGGCCGTCAGGTCGAGATGGCGGGTTAAGGCGCCCGGTTCAATCCGCCACCACCCTTCGGTAGAGGTGCCAGGTGGCGTGGCCGAGCACCGGCAGCACGATGACGAGGCCGAGGAAGGCCGGGATCGAGCCGAGGAGCAGGCCGGCAGCGACGAGCAATCCCCACGCCGCCTTGGGAACGGGGTTGGCGGCGACGGCGCGCAGCGAGGTGCCGACGGCGATGGCTACGCCCACCGGGCGGTCGATCAGCAGCGGGAAGGACACCACGCTGAGGGTCAGCACCACGACGGCGAAGACGAAGCCGACGCCCATGCCGAGGACGATCATGGTCCAGCCGTCCCGGGTGGTCAGCACGTCGGAGAAGAAGCTGCCCAGGGACACCGGCGGCTGCGGCCCCAAGGTCGCCAGGTAGATCACCTGCGCGGCGGCCAGCCACAGCAGGAACAGCAGCAGCAGCGCCACCGCCAACACCAGGATGGGCCCGAAGGAGGGCGCGCGCACCATGCCGAAGGCACTGGCCCAACTGGCCGCGAGGCCGCGCTCGCGCCGGCGGCTCATCTCGTAAAGTCCGATGGCGGCAATAGGTCCGCCCAGGGCGAAGCCGGCGGCCAACGGAAACAGCAGCGCCAGCATGCCTTGGTTGAAGGCGGTATGGATCAGCACCACGCTGATGACCGGATAGAGAATGCAGAGAAAGATCACGTCGGTGCGGTAGACGGAGAAGTCCTCGATGCCCTTGTTCAGCGCGATACGCTGATCGGCGAGGCCGATGCGCTTGACGGTGGGGTGGGTGGCGGTCCGGCTGCTCGCTCCGTGAATGGAGCCGCCGGCGGACTCCATGGCGGTGCCGGCTTCCTTCAGCTTGTCCATGCCCCATTCGATGGGGTTGCGGATGGTATCCATAGCGCGTCCTCACGTATCACCAAGTGGGGTGATCGCGGCTCTGCCTTGACGGAGCGCCGAGACCGGCCGCCGGCCGCAAGGGAGCCGAGACCTCATCGTTGTGATTAGAGTATTCTCTTCTACCGTCTGCGTCTCTTCACAAATGGTTGTTTTTCCAGACCGCCAGCTTGCGCAGTGGTAAGGGGCCAAGCTTGCGGGCTGGGGGGCGGGGAGGGATAGTGCCGGCCATGACGACAGAGTCGGAAAAGCCAGCGTCTCCGCCCGGGAGGACAGCCGCCATGCCGCCCTGCTTCGGGCCGGACTTTCAGGCTCAGTTGGAGGCGCTGCTGGTGTGGCGGCGTGACGTGCGGCGCTTCCGCCGCGATTCCCTGCCCGATGGCCTGCTGGAGCATCTGCTGGGTCTTGCCGAACTGGCGCCCAGCGTCGGCCTCAGCCAGCCCTGGCGCTTCGTCCGCGTGGCCAGCCCCGAGGCCCGCGCCACGGTGCGCGCCAACTTCACCGCCGCCAATGCCGAGGCGCTGAGCGACTATGCCGGCGAGCGGGCGGCGCTCTATGCCCGCCTGAAACTCTCCGGCCTCGACGACGCGCCGGAACAACTCGCCGTCTTTGCCGCGACGGATCCGGACCAGGGCCACGGCCTGGGCCGCCGCACCATGCCGGAGACGCTGCAGTACTCCACCGTCTGCGCGGTGCACACCCTGTGGCTGGCCGCGCGCGCCGCGGGCATCGGCCTGGGTTGGGTGTCGATCCTCGATCCTGAGGCGCTGTGCCGCGACCTCGCGGTGCCGCCGGGGTGGTGCTTCGTCGCCTACCTCTGCCTCGGCTATGCGCAAGAGGAGCATGACGATCCGGAACTGGCCCGTCGCGGCTGGGAAGCCCGCCGCGAGGGGGTGCCGTTCCTTACCCGTTAGCGTGGCTTGTGCCGCCGGGGCTTCCGCAGCCGGCGGTTTCCGCCAAGAGCGGATTATTCCGGAATGGCCTGTAAGGTAAAGGTCGCCCGCAGCAGGTCGCTCATGTGTGCGTTGCCGAAGCTGGCTTGATAGATCTTCACGATAGCTTTGGAGCGATAGAGCCGCGCCAGGGTGGAATCGACCAGCAGGCGGAAGTCGCTGTCGCCGCGCTGCAGCGCCAGGGCATAGGGTTCGTAGGAGAAGAACCGGTCGGAGAGAACCAGGTTGGCGGGGTTCGCGGCGCCGGCGCCGAGCGTCGCCAGGATGGCGCGGTCGGCGAAGTAGGCGGCGAGTTCGCCGTCTTCCAAGGCGCGGAGACCTTCCTCATGGCTGTCGACCGCGACGACCTGCGCCTCGATGCCGGCGTCCTTCAAGGCACGTTGAAGCCCCGCCTCGGTGGTGGTGCCGGTCCGCACACCGACCTTCTGGCCGACGAGGTCCAGGAAGTTGGACGGCCCGCCCTTGCGGTAGAGCACGCTGGAGCCGGTCACGAAGCTGAGCAGGCTGAAGTCGGCCATCTGGCGCCGTTCCAGGGTGACCGTGGTCGCGCCGCAAATCAGGTCGACCTTGCCCGACTGCAGGGCCTCGAAGCGGTCGTCCGACGACACCAGCACATACTCGACCTTGATGTCGTCGCGCTGCAGCGCGGCCCGCACGCTGTTCACCACGGCATTGCACAGCATCAGCGAGTAGCCGGCGGGCAGGCCGGCGCTATCGGCAAAGGAGAACGGCGCGGCATCCAGGCGATAGCCCAGCTTGACGGTGCCGCTGTCGCGGATCCTGTCGCGCGTCGCGGCGCCGGCGGGGCCACCGATGGAGAGGACGCCCAGACACAGCACGCCCACGCACAGCATCGAGGCGAAAAAGCGGATTCCCATAATGGCTCTCCCGGTTGAATGGGTCTGCTTGGCGTTATTGTTTAGATCCGATCACACAAGCGGTCGGCTGACAATTGCCCTCTCGTAACATTTCCCTCTCGTAGCATTTCAGGACATGACATTTGGACGCATGACATTTCTGGGCCGGCCGGAATAGGTGCCGGAGCTTTTGCGTCTGTTGGGAAAGAAACTTGCGGCGCTGCATTGCGTTGTCGGTGCAGAGAACCCACCGCAGTTCCCCCCAAGCGAACCCAGAGGTCCGCCCATGCCCCGCAGATTTTCTCTTCTCCGTCGTTTTGCCGTGCTCGCCATGCCGCTGGCGCTGGCTGGCGCCCTGCTGCCGGGCCAGGCCGCCCGCGCCATGCAGGGCGATCTCCTCCAGTTGGCGCAAGCCAATTCAAAAGATAACGCAGGTGATTTCAGTCAGGCGCAGTTGGAGGCCTATGCCGACGCGGTGCTGAAAGTGCAGGAGATCGACCGGGCCTGGCAGCCGAAGATCGATCAGGCACCCAACGAGACGGAGGCCGAGATCCTGACCACCCAGGCGACCGACGAGATGATCGGCGGCATTCAGGCGCAAGGCCTGTCAGTGCAGGAATACAACGCCATCACCCAGGCCGCCGAAGCGGACAACATGCTCTATGAGCGCATCATGACCCTGCTGGCCCAGGCCAAATAGGTCGGCGTCCCAGGGTCTCCCCGTCTTAGAGAGACTCTCTGTCACAGGGCGGTCATCCGGCAGTAACTGGCACCCGGCGGTCCGGGGGTGCTATGCTGCGGTCTCGTTTCGATCTTTTCGGCCGCACGGCCCCCTGGACGCCAAACATGCCGGACCACCCGCGCGCAGGACGCCGCCCCAAAGGCGACGTCGGGCTGCTGGTCGTTGCCCTGGTCGCCATCACCGCCGGGGCGCTGTGCTATGTGCTGCGCGGGCCCGAGGTATTTTTCGCGACCTTCGGCGACGACCTCCGGCTGCTGCTGTCGATCCTGCCCAAGGTGCTGGCCGGTGTGCTGCTGTCCGGCCTGCTCACGGTGCTGCTGCCCCAGGACAAGGTGGCGCGCTGGATGGGCGCGCGCTCCGGCCTGCGCGGCCTGGTGCTGGCGGGGCTGGCCGGTGCCCTGCTGCCCGGCGGTCCGATGATGGCCTTTCCGCTGACCGTCGCGCTGGGCGTGGCCGGCGCCGACATCGGCACCGCGACCGCCTTCATCGCCGGCTGGTCGCGGCTGAACCTCAACCGCACCCTGGTGTGGGAGATGTCGTTCTTCGCCCATGACTTCGTCTACCTGCGTTATGGGCTGAGCCTGCTGGTGCCGGTGCTGCTGGGCCTTGCCGCGCGGCTTATCTTTGCGCGGTCGAAGGCCAAGGGTTCCGCCGCCGAAAACGAGGCCCGGAACGAAAGCGGGGCGGAATGAACTTCGTCATCGCCAGTCTGCTGCTGTACGGCGCCGTCATCGTCTTGGGCCGCATCGCCTGGCGCCGCCATGACGGCAGCTTCCAGCATTCCCTCGACCTGGCGAAGGTCCAGGCCCGCCTGGTGGCGCCGCGCATCTTCTTCGCGGTGCTCGGCGCCGGTTTCATCGCCGCGCTGGTGCCGCCGGAACTGGTCGCCGCGGTGATCGGCCACGACACCGGCACCCTCGGCCTGGTGATCGCCAGCATCATCGGCGCCATCACGCCGGGCGGCCCGATGCTGGCCTTCGCCGTCGGCAGCGCGGCACTGGAGGTCGGCGGCGGCACGCCGCAGATCGTCGCCTTCGTGACCGCCTGGGGCCTCTACAACGTGAACCGCACCATGGTGTGGGAAATGCCCATCGTCGGGCGCCGCGCGACGCTGCAGCGCCAGGCCGTCGCCCTGCCGGTACCGATCCAGCTCGGCCAGGCCGCCGGCGAGCTCGCCCGGCTGGCCGCAGTGCTCGGCTAGGCGGCCTTCGGCTCAGCGCTGCTGGGCGCGGACGATCAGGCAGGCGATGGTTTTCTCGCCGAGGGAACGGCAGGCTTCCAGCCGGTGCAGGCCCTCCTGCAGCACGTAGCGGCCATTGCCTTTGCGCACGAAAATCGGCCGCTGCAGGCCTTCTTCCAGGATGCTCTGGGCGAGGGCATCGACCTGGTCCTGCTTCAGGGTGCTCTTGCGCTTCGTCGGGACGTAGATCTCCTCAAGGGGGATCTCGGTGGTCTCCATGGTCCGCTCGACCATTCACGTCTCCTGCCTGTTTCGTTCGTCATGGTAGCCACAAGCGGTCCGGGGAATCCAGCCCCAGGGGATCTCGGGAGGCCCCGGGGCAGGGCGGAGCAGGCCGCCTCGGACCCGGGCGGCCCCACGGTGGCAAAAATGCGGCTTTGTCCGCCGCGACGTGCTAGGTTCGCGCCCGGGTACCGTTCCGGACCGTGCCCGCCGCTGACCGTCTTTCGGGTACCCCGCCTTTGTTTGCCTTAGACTGCCTGCTGATCTTTCTGAAAGGCTCGGCCATCGGCTTCGCCATGGCGATGCCGGTCGGGCCGGTCGGTATTCTCTGTATCCAGCGCACCCTGCATCACGGCATCAGGTCGGGCCTGCTGTCGGGCCTGGGGGCGGCGCTGGGCGATGCCTTGCTGGGTGGCGTGGCCGCCGCCGGACTGTCCTCGGTCACGCACTTTCTGCTGACCATCGAAACGGAACTGCGCTTTGGCGGCGGCATTTTCCTGCTGCTGCTGGCGCTCTGGACCTGGTTCAAACGGGACGCCCCCCAGGCGCCGTCCCTGGCCGGGCACGGTATCGTGGTCACGAGCTTCCTGCTGGTGGTGACCAATCCGATCACGATCCTGGCTTTTCTGGGCTTTTTCGCCAGCTTCCGCATCGTCGGGGCGACCGGGGCAACGCTGCAAGTGGCGGTGCTGATCCTGGGTGTCTTCGTCGGCTCGGGCCTGTGGTGGACACTGCTCTGCTCTGGCACCCGCCGGCTCAGCCGCCGGCTCGATAGCGGCCTGCTGGTCTGGATCAACCACGTCTCCGCCGTGGCCATTGCGTGTTTCGGTGTCTACGTGCTGACCGAGGCGCTGATCTGAATTCAACGGGCGCTGCCGGCGTGCGCTTGGCCCGGGCGTCCTGAAGAACCCGCATGACGACCTCGTTTCTTTCCAGACCCATCGCTTTCAATGCGGCGTCATCGAGGGACAGCAGCGATTGGACAGTCCGGCTGACGGTTTGCCAGTGGACGATGCTGGCAAGGGCGCCGTCGACGGTTGCCAGGGCGTCTTGGATCCAGCCGCTGAAGGTCACGGCCATGGCACCCTGGGGCGCCGCCGTTTCCTGGCGCGGCCCTCCGGGCTTGTCGTCGATACGATTGTCCGTCGGCTTGGTCATCGGCGATCTGTCCTCCCTCGGGCGGAGTGTCGTTGCGGTGCCTCGCCTCACTTGGTACTCGCCCTGCGGAGTAATAAAAAATATATTGATAAGCCAATATCCATATGATTGAGATATGGCATGGATTTACGGCATCTGCGTTACTTCGTGGCGGTGGCCGAGGAGGGACACGTCACCCGGGCCGCCGAGCGCCTGGGCATTCAGCAGCCGCCCCTCAGCCAGCAGATCAAGGCCCTGGAGGCCGAGCTGGAAGTACAGCTTTTCCGCCGCAAGCCGCGTGGGGTCGAACTGACCGAGGCGGGCGAAGGACTGCTGGTCGATGCCCGCCGCATCCTGGGCGATGTCGAGGGCGCCTTGACCCGGGTGCGGCGGACGGCACGGGGCGAATTGGGGCGCCTGACGGTCGGATTTACCCCGTCAGCGCCTTTCCACCCCTTCGTTCCGCGCATCCTGCGTGATTTCCGGGCCGCAAACCCCGGGGTTTCGATGACCCTGCAGGAGGGCGGCTCGTCGGAACTCGTCGCCGACGTGGGCGCCGACCGCATCGATGTGGCTTTCGTCCGTGGATCGGTGGCGGCGAGCGAAGGCGTGGTTGCCTATGCGCTGCTGGAGGAGCCGATGGTCGCGGCGCTGCCGGCGACGCACCGCCTGGCGTCGGGCGGCGGGCACCGGCTGGTCTTGGCGGATCTGGCGGCGGAACCCTTCGTACTTTACCGCCGCAGTTCCGGACCCGGCCTCTACGATGCCATTGTCGGCGCCTGCCACGCGGCCGGCTTTGCGCCGCGCATGGCACAGGAGGCACCGCGTATCACCGCGACCTTGAACCTGATTGCCGCCGGGCTTGGCGTTACCGTGGTGCCGCAGTCACTTTCCGGGCAGCAGGCCGAAGACATCGTTTATCGCCCCTTGGCCGCGCCGGTGGCCTTGGTGGCGCCGCTCAAACTGGCCTGCCGCAATCTGGAACACGCCGCCGCGGCGCGGAATTTCGTCGCGCTGGTTCGAGGCGAGGCGAGCAAGCTCGGCAAGGCGCGAAAAGGGCGCTAGCGCCCGGTGCGCATCCGGGCGACGGCGTCCTGCCAGCCGGCGAAGCGGGCATCGCGCTCGGCCGCGGCCATCTGCGGTTCGAAGCGCGCGTCGCTCTGCCAATGGGACGCGACGGCGTCGAGGTCGGCAAAGAGGCCCTGGTTGAGCCCGGCCAGATAAGCGGCGCCCAGCGCCGTGGTCTCGGCCACTACCGGGCGCTCCACCGCGACGCCAAGGATGTCGGAGAGCATCTGCAGCAGCCAGTCGTTGGCCACCATGCCGCCGTCGACGCGCAGCGCCTCCAGCCCCGTGGCGCCGTCGGCCTTCATCGCTTCCAGCAGGTCGCGGGTCTGGTAGCAGACCGCTTCCAGCGCGGCGCGCGCCAGCTCCGCCGGACCGGTCGCCCGGGTCAGGCCGAAGATCGCGCCGCGCGCCTCGGCATCCCAGTAGGGCGCGCCAAGGCCGGTGAAGGCCGGCACCAGATAGATCTGCTGCTCGCGGTCGGCCTGCTTGGCCAGGGCTTCGGTCTCGCCGGCGGACTCGATGATGCCCAGGCCGTCGCGCAGCCATTGCACCGCGGCCCCGGCGACAAAGATGCTGCCCTCCAGCGCATAGGTCGTCTTGCCGCCCAGGCGGTAGGCGATGGTCGACAGCAGGCGGTGTTCGGAGTGCACCAGGGTGTCGCCGGTGTTGAACAGGGCGAAGCAGCCGGTGCCGTAGGTCGACTTCATCATGCCCGCCTCGAAGCAGGCCTGGCCGACGGTGGCGGCCTGCTGGTCGCCGGCGATGCCGCCGATGGGAATGGCGCGGCCCAGGATATCGGGCTCGGTGGCGCCGAAGTCGGCGTCGCTGTCACGCACTTCCGGCAGCAGGCTTTCGGGAATGCGCAGCAGGGCCAGCAGCTCCGGGTCCCAGATCTGGCGCCTGATGTCGAAGATCAGGGTGCGCGCGGCATTGGTGGCGTCGGTGGCGTGCACCTTGCCGCCCGTCAGGCGCCACAGCAGGAAGCTGTCGATGGTGCCGAAGGCCAGTTCGCCGCGCTCGGCCCGTTCGCGTACGCCGGGCACGATGTCGAGCAGCCAGGCGATCTTGGTGCCGGAGAAGTAGGGGTCGAGCAGCAGGCCGGTGCGCTGGCGCACCACCTCCTCGGCGCCCTGGTTGCGCAGATCCTGGCAGAACGACGCCGTGCGGCGGTCCTGCCAGACGATGGCCTTGTGGACCGCCTCGCCGGTGGCGCGGTCCCAGATCACCGTGGTTTCGCGCTGGTTGGTGATGCCGATGGCGGCGACGTCTTCGGCGTTTTTGCCGGCGTCCGCCAGGGCCCCGCGCATGACCTCGACCGTGTCGCGCCAGATGTCCTCGGCGGCGTGCTCGACCCAGCCGGAATGGGGGAAGTGCTGCGGCAGCTCCTTCTGGGCCTGGCCCAGGCGGCGGCCGTCGCCGGAGAACAGGATGGCGCGGCTGCTGGTGGTGCCCTGGGCGATGGCGAGATTCGTGCGTTCGGCGGTCATGCCGGCTCCCTGAACTTTTCTTGTTGCTTGTCCCTGCACGGCCTTTTTCGAGCCGCCGGGTGAGCATGTCGGGGCCGGCGGCCAAGATCAACCCGCAGATCGACGGGCCGGGATGTGTGAGATTTGATCTGGGTCAAGGACGGTGGGGCGGGGGCCATCTAAATTCGGGTCATTCGCTGCGGCGCGGAGGTGGTCCCCACCATAACTTTTGGCCTCCGTGTCGTGGTTTCGGCCTTGCCCAGTCAGGCCAGGGCGGCCGGTCCGGTCTCACTCCCGGACCTGCCGCTCATCTGCAAATCTGCCCGGCACCGAGTCATTCCCGGTGCCGGGCAATTTTTTTGTGCGGCATCGACTCTCCCTGTCCGGTTCTCGCAAGGTTCATCCTCCCACACCGCTGTCACCCCGGGGCTTGACCCCGGGGCCTATTGGCGTTGCCGCCTGGCAATGCGGTGCAATACTTGCCTTGCTGCAATCCGCAGATACGGAAGGCCGGCTGTCGATAGGGGACTAAGCGGCGAAGGCATTGGGTCCCGGGGTCAAGCCCCGGGACGACAGTCTTGGGGTTGGTAGGGTGACACCAACCTCCACGCAATGCGCAAACCTTACCGCCGCTTGCGCGGTTCCTTCGGCCAGTCGACGTAGTCGGCCGGCTTGCGCCGCACCCAGGCAACGAAGCGCCCGATCTCCGGGTGGGCGCGCACTGCTTCCGGGTCGGCGTAGGCGGTTGCCAGTTCCCCTTCGTTGAACAGGCGGTGGATCATGCGGTGGCAGACCACGTGGAGGGAGTCGATCTCGCGCCCGCCCTTGCTCCTCGGCACCCAGTGATGCCGGTCGACGCTCGGCCCGTCGATCATCGCCCGCCCGCAGACCGGGCAGGGGCCCAGGCTGCGGGCGTCGCCCATGTTCAGAAGTCGTCGTCTTGGAAAGCCAGGGTCGACTCGGCGCCGCGGATGACGGCGCTGGCCAGGCCTGAGGTCTCGCCCAGAAGGTTTTCGGCGTAGAAGCGCGCGGTCCTGACCTTCGCATCGCTCAGGGCGGCGCCGGCCTTGTCCGCCTGCGCGGCGGACTTGGCCAGCAGCCAGCCGCCGAGCACCGAGCCGCAGAGGGTCTGGTAAGGCGTTGCCCCGGCGGCGCCGCTGACGAGGTTCTTCGCACCCTCTTCGAGCAGCCAGGCGGTGGCGCCGTCCAGCGCCTCGATGGCGGCGGCCAGCGGCGCGCGCAACGCCGCGATCGCCGCCGGCGCGTTTGCCGGGGGCAAACCGGCGCGCAGCTCATGGATCAGCAGGGTCATCGCCCCGCCGTCGTCGCGCCGCAGCTTGCGGGTCAGCAGGTCGAGTGCCTGGATGCCGTTGGTGCCCTCGTAGATCGGCAGGATGCGGGCGTCGCGGTAGTGCTGGGCGGCGCCGGTTTCCTCGATGAAGCCCATGCCGCCGTGCACCTGCACGCCGATCGACGCCACCTCGCAGCCGATGTCGGTGCACCACGCCTTGGTGAGCGGGATCAGCAGCTCGAGCCGCGCTTGCGCCGCCGCGCGTTTCTCGGCATCCGGCTCCCGCTTGGCGCGGTCGAGGGTGCCGGCGGCGAGGTAGGCCAGGGCGCGCGCCGCTTCCGTGCGCGCCTTCATGGTCGCCAACATGCGGCGCACGTCGGGATGCGCGATGATCTTCGCCGATTCTTTTCCACCGTCCAGAGCCCGACTCTGCACCCGCTCGAAGGCGTAGGCGCGGGCCTGCTGGTAGGCGCGTTCGGCGATGGCGACGCCCTGCAGGCCGACGGCGAGGCGCGCCCTGTTCATCATGGCGAACATGCCGGCCACGCCTTTGTTCTCTTCGCCGACCAGGTAGCCGATGGCGCCGCCGGAATCGCCATACGACATCACGGCGGTGGGCGAGGCCGTGATGCCCAGCTTGTGCTCGATGGAAACGCAGCGCAGGTCGTTGTGCGATCCCAGCGTGCCGTCTTCGTTCACGACGTATTTGGGCACCAGGAACAGGCTGATACCCTTGGTGCCTTCCGGCGCGTCGGGCAGGCGGGCCAGCACCATGTGCACGATGTTGTCGGCGCAGTCGTGCTCGCCCCAGGTGAGATAGATCTTCTGCCCGGTGATCAGGTAGTGATCGCCGTTGGGCTTGGCCCGTGTCTTCAGCGCGCCGACGTCGGAGCCGGCCTGGGGCTCGGTGAGGTTCATGGTGCCGGTCCATTCGCCGGAGACCATCTTTGCCAGGTAGTCGGTCTTCTGCTGGTCGCTGCCGTGGGCCTGCAGCAGTTCCACCGCGCCGGCGGTCAACAGCGGACACAGCCCGAAGGAGAGATTGGCCGCCTGCCACATCTCCTGCACCGCGGTGGCCCGCGCCCAGGGCAGGCCCTGGCCGCCGTAATCCGGATCGAAGGGCAGGGCGTTCCAGCCGCCTTCGACGAACTGGCGGTAGGCGTCCGGGAAGCCGTCGGGGGTGCGCACCACGCCGTTCTCGAACACCGAGCCGTCGCGGTCGCCAGGGTGGTTAAGCGGCGCGATCACGCCGCCGGCCAGCTTGGCGGCCTCTTCGAGGATGGCGGAAACGAGATCCGCCGTCGCCTCTTCGTAGCCCGGCAGCTTCGCGATCTCGGGCAGTTCGGCGATGGCGTCCAGCGCAAAGCGCATCTCGCCGATCGGCGCCGCATAGGTCATGTCGTCTCGTCTCCCAGGGGCTGAGCTTTGGGGCTTGGGCATTGGGCCTTCAGGCCTTCCCTTGGACAGGAAGATGGAACAGCCGAGCCCGCTTGGCAATGCAGCGCGCCCCGGGGGCCTTTCCCCGCGGTGGCCGCGGCCGGTCCGCAGGACCTTAGCGGGCCAGCAGGCGCTGGCCTTCGCCGCTCAGGCGTTCTGCCGCGAAGTCGATGAAGCTGCGGATCTTGGCGGCGGCGCGGCGGCCCTCGGCGTGCAGCAGATGCACCGGCATTTCGCGGTCCTCGTGCTCCGTCAGCAGTTCGACCAGGCGCCCCGCCGCCAGCGCGTCGCTCACCTGGTAGGAGAAGGCGCGGGTGATGCCCCAGTCGTGCTCGGCCGCCGCGATGGCTGATTCCAGGGTGTTAAGGCTCAGCACCGGGGTGAGGCGCTGGGTCCGCGGCCGGCCGTCCCGGCTGAAGGTCCAGGCGGGCCGTGGATTGATCGTGGTGCTGTAGATCACACGGTGGCCGGCGAGATCCTCCGGCGCTGCCGGCCGGCCGTGGCGCGCGACGTAGGCGGGGGAGGCTACGACGATGGACCGAACCGCGCCGACCCGCCGCGCCGACAGGGAAGAGTCCTGCAGCACGCCGATGCGCAGCGCGAGATCGAGGCCTTCGTCCAGCAGATTCACGTTGCGGTCGAGGAACAGCGCCGACGCGGTCATGCCCGGGTGCGCATCCAGGTAGGCGCGCAGAATCGGCGCGACGAAGCGCTGGCCGAACAGCAGTGGCGCGGTGAGGCTCAGATGGCCGCGCGGCACCGTGCGGGCCCCGGCGGCGGTGGTCTCGGCTTCTTCCAGATCGGCGAGGATGCGCTGGGCATCGTCGCGCAGGCGCAGGCCCGCTTCGGTGAGGGCGACCCGTCGGGTGGTGCGGCTAAAAAGCTGCGTGCCGAGGCGCTCCTCCAGGGCCGTCACCAGGCGCGTCACCGCCGGCGGCGAGGTCTTGAGGCGCCGCGCCGCGCCGTTGAAGGCGCCGGTCTCGGCCACCGCCAGGAAGGTGGTGAGTTCGCGAAAGCGGTCCATTATTCCATTTATTAGAATAGTAAAATGGAAAAATAGCACATTATTGCTTTTCGAAATAGGGGCCATCTTCTTCTCATCACTTCTGAGAAAGAGGAGGCCGCCATGGCCCGCGCCTTTGCCGAGATCGCCTTTACCCCCAAAGTCCTGGCGGAACAGCAGCACCAGGGTTCAGCGGCCGGCTACGCGAAATTTCTCGGCCCCGACGCTGATCCCGCTGACACCCTCGGCCCGGCCGAGGCCGCCTTCGTTACCGCGCGTGACGGTTTCTACCAGGCGACGGTCAGCGAGACCGGCTGGCCCTACGTCCAGTTCCGCGGCGGGCCGCGCGGTTTCCTGAAAGTGTTGGACGACAAGACCATCGCCTACGCCGATTTCAGCGGCAACCGCCAGTACCTCAGCGTCGGCAATCTGAAGGGGGACGACCGGGTGGCGTTGATCCTGGTCGACTACCCCAATCGCCGCCGCCTGAAGCTCTGGGGCCATGCCCGTATCGTCGAGGCTGCCGACGATCCGGACCTGATCGCCCGTCTGCACGATGCCGCCTACAAGGCGCGGCCCGAGCGCGCGATGGTGATCACCGTCGCCGCCTTCGAC
The DNA here is from genome assembly GCA_050043265.1 of Kiloniellaceae bacterium. Taxonomy (GTDB): domain Bacteria; phylum Pseudomonadota; class Alphaproteobacteria; order Kiloniellales; family Kiloniellaceae; genus Pelagibius. Next base: position 18,810 of record JBHJIR010000067.1, read on the forward strand.
TGGAACTGCCCGCAGCACCTGCCCGAGCGCTACACCCTGGAGGAGTTGGAGCCCGCCTTGGCGAAGGTCCGCGCCGAGATGCAGCAGCTACGTGAAGAGAATGCGGCCCTGAAAGCCGCCGCCGCAAGTCCGCCCGGCTGACGACCGGCCGTTTTCCGTCACCCGCTTTTACTCAAATCACCGCATTCCCTTGAAAGGAGACTGCAATGTACGAGTCCGTCCGCAATCTTGCCGCTGCCGCCGTCTTCGGCGCCACGCTCGCCGCCGCGTCGCTTCCTGCCGAGGCATCCGGCTTCACCCAGGTCCGCTACGGCAGCGAAGTCATCGACGGTGTGAAGGTCGCTTACCGGGAGGCCGGCGACCCCACACAGCCGACCGTTCTGCTGCTGCACGGTTTCCCTACCTCGTCGCAGATGTTCCGCAATCTCATTCCGGAACTGGCGACGCGCTATCACGTGCTGGCACCCGACTATCCCGGCTTCGGCGCCTCGGACATGCCCGCGGTCGATGCCTTCGACTACAGCTTCGACCGCTTCGCGGAGATCGTGACCAAGCTCATCGATGCCAAGGGCGTCGACCGCTATGTTGCCTACGTCATGGACTACGGCGCGCCGGTGGGCTACCGCATGTTCGCCGCCGATCCCGAGCGCGTCACAGGCTTCGTCATCCAGAACGGCAATGCCTATGCGGAGGGTCTGGAAGAATTCTGGGATCCGATCCGCGCCTACTGGGCTGATCCTACCGCCGCAAAGGGTGACAAGGTGCGCGAAGTCCTGACCCTGGATGCCACCAAGTGGCAGTACCTTAACGGTGCGAAGGACCCTTCCAAGATCAGCCCGGATAACTTCTGGAACGTGCAGTATCTGCTCGACCGGCCGGGCAATCAGGATATTCAGCTTGCCCTGTTCTACGCCTACCGTACCAACCTGCCGCTCTATCCTCATTGGCAAGCGCTGTTCCGCCAGTATCAGCCGCCCGCGCTGATCGTGTGGGGCAAGAACGACGCGATCTTTCCGGCCTCAGGTGCTGAGCCTTACAAGAGTGACCTGAAGGACCTCGAGTTTCACCTGCTCGACACCGGCCACTTCGCCCTGGAAGAAGAAGGGCCGTTCATTGCCGAGCGCATGCTGGCCTTCCTCGACCGCATTACCTCGTGACACCTTCGAGCGAGCCCCCTCTCCCCCAATCTTATCCCGGGGGAGAGGGGGTTTTTTCCGCTGCTCGGTTCCGCCCTGCCGCCCCCTTCGCCTGCTGACCCCCCTTCGCCTGCTGACAGGGCGCCGCGCTTGGTCTAACTTCGGGGCCATGAGCGAGATCGTCAATCTGCGGCAAGCCAAGAAGCGCCGGGCCCGCGCCGAGAAGGAGGCGCAGGCCGAGACCAACCGCGCGAAGTTCGGGCGCAGCAAGGCCGAGCGTAAGAAGGTCACGGCCGAGCGGGAAAAATCCGCTCGCGATCTCGCCGGTAAGCGGCTCACCGACAAGAAGCTCGATCCTTAAAACCCACCTGTAATTTTTCCCATGTCCCCATCCGAAAGTCGTAGCGTCTCGCCGCTGGCCGCCGCCCTGCTGCTGACCATCTCGTCGGCCTGCTGGGGCGGCAACATCTTCATCGGCCGCGCGGTCCACGCCGAGGTGCCGCCGGTGGGCCTCAGCTTCTGGCGCTGGGCGTTGGCGTTGATGATCCTGCTGCCCTTCGCCTGGCCGAAGCTGCGCCGTGACTGGGGGACGATCCTGCGGCAGTGGAAGTCCCTCGCGGCGCTCGCCTTCTTTGGCATGGTCGCCTTCCACACCGCGCTCTACCTCTCGGTGAACTACACCACGGCGACCAATGCGGCGCTGCTCGTCGCCATCTGCCCTGTGCTGGTGCCTGTGCTGTCCTGGGCGCTCTACCGCGAGCCGATCGCCGGCCGCATTCTGCTGGCCACGCTGATCTCACTCGGCGGGGTGGCGGTGGTGATCCTGCGCGGCGATCCGGCGCAACTCGCCACACTCACGTTCAATACCGGCGATCTCGTCATGCTGGTCGCCGTTTTCGCCTGGTCGATGTACACCGTGTTGGTGAGGCGCCGGCCCGCTGCCCTGCACCCGCAGTCGCTGCTGGTGGCGACCATGGCGTTTGCGACGGCGATGCTGCTGCCGCTCTATCTTTGGGAGAGTGCTTTCGTACGGCCGATGCCCGTCTCACCCGACTCGATGCTCGCCGTTGCCTACGTGGTCGTGTTTGCGTCGCTGCTGGCCTTCCTGTGCTTCAACCGCGGCATCGAGGTGCTGGGCCCCAACAAGGGCGGCCTGTTCCTGCACCTCATCCCGGTCTTCGCCGCGCTGCTCGCCTTCGTCTTACTGGGCGAGCGCCTGCAGCTCTATCACGGCGTCGGCATCGCGGCGATTGCGGCCGGCATCGCCCTGGCCACAACGGCCAAACAGCGCCCGCGCTAGTTTCCGATCACCTTGCCGGGGTTCATCAGGCCCTCGGGGTCTAAGGCCCGCTTCACGGCGCGCATGAGGTCCAGTTCGACAGCGGACTTGAAGCGCGCGTTCTCCGCCACCTTCATATAGCCGATGCCGTGCTCGGCGGAGATCGAGCCGCCCATAGACACCACCAGTTCGTGCACCGCCTCGTTCACTTCCTCCCAGCGGGCGAGGTAGGCATCGCGGGCGGCGCCGACCGGCTGGGACAGGTTGAAGTGGATGTTGCCGTCGCCGACGTGGCCGAAAGGCACTGGGCGGATGCCGGGCACCATCCGCTGCACCAGCCTGGTCGCCTGCTCGATGAAGGCCGGCGTCTTGGAGACGGCCACGGACACGTCGTGCTTGATGGAGCCGCCTTCGAACTTCTGCCCCTCGACGAGGCCCTCGCGGATGGCCCAGAAGGCCTGCGCCTGGCGTTCGTTGGTCGCCAGCGCGGCATCGCTGACGAGGCCGTCTTCGATGGCGGCGCCCAGAAATTCCTCCAGGCTGTCGCGCAGCGCGCCGTCGGCGCGGCCGGAGGCCAACTCGCAGAGCACATACCAGTCGCTGGGGTCGGCCAAGGGGTCTTCGATGCCTGCCACGTGTTTCAGGGCGAAGTCGAGGCCGATGCGCGGGATCAGTTCGAAGGCGTTCACCCGGTCGCCGGTGGCGGCGCGGGCCCGGCCCAGCAGTTCGACCGCGGCGGCGGGATCGCTGACGGCGATGAAGGCGACCTCGGTTTCCGCCGGACGGGGGAACAGTTTCAGGCAGGCGGCGGTGAGGATGCCCAGGGTGCCCTCGGCGCCGAGGAAGAGCTGTTTCAGCGCGTAGCCGGTGTTGTCCTTACGCAGGGCGCGCAGGCCGTGCCACACCCGCCCGTCCGGCAGCACGACTTCCAGTCCCAGCACCAGGTCGCGCGCATTGCCGTAGCGCAGTACGTGGACGCCGCCGGCGTTGGTCGAGAGATTGCCGCCGATCTGGCAGGAGCCTTCCGCGCCGAGGCTCAGGGGGAACAGGCGATCGACCTGCTCAGCCGCCTCCTGTACCTGCTGCAGGATGCAGCCGGCCTCGACGGTGATCGAGTAGTCGGTGGCGTCGACGCTGCGGACCTTGTTCAGCCGTCCGAGGCTCAGCAGCACGGCCGGCGTGTCCGCGAAGGGAATGCCGCCGGCGACGAGGCCGGTGTTCCCGCCCTGCGGCACGACGGGCACGCCGGCCTCGCGGCACAGCGTGACGGCGGTCGCGACTTCTTCCGTGCTCGCCGGGCGCACCACGAAAGGCGCGGTGCCCTGGTAACGGCCGCGTTGCTCGGCGAGATAGGGCGCCATGGCGTCGGGGTCTTCGATGACGGCCTTGGCACCCAGCGCGTCGACGAGGTGTTGCTTCAAGGCATCGAGGTCGGCGGTTTTGGGGGAACGGGCATCCATGAGGGAAATCTAGTGATCCCGACGCGCCGTGGCGAGTCCGGAGCGGCGTTGCCGCTTCCAGTGCCCTCACCCTCGGACTTGATCCGAGGGTCCATGCTTCGGTGCGTAAGGTTTCCGGTGAGCGGATCGATGGATGCTCGGGTCAAGCCCGTGCATGACGGCTTTTACTTCTCCGGAAGGCCTTGTTCCCGTGGTGCGGCGGCCCGGCGCAGGCGGTCGTTGATGGCAGTGCCGAGACCGGTCTCCGGGATCGGCATGACGGCGATGGCGCGCACCGCGGCGCTGTCCAGGCGGTGCAGGTAGGCGAAGAGGTGCGCCGCCGCCGCCGGCAGATCGCCCGCGGGGCGGAGGTTCAGGGTCTCGGCGGCGCCCGGTGGCACCTCGGGGCCGAAAGCCAGCAGGGCTTCGTCGGGCGCCACCTCGCGGGCGTCGAGGCGAACGGGATGGCCTGGGGCATAGTGGCTGGTCAGCATGCCCGGTCCCTTCAAACCGCCGGAATCCGTGATTTCTGCCGCGCCGGAGACCGCCGCGACCTCGCCTACAAATGGGGTCAGGTCTTGCGCAGTAATGGCGCCAGGGCGCAGAATCGTTGCCACCGGGCCGGAAAGATCGAGCACCGTCGATTCCAGCCCGACCGCGCAGGGGCCGCCGTCGAGGATCAGCGGCACCCGGCCCTCGAGAGAGGCGGCGACGTGGGCCGCCTCGGTCGGGCTGATGCGGCCGGAGGCGTTGGCGCTGGGGGCGGCCAGCGGCACGCCGGTTTCGGCCAGCAGGCGCTGGGCAATGGGATGGGCCGGGACGCGCACCGCCTGGCTGTCCAGGCCGGCGCTGCACAGAAGGGAAAGCCGGCTGTCGGCCCGGCGCGGCAGCACCAGGGTGAGCGGGCCGGGCCATAGGGCTGCAGCCACCCGGCGGGCGCGGGCGTCGAACACGACTTCCTCCGCCGCTGCTTCGGCGCCGGTGAAGTGCACGATCAGCGGGTTGAACTGGGGCCTGTCCTTGGCGGCGAAGATGCCGGCCACGGCGGCATCCGAGGTTGCGTCGGCGCCCAGGCCGTAGACGGTCTCCGTCGGAAAGGCGACCAGCCCGCCATCACGCAGCAGGGCGGCGGCACGGGCGTAGGCCGCCGCGCCGGGCGGCAGGATCTCGGGATGCTGTGGCGTCATGGCGGCGCAGTCTAGTCGCCCGGCCCGGAAATGCATTCCCGGAAATTGCAGCGGCCGGACCGCGGACTGCGAGGCCTCTCGACAGCGGCGGGCTTCCGGCGTAGATAACCCCCGGCCGTGCTTCGGCGCGGCCACGTTCTCAGGGCGGGGTGCAAGTCCCCACCGGCGGTATGGGAGCCGAAAGGCCCCCGAGCCCGCGAGCGCCTTTCCGTCGGTTAAACGGAAGGGGTCAGCAGATTCGGTGCAAGGCCGAAGCCGACGGTGACAGTCCGGATGGAAGAGAGCGGATGAGCGGTGATGCCCCCGCGGCCCCTTGGGGTCTCCGTGCGGGCATGCCGGTCGTTGCGCCGCCCTGCCTTTGGCCTTACGTGCGATTGCAGGAGCACAGCATGACCCAGAACTTCCCCCGGATTTCCGACGAGACCCTCGGCGCGCACCGCGTCGCCTTGGTGAAGGCGCGCTGGCATGGCGAGATCGTCGACCAATGCCAGTTGGGCTTCGAGCGTGAGTTGGCCCGCGCGGCGGCCGCGGGCGAGTCCCCGGCGTGGAGCGGCGATGTCGTCGAGGCGCCGGGTGCCTTCGAGATCCCGCTGCTGGCCCGCGACCTCGCGCGCAGCGGCCGCTACGCCGCCATCGTCGGCGCCGCCTTCGTGGTGAACGGCGGGATCTACCGCCACGAGTTCGTCGCCGACACGGTGGTCGGCGCCCTGATGCAGGTGCAGATGGAAAGCGACCTGCCGGTGCTCTCCGTCGTGCTGACACCGCACCACTTCCACGACTTGGACGAGCATCGCCGCTTCTTCTTCGACCACTTCCTGGTGAAGGGGCAGGAGGCGGCGCAGGCCTGCCTCGCGGTGACGGCGGCACGCCGGGCGATCCGCGCCGCGGCCTGAGGCACCGCATTCGGCCAGGCTTTGCCGCCGACAATCGGCTATGGGCAAGCGCAAGGCCGCTGCTATAAGGGGCCGGGGTCGATTCCTTTTCCTGGATCCGGACACAGATGATCGAATGGCTGGTTCCCGCCGACGTCGGCTTGACGGCGTCGCTGGGCTTGATTGCGCTCAGCGCAGCGACGTCTTTCATTACCGCGGCGGCGGGTATCGGCGGCGGCATCGTGCTGATCGCCGTCATGGCGATGATGATGCCGGCCCAGGCGCTGATCCCCATTCACGGCGTGGTGCAGATCGGCTCCAACGCCGGTCGCGCGGGGATCATGCTGCGCAACGTCGAATGGAAAGTCCTGGCGCCGTTCTGCGTCGGTAGCCTGGTCGGCGCGTCGCTGGGCGGGCTCACCGCCGTGCAACTGCCCGCCTGGGCGCTGAATGTCGGGCTGGCCTGCTTCATCCTGTGGTCGGTCTGGGCGCCGCCGGTCACCGCGCCGGGCCGCTTCAAGGTGATCGCCACCGGCATCTTCTCCAGCTTTCTCACCATGTTCTTCGGCGCCACCGGCAGCTTCGTCTCCGCCATGGTGAAGTCGATGCGCCTCGGCCGGCTGGAACATGTCGCCACCCATTCGGCCTGCATGGTCGCGCAGCATGCCATCAAGGTCGTTGCCTTCGGCCTGCTCGGTTTCAACTACGCGCCCTATGCGGGCCTTGTCGTGGCGATGGTGGTCAGCGGGTTCCTCGGGACGGTGATCGGCAAACACGTCCTGGTGAAGATGAACGACCAGACCTTCCATCGCGTTCTCGCGGTGCTACTCTCGCTGCTGGCCCTGCGCCTGCGCTACGAAGGCATCGCGCTGCTCGAGCTGTTCTGACGCCGACGCAAGACACGCGCCGTCCTGCACCAGCTTTTCCTTCTGCGAAATTGGTGAAGCCAATTCCTGGGAATTGGTTGACCAATTGTTATGCCGCCTCCTCGGAAAACGTCGCATTTGACTTATTTTTCAAGATGGTCGAAGCTTTAACCAATAACGGCGAAATCGCCGCACCGTAGGGCCGGAACAACCGGTCAAATCAGCCCTGGGAGGAGGCAACCCGACAATGCGCAACGCAACGCGTAATCCATTGATCTCAAGCGTTTCACGGCGGTCCCTGTTGAAGGTGGGGGGCGCTGCTGCAGTTTTAGGTGGTAGTACGAGCCTGGTTTCGCGCGCCTTCGCGGCCGGCTATCCGGAACGCAATATCGACATCGTCGTGCCGACGGCCGAGGGCGGCGGTGCCGACCGCAACATGCGCGCCTTCAACGCGATCTGGAAAAAGTATCTCGATACCAACTTTGAGCCGGGCTTTTTTCCCGGCGCCTCGGGCCGTGTCGGCTACGAGGTCTACATGGGCAAGTATGAGCCCGACTGCTACAGCCTGATCTTCGGCAACATGGGCCCCGAGGTGCTGAACTGGGTGGTCAAGGAGCCCAGCTTCGACATTGCCGACTACATCTACTGGGGCCGTGTCGACGTCGACCCTTGCTGTCTCTTCGTCGGGGTGGAGAGCCCGTTCAAGACGATGGACGACATCATCGCCGAGGGTAAGAAGCGCAAGCTGAACGTCGGCACCAGCCGGCTCGCTCACCCGGCCTCCATCGGCATGCTGGCTTTGGCCGAGCATACGGGCATCGAGGTCAACCTGATCCCGCTGGCCGGCGGCAAGAAAACCGTCTCCGGTGCTGTCACCGGCGAAGTCGATTTCAGCGTGCTGACGTCGGGCTCGGTGGCCGCCGCGGGCGACGCGGTGACGACCCTGCTGATCTTCGGCGATGAAAACGCCTTGGGGGAAGCGCTCGACAACGCACCGACGATGAACGCCGTCTACGGCACCAACCTGCCGCCGATGCTCTCCTCGCGCGCCTACGGTATCCACAAGGCGGCGGTCGACAAGTATCCCGACCGCTTCGAGATGCTGCAGACGTCATTCCGCAAGGTATTCGACGATCCCGAGTACAAAGATTCGGTGATCAAGGGCAAGGGTCACTGGGAGTATGTCCAGTACGGCGGTGTCGAAGAATGCGGCAAGTTCAAGCAGGCCATGCTCGAACTGGGCGCCAAGTACAAGGCCTACCTGACCGGCAGCTAAGCCGTTTCGTACGGCATCCGGACGGGGCTGGCGGCAGCGCGCCTTCGGCCCCCGTCCTCTCTCAACTCTTTCCGCCGGGTTTTCCCGGTGGGGTCAGCTTGGTTACGGGACCGTCTCAACATGGCGTCGACGCAGAACAGCGGCGAAAAACGTCAGATCGGGGGTGAGCTGATCATCCCCGTGCTGGCGTTGATCTTCACCCTCTATTACATCAGCACCGTGATCGACTCGCCGTGGTCGGCTCAGTTGAACGCCTTCCTCATCGGCTCCGTGCTGATTGTCCTGGTGTTGGCCTTCATCGCCTATGCCGCGCGCGAGGTGCTGATGGGGCGCGCCAGCCTGGGTATGTCCGGCCTGCTGGCGCCCTACCATATCCTGCCCAGGCGCCTGGGTTTCATGGCGCTGACAGTCGGCTATCTGGTGGTCATGCCGTGGCTCGGCTTCACGCTGACAACCTTCGTTTTCATGTTTGCGTCGATGCTGCTGCTCGGTGACGGCCGCCGCCCACTGGTCTGTTTTGTCGCCGCCGTCGCGATGGCGGCCATCGCGCTGGGTGTTTTCGTCATCCTGTTCGAGAAGCGTTTCCCCAAGGGGGTCATCGAGCACCTCGTTCAGGTGCTGAGCTGATCATGGATATCGTACACATCAATGCCGAGTTCTTCCTGGAGCTCTTCCTGCACAGCCTTTCCCTGTGGTGGGTGATCATCCCGTCGATTTTTCTCGGCCTCATCGTTGGCGCCATTCCCGGCTTCAGCGCCGCCAACACCATCATCATCCTGTTGCCCTTTACTCTGGTGATGGACGTGGAGGTCGGCCTCGTCTTCATGGTCGCGCTCTACTGCGCCTCGCGCATGGGGGCGGGCATTCCGGCCATCCTGGTGAACATCCCCGGCACCGCCGGTGCCGCGGCGACGCCGCTGGACGGCTATCCGATGGTGAAAAAGGGCCTGGGCCAGCAGGCGCTCGCCATCTCCTTTACCGCGTCGACGCTCGGCGGCCTGCTCACCACCGTCATCGCGCTGGTTTCCATGCCGATCCTGGCCCGTGTCGGCTTCCATATGCATTCGGCCGAGATGGTCGTGGTAATGCTGTTCGGCATTTCGCTGATCGCCACCATCGCCGCCAAGGACACCCTGAAAGGCCTTATTGCCGGGTTCTTCGGCCTGATGATCGGCTCCATCGGCGCCGACCACGTCTATGCCACGCCGCGCGGCACCATGGATTTCCTGGAGCTGTACGACGGTATTCCGCTGATCCCTGCGCTGGTCGGGCTGTTTGCCATCTCCGAGGCCTTCCTGGTGATCGAGGGTGAAAGCATCCTGTCGAAGCATGCCCAGGACAACCTGGTGACCGGCTCGTGGCAGCAGACTTTCCAGGGCGTCAGGATGACCTTCAGGAAATGGTGGCACGTCACCTGGACCAGCCTCATCGGCCTGGTCATCGGCGTCACGCCGGGTGCCGGTGCGGCCATCGCCGCCTTCGTCGCCTATCAGCAGTCGCGTGCCTTCTCGAAGACTCCGGAACTGTACGGCACCGGCCATCCCGAGGGCCTGATCGCGCCGGAGGCCGCCAACAACGGCGTTACCGCCGGCACGCTCATCCCGCTGCTGGTGCTGGGCATTCCCGGCGGCGCCACCGCGGCCATCATGTTGGTGGTGATGCAGTACCAGGGCGTCAACACCGGCCCGCGCCTGTTCATGGAGCAGCCCGAGCTCGGCTACGGCATCTTCATGGCGATGTTCACCACCTACCTGCTGATGGCGCTCACCATCCTGCCGATGTCGCGCTACATGTCCCGGGTGACTCTGGTGTCGACGACGTACATGTCGCCGCTGATCATCGGCTTCACGCTGGTCGGTTCCTTCGTGCCGCGTGAATACATGTTCGACATGTACCTCGCTTTCGCCTTCGGCATCCTCGGCTACATCGCCCGCAAGACCGGCTACCACGTGGCCGCCATCCTGATCGGCGTCATCCTGGGCCCGCTGATGGAACGCTACATGCTGGTCGCTCTGCAGAAAGCGGACGGCAGCTTCACGGCGCTGTTCTCGACGCCGCTGACCAACATCCTCTGGGGCGCCCTCGTGCTCTCCCTGCTGCTGCCGCTTTTCGTGAAGCATCGCCAGCGCCGGCGCGAGAGCGTGTTCGCCGAAGGGGAGGGCTAAGTCATGACGGCTACCGGCAACGGCCTTGCCCGCCATATCCGGCGGGTCGCCCACCTGGACCTGCCCGGGGGCGGTCAGGTCGTGGTGCAGGACGGTTTTGCCTTCATCGGCCACATGAAGCCGCCCTACGGCACCACCATCGTCGATGTCACCGATCCGAAGAACCCGCGCATCGCCGCCCAGATCATGCTGGACGACGACTTCTCGCACACCCACAAGGTGCGCGTCGTTGGCGATCTGATGGTCACCAACGTGGAGCAGAACCGGCGCCACTTCCTGCGCAAGGGCGCGGCGTTGCCGGAGTTGCGCACACGGCTGGCCGGTGAATTGGGCCGCGCGCCAAAGGACGCCGAGGTGGCGGCAGCGGCCGGCGTGACACCGCAGCAGGTGGCGGAGTTGGATGCGGCGCGCGAACGCGGCTACCGCGACGGCGGCTTCAAGGTGTGGGACATCTCCGACAAGACCAGGCCGCGCGAGCTGGTGCACCAGCGCACCTTCGGCTTCGGTTCGCACCGCTTCGACATGGATGCCCGCTACGCCTACATCTCGACGGAGATGGAGGGCTACCTCGGCAACATCCTGGTGATCTACGACCTGAAGGATCCGGCAAGGCCGCAGGAGGTCTCGCGCTGGCACATGCCGGGCCAGCACTTCGCCGCCGGCGAGACGCCGACCTGGAAGGGCTATAAGAACCGGCTGCACCACGCGATGCGGGTGGGCGACGAGATGTGGGCCTCGTGCTGGCATGCCGGCTTCCGCGTGCTCGACGTCAGCGACATAAAGAATCCGCGGGTCGTCGGCAGCCACGACTACCATCCGCCCTTCCCGGAGCCGACCCACACCATCCTGCCGGTCTCCGGCCTGATCGGCGGGCGGCGCATCGCCGTTTGCGTGGACGAGGAGCACGACCACACGCCGGGGCGGCTGCACGCCTTCCTCTGGGTCTTCGACGTCACCGACCTCGCCGACATCAAGGCGCTGTCGGCCTTCGATGTCAGCGAACTCGATTCACCCTGGGCGCGGACGCCCGGTGGGCGCTTCGGTGCGCACCAGTTCCGCGAGAAGCTCGACGAGCCGCTGGTCTTCGCCACCTGGTTCGCCGGCGGCCTGCGGGTGGTCGACGTGTCGGACCCCTTTGCCCCTGACGAGGTTGCGCACTTCATCCCCGAGCCGGTGGGCGGCGAGACGAGCCCGCAGTCGAATGACGTCGACGTCGACGAGCGCGGGCTCATCTACCTCCTCGACCGCAACCGCGGCTTCGACATTCTGGAAATGACCCGCTGAGGGTCGTGTATTCAAGGCGATAGGACATTCGTGATGAACGCATTGGCAACCGAGGCCGACGTCGTCGGCAAGGAGCACTGGACCACCAAGGGCGACGACGTGAAGCTCTTCCTGTGGGAGAAGTATGTCGGCAGCCCGGAGGGAAAGAAGGGCACGGTACTCTTCGTGCACGGGTCCTCCATGGCCTCGCAGCCGACCTTCGACCTGCAGGTGGAGGGGCGGCCCTTCAGCTCGGCGATGAACTGGTTCGCGGTGCAGGGCTACGACACCTGGTGCGTCGATATGGAGGGCTATGGCCGCTCCACCAAGGACCGCGATATCTTCTGCGACATCGCCAACGGTGCCGATGACCTGGCTGCCGCCACAGACTATATCGAAAAACTTCGCGGCGCCGGGCCGCTGCTGGTTTACGGCATTTCTTCCGGCGCCCTGCGCGCCGCGATGTTCGCCGAACGCCATCCCGGGCGGGTGAAGCGCCTCGCCCTGGACGCCTTCGTGTGGACCGGCGAGGGCAGCCCGACCCTGGAACAGCGGCGCAAGAAGCTGCCGGAGTTCTCGGCCAACAAGCGGCGGCCGATGGACTATGCTTTCGTGCAGTCGATCTTCGCGCGCGACCATCCGGGCTGCGCCGAGCAGAAGGTGATCGATGCCTTTGCCGAAGCGATCACCGCGCTGGACGACTCGATGCCGAACGGCACCTACATCGACATGTGTTCTCGCCTGCCGCTGGTCGATCCGGAGAAGATCGTCGTGCCGACCATCGTCCTGCGCGGCCAGTACGACGGCATCGCCGGCTTTCACGACCTGACGCAATTCTTCGAGAAGCTGCCCAACCCGGACAAGCAGTTCACCGTGATGGCCGGCATTTCCCATGCCAGCTTCCAGCAGAAGAACTACATGCTGGTCTACGACATTCTGGGCAACTTCTTCGCCCGGCCGGACCCGCTTTACCGGGGGGAGTGACGGCAAGGCCTGCCACGGTCTACTCTAGGCTCCGCGCCGGCCACAGAGGGAACGGAACAGCATGACGGGCGAAGAGAGAAGCGTTGCCATCGTTACCGGTGCCAGCAGCGGGATCGGGCGTGCGACCGCCCATGCCTTTGCGGCCGCCGGCTACGGCGTCATGGCCGCGGGCCGGGACGCGGCGCGCTTGGCGCAGGCGACGGACGGGCTCGCTGGCGTGCGGCACTTCACGGGCGACCTGAGCGACGCGCAGGTCTGCCGGGACATCGTCAGCGAGACCGAGGCGGTCTTCGGGCGACTCGACGTCCTGGTCAACAACGCAGGCATTATCCACCGCGCGACCGCCGAGGAAACCAGCGACGACCAGTGGCGCCAGACCATGGCGATCAACCTGGACGCCGTGTTCTATCTTTCCCGTGCGGCGATCCCGGCGCTGCGCCGACAGGGCGGTGGTTCGATCGTCAACATCGCGTCCGACTGGGGGCTCCGCGCCGGTGCCCGGGCCGCTGCCTACTGCGCCAGCAAGGGGGCCGTGGTTCTGCTCTCGAAGGCAATGGCGTTGGACCATGCCGGCGAAGGCATCCGCATCAACGCGATCTGTCCCGGCGACGTCAATACGCCGATGCTGACCGCCGAGGCGCTGCAACGGGGCATCGACCCCGCTATCGTCATTGCTGAGACCGCGGCCGACAGCCCGAATGGCCGGGTCACCGAACCGGAGGAGGTCGCGGCCTTTGCGCTGTTTCTTGCTTCGGACGCGGCGCCCGCGATCACCGGCGCCGCCCTACCGATCGACGGTGCGGCCAGTGCCTGACACCCCCCTGATCGGGGTGCCGTAAGTCATCTCGGCGTGGCTGGCTCCAGGCCCGCTGCGGCGATCAGTTCCGCTGCCCGGCCGCTTTGCAGATAATCCACGAAGCGGGTGACGGCGGCCGGGGCGTCGCGGCGCCAGGTCAGCGTCGCCTCGGTGCGGGGCAGCCAGTCCAGCGGCACGGCGATAGCGCTCGCCCCCTCGACCGCGGCACAGGCGGCGCGGGCTGTGGTCCGGTAGACGACCATTAGGTCGGTGCCGCCGCTTTTCAGGAAGGCGACGGCGGGGCTCATGCCGTCGACCGGGGCGCTGTTGTCCGGGCCGCCGAAAGGATGGCGGACTTTCTCCCGGAGCACCGCCGCGCTGCCGGGCCGCAACTGGTCGAGGGCGGCAAACAAGGCCATCGCATAGTCGCCGCCCGGATCGGCGCCCGGTGTCGAGGAGACCAGCCGGAGCGCCGGGTCCAGCAGCCGGTCCAGCAGGTGCGCCTCGGTGAGGGGCAATCCCGGACGGGCGACCACAGCCAAGCGGTTGTGGCAGAGCAGGATCGGCGCGGCATAGTTGCTTTGTGCCGCCAGCCATCGGGGCGCCGCCGGACTGGCGGAGAGGAAGACGTCAGCCTGCTCGCCGTCTTCGATACGCCGGCACAGCAGGCCCGCAGGGCCGCTCGTCAGCGCGATGCCGGGCGCCGCCTCGGCCGCCGGATCGGCCGGTTCAAGGATTTCATAATCGGCGATCAGCGACCGCATCGCCGCCGACAGGCTGCCGGCACAAAACACTCTCATCGACCTTGCCTTCTCCCGGATAGGGCTTTCTGTTCTGCATTTATATGCTGTAATCTCCGTTATAATCGAAAATAAAACATATAAATGCAGAGGAGACAGAGGATGACGAAGGCGCTGCCGTGCTTTCTCGCGACAATTTGCCTGGCGACGCTGCTCGCCGCGGCGCCGGCGCAGGCCGAGCGCAGGGTGACCGACCAGGCCGGCCGCGAGGTGATCCTGCCCGATCACGTGGAAAGGGTGGTGACCCTGCAGCACCAGGCGCTCGATGTGCTGATCGAACTGAACGCCGAGGACAAGCTGGTTGGCATCCTGCGCGATTGGAACAAGTACCTGCCGGCCACCATCGCCGACATCGCGCCGGTGTTGAGCGATCTGCCGATGCCTGGCGACCTGCGGACGGTCAACGCTGAGAGCCTTGCCGCGCTGCATCCGGACGTGGTCATCGTCACCCACTACATGACCAGCGATGTGGTCGAGCAGATCGAGCGCCTGGGCATTCCCGTGGTGAAGGTCTCCTTCTTCACCGGACCGAAGACGGAGCAGGCGAAACTCAACCCGCCGCTGGACGACGAAACCGCGGCCTACACCGACGGTCTCGTCGAAGCCGTCAAGCTGATCGGTGCCGTGGTCGGCAAGGACAAGGAAGCCGGCGAACTGGCCGACTACGCGCTGAACGCGCGGGCGCTGGTGAACCAGCGCACCGCCCACATGGCCGACGACAAGCGCACCACCATGTACATGGCCAACCCGGAACTGGCGACCTACGGCTCAGGCAAGTACACCGGCGTGGCCATGCGTCAGGCCGGCGGCCTGAATGTCGCACGCGGGCTCGACGGCTACGGCAAGGTCAGCATGGAGCAGGTGCTGCAGTGGAACCCGCAGGTCATCGTCGTCCCGGCACGCTATGCGCCGGTGGCCGAGCAGATCCACCAGGCCCCGCAGTGGCAGGCGATCGACGCGGTGAAGAACGGCCGCATCTACGTGGCGCCCGAATACGTGAAGCCCTGGGGCCACCCGTTGCCGGAGAGCGTCGCCCTCGGCGAATTGTGGATGGCCTAGAAACTGCATCCGGCGCTGTTCGAGGACGTCGACATGGACGCCAAGGCACAGGATTTCTATCGGCGCTTCTACCGCAAGGGCTATGAAGGCATGTAACCGGGCCGCGGTCCCTTCATGAAAGGTTTTGGGACGGCGTGGGTGCAGGGCCGCGCGACGGCTCCGGTGCTGACCCTGGCTGTGTTGGCGACAGCCCTGGCCGCCGGACTGGTCGGTCGCTTCGAAGTGGCGCCCTGGGACGTCTTCCGCATCGCGCTGAGCCCCGTGCTGCCCTTCCAACCGGACTGGGACCCGATCACCGAAGCCGTCATCCTGCAGGTGCGCCTGCCGCGGGTCCTGGCGGCCCTGCTCGCCGGTGGCGCGCTGGCGCTCAGCGGCGCCTGCTATCAGGGCATCTTCCGCAACCCGCTGGTCTCGCCCTTCATCCTCGGGGTGTCGTCCGGTGCCGGCTTCGGTGCCGCCCTGGCGATCCTGCTCACCACCTCGGCGGTGATGATCCAGGCGTCGGCCTTCACCTTCGGCCTCGTTGCCGTCGTCGCGTCGATTCTGCTGGCGCGTCTCTATCGTACCGCGCCGACGCTGATCCTGATTCTCAGCGGCGTCATCGTCGGCTCGGTGTTCGCTGCGCTGCTGGCGCTGCTGAAGTACGCCGCCGATCCCGACGACAAGCTGCCGGTGATCGAATTCTGGCTGATGGGCTCGCTCTCCGGCGTCGGCTACGACGACATGCTGGGGCTCGCCGTCTGCGTGGTTCCCGGCGCGACGCTGCTGCTGCTGATGCGCTGGCGCCTCAACGTGCTCTCGATGGGCGCGCAGCAGGCCCGCGCCCTCGGCGTCGACGTTTTCCGTCTGCGCCTCGTCATGCTCGCCCTGGCAACCTTGCTGGCCGCATCGGCGGTGTCGGTCTGCGGCGTCGTCGGGTGGATCGGGCTGGTCGCCCCGCATATGGCGCGGCTGCTGGTCGGTGCCGACCATCAGCGCATGCTGCCGGTCGCCTTCGCGCTCGGCGGCTGCCTGCTGACCGTGGTGGACGCCATCGCCCGCAGCCTGGTGCAGGCGGAAATTCCCCTCGGCATCGTCACCGCCCTGGTCGGCGCGCCGCTTTTCGCCCTGCTGTTGCGTCGTGGCGCCCGGGAATGGGCATGACGGCGGCGCTTCTCGCGGCCGAGGGCCTGGCCTTCCGCTATGGCGCGGACCGTCCCTTGCTGTTCGAGGCTATCGGTTTGACGGTGCGCGGCGGCCAGGTGCTTTCCATCCTGGGGCCGAACGGGGTTGGCAAGACCACCTTGCTGCAGTGTCTGACGGGGGCTCACCGGCCGACCGCCGGAGCGGTGCATTGTGGCGGTGCCGTCCTCGGCAGCCTGCCGGTCCGCGAGGTCGCGCGCCGCATGGCGGTGGTCCACCAGATGCACGAAAGCAGCTTCGCCTACAGTGTCGAAGCGGTCGTGCTGCTGGGGCGGGCGGCGCGCATCGGCCTGTTCGGCCGGCCGGGGGCGGGCGACCGGGCGGCGGCGGCGGCCGCGATGCAGCGGGTCGGCATCGCCCACCTGGCCCAGCGCCCCCTTATCGAACTCAGCGGCGGCGAGCGCCAATTGGCACTGATCGCCCGGGCGCTGGCCCAGGAGGCACCGCTGCTGGTGCTTGACGAGCCGACATCGCACCTGGACCTGGCGAACCAGGGCCGCGTCCTGAAGTTGCTGCGCGGCCTGATGGCGGACGGCCAGGGGATCGTCATGACGTCGCACTTTCCCGAACATGCGCTGATGCTCGGCGGCGATGCCTTGCTGCTCGGGCGCGGGGCCGCGCCGGTCGCGGGACCGGTGGCGGCGGTGGTGACGGAGGCGAACCTAGCCGCGGCCTACCAGGCTCCCGTCGCGCTGCTGCGGGCCGGCGCGGCGATCGCCTGCGCGCCGCGGCTGTGAGCGCGGCTATACCGTCGCGGCGGAGCGTTCCGGGCGGGTGGCGTTGAGGGCCTGCCAGGTGGTTTCGGCGTCGAGGGCGACCAGGGCGTCGTACTGGCTGAGGAAGACCTTGCCGGTCAACTGGTCGAGGAAGTGGGAGCGCTGCAGCTTGTCCATCACCGGACCCTTCACCTCGGAGAGATGGAAGGATACGCCGGCGGCGTGCAGGCGCTCGTTCAGTGCCTCCAGGCTCTCCAGCGCGCTGGCGTCGATGTCGTTTACCGCGGCGCAGATCAGCACGACGTGCTTCAGCGCCTTGTCGGCCACGGCCATGTCGTAGAGCTTGTCCTCCAGCCAGCGCGAATTGGCGAAGTAGAGGCTCTCGTCGACGCGCACCGACAGCACCGCCGGGCTGGTGATCACGCTATGGCGCTTCACGTTGCGGAAGTGCTGGGTGCCCGGCACCTGGCCGACCACCGCCATGTGCGGCCGGCTGGAGCGCACCAGGAACAGCGCGACGGAGAGGGCGACGCCGGCGACGACCCCGGCCTCGACGCCGACGCCCAGCACCACCAGGATGGTAGCCGCCATGGCGGCAAAGTCGGCCTTGGAGTACTGCCAGGTGCGTTTGATGGCACCGAGGTCGACCAGCGACAGCACGGCCACCACGATGGTCGCGGCCAGGGTCGCCTTGGGCAGTTCCCGGAACAGCGGGGTCAGCAGCAGGGCGGTAAGGCCGATGCCGACGGCGGTCATGACGCCGGCCATCGGCGTGAGCGCGCCGGCATCGAAGTTCACCACGGAGCGCGAGAAGCCGCCGGTCACCGGATAGCCGCCGGTGATGCCGGCCGCCAGGTTGGCGGCGCCGAGGCCGACCAGTTCGCGGTTGGGGTCGATGCGCTCGCGCCGTTTGGCGGCCAGGGTCTGCGCCACCGAGACGGACTCGACGAAGCCGATCACGGAGATCAGCACCGCCGAGGGCAGCAGGTCGCCCCACAGGGCCAGGTCGAAAGGCGGCAGGGTCACCGGCGGCCGGCCCTGGGGGATCTCGCCGCCCACCTTCACCCCCGACTGGTCGAGGGCAAAGGCCTGCACCAGCAGGATGGTGACGATGACCGCGGCCACCGGTCCGGCCTTGGCGAGACTGTCGGCCAGGCGCGGACCGAGCCCCAGATTCATCAACGCCGGTTTCAGCGATTTGCGCACCCAGAAGAGAAACGCCGTGGCACCGGCCCCGATCAGAAGGGTCGGCAGATTGATCTCGCCGATGTGCCCGGCGAGAGAGCGGACCAACTCGACCAGGGTGTGGCCACCGGCGTCGACGCCCAGAATGTGTTTCAGCTGGCTGGTGGCGATGAGGATGCCCGAGGCGGTGATAAAGCCGGAGATCACTGGATGGCTGAGCAGGCTGGCCAGGAAGCCGAGCCGCAGCAGACCGATGATCACCAGGAAAATACCGGAGAGGAAGGCGAGCGCGATGGCGGCCCCCATGTATTCGGGCGTGCCGCCGCTGGCATAATTGCCGCCCGCGGTGGCGGTCTTCAGCGAGCCAACGGCGACCGGCCCCACGGCCAGGGCGGAGGAGGTGCCGAAGAGGGCGTAGCCTACCAGGGGGAGCATGGAGGCGTAGAGGCCGACTTCGGGCGGCAATCCGGCCAGCAGCGCATAGGCGAGGCTCTGCGGGATCAGCATGATGGTGACGATCACCGCTGCCAGGGCATCGCCGTGCAAGGCGGTGCGGTCATAGCGGCGCATCCAGGCGATGCCCGGCAGCAGGCGTTCGATCATCGCTCAGTCCAACAGGTACGGGGTTACGGTCAGTTGACCACTTCGGGCTTCACCGCTTCCGGCTTGGCCAGCCATTCGCGGCCGCGCAGCATAGCCTGCCAGTAGATCGGCGGCAGGATCTTCTCCTTCAGCAGCCAGGCGAGGCGGCTCGGCCGCCTGCCGTTGATCAGCCAGCGCGGGAAGCTGGGCAGCAGCTTGCCGCCATAGCCGAATTCGGCCAGCACGATCTTGCCGCGCTCGACCGTCAGCGGACAGGAACCGTAGCCGTCGTAATGGCCCACGGCGATGTTGCGGCCCATGTCGGCCAGCAGGTTCTGGGCCACCACCGGCGCCTGCTTGCGCGCGGCCGCGGCGGTCTTGGCGTTGGGCGCGTTCATCACATCGCCCAGGCTCCAGATGTTTTCGTATTTCTTGTGGCGCAGGGTGTTCTGATCGACGTCGACCCAGCCGGCTTGGTCGGCCAGCGGGCTGACACGGATGAAGTCCGGCGCGCACTGCGGCGGGCAGACATGGATCATGTCGAAGCCGCGCTCGACCCGCGTCACCTTGCCGTCGGCATCGGTCTGGTCGAACCAGGCCTGTTTGGCCGGCCCATCGACCGCGACGAGGTTGTGGCTGAACTTCAGTTCGGCGTTGTATTTCTCGATGTACTCCATCAGCGCCGGCACGTAGTCCTTGACGCCGAACAGCACGCCACCGGCGTTGTAGAAGGCGACGTCGATGTGGTCGAGCACGCCCGAGCGGAACCAATGGTCGGCTGAGAGGTAGAGCGCCTTCTGCGGTGCGCCGGCGCACTTGATGGGCATCGGCGGCTGGGTGAACAGGGCGGTGCCGGCCTTCAGGTTCTTCACCAGCGCCCAGGTGTAGGGCGCCAGGTCGAAGCGGTAGTTGGAGGTGACGCCGTTCTTGCCCAGGGTGTCGACCAGACCGTCGACCTTGTGCCAGTCGAGCTTCAGGCCCGGACAGACGACCAGGCGGTTGTACTGGATGGCACGGCAGCCCTCCAGCAGCACCACGTTGCGCTCCGGCTCGCAGGCCGCGACGGCCGCCTTGATCCAGTGCACTTCCTTGGGTAGCACGGAAGACAGCGTGCGTACCGTCTCGTCGGCCTGGAAGACGCCGCCGCCCACCAGGGTCCAGCCCGGCTGGTAGTAGTGGATGTCGGCGGGGTCGATGATGGCGATATCGAGGTCGGGCGCGCGCGACAGCAGGGAGGAGGCGACGGCGATGCCGGCCGAGCCGGCACCAACCACCACGATATCGAATTTGTTGTCGATGGCGTCCGTCGGGGTTCGGCCCTGGTTGGCGATGCGCCGCACCACGGCGGTCATGTCGTAGCCGGCGTTCTTGGCGGCGACCAGGATGTCGGCCAGCGGCATCTTGCCGGCGCGGCTCAGCGACCACAGGGTGATCGATCGGGTACCCGTGCGGCAATAGGCGAAGACGGGCTTGGGCGCCGCTTCGAAGGCATCCGCGAAGGCTTCGGCGTCGGCATCGCTTACCTTGCCGCTTTCGACCGGCTGGTAGACGACCTGCAGCCCGGCGCGCCGGGCCGCTTCCTCGATCTCGTGGAACAGCGGCTGGTCGTTGCCTTCGCCGTCCGGCCGGTTGCAGACGATCGTCTTGTAGCCGGCCATGGCGATTTCCGGCACTTCGCCCGGCAGGATTTGCGGCGACACGCCGAAGGTCTTGTCGACTTTCTTGATTTCCATGGGCTCCTCCAGTCCCGGCCTTGTTGTCCGGGTTATTGTTTGCTTGCTAGTTCGTGCGTCGGCGTCACAGCGCGTCGACGGGGATTTTCAGATAGCGGACGCCGTTGTCTTCGGCCGGCGGCATTGCGCCGGCCCGCATGTTGACCTGCACCGACGGCAGGATCAGCACGGGCATGTCGAGCGTCTTGTCGCGCTCCGTCCGCATCTTCACGAAGTCATCCTCGCTGATCCCGTCATGGACGTGGATGTTCTTCGCCTTCTCGTCGGCCACGGTGGTTTCCCAGACGAACTTGTCGCGGCCCGGAGCTTTGTAATCGTGGCAGAGGAAAATCCGGGTCTGCGGCGGCAGGGCCAGGATCTTCTGGATCGACTTGTAGAGCGTGCGCGCATCGCCACCCGGAAAGTCGCAGCGTGCGGTGCCGTAGTCGGGCATGAACAGGGTATCGCCGACGAAGGCGGCAGCGCCGATGACGTAGGTCGAACAGGCCGGGGTGTGGCCCGGTGTGTGGATGACCCTGGCCTCCAGGTCACCGATCTTGAAGGTCTCGCCATCGTCGAGCAGCTTGTCGAATTGCCGTCCGTCGGTGGCGAAGTCTTCCTCGGCGTTGAAGATCTTTTTGAACACGCCTTGCACCGCATTGATCCGCGCGCCGATGGCGGTCTTGCCGCCCAGCTTGTCCTGCAGATAGGGCGCCGCGGTCAGGTGGTCGGCATGGACGTGGGTTTCCAGAATCCAGGCGACGGTAAGGTCCTGGGATTTCACGAAGTCGATCACCGCGTCGGCCGAGGTGGTCTTGGTGCGCCCCGACTTGGGATCGTAGTCCTTCACCGAATCGACGATGGCGGTCTGCTTGGTCGCTGGATCCCACACCACGTGGGTGGCCGTGAAGGTCGCCTCGTCGAAGAAAGTTTTAATTTCCGGATTCATGGCATTCCTCTTCCTAAATCGCCTCGTTTTTCCGCCGGCTTACGCCTGCTTGTTCTTGTTGGCCGTCGTGCAGATGCCCAGCAGGCGGTAGGCCGGGCAGAAACCGATGAATGCTGTCGCCAGGGGGATCACGCCGATCCAGCCCCAGGCGGTCTTCGGACCGATAAAAACGAGGGCGATCAGCACGGCGCCGACGATGATGCGCAGGATTCGATCGACAGTTCCAACGTTGCTTTGCATGTGTCGTCTCCTTCGGGAACAGGCTCGAATTCCGATGCCTTCGTCGGAGAGTAGGGGCAGAACAACCACCAATATGTGATTTAGTCACCAAAAAAGGGGGAATTACCTTGCGGCAGATCAAATCGGGCGAAGGGGGCGTCTCCCCCTGCCAGGGCTCGGCAGTCACCTTCGACCCGCCGCGACCATTCGCATGGGTGGGGGATGGCAGATGACCCAATCTGCGCGTGTTTATATGCATAGATATGAAAAACGACGGTGATGCAGTTCACGCATAAAGCAATCTTCTTGAAATGCATTGGACACTGTAGTGGCCGGATGATCTGCTCGGACAAGCACTTTAACCCGAGAGCACTGGGGCCCAAGGCCGCGGGGCATTAGACACTCGGGGCCTCTCGAACAGGAGCTTGACTATGAAATCCGCACGAAAGCTTGTTGTTACCGGACTGCTTGTCGGCCTGGCAACCGTGGCAGGCAGTTTCGACGCCTTTGCCGAATTTCCGGAGAAACCGGTCACCATCACCGTCGGCTTCGGCGCCGGCGGCGGCGTCGACGCGATTTCCCGCGCGGCTTCGGAAGCGCTCGGCGAAAGCCTCGGGCAAGCGATCGTGGTGAAGAATCAGCCGGGCGCCGGCGGCGGCCTGGCGGTGACGGCCTTGAAGGCCATGCCGGCCGACGGTTATTCGCTCGTCGCTACGACCTCCACGACGCTGACCTTCGACCCCCATGCCAACGACGTGGCCTTCAGCGTCGACGACTTCGAATACATCGCGGCCTTCGGCGTGTTCCCCGAGGCGCTTGTGGCGCTGCCGGGCCGTAACTGGAAGACCTTCTCTGACACCATTGCCGAGGCGAGAAAGAGTGCGGACGGCCTGACCTATGCCTCCACGACCTCGATCGACCGGGTGGTGATGAGCGCGATCGCCAAGAAGGAGGGGGTGACGATCGTTCCCGTGCCGACCAAGGGCGGTGCCGAAGCGGTGGCCCAGGCGTTGGGCGGCCATGTCGATTTCGCCTACAGCTCGGGCGCCTACTACGCGCAGGCGCAAGCCGGAGAACTGCATGTTCTGGCGGGCCTGGGCGACCAGCCCATCCCGGGTTTCGAGGACGCGCCCACCCTGAGCTCGATGGGCTACGACATTTCCAGCGTGAACATGGTCCTGTTTCTCGCGCCGGCGGGTCTGCCCGAAGAGGCCCGGACGAAGCTGGTGGCGGCCTTCCAGGCAGCGGCCGTCTCGCCGAAGTTGCTCGATCTGCTGAAGACGCGCAACATGGGTAGCTTCGTTGCTACCGGCGACGAGATCGAAAAACTGATTCACGCCCAGAGCGACCAGTTTGCCGCAGCGGTGAAATGAGGCTCGTAAAATGACGCAGCCGAGCTTGGCTCAGACGACTGAAGGGGGCGAGCGCGATCAGCGCTCGCCCAAGTTGCTTCAGGCGTTGGCGGAACTGGCGGTGGTCGGCGGCGGCAGCCTGATCGCGATCTTTTGGGTTATACCGAACCAGACCGCATCGGCCAGCGCCTACGGTATGTCCCCGTCAATGATGCCGATCGCCTGTGCGACGGCGATAGGGCTGCTCGCCGTGTTTCAGTTTCTTGCCTCGCTGCTGCGCCGGCCCGCGGCGTCCGGCGCTGGCAAGACGGAAGGCAAACGGCCCGGCATGACCGCCGCGGTGCTTCTTGTGCTGGTCACCTGCATTGGTGCCTATGTGCTGTCCCGCTTCGGTCTCGTGGTGGGCGGGATCGCGGTGACGGTGCTGGTCTCCCTCGTTATCGGAGAGTTTCGCCTGCTGCGTACCGGTGCGCTCTGTTGTGCGGTCGCCGGCGTCATGCTGCTGATCGACCTTTCGGGACTCTAGCCTTTGCAGGATATCCTCCTCGGCGCCGCTGATGCATTTTCCATCGGTGCCGTCGTCTCGGTTTTTTTCGGCATCCTGCTGGGCTACGTCATCGGCGTTCTGCCGGGGTTGAGTCGGCCCGCTGCCCTGGCCGTTGCGGTGCCGATCACTTATTCAATGGCGCCGATTTCTGCGATTGCCTTTCTCGTTGGCGTCACCAAGGCCAGTGCGGCGGGCGGCGCGACCGGCGCCATCCTGCTCAACACACCGGGGGAACCCAGCTCTGCCGCCACCCGCATCGCCGGCTACCCTTTGGCCCTCGCCGGGCGCGCCACGCAGGCGCTGAAGGTGGCCCTCTACGCTTCGGTTTTCGGCGATATCGTCTCGACCCTGGCATTGATCGCCCTGGCCAAGCCGCTGGCCGCCTTTGCGCTGAAGATGGGGCCGCTCGAGATGACGGCCGTTATGATCTTCGCTTTGACCTTCATCGCGGCGCTGTCCGACGGTTCGCTCAGCCGCGGCCTCATTTCGGGGGTGCTGGGACTTCTCCTGGCGACGGTTGGTCTCGACCCCGAGAGCGCCACGCCGCGGATGACCTTCGGCATGATCGAGCTGTTCGACGGTATCCCACTGATTGCCGCCACCGTAGGCATGCTCGCGTTCACCGAGATGCTGACCCAGGCCGAAGCCTATCTGGCGCGCAAGAAGCGCGCCGCCGAGACCGAGGCCGTCACACCGCAGGGGGACGGGCGCCTGAGTTGGCGGGAAATGCTCCGCCTGACGCCTGTCACCGTGCAGTCGACGGCGGTCGGGATCGCCGCCGGCGTGATTCCCGGCTTGGGGCCGACCATCGGCGCCTTCCTCTCCTATGCGATCGCAAAGAAGACGGCACGCCCGGGAGACCGGTATGGCAAGGGCGAATTGAAGGGGGTTGCGGCAACCGAAGCCGCCGACAACGCTGTGTTGCCTGCCAGCATGATTCCGCTCTTTGCCATCGGCTTGCCGGGTAGCGTGTCGGCCGCGATCCTGGTGTCGGCCTTCATGCTGCATGGCGTGGTGCCGGGGCCGCTGGTCTTCGACCAGCATCCGCGCCTGATCTACGGTATCTATGTCTCGATGATCGTCGCCAGTCTGTGCATGCTTTTTGTTGGCCGGATCGGCCTTCATCTTTTCGCCAAAATCACCGCGGTTCCGATCAGCATCATCATTCCCTTCGTGATCGTCTTTTGCGTGGTGGGGTCTTTCCTGGAACGGGATACGGCCTTCTCGATCTACGCGATGCTTGGCCTCGGCATGTTGGGGTACCTGATGCAACGCTACGGCTACTCGGTCATTACTTTTCTCATCGGCTTTGTCGTCGGCCCGATCTTCGAGCTCTCGCTTCGCCAGTCGCTGATCGTGACGCATCACGATGCGACGAAGGTGCTGGAGCATCCGATTGCCATTGGGTTTTTGCTGGCCGCTGTCGCAGCGGTAGTGATTTTCATGCGGCCGGGAAAGCGGATCGTGCTGGAATCGGCAGACTAGGGTCCAACGCTACAGGCTGTCGTGCAGCCGGCCGGCTTCGGTACCGGCCCTGCGTGCCTGGATTTCGTGCAGCGGCGGGTTCGCCATCTTCTCCAACAGGGCCAGGAAGGCCGGCAGGCTGGCGGGGCGGTAGCGATTGGGGTTCCATACGGCCGAGACATCGGCCTGCGTTTCGCACAACGAAGAGACCAGAGGCACCGCGCGGTCCATTTCCCGCGTGTTGCCGGCCGAGGACGAAACGACGGCAACGCCGTGTCCATCCATGGCAAGCGATATCAACGTGTGGGTGCTGTCGCTCTCCAGCAGGATCATGGGTCGGATGTTGTGGGCCGCGCAGGCCTGGTCGAAAAGCTGTCGGGTGAGAAAGCCGCGCCGCAGCAACAGGAAGGTTTCCTCGGCGATGTTTTCGAAAGACAAGGCAGTCGATTCGGGATGAGAGTGACCGGGCGGCAGGATGGCGAACAGCCGCGCCGTGAACAGCTTGCGCGCGACCAGCTTGCTGCTGGCCCCCAGCGAAGCGATCGCCAGATGGGCGCTACCGTGCTCGACCTGCTCCAGTAGCGCTTCGTTGTGGCCTTCGCTGACAATCAGGCTGACGTTGGGGTGGGCCTTGCTGAATTGTGCCATAGCCGGCGACAGTAACCAGGCAATGGTTTGGGGCGAGGCGGCGACCCGCAGCAGCCCGACGTGGCCGTGTTCCAGCCCGTAGGCGCGGTTGAGAAAAGCCTGTGCCTGATCCAGCAATCCTGAGGCATGGACGAGAAGGTCCTCGCCCTCTGCTGTAAGGATGAGCCGTTTGCCGCCGCGCTCGAAGAGCGCGACGCTCAGCTTGCGCTCCAGCGACTGGATCTGCCGGGACAGGGCCGGCTGGCTCAAGTGGACGGCCTTCGCGGCGCTCGACACGTTCAGGCGCTCCGCGACGGCCACGAAGTACTGCAACTCGCGCAGTTCTATCAGGTTCCGGCGTTCGTACATGGCGATCATTCCTGGGCCGGCACGGTGGCTTCAATCTATGCATTTTATGCATTTAGACTATCAAATCAAATGCATTGGACACCTCTATGCCTATGCGGAACACTCCGGCCCTCGGCCCAGGGCAGCCATGCCGTAACGCCGCGTAAGCAGAAAGGTCGGTAGTGAAAATCAACATCAACGCAGACATTGGGGAGGGCTACGGCGCCTATCGCATGGGCGACGACGAAGGCCTGATGCCCCTCATCGGGTCGGCGAACATTGCCTGTGGGATGCATGCCGGCGATCCCAGCATCATGGTGCGCACGATCAGGTTGGCGAAGAACCAGGGCGTCTCCATCGGGGCTCATCCGGGCTTCAACGACCTCTGGGGATTCGGGCGGCGCCAGATCCGCATGGCGCCGGTCGACATCGAAAATTTGGTGACCTATCAGATCGGTGCGTTGCAGGCCCTGGCCAAGGCGAACGGGGGTGTCGTCACCCACGTCAAGCCCCACGGCGCGTTGAACAACATGGCTCACGATGATCCCGACATCGCCCTGGCCATCGCCCGGGGTATCGTGGCGGCGGATCCGCACCTCATCTTCGTTGCCAATGCAAATTCGGCGATGTCGGCCTCCAAGGATCACATGGACATCCGCATCGCCAACGAGGCTTACGTCGACCGTCGCTACGACGACAACGGTAAGATGCTGTCGCGGGAACTGCCGAATGCGATAATCCGCGATCCCGAGGAGGCCAGCCAGCAGGTCCTGCGGCTCGTGCAGGACGGCGAAGTGCTGTCGGTCAGCGGCAAGCGGATTGCCGCCGAGATCCATACCTTCTGCATTCACGGCGATGAACCGACGGCGGTGCCGGTCGCGCGGAAGGTGCGGGAGGACTTGGATCGCGCCGGAATATCCGTCGTCTCGCTGCCGCAGATGGTCTGATGCAGCGTCCGGCCCTGAGCCGGGCGCGGCCTCTTCAGCCGGCGCCGGCGAGGCGCGCTAGGCTGTCGCGATCGGTCAGCCGCACCTGGCCGCGGGTGAGTTCCAGCCAGCCCCGGCGCTGGAATTCCTTCAGGTGGCGGCTGACGACTTCGCGGGCGCTGCCCAGTTCGACAGCCAGCTCCTGGTGGGTGCCGCTCACCAGGTCCTCGCCGTTGGCGAGCTCCAGCAGCTTCTGCGCCAGCCGCTTGTCGATGCGCTCGAAGGCGACTTCCTCGACCACGTGCAGCAGGTCGGTGATGCGGTTGGAATAGTGCGAGAACACGAAGCGGCGAAATTCGGCGGAGCGGGCCATCAACGCCTCGAAGGCCGCCTTGGGCACCGCCACCGCCTCGACCGGCGTCTCGGTAATGCCTTCGGCGTTGTAGGTGTCGCCTGACAGCAGGCAGGCGGTCGTCATGATACAACTCTCGCCGCCGGCAACGCGGTACAGCACGATCTCGCGCCCGCCGGTGGAGACCTGCTGCACCCGCACGACGCCGTCCAGCAGCAGCAGGAAGTTCTCGGCCGGCAGGCCAGGGGCGAAAACCGTGGTCTGCGCCGGCAGCTTCACCACCTGCGCCCGCTCGGCGACCAGCTTTCGTTCGTCCGGCGTCAGCCGGGCCAGCTCGGGAAAGCGGGTGATCCAATCGGGTGGCATCGCGCGCGGCAACTCCTCTAACAGGCGGAAAGTGAAAAGACCGAAGGTCAGGGCGGGTGTAGCGCCCCTAAGGTCGGTGGGAGGCCCGGCCTTTTCAAGCCGAGAGGTTAGCGTTGGGGACCCCCTGCGTCCATGCGTCGCTCCCCGGAGCGGGGCTCCGGCGAAGCCCGCCGGGGGCGGCCCCGGCGAGATGTCGCCAGCGGGCGGAACCAGAGGGCGGAACCAGAGAGCGGAATCTGTGGGGAATCTCATAGGGGCGTCCGGGATTCCGGCCCAAGCTGCCCACCTCGGGTCCATCCGGGGCCGGCCCTCCCGGGCTGGAAAGGGGACCGAAAAGGGAAGGGAACAAAGCCATGCAACGCCTGCGCGTGATATACTACAGCCTTCTGGTCTTCATGACCGCCCTGGCACTCAGCGCCATCGTTAACGCCTGAATCGCGAACGCCTGAATCGCCAACGCCCGAATCGCCAACGCCCGACAGGCCCCGGCAATCCCGGACGGCGCTGGGGACAGCCTTAAGCGCGCCGGCAGTTGCGTACCGCCGATACCGGGGCCATGCTGGGTTGGTCCGTCCCAACACAGGTTCGCCCGCTTCCTTGCCGACAGACTCCAACGATCTGCTGCTCGCCATGGGCTACGCCGCGCTGGCCGGCGCGACCATCCCGCTCGGCGGTTTCGTCGCCCGCATCGAGCACATCCGTCCGGCCTGGCTGGAGACCGAGGTCCGCCACAGTGTGATCGCCTTCGGTGGCGGCGTGCTGTTGGCCGCCATCGCCCTGGTGCTGGTGCCGGAGGGGATGGTGGCATTGTCGGCGCCGGCCGCGCTGGCCTCCTTCGGGGCCGGTGGACTTTTCTTCTTCCTGGCCGACCGGCTGATCGAGCGGCACGGCGGTGGCGGGGCGCAGTTGATGGCGATGCTGCTCGACTTCGTGCCGGAAGCCCTGGCGCTCGGCGCCACCCTGGCGACACAGCGTTCGGTCGGCCTGCTGCTGGCTGGCCTCATCGCGCTGCAGAACTTCCCCGAGGGCTTCAATGCCTACCGCGAACTGCGCGCCGCCGGGCGCCTGACGCCGGCGGCCATTCTGGCGAGTTTCTGCGCGCTGGTGCTGCTCGGCCCGCTGGTGGCCGCGGTCGGGCACGTCTGGCTGCGCGACCTGCATGAGCCGATCGGCGTGGTGATGCTGTTTGCCGCCGGCGGCATCTTCTATCTGATCTTCGAGGATATCGCCCCGCAGGCGAAGCTGGCCTATCACTGGGCGCCGCCCTTGGGTGCGGTCTTCGGCTTCATGCTCGGCATGGCGGGACAGGCGCTGGTGGGGTGAGCGCCAGCCGGGGTGAGCGTCGGCCGGGGTGAGTTTCATTCACCCGTACATGCAGCTTAGTCGTTTGCGGCCGGCGACAGCTACCGCGACAGTGACGCCCGAACCACGATGGTCCGATCTCCAGGGCCCGATCTCCAGGGAGCGTCATTCATGTCCAGTACCGTGCTTTGCGAAGTTGCCGACGGCATTGCCACCGTTGTCCTTAACCGCCCCGACAAACTGAATGCCATCAATTATGCCATGGCCGACGCGCTGCTGGCCCTGCTCGATCGTATCGAGACCGACCCGGAGGTCAGGGCGGTGATCCTGACCGGTGCGGGCGAGCGCGCCTTTTCCGCCGGCGGCGATATTCGCGAGTTTTCGCAGAGCGTGCGCCAGGGCGCCGCAACGGCCGTGCGCGATTTCGTGCGGCGCGGCCAGGCCATGACGGCGCGCCTGGAGGCCTTTCCCAAGCCGATCATTGCTGCGGTCAACGGCCTGGCTTTCGGCGGCGGTTGCGAGATCACCGAGGCGGTGCACCTCGCCGTTGCCAGCGAGCGTGCTCTCTTTGCCAAACCGGAAATCAATCTCGGCATGCCGCCGACCTTCGGGGGAACGCAGCGTCTGCCCCGTCTGGCCGGGCGCAAGCGGGCGCTGGAACTGCTGCTGACCGGCGACAGTTTTTATCCGGACAGGGCGCTGGCCATGGGCCTGGTCAACAAGGTGGTGCCCCCCGGGGATCTGCTGTCCGAGGCCCGGGCGATGGCCGGGCGCATCCTGCGCCACTCGCCGCTGGCCGCGGCCAGCATCATCACCGCCGTCAGCCGCGGTCTCAACATGGCGATCGGCGAGGGCCTGCTGATGGAAAGCGAGCAGTTTGCCCGCATGGTGCCGACCCACGACCTGCGCGAGGGGCTGGAGGCCTGGATCGAGCGGCGCCCGCCGGCTTACAGCGGCTGCTGATCCGAGCCAGACCCGAGTTCTGCGCAGATCCAGTCACGGAAGGCCAGAACCTCGGGGCGGACAAGGGACTCGGGGCTGGCGAGCAGCCAGTAGCCGGTGCGGCCGCGGCGCGGCGGCCCGAGCACCGGCACCAGCCGTCCGGCGGCGACGTCGGTGTCGATCAACGGCCGCCGCCCGATGGCGATGCCCATGCCTTCGGCGGCGGCGTCCAGGGCCATGGCAATGTTGTCGAAGCGGGGGCCTTTTTCGAAGTCGATGCCGGACTGGGGCACGCCGGCGAGCGATGCCCAGCCGGCCCAGTCCTCGCTCACGTTGACGACCTGCAGCAG
The DNA here is from genome assembly GCA_050043265.1 of Kiloniellaceae bacterium. Lineage (GTDB taxonomy): Bacteria > Pseudomonadota > Alphaproteobacteria > Kiloniellales > Kiloniellaceae > Pelagibius. The sequence goes on from JBHJIR010000067.1 coordinate 49,053, forward strand.
GGTCTGCCCGGCGAGGTCCGCCGTGGTTGCGATCGTTGCTGCCAGCGCCGGGGCGCAGACCGGCACCAGTTCCTCCGTGACCAGGCAGGCGGCGTAGAGGCCGGGCCAGTCGCCGCGGCCCATACGGATCGCCAGATCGACGCCGTCGCGGGGAAACTCGATCTGGCGCTGGGCGCTGTCCAGCGAGACTTCGATACCCGGATGGGCGGTATTGAAGCGGGGCAGGTTGGGGACCAGCCAGCGGCCGCCGAAGCTGGGAGCGACGCTGATCGACAGCCGGCCGCTGGGCCGCCGTCCGGGAACCGCTTCGGTTGCCCGGGCAAGCTGTGCCAGGGCTTCCTGAACGCGCGGCAGATAAGCGTCGCCGGCCTCTGTCAGTACCAGATTGCGATGCCCACGGGCGAAGAGGGCGGTTCCCAGCCACTCTTCCAGCGTCTTGATGCCGTGGCTGACGGCGCTGGGCGTGACGTTCAATTCTTCCGCGGCCAGCTTGAAGCTCAAATGACGGCCTGCCGCCTCGAAGAGACGCAGGGAGTTCAGCGGCGGCAGTCGATAGGACATGCCTGCCGTCTAGAGTGATTGGCGCCGGGGGTCAAGCAGGGGCTGGACCTTGCCGGTCGCCGAGTGCGCGCCGGGACGACCGGTTGGCTCGCTTGGAAAGCGCCGAAGCCGGCCATAGGATGGCGCCACCATGAGACGGAGAAGGCAGTGATGAGCGAGGAAAACGGCTATCCCCTGGAAGGCGGCTGCACCTGCCGCGGCGTGCGCTACCGCCTGACGACCGGGCCGATGTACGTGCATTGCTGCCACTGCCGCTGGTGCCAGCGCGAAACCGGTGCGGCTTTCGCCCTGAACGCGATGATCGAAGCCGACCGGGTCGACCTGCTGCAGGGTACGCCGGAAGCGGTCATGACGCCGAGCCTCAGCGGCAAGGGCCAGAAGATCGCCCGCTGCCCGGCCTGCAAGGTGGCGTTGTGGAGCAACTACGCCGGGGCGGGCGACAAGGTTCGCTTCGTGCGCGTCGGCACGCTGGACGATCCCGACCGCCTGCCGCCGGACATCCACATTTTTACGCGCTCCAAGCAGCCCTGGGTGGTGCTGCCGGAAGGTGCTCTGGTTTTCCCGGAATATTACGACCGCGATGTCTGCTGGCCGGCGGACAGCCTGGCGCGGCGCGCAGCGCTGCTGGGTGGCTAGGGTCGCCCCATAACGGGTCGTCGAATTTTCCTTCTGACATCGGATTTTCCGCAAGCGCCCCCCTTGCCTGGCGGACCTCGTTTTATCTCTGCGCAACCTTCCTTGATTGGCCGCGTTGTATGCCCAGGAGTTTTCTGAGACACAGCATTGCAAGCAAAGGAAACGCGCTATGAAAAATCAATTGCTTCGGGCGACTGCGATCGTCGCCTTGGCCCTCGTGCCCAGCGTTGCGATGAGTCAGAGTTCCGGCACAAGTACCGAGCCGCAGAACTCACCGGCTCAGGCCGAAGAAATGCAGGTCAGTCAGTCGGACAGTGAGTTCGTGAAGCAGGCCGCCGCCGGTGGCAAGGCTGAGATCGAGCTTGGCAGGCTGGCAACCGAACAGTCGAAGAACGAGGAAGTGACTGCGTTTGGCGAAACCCTTGTGGACGATCACACCCAGGCGAGCGACAAACTGAAGGAGCTTGCCAGCCAGAAGGGGATCGACCTTTCCGGCGACTTGTCCGCCGAGGGGGAACAGGCCAAACAGCGGCTGTCCGAGATGTCGGGGCCTGATTTCGACCGCGCTTTCATCGAGCAGATGGTCACCGATCATGAACGCACGATCGATCTTTTTGAACAGGAGGTCGAGGGTGGCACCGACGCCGATCTGAAGGCGTTTGCCGAAAACACGCTGCCGACCCTGCGCGAACACCTGGACGAGGCGCAGCGGATCGAAACGTCGCTGAGCCAGGAATCGGCGATGCAGACCGCCGACAGCAACCAGCCGATGCCCGCCGCTTCGGGTGACGCGGCCGCTGGCGCCTCTGCCGGTGCCGGCACCACCATCGGTACCGAGAACGGCGGAACGGATCAGGTGGCGGAAAGTCAGGAAAATATGACCGGCGACACCGCGGGCGATCTGGCCGCCGGCAAGACTCCGGGCGAGCCGACGGCGCGCTTCCAGGCCGCCCTCGGTGAGGTGACCGCCAAAGACCTCATCGGCAAGACGGTGGTCAATGCTTCCGGCGACGAGGTCGGCGAGATCGATGATATCGTGATCGACGACGCCGATGTGGTGAGTGCGGTGGTGTCGGTCGGCGGCTTCCTCGGGATCGGCGCCAAGCAGGTGGCTGTGCCTTTCGACGACCTGACAACCGGAGAAGGCGACGCCATCTGGCAGACCAATGCGACCGAGGAAGAGCTGAAATCCATGCCCGCCTATCAAAAGGGCGACGGTGGTTTCCTCAGCTATCCTCTGGACTGAACACCTGAAGGCGAAATCTGGCCTAGAGGCGGCTCCCGCTGAAAGGCCCGATTGGGCGGCGGTGGATAAGGCAGCAGGATTGCGCCTGGTCCGCCGCCGTTTCTTTGTGAGGGCTTGACCGGCGCTGCTGAGGCGCCAAGCTTGCACCGGTTCTATCGGCTCGATCTGCGGAGGCGCGTTGTGAGTATGCAAGTGGCCGAAGGCTGGTTCGAGCGAACCCGGATAGACGACGGGATCACCCTGCTGTGGGAACCGCGCGTCGACCCACTGATCCGCTGCAACATCTGGCACATCCGGGGAGGCGAGCGGGACCTTGTCGTGGACAGCGGCCTCGGCCTTGCCAGCCTCGTTGAGGCGGCGCGCGATCTTTTTGAACGGCCGGTGACCGCGGTCGCCACCCACAGCCACTACGATCACATCGGCGGCTTCCACGAGTTTGACGATCGCGTTGCCCACCGCCTGGAGGCGGCGGAACTGGCCGCGCCGGGCGGCTTTGCCGCCCTGCTGGCCGACGGTTTGGACAAGGGCCTCGTCGCGTCGGTCCAGGCGGCAGGCTACGCCGTGCCGGAGCTCTTGATCGATGCCCTGCCGCAGGCCGGCTACGACATCGCCGGCTATCGGGTGCAGCCGGCGCCGGCGACGCGGCTGGTGGAGGAGGGCGACATCGTCGCGGCCGGGGATCGCCGCTTCGAGGTGTTGCACCTGCCCGGCCATTCGCCCGGCAGCATTGGACTGTGGGAGGCGGCGACCGGCGTGCTGTTCTCCGGCGCCGCGGTCTACGACGGCCCGCTGCTCGACGGACTCCCCGGCTCCGCCGTCACCGCCTATCTGAAGACCATGGAGCGCCTGCTGGAGCTGCCGGTCACGGTCGTCCACGCGGGCCACGCCCCCAGCTTCGGCCGCGCGCGCCTGCGTGAGCTGGCGCGCGCCTACATCGGCAAGCGCTGCCGCTACTGATCCAGCAGGGACTCGTAGCGCTTGTCGGTCAGGGTTTTCAGGAAGGCGACGATGGCATCGATGCGCTTGTCGTCCAGGGCGGGCCCGTGGGCCAGCTCCTTCGTCGACAGGGTGTCCGGCACCTCGGGCTCGCCCCAGGTCTCGCCGGTCTCCGGGTTGATCTGCCGCCGGGCGGCGCGGCTGTTGTACTTATTGTAGAACAGTACGGCGGTGCGCAGATCCTTGAAGATGCCGTTGTGCATGTAGGGCCCGGTCACCGCGACGTTGCGCAGGCTTGGCACCTTGAACTTGCCATCCTGGGCCGGGTCGTCGACGGCCGGGTTCTGCAGCAGGCCGTGGTCGACCAAGTCGTCGGCGCTGCCGTTCAGCGCGCGTACCGCCGTGTTCTTCGGAATGCCGATGTTGTGGTACTGGTAGTTGGAGAAGGTCTCTTCCGGGTCGATCTGCGACGTGCGCAGCTGGTGGCAGAGGTTGCAGTTTGTGAACTGCTGGGAGAAGAACAGCAGCCGGCCGAGTTCTTCCTGGTCGGTCAGCTTGGCCTCGCCGCGCAGGAAGCGGTCGTACTTGGAATCGAAAGGCGCAAAGACCGGCGTCTGCTCGAAGGCGGCGATGCTCTCGGCCATCGCCGTGTAGGCGCGTGCCGGGTCGGCAAAGACGTCATCGCCGTAGAAGCCCTTGAAGGCTTCGACGTAGCCGGGGTTCTCGCGCAGCCGCTCGACCACGCTCGCCTTGTCGGCCATGCCCATTTCGCCGGGGTTCAGCGGCGGGCCGCCGGCCTGGCCGGCGAGGTCCGCTTCGCGTCCGTCGTGGAACTGGCCGCCGACGTAGCGGCCCTCGTCATCCCGGTGGAAAACCGGCGAGAAGCGGGCGTAGCTGGCGGTCGGCGCGTTGCGGTCGCCCAGGGAGGCGCCGTCGTCGCCCAGCGACACCGCGAGGCCGGCGGCGGTCTCCCGCGGGTCGACGAAGCCGAAATCCGGGTTGTGGCAGGTGGCGCAGGCCTGGCTGCGGTTTTTCGACAGGTTGGTATCGAAGAACAGCGCCTCGCCCAGCGCCTCCACGGAGGCGTAGGCGGCTGGGGCGGGGGTGGTGGCGGCGGGCGACGCCGTCTGGCCGGAGGCCTCCGACGCATGCTTGTCGCAGGCGGCCAGTGCGAAAGCGGCGGCGAGAATCAGCAGGGTAAGGTGCTTGTTCATGGTCACGGGGGTTGATCAGTTAGGAGGGCGGCTCTGTCAGCGGCCCTTTCGATGCGAATGCGTATCATCGTCATATCGCAGCCGCATTGATCGAGGTCAAGGGCCTCGGGTGCCGTCTACAATCCGGAAACGCTGGAAAGCAGGCTGCTGAGCGGGCCGACCAGCAGCGGGGCCAGCAGGCTGAACACCGTGGCGAGCTGGCGGTTCAGCGACTGGAAGACGTGGTCCTGCAGCCAGGCGCGCAGTTCGTCGCTCCCGCTGCGGGCATGCTCGCTGCGGTAGGCCGCGCCCAGCAGGCCGAGGGCCGGGGCGGCGAAGGTCGCCACCAGGGTGACCGAGAAGAGGGCGCCCCAGAAGGTGCTGAGCCCGGTGGCGTACTTGGAGACCGCGCCGGCCAGGTCCAGGTCTCTGCCGTCGGTCAGCAGCCCGGCCGGCAGGTGGGCGAAGAGGGTGATGGTGATGGTGCTGGAGACCAGCACCGCGCTCAGCAGGTAGACGCTGCGCTGCAGCGCCTGGATGCGCTGGTCCAGGGCCGCGCGCCAGGCGGCATCGTCGTGCGCTTGCGGTGCCGGCAGGCTGCGTGTCGAGGCATAGGCGAAGGCGGCGGCGAAGGCAACGGTGGCGATGCCGGCGAAGGTCGGCACCCAGGCCAGCCAGGTGAGGGGGCTGATGTCGCCCTCCACGAAGCATTGGCCGGGCACGACCAGCCGGGTCGGCAATTCCGCCGCCGCGATCAGCTGGCAGATCGCCTTGTAGCCCAGTTGCACCAGCACCACGCGGTTGGCCTCCGCCTTCAGCACCAGGCCGATGGCGACGATCTGCGCCAGCACGGCGACGAGTAAGATCAGCGCGGCGCCGCGCTGGCGGGCCGGCAGGCGCAGCGTCCACAGCACGAAGGTGATGACCACCGCAAGGCACAGCAGCGTGTGGAAGGTGGCCAGCGCGTAGTAGCTCAGCATGTCGCCGAGGTGGATGTAGTTGCGCACCGGCTGTGCGACGAAGGCGCCGGGGTCGACGCGCAGGAAGGCGAGCTGCGCGCCGGCGTTCAGCAGCGGCGCCAGCAGCAGGGTGGCGAGCACCAGGGGCAGCAGCGGCACCAGCGGCTGCCAGGCATCGCGCAGTGGAAAGGTGGGTGCGGCTTTCGGCATGGATTCCCCCGGAACGGCCACGGCGGTCGCGGCCGGCGGTCAGCCTATCACGCGCCGGTCGCCGCGAAAGGGTGGCAAGGGGAGTAACGCCTTACGTCACGCCTCGTCGGTCAGGAAGATCGCCAGCAGGATCTGCGTTACCGTGCCGTCGCCGGTCTCGGAGAACACCGGCAGCATCAGCCGGTAGGCAAGGGCGAAGTCCTTCTGGTAGAAGCGGGTCACGTGGCAGGCCGGCCGCTTGGACGTGAAGACCCGGTGGACCTCGTCGTGCAGGCCGAAGCCGTACTTGCGGTCGACGTCGCGGGCGGTCCGGCCGGTCCAGTCCTCGCCGGTCATTGCCGTGGTGCGCGATCCGTTGAGGCGGATGCGGAACTCGCGCCCGCCGTCCTCCACGCCGTAGACGTCGATGAAGCCCAGCCAGGGCTGCAGCGCAAAGGGGGTCAGGTCCTGGCGGGTCGGCAGGTGGCCGGCGGCTTCGAAGCTGTGCCACAGGTCGAGGAGACTGCCGACCGTCGCCGGCATATCGTCCCGGTTCTCGACAGGGGTGTCGTTCGCCATCGTGCTGGGGGCCAGGGTTTTCACGACGCCTCCTTCACACCACGTCCTTCATACGATCGCCCAAAGGATAGGCGGAATGGGACGCGGCTCGTCCTCCGTTCCTCGGCACGCCAGGGTCGCATGAATTGGTAAAGATTAGGTGGCAAGTCCCGGCGGCAAGCGGCAAACCGGCGTGGTTTTATCGCGTCGATTGATAAGGCGCCAACGTGTTCACTGTCCGGTTGGTGCCTTGCCGGGCCCGTCAGGAATAGCGTTCGGGACCGATCCACTGGGCATCGTTGTAGCGGTCGCCGTGGGCCCAGCCGACCGGCAGCGTCTTTTCGATGCGGTCGAGTTCGGCGTCGCCGAGGACCAGCGATCCGCCGGCGGCCAGTTCCTTCAGGTGGGCGACCGATCGGGTGCCGGGAATGGCGATGACCGCCGGGCTGCGGTGCAGCAGCCAGGCGATGGCGAGCGCCGCCGCGCTGGTGCCCAGCTCCGCCGCCAGCTTGCGGAAGCCTTCGGTGATCCGCAGGTTCGCCGTGAGATTCGGTTCCTGGAAGCGCGGGTTGCTCTTCATGAAGTCGGAGGCGGCGGCGCGCTCCGCCGTCGGCGGATTGTCGGTCAGCAGGCCGCGGCCGACCGGTGAGAAGGCGACCAGGCTGCTGCCCAGGGCCTGGCAGCTCTGCACCAGGCCCAGCTCCGGCGCGCGGGTCTGCAGGGAGTATTCCGACTGCACCGCGGCGACGGGATGCTCCAGCGCGGCGCGGCGCAGCGACGACGGCGCGATCTCCGAGAAGCCGAAGGAATGGATCTTGCCGGCGGCGATGAAGCCGGCCAGCGTGCCGGCGACCTCCTCGATGGGGATGCTCTGGTCGCGCCGGTGCACGTAGAACAGGTCGACCGCCTCGACGCCCAGGCGCTGCAGGCTGGCGTCCAGTTCGGCCTCCAGATGGGCCGGCGTGTTGTCGAAGCCGCGCTTGCCGGTTTCCTTGTCGCGCCAGATGCCGGCCTTGGTGGCGATGCGGAACAGATCGTTCTTCGCCTTGCCCTGCCTGGCCAGGAAGCTGCCGATGACGCGCTCCGACTGGCCCATGCCGTAGACGTTGGAGGTGTCGATGTGGTCGATGCCGAGGTCCAGCGCCGCCGTCAGGATGGCGTGGGACTCCGCCTCGTCGGTCGGCCCGTAGAAGTTGGTGAACGACATGGCGCCGATCCCGACGGCCGACACGCCCGGCCCGCCGGGCCCGAGTTGGCGTTGCTGCATGGTGAGAAATGTCCCTGCGGTGAGTCTCTGCGGCGTGAGCGGTGAAGATAAGTGGGTGCACGCGCTCTGTCACCCCCACCACCTGCTTTGTGCCCCTCTCCCCTCGGTTGTTCCCCTCTCCCCTTGTGGGAGAGGGGGCGAGGCTGAGGGAGCGTTTGTTTCC
>JBHJIR010000068.1:0-27007 GCA_050043265.1 Kiloniellaceae bacterium
CCCGGCATAACAGCAACCAGATCCGTCTAATACGCGGTCAACCAAAAGGCCCCAATGCCTAGCACCAGGACCTAAAGTCATAGCCATAAAAGCCAGACCCGCCGCCCGCGTATCCCTTCCAAATCAACAATGTCAAACAGCTGGGCGACACTTGGCTCGGGGCCGTCTGTGTCGCGGAGGCCGGGTTATAGGGCTGCCCCCCGGGCCCTGTCAAATGCTTTATGAAAGGTTTTTTGCAGTCCCGCAGATAATTTGGGACAGCGGGGATCGACACCCCCCCTGTTAACCGCCTTTCTGGTTGACAAGCCCTTGTATGTGAAGCCATTTTCAAAAATTGGTTAACGATTTGATGGTATGTAGATTACCGTCAAGTCGCCTTACCGCCGGGGGGCAGTCATCCACACCGTCAAGCCACGGAGCTGTTGTTGGTCGTGACAGGTCGCAAAATCCGTATCGAATCGCTCCTGCGATTCGCGAAAAAGATCAGTTTTCCCGCAATTCTAGCCATTCCTCTGATCGGCGGCGCCGTCGCCGTATCGTGGTCGACGGCCGAGACCGCCCAGGCGGAATCCGAATCGGTGGTAACGCCGGCAGGGCGGACGCCCGCTGGCGGGCCGCTGCATCAGGCCGCGCCTGAAGCCGTGGCCGAGCCGGGCCCGGTGCCGATGGAAACTTCGGCTGCCACCGGGGCCCCGGCCCGCCTGCAGCAGGCGACCCTGCCGCCGGCCGAGGGCCTCGACGCCCCGGAAACCAACCCGGAAACCAACCCGGAGAACGGCCCTGAGACCGCCCAGGACGCGGTTAGCGACGCCGAGGATCTCGGCGATCAGCCCGCCACCGTAGTGCACGCCGTCACCGTCGCCCCCGGCGACACCCCGATGCAGCTGCTGATCGGCGCCGGCGCCGAGCCGGCCCAGGCCCACCAGGCGGTGAACGCCCTGACGCCGGTCTACAGCCCGCGCCGCCTGATGCCAGGCCAGGAACTGAAGATCGCCTTCGCCGACAGCGGCAACGGCGGCCCGGGCCCCCTGCTGTCCATCAGCTTCCGCCCGAACCGCGAGCGCGACATCGAGGTCAGCCGCTCGACCGTCGAAGAAGATTTCTACGCCGAATCGATCGACCGTCCGGTGGCCCGCCAGCTGGCCTACGCCGAGGGCTCGATCGACAGCAGCCTTTCGGTCGCCGCCAGCGAGCGCAAGGTGCCGGGCCTGGTACTGGTCGAAGCGATCCGCGCCTTCAGCTACGACGTCGATTTCCAGCGCGAGATCCAAAAGGGCGACAGCTTCGAATTCCTCTACGAGATCTTCGTCGACGAAAACGGCGCCCTGGTGCGCACCGGCGACCTGCTGTTCGCCGCCATGACCCTCTCGGGCAGCCGCACCGAGCTCTATCACTACGCCCGCGCCGACGGCAGCGCCGACTTCTACACCCCCGAAGGCGCCTCGGTGCGCCGCTCGCTGATGCGCACGCCGATCGACGGCGCGCGCCTCGCCTCCGGCTTCGGCATGCGCAAGCACCCGATCCTCGGCTATTCGCGCATGCACCGCGGCACCGACTTCGCCGCCCCCCGCGGCACGCCGATCTACGCCGCCGGCAACGGCGTCGTCGACTTCGCCGGCCGCAAGGGCGGCTACGGCAAGTACGTGCGCCTGCGCCACGGCGCGACCTACCAGACCGCCTATGCCCACATGAAGAGCTTCGCCAAGGGGGTCACCAAGGGTTCCCGGGTGAAGCAGGGCCAGATCATCGGCTACGTCGGCACCACCGGCCAGTCGACCCGCCCCCACCCGCCCTACGAGGTCATGGTGAACGGCAAGCAGGTCAACCCGCTGAAGGTCACCCTGCCGCGCGGCGACAAGCTGAAGAATTCGGAACTGGCCGAGTTCACCGACCAGCGCGTCAAGATCGAGCGCCAGCTCGCCCTGGCCCAGGGCGGTGTGCTGATGGTTCAGCGCGCCTGCCCGCCGGAGACGGCCCCGCTGGAGCAGGGCGCGGCCATGGGCAGCGACAACGACTGCTGAGCCGCACGCAACAGGCTGACCGCATGACCCTCATCGTCGCAGACTATCTGGAAAAGCGCTCCCGCCGCCGAGGCTAGGCGCGCGCCCTCTTCGCCCCCTATGTCCGGGGGGCGGAGGCAGCGCGGCATTCGCCTGTCCCGCCTCCTGCCCGCGGAGTTTTCCCGGATATGTCTGCGATTTCTTTTGCCGCTCTCGAAGGGCTGGCCCTGGGTGCCAGCCTCATCATCGCCATCGGCGCCCAGAACGCCTACGTGCTGCGCCAGGGCCTGCGCCGCCAGCACGTCTTCGCCGTCGCCAGCATCTGCTTCCTCATCGACTGCGCCCTGATCGCGCTCGGCGCCGGCGGCTTCGCCAGCCTGCTGCGCAGCGTCCCCAGCCTGCCCGACATCGCCGCCTGGGGTGGCGCCGTCTTCCTGGCCGGTTACAGCCTGCGCGCCCTCCACGCCGCCCTCAGGCCCGGCAGCCTGGCCGACGCCGAAAAAGCCAATGCCGCAAAAGGACTGCGCGCCGCCGTGCTGACGGCGCTGGCGCTCAGCCTGCTGAACCCGCACGTCTACCTGGACACCGTGATCCTGCTGGGCGGCATCGCGGCGCGCTACGGCGGCGAGACGCGCATCGCCTTCGCGCTGGGCGCCATGGCCGCCTCGGGCCTGTGGTTCTATGGCCTGGGCTACGGCGCGCGGCGCCTGGCGCCGTTCTTCGAGAGCCCGAAGGCCTGGCGCCTGCTGGACGGCTTCGTCGGCTGCGTCATGGCGGTGCTGGCCGCCAGCCTGGTGATCGGTCAGTTAAGCTAGGCCACCCCTGCCCGAGTGATTGAGGCGTCTCACATAAGCTGACCACCTCACTCCCGGGCACAGTTCGCCGAAGTCAGCTAAACACCAAGAAACGGACAAATCCGTGACGGCACGACGACAGCGGTTTTGTGCCAGGAGCGAAAGATCGTTGTCGGGCTTCTTCGTCTCAGGCTACTGACGGTCGCCGGAAGCCCGGTCGACCGCGCGCCAGCATGTAGGTTGGCCCTAGAAACCCGGGCGCCTAGGCAGCGTTGCTGCCCGCCAGTTCCGACAGGATGCGGGACCAGCTGCGGCTGCCCTTGTGCAGGCGCTCGACGTCATAGCGTTCGTTTGGGGCATGGATGGCGTCGTCACCGAGGATGAAGCCCACCGTGATGCAGTCGACACCAAGCTGTTCCGTCAGCAGGCCGACCACCGGCACCGCGCCGCCTGTGCCCTTGATCAGGGCCGGCTCCGGCCACTCGGCGTTGAGCGCCCGCGCGGCAGCGGCGATGTAGGGGCTGGCCTCATTGACGGAGACTGCCGTGCTGCCGCCGGCGCCCTCGAACTCGACCTGGCAGCCGGCCGGCAGACGCGTCTCGATGAACTTTCGGAACTTTGCCCGGATGTCTTCCGGCCGTTGCCGGCCGACCAGGCGGTAGGTCAGCCGCGCATAGGCCGAGGCCGGCAATACCGAGCGCTCGCTCGGCCCGGTGTTGCCACCGGAGATGCCGTTGAAGTCGACCCCGGGCCGCCCCCACATCAGCTCGACGACGCCCGGTCCCTTCTCCCCACCTGGCCCCTCCTCGCGGGGCCCGCCAGCTACCGAAACACCGGAGAGAGCCTCGTCGAGATCCAGCGCCTCCCACTGGGCACGAAGGTCCGGCGCGATGGGATCGACGCCATCGTAGAATCCTTCGATGGTCACCCTGCCCCTATCGTCGTGGATTGCGCTGAGGATTCCGGTCAGCACCTGCACGGGATTGACCGCGACATTGCCGAAGTGCCCGGAATGGAGCTCGCCGTTGGGGGCGTTTATGGTCACCTTCTCGTGCACCAGCCCCTTCAGGCGCGTGGTGATGGCAGGTCGGTCCGGCGACCACATGTCGCTGTCGCTGTTGAAGGCCACATCACAGGCGAGCAATTCGCGGTTTTCCGTCACGAAGTCCGAAAGGCTGGCCGAGCCGCTCTCCTCCTCGCCTTCGAGCATCACCGTCACATCGACTGGCAACTCGCCTGCGCTGTCGCGCCAGGCCCGCAGCGCCTCGATGACGGACCAGAACTGGCTCTTGCTGTCCGCCGCACCGCGCGCGTAGATCCGACGCAGGCCGTCTTCTTCGACGATCCTCGGCTCGAAGGGTGGCGAGTCCCAGGCCTCGAGCGGTTCGGCGGGCTGCACGTCATAGTGACCGTAGAAGAGCACCTTCGGCCGGCCGGCCCGGCGCGGTGAGGTCGCGAGCACCATGGGGTGGCCGGCGGTCGGCATGACACGCGCGGCAAGCCCCAGACCGTTCAGTTCCTCGACCAGCCAATCGGCACAGGCGGCGATCGCCTCCGCGCCCTCCGGCAGGCTGGAAACAGAGGGGAACGCCAGCAGACGCCGGAATCTGTCGAGCGAAGCCGGCAGGTTGGCATCCACTTGGTCGAGGATCGCGTCGATAGAACTCATGGTATCTCCGGTGGCATTGGCGCAAACCGGCAGGATGCCGGCGTTTGCTAGAGGACTTTGGAGAGAAAGGCTTGAGTGCGCACCTCGGTGGCACTTGTGAGGACATCGTGCGGCGTTCCACTCTCGACCACCGCTCCATGGTCCATGAAGATGACCCGATCGCCGACTTCGCGCGCAAAACCGATCTCGTGCGTCACGAGCATCATGGTCATACCGGCCTTGGCCAGATCCTTGATGACATCGAGAACTTCACCCACAAGTTCCGGATCCAGCGCCGAGGTCGGCTCGTCGAACAGCATGACCTCCGGATCCATCGCCAGGGCGCGCGCAATCGCAACACGCTGCTGCTGACCGCCGGAAAGCTGGTTGGGGTAGCGCCCGCCGAGGCCGCCCAGGCCGACACGATCCAGCAAGGACGAGCCGAGCTCCCTCGCCTCGCCCTTCGGCCGCTTCTTTACGTGCAGCGGCCCCTCCATGACGTTCTGCAGCGCGGTCATATGCGGAAAGAGATTGAAGCGCTGAAACACCATGCCGGTGCGCCGGCGCTGCGCGGCGATCTGGCGCGGCGAGAGCTGGTGCAACTGGCCGTCGACCTCGCGGTAGCCTAGCAGCTCCCCGTTCTAACGCACCCGACCCGCCGAAACGACTTCGAGTTGGTTGATACAGCGCAGCAGGGTGGACTTGCCAGATCCCGAGGGACCGATGGCCACGCAGACTTCCCCCCTTCCGATCTTGAGGTCGATACCGCGCAGGGCATGAAAGTGGCCGTAAAACTTGTGAATACCCTCGAGTTCCACAGCGGGGCGGGCCGGCGCCGTCATGATCAGTGCCCTCCCTTGCTCACCACGACGTCATGGCCGCGGCCGAAGTAACGTTCGAGGTAATACTGTCCGACCATGAGGGCGGAGGTAATGACCAGATACCAGGACGCGGCGACCAGCAGCAGCGGCACCGGCAGGTAGGTACGGTTGGCGATGGCATTGGTCGCGAACATGAGGTCCAACGTGAAAGGCACGGCGAGGACCAGCGAGGTCATCTTCAGCATGCCAATGGTCTCGTTGCCTGTCGGCGGAATGATGGTGCGCATGGCCTGGGGAATCAGGATACGGGTCCAGATCTTGGCCTGGGACATGCCGAGCGCCTGTGCCGCCTCCGGCTGGCCGCGGTCGATGGCGCGGAAGCCGGCCCGGAAGATTTCCGCCAGATAGGCGCTTTCGTTGAAGCCGAGTCCGACGATGGCGGCTACCGCAGGCGTCACAATCCAGCGGCTGTCGACGCTGAACAGCTCCGGGCCGAAGGGGACCGAGAGGGAGATGCGGGGGAACAGCACCGCGAAGAGGCCCCAGAAAGCGAGCTGGGTATAGACCGGCGTGCCGCGGAAGAGCCAGACCCAGAACCAGGACGCGCCTTTCAGCAGTGGGTTGCCGCTGTCCCGCATGATGACCAGGGTGAGGGCCAGAGGGATCGCGATGGCCATGGCGGCCACGGTCAACACCAGGGTCCAACCGACTCCGCGCAGCACAAAAGGCGAGAAGAGATACTCTGCGTAGGTGTCCCAATGGAAATTGGGATTGGTCATCACGCCTTGGACAGCCTGCGTTGAGACGATCAGGATCAGGACGACCGCGATCCAGCGCCCCGGGTGACGCCTGGGCGCCACCCGGTTGCGCGCGACATTCTCGGCCGCGGCGGCAGCCCTGTCCGGTTGCCGGCCGTCCACCGTCAGCTTGACGCCGCAGTCACTCACTTCAATGCTCTCCCTTGGGATTGACGATGGCTTCCTTCACGCCGACGCCCGCCATGCCCCAGGCCTCCAGGATGGCGTTGTAGGTGCCATCCTTGATCAACTCGTTCACCGCATCAGCAACGAGCTGCGTCAGCTCCATGTCGGCCTTGGCGATGGCGATCCCATTGTAGCCGCGGACATCAAGGGCCTCGCCCATGGGACGCACCGTTTCCAGCGCACCGTCGGAAACGTGAGCGGCATAGTACGCGGTCGCGCTGCCGGTGACGGTCGCCGCGGCGCCGCCGGCTGCCACGCGGGTGACGGCCTCTGTCTGCGTCTTGAAGGGCAGCAGCGTCACGGCAGGCCTGCCGGCCTCCAGGCATTCCTGGCTCACGGTTCCAAGCCGCTCCTCGTGCCGGCTGCCGCTCTGCACGGCGATCTGCTTGCCGCAGACGTTTTTGGGATCGAAGCCGTCCGGATTGCCGGCGCGGATGATCCATTCGTTCCCGGTCTCCGCGTAAGAGACGAAGTTCACGACCTTCTTGCGCTCCGCGGTGATCGAGAAGGCGGAAAGCCCGATGTCGTAGTTGGTACCCAGGGCCGGCAGGATGGTTGTGAACTGCGCGGTGCGGGATTCGTACTTGAGCCCAAGCTTGGCGGCGATGGCATTGCCGATGTCGATGTCGATGCCTTCGGGCGTCTGGCCGTCGGCGCCGTCGAGGTATTCCCAAGGGGCATAATCATTGTCCGAGCCGCCGACGAGCACCCCGGCCGCGCGGATATGCGCGGGCACGCGCGCGGTCAGTGCCTCGCTGACTTTCACTTGAGAGGTATCATAGCCACCGGCCGACGCCGGACCGGCCAAGCCGCCGGCAGCCGCCAGGGCTATCAGAGTTACCGCCCCGATACAGGTAATTCTACTGCGCATGTTCTTGCCTCCGTTCGTGTTATATCGCCTGTCCCCGCAGGCGACCTAGAGTTCCCGTCGGATCCGGCTTCCTGCCGCCCGCGACGGAAAGGCTCGGGCGGAGTTGTCTCCGCCGGATTCTCTTATCTTCGTCCGGCCTGCCCCTCAGGCCTCCTGCCGCTGTTGTTCGACCACGCTTGATTGCAGCGACGCGAAAAAGCGTTGGAGATCGGCCACCAGGTCATCGGGATGTTCCAGCCCGAGGCTCAGCCGCATCAGGACATCGGGCCCGGTCCAGGGCCGCGCGCTGCGCAGACCTTTCACCGAGGTCGGCGCGATGAGGCTGCGGGTGCCGCCCCAGGACGCGCCAATGGCAATTAGTTCAAGGGCATTCAAAGCCGCGGCGGCCTTGGCCTGCGCGCAGCCGGTGAGGGAAAAGCTGAGGACACCGCAGGCGCCGGTGAAGTCGCGCTGCCAGATCTCGTGGCCGGGGCTACCAGGCAGAGCGGGATAGAACACCCGCTCGACCAGAGGGTGCTGCTGCAGCCAGTCGACGACGGTGGCGGCGGAGGCCGCGGCGCGCTGCATGCGGACCGCCAGGGTCTCGATCCCGCGCAGGACCAGCACACAGTCGTCGGGAGACACACCGATGCCCAGGCGGCCGAAGGCGGCTTTGAGGCGCTTGCCGAGGGCTTCGTCGCGCAGCGTCACCGACCCCATGAGGACATCGGAGTGGCCGCTGAAGTGCTTGCTGAGTGCCTCGACGACGATGTCCGCGCCGTGGTCAAACGGCCGGAAGTTCAGCGGCGAGGCCCAGGTGTTGTCGCATCCGACAAGGGCGCCGGCGGTCCGGGCCAGTGCGACGATGGCCGCGAGGTCCTGAACCTCCAGGGTGATCGAGCCGGGCGATTCCACCCACACCAACCGCGTGCGGTCGTCGATCTGCGCCGCCAGCGCGGCGAGATCGCAGGGATCGTAGAAGCGCGACTCAATGCCCAGCGCCGAAAGTTCGTGCTGCGCGAAGTCGCGCACCGGTCCGTAGACCGTGTCGGGGATCAGCACCCGGTCGCCGGCGCGCAGCAGGGCGAGGAAGGCGCCGGTGATGGCCGACTGTCCCGAGGGCGCCAGGACCGTACGGACGCCCCCGTGCAACTCGGTGATCTTGTATTCCAAGTGGCGATGGGTCGGGGTGCCGTAGAGTCCGTAGACATAGCCGTCGGCGTCGCGTTCGAAGCGGGCGGCAAAGGACGCCGCGTCCGGATAGCGTATCGTGGAGGCCCGGTACACCGGCACCGTGAGGCTGTCATATCCCTCAAGGCTGACAGCGGCCTTGGTCACGCACTTTGTCTCGTTCTGCATCGGGCTCCACCTGCTGAAGTGGCACGACGTTGACATTCCATAGAGTATTCTGTCCAATATTAACATAGGCCTATTCTATTCTTATTAGTTATAGGAATGCCGACATGGACGTGCGCCAGATCGAGACCTACCAGGCCGTCATGACCTACGGCACCACCTCCCGCGCGGCGGAGGCTCTGGGCGTTTCACAGCCTGCGGTCAGCAAAGCGATCATGGCCCTCGAGAGGTCGATCGGGTTCAAACTGTTCGACAGGGAAAAGGGCCGTATGTCGCCCTCGCCGGAGGGGCAGCTTTTCTTTCGGGAAGTGCAGGCTTCCCTGGCCGGCCTTGCCAATCTGCGCAGCGCGGCCGCCCGCATTCGCGACTATGGCTCCGGTGATATCCGTGTCGCTTGCCTGTCGGCTTTCAGCACGAACCTGGTGCCCGGTGCCATTGCCCGCTTCCACCGCCGCAACCCAGAGATTGCGGTTTCACTCTACGTGAGAGGATCATCCGCCATCCGCGACATGGTGGCCGCCAACCAGATCGATATCGCCGTCGCCGCCGACGAGATCGATGCGACTGGCATCGAGGCCCTGCCCTTCGCCACCATCCGTGCCGCGCTTGCCGTCTATCCCGGCCATCCCCTGCAGGATAAGGAGGTGATCGAGCCCGCGGACCTCGACCAGTTGCCGTTCGTCGCCCTGGCGCCGGAAGACACGACCCGCCGCGAGGCGGAAGCCATTTTCGCCGCCCATGGCACCTCTCCGCGCGTCGTCGTCGAAACCGCCTACTCCTCCACCATCTGCGCGCTGGTCCTAGCGGGCAACGGCTGCGGTATCGTCGATCCGCTGACAGCGATCGGCTATCAGGAAAGAGGCCTGATCCTCAAATCTCTGAAACCGGCGATTCATTTCCGGACGCTGCTGCTGTTTCCGCCGCAGAAGAAGTCGAAACTGGTCGAGCAGATGGCGGAAGCACTGCGATTGGAGCAGGAACAGGTACTCCGATGAGAAGCAGGCCACGGATCTCAGCACAGAAATGCCAAAGAACGAGGGCAAGTATAGCCGACAAGCCACGCCACCCGATGCAGGCTGCTGCCGCCGACGTCAGGGTCAACGCGATGCCCGCGCGGCCCTCAGGCCCGGCAGCCTGGCCGACGCCGAGACGCGCATAGCCTTCGCGCTGGGCGCTTGCTCGACGGCTTCGTCGGCTGCGTCATGGCGGTGCTGGCCGCCAGCCTAGTGATCGGTCAGTTGAACTAAGCGGGCGCGGAGCGGACAACGAGACCGAGTCTTCATGAGTGAGGGCCTTGTAGCGCCGAGGTTTCGCGCGGATAATTCTACGAACGCCTCGGCGCAACGGATATTCCCGATGAAATTAGCCCCACTTCTGTCAACGCTGACCCTGACAACCCTCCTCGCGACGGCGCCCTGTTATGCCATCGATATCCAAAATCTTCGGTCGGGCCTTCTGTGCGACATCGATGCGAAACTTCCGGTGGGCGATGTTTCAGTCAGCTGGATTTGCGTGGAAACAGAAACCATCTACGTCACCGGGCAAGGCCAATGCACCTACGACGGTCGCAAGAAGAAATGCACCTGGTATGGTTTCGAATTCGATTATTCGGATGCCGGCGAGGGGGATAAAATTACGTGCGTTTCCGGGTCTTCCCTTCCGGTCAACATAGGAACGCCAAGAGGAGTTGAGGAGAAAGACGTGACGGCTCACGAATGGTCTTTCACAGTGCCCCCCGGCAATGGCCACTACTTCAATCCCCAGTATTCAGTCTCCAACGCCAGCCCAGATCAGCAAACAGTGAACGACACTGAAACGCTTTGTTCTGTCGACGGCAAAGAACTGTATCGATTCCGCCGGACAATCATCTATCCAGCACTGCCCAAAGATGTGGTTAGAGAGACGCTGAAGCACCACTTGCGAAAAGCGGAGAGAAAACAGGACAAGGAACTCTAGTCGATCTCCAACATAGTTTCAGCCGGCCAAACTGGCCGGCGTCTTTGGGTCAAAAGCGGCGCCCGCGTCTTCAAGTGAAACGCCTCAGAGATCGCTGATCACTCCGCCGCGTCGCTGCGCTTCTTGACCGGCCAGTCCGGGCGCTGGATGGCGAAGACCTCTTCGACCAGGCAGTAGTCCATGTAGCCGAGGCGGGCGATCGGCTTCAGCTTGGCCATGTCGACCAGGCCGTCGGTCAGCACCGACTCGTCGATGTGGATGCCGACCACCTCGCCGAACACCACGGCGTTGCGGGCGCCGGGCGTGTTGGACGGCAGGTCCACGGTCTGCAGGTAGGTGCATTCCATGTGGATCGGCGAGGCCTTCACCCGCGGCGGCTTCACCAGCGTGGAAGGCACCATCTCCAGCCCGACGGCCGCCGCCTCGTCGACCCCCGCCGGCGCCGGCGCCGATGTGAGGTTCATCTCGTCGCGCAGATCCCAGGTCGCCACGTTGCAGACGAACTCCCGGGTGCGCTCGACATTGGCCAGGCTGTCCTTGGCGCCGTCGGGCGGTCCGTCGGCCTTGCGCCCGCCCGGTGCGAACATGACCATCGGCGGTTCGCCGGCAACGCCGTTGAAGAAACTGTAAGGCGCCAGATTCACGACGCCGGCCTCGTTCACCGTGGTGATCCAGCCGATCGGCCGCGGCACGATGCAGGCCTTGAAGGGATTGTGCGGCAGGCCGTGGTCGCCCGTGCGGGTCTCGTAGAACATCGAAGCCTCCTCCCGGTCGCGCCGCCTTCAGGAAGGTCGGGCCACCCCTAGCCTAAAACAAATCGGGTTTAAACAAATCGGGGCGCCTCCCCACTGCGGAAAGGCACCCCGGTCTGCGGGCGGCGGCTCAGGCCGCCGCCACCATCTCTCCGTTGATCGCCAGACCCTCCGGCCCGGCGGTGACGCTGACCGTGTCGCCGTCGCCGATCTTGCCTTCCAGGATCAGGCCGGCCAAGGGGTTCTGCAGCTCGCGCTGGATCACCCGCTTCAGCGGGCGGGCGCCGTAGACCGGGTCGTAACCCCTGTCGGCGAGCCAGACCTTGGCCGGCTCGTCCAGTTCCAGCTTGATCTTGCGGTCTTCCAGCATCTTGTACAGGCGGGCGAGCTGGATATCGACGATGCCGGTCATCTGCTCACGCGTCAGGCGGTGGAACAGCAGCACCTCGTCGAGGCGGTTGAGGAACTCCGGCCGGAAGGCCTGGCGCACCACGTCCATGACCTGGTTGCGCACCGCTTCGCTGTCCTGCCCCGCGGGCTGCGAGGCCAGGATATCGGCGCCCAGGTTCGAGGTCAGGATGATCATGGTGTTGCGGAAGTCGATGGTGCGGCCCTGGCCGTCGGTCAGGCGGCCGTCGTCGAGCACCTGCAGCAGGATGTTGAAGACATCCGGATGCGCCTTCTCGACCTCGTCGAACAGCACCACCTGATAGGGCCGCCGGCGCACCGCCTCGGTCAGCGCACCGCCCTCCTCGTAGCCGACGTAGCCCGGCGGGGCGCCGATCATGCGGGCGACCGCGTGCTTTTCCATGTACTCCGACATGTCGAGGCGGCACATTGCCGTCTCGTCGTCGAACAGGAAGCGAGCCAGCGCCTTGGTCAGCTCGGTCTTGCCGACGCCCGTCGGGCCGAGGAACAGGAACGAGCCGATCGGCCGGTTCGGGTCCTGCAGACCCGCGCGGGCACGGCGCACGGCATTGGAGATCGCGGTAATGGCCTCTTCCTGGCCGATCACGCTCCGGCTCAACGCGCCTTCCATGGCAAGCAGCTTTTCGCGCTCGCCTTCCAGCATCTTATCGACGGGGATACCGGTCCAGCGCGACACCACCGAAGCGATGTCGCTCTCCGTGACCTCCTCGTTCAGCATGCGGTGTTCCTGGGCCCCGTCCGCTTCGACGAGCTGCTTTTCGAGACCCGGAATGACGCCGTACTTCAACTCGCTGGCCCGGTTCAGGTCGCCTTCGCGCTGGGCGATTTCCAGCTCGCCGCGCGCCTGGTCCAACTGCTCCTTCAGCTTCTGGGCGCCGGCCAGTTTGTCCTTCTCGCCCTGCCACTGGGCGGTCATCTCCGCCGTCCTGGCTTCCAGTTCCTTGATGTCGGCGGAGAGTTTCTCGAGGCGCTCCTTGGAGGCCTTGTCGCTCTCCTTCTGCAGCGCGTTCTCCTCGATCTTCATCTGCACCAGGCGCCGGTCCAGTTCGTCGATCGCCTCCGGTTTGGAGTCCATCACCATGCGCAGACGGCTGGCCGATTCATCGACCAGGTCGATCGCCTTGTCGGGCAGGAAGCGGTCGGCAATGTAGCGGTTGGACAGCGTCGCCGCCGCCACGATGGCGGCATCGGTGATGCGCACGCCGTGGTGCAGCTCGTACTTTTCCTTCAGGCCGCGCAGGATGGAGACGGTCTCCTCCACGCTCGGCTCCGGGACGAAAACCGGCTGGAAGCGGCGCGCCAGGGCGGCGTCTTTCTCGATGTACTTGCGGTATTCGTCCAGCGTGGTGGCACCGACACAGTGCAGATCGCCACGCGCCAGCGCCGGCTTCAGCATGTTGGAAGCATCCATGGTGCCTTCCGCCTTGCCGGCGCCGACCAGGGTGTGCAGCTCGTCGATGAAGACGATGATCTCACCGCCGGCATCGGCGATTTCCTGCAGCACCGCCTTCAGGCGCTCCTCGAATTCGCCACGGAACTTGGCACCGGCGACCATGGCGCCGAGGTCGAGCGACATCAGGCGCTTGTTCTTCAGGTTGTCGGGCACGTCGCCGTTGACGATGCGCTGGGCCAGGCCCTCGACGATGGCGGTCTTGCCGACGCCGGGCTCGCCGATCAGCACGGGATTGTTCTTGGTGCGGCGCGACAGCACCTGCACCGTGCGGCGGATCTCCTCGTCGCGACCGATGACGGGATCGAGTTTGCCCTCGCGCGCCACCTCGGTGAGGTCACGGGCGTATTTGTTGAGCGCCTCGTACCGATCCTCGGCGGTCGCGGTGTCGGCGCGCCGGCCCTTGCGCATGGCGTTGATCGCCTGGTTCAGCGACTGCGGCGTCACGCCGGATGCGGCCACCGCCTTGGCCGCGGCCGTACCGGGCAGCATGGCCAACGCCAGCAGGATGCGCTCGGCGGTCACGTAGGAGTCACCGGCCTCTTCCGACAGCTTCTCGGCCTGGGCGAAGAGGTCGTTGGTTTCCTGCGCCAGATAGAGCTGGCCGGCGCCGGCGCCTTCCACCTTCGGCTGCTTGACCAGCGCCTCGTCGACGGCCTTCACCGTCGCTTCCGGCTTACCGCCAGCCTGGCGGATCAGGTTGCGCGCCAGCCCCTCCTCGTCGTCGAGCAGGACCTTCAGCAGATGTTCGGGGGTCAGGCGTTGGTGGTGTTTGCGGCTGGCCAGGGTCTGTGCGGCCTGGAGGAATCCGCGCGAGCGTTCGGTATAGCGATTGAGATCCATCTATATCCCCTATTCCCACACCCTGGAGTCGGCATGCGGGAGATCTGGTTAATGCTACTCCAGCAAGCCCGCCCATCCCAGTGGCACGCGCCTGCAAAAGCCGGCCGGTTTGGCCCTACTTTCAGTCTGGATATGGGGCTGTGGCAGAATAGACACAAGGGCCTGAAGGGGCAAAAAAAGCGGATTCCGATGCCGATTCGGCGGCTGTTCAGGCCTTAAGCAGGCGTTTGTTCCCGGCTTCGGCCTCCAGGCCGCCGCGGGCGCCGCCCAGCGTTTCAACCGGCAGCACCACGGTCACCGCCGTTCCCTCGCCCGGCCGGCTTTCGATATCGAGCCGCCCGCCGTGCTGCTCCGCCAGGGCCTTAGCCAGGGGCAGGCCGCGGCCGGTGCCCTCGTACTTGCGGGTGTGGCTGTTGTCGACCTGCTGGAAGGGCTGCACGGCGATGACGATGTCGGCCTCGCTCATGCCGATGCCGGTATCGGCGATCCGGAAGTAGGCCTCGCCGGTGGGAAGGCTTCCCAGGGTGACGGTGATCCTGCCGCCCGGAGGGGTGAATTTCAGGGCGTTGGACAGCAGATTGAGCACCCCCTGCTTCAGCTTCACCGAATCGGCCTGTAGCGGTGCCACCGGCACCGCCGGCGGGTCGAGGATGAGTTCGACGCCGGCCTCCAGAATCTTGGCCCGAACCAGGCGGCGGCAGGTGTCGAGCAGTTCCCAGAGGTCGACCGCCTCCAGGTGCAACTGCAGCTTACCCGCCTCCACCTTGGAGATATCCAGCACGTCGTTGATGACCGCCAGCAGGTGACGCCCGCTTTCGCTGATCGACTGGCAGTAGTCGCGGTATCGCGCATTGCCGAGCGGCCCGAAAACCTCCTGGCTCAACATTTCAGAAAAGCCGATAATCGCATTCAGCGGCGTGCGCAGCTCGTGGCTCATGGTGGCAAGAAAGGACGACTTGGTACGGTCGGCCGCCATCGCCTGGTCGCGCGCGCGCATCAGTTCCTGGGTGGTTTCCTCGACCAGCCGGTGCTGCCGCTTGAGTTCCTCGTAGGCGAAGCTGGTCTCCGTCGCGTGCGCCTCGACGGTTTGGAGCGAAGCCTGCAACTGGCCCAGGGTTTCGTCCAGCGCGCGCAGCGGCAATAGATGCATGGCGGCAAAAGCGCCACCGGCCAGCAGCAGGGCAAACAACCCGACCAACACCGTGCTCAGCACCAGCGGCCTCAGGGTCGCCGCCACCGTTACCGTTGCGATCGGTTTGCCGGCCACGACGACCGCGGCGCTTCGCTCAAGAACCGGTCCGTCGGGCTGCGGCGCATAACGCACCACCTCGCGGCCGCCGGGAACGACGACCCTCTCGTGCAGGCTGGCGCCGAGCAACTGCGTCCCGGCGATGATCTCGCCCAGTCGCTCCTCCGCATAGGACCAGGCCGGTCCGTGCAGGTAGGCATACTCGGCCAGGCGTTCGGCGCTCAGGTTGGCCTGATAGTCCAGAGAACTGCTTTGGTGGCTGAAGGAGATCATGAAGTAGCCGAGCGGCAGGGAGACCGCCGTCGCCATGCTGACGACAAAGGTCAGGCGCCGCATCACGCGCCTGAGGTGGGCAATCTTCGCGACGTTCGGCATTGGCCCGCTGCCCGGCTAGAGCAACGGCAGGCTGCCGGACTCTTCGAGTATCCGGCGGCCGCGCTCTGAGGTGAGGAAGGCTATGAAGCGCGTCATTGCCGCGCTGCCGTCGCTGCGACGCACAATGATCAGCTCCTTGTAGAAGGGATAGCGGCCGTTTTGCATGTTCTCTACGGTCGGCGCGACACCGTCGAGCGGAATGGTCGAGACGGCGGCGAACTCGCTGACGATCTGCGTCAGCGTCGCCGCGGTCAGGGAGCCCGCGATCGCGCCCGCCAAACGGATGTTATCCTGGTCGGTCTTGGCCACCGGCACCTCAGGCCGCTGGCGGGCCGCCGCCAGGGCGGCTGTCATGCCGGCGAAATACTGCTGCAGAACGGCGCTGTCGCTGTCGGATTCCGGCCGCAGGATGACGTAGACCGGCATGCCGTCGGGCCAGGTCGCCGCGGGATCGGCGAAGAGTGCGGCGAGGTCGCCCGAGGCGAGAGACGGCGGCTTTCGCCGGGAGCTGACGATGGCAAAGGGCGTGCGCAGCAGCGGCGTGGCTTCAAGATTCTGCGCGGCCTCCGCCGGGCGCAAGGGGCGCGCCGAGACGGCAATGTCGACCGCCCCGTCGATCAGCGCGCGAATGCCGCCGCTGCTGCCCAGGCTCGGCAGGACCTCGACCGCGATCTCCGGCTGCTGACGGGCGAAGGTGGCGGCGAGATGGGTCATCAGCGCAATGGCCGCACCGGTACCGCCGATGCGCAGCGTTTGCTCCGCCGCGCGGCCAGGCTGCGAAGCCAAACCACCGGCCAGCAGAGCGATCAGCAGGAGGCTCGGCCGGAAAATGCGAAAACAGGACATGGTTCTCAATCAGCGGCGATAAATCTTCGGTCATCCTAATGACCCATCGTAATTCACATAGTCTTAACGATTAATTTCACCGCTTGAAATATCCGCCCCCAGGGCGCAATGACCGACCGGAAAGCCCTGCCCTTGTTGCAAACGGACAATGGGTATTACTGTCCTGACCGATTTGTTAGGGTAGATAATTCCTAAGATGTTGTTCGCGGCGCTGCGCATAGCAGCCCATAAAGGGGGGCTGCCCCAAGAACTTCGCAAAATCCGCTGCACATAAGACGGCGAATTACCGAGAAGCAAATTCGCTTTATTTGCGAATTTCCAGAACCATAAAAGGGAGAGCGATATGAGCAATCCGGAAGCGACCGATTACGAAGTCGGTCAGGACAACATCCAACCTTTCGGACTGGATATTCACAATCCCGTCTTCGTCATCTCGGCGCTGTCGATCAGTGCCTTTGTCCTGCTGAGCCTGGCGTTCCAGAGCGAAGCGACGGCGTTCTTCGGCTGGCTCAGGCCCTTCCTGACGTCGAACTTCGACTGGTTCTTCCTGATGTCGGCCAACATCTTCGTGCTCTTCGGCTTCTTCCTGGTGGTAACGCCGCTGGGATCGGTTCGGCTGGGGGGCGCCGACGCGAAGCCCGAATATTCTTACGTCGGGTGGTTTGCCATGCTGTTCGCGGCGGGCATGGGCATCGGCCTGATGTTCTTCGGCGTGTCGGAACCGATGTCGCATTTTGCCTCCTCGATGGGCGGCACCACGATCGAGAACGGCGTGCGCACGGACTGGGCCCCTCTCGGCGCGGCAGGCGGCGACGTGGAGGCGGCGCGCAACCTGGGGATGGCGGCGACCATCTTCCACTGGGCACTGCACCCCTGGGCGATCTACGCCGTGGTCGGGCTGTCCCTCGCCTTCTTCGCGTACAATTTCAATCTGCCGCTGACTTTGCGCTCGGCGTTCTATCCGATCTTCGGCGAGGCGGTATGGGGCTGGACCGGCCACATCATCGACACCCTGGCCGTCTTCGCGACACTGTTCGGGCTCGCCACCTCGCTAGGCTTCGGTACCGAGCAGGCCCTGGCCGGGCTCAACTTCCTGTTCGACACGCCGACCGGCAACGGGGCCCGGGTCGTCCTGATATCGGCGATCACCGCCGCGGCGCTGATCTCGGTGCTGCGCGGCCTCGACGGTGGCGTGAAGGTGCTGTCGGAGATCAACATCGCGCTGGCCGCCCTGCTGATGGTCTTCATCCTCGCCGTCGGGCCGACCGCGGCGATTTTCGACACCTTTATCTCCGGTGGCATCGCCTATGTGAAGGACGTGGTGCCGCTGTCCAATCCCTTCGGCCGCGCGGACACCAACTTCTCCCAGGGCTGGACGGCGTTCTACTGGGCGTGGTGGATTTCCTGGTCGCCCTTCGTCGGCATGTTCATCGCCCGGGTATCGCGTGGCCGCACAGTGCGCGAGTTCATCATCTGCGTGGTCTTCGTGCCGACCATCGTCAGTGTCTTCTGGATGGCCGTCTTCGGCGGCACCGCCATCGAGCAGGTGATCGCCGATCCGGACGCCGCGGTGAAGGGGGCGGCGCTGGAGTTGAAGCTGTTCGAAATGCTGAGGCACCTGCCGCTGGCCTGGTTGACCTCGCTCATCGGCATCGTCCTGGTGATCGTGTTCTTCGTCACCTCGTCGGATTCCGGCTCACTGGTGATCGACACCATCACCGCCGGCGGCAAGACCGACGCGCCGGTCGGTCAGCGTGTCTTCTGGGCTACCTTCGAGGGACTGGTGGCGGCGACCCTGCTGCTGGTCGGCGGCGCCGGCGCGCTGACCGCGTTGCAGGCCATGGCGGTCTCAACCGGCTTTCCCTTCACCATCGTACTGCTGGTGATGTGCGTCAGCCTGTTGATCGGCCTGAACCGGGCCCGCCGGGACCCCGCGCAAACCGGCCGAAGAAAGACGGCATAAGACGGTTTAGGGCCGGGTGCCGTGCATCGGGTCCGATAACGATGTCTGGAGCCCCGCTGGTAACGGCGGGGCTCTTTTTTTCGCCTGGGCCGGTTCCGCCTGAGTTGGGCTCAGCGCACCACGAAAACAGATATGTCGGTGTGCGAGGCCAGGTAACCGGCATTGGAGGAGAACAGGTGCTCGGCGAAGCCCGGCACGTGGGAAGCCATGACGATCAGGTCGGCGCCGATGTCGTGCGCCTCGCGGCCCAGCTTGTCGTCCAGGTCGATGGTCGGGTCCGGGCTGGTGATGGCGTGGGAGCCGATCGCGATGCCGTGCTTGGCGCCCTGCGCGGCGGCGTACTCCCCGAGCTTGGCCTCGAATTCCTTCGGATTGTGCGCGACCGAACTGGGCGCGGTCGAGGTGACCGCCACCATCTGCACCGGCGCCTTGTAGTGGGTCGACAGGTCGGCGGCCGTCGCCACGGCCTTATCCATCTTGTCCGTGTGGCGAAGGTCCACCGGGACCATGATCTTCTTATACATGCAGACGCTCCCTGATATTTCTGCGGCAGCGTTCTTCCTCGACGCCGTGAAACGACAATGAACTCAGCCTAGGGCCCAGCCTATACAAAGGCATTGAGGGAGGTCAAACCGGGCCCCACGGCTTTGTAGCGGGCCTTCTCCGCGCATATTTGCCCACTGTTTTCCCGATCCCTGCCAAAAAAAGAACCCCTGCGCCGCTTTCGCGGGGCAGGGGCGGAACATTGTCCAAAAGTAGGATCAGGAGAGATCAATGCTTACCCCGCCGGCCCTCGGGAGATCATCTAGGGAAGATCCCCTCGGGCACGGCAGCGAAGAGCATGAGGGGGAAGCTAAGGCGATTCGCCTTCAATTGCAAATGATTATCAATAGCAGAAAGGGACGCCGACACTGGCCCTGAAAAAGGCTGGTTTTCCGGGCTTTCCGGGTGCCGCCGGGGCAGCGGTGCGACGCTGCAGCGCTTGACAGGCCGTCGCCCGACGCGATTAGCTGGCCTTCCCGGCACCGTGCGGTGCCAGCCAGGCCCCTAGCCGCGCGAGCGGGGTCCCCCGTGAAAAGGAACTTCCGGCCCCCATGCCCCCCGCCACGTCCCCCCACACGCCCGGCGCGCCCGGCGCCACCGTCCAGCAGATCTGCCGCTTTCCCGTGAAGGGCCTGAACGCCGAGGCCCTGGAACAGGTGACCCTGACCGCCGGCCAGGGCCTGCCCGACGACCGCCGCTTCGGCATTGCCTATGGCCTGGGCACCGGGGCCAAGCGCGGTTTCTTCGACCTGGTGCAGGAAGAACGGCTGGCCCAACTGCGGATCGCCTACGACCCCACCGGGTCCACCGGACCCAGCCTGACGATCAGCCGCCAGGGCCGCCAGGTGGTCAGCGGCGACCCGACCGACCAGACCGGGCGCATGCTGCTCAATCAATTCTTCGCCGGCTTCCTGAGCGGCTCACGGCGCGGCACCCCGTCGTTCCAGGAGGCCGACGACAGCACCCGGAGCGAAGCGCTGCCCAACCCGGTCTCGATCATCAATCTGGCAAGCATCCGGGACTTCGAGCGTGTCGCGCGCCAGCCGGTCGATCCGCGCCGCTTCCGCGGCAACATCGTCATCGACGGCCTGCCGGCCTGGAGCGAGTTCAACTGGATCGGCCGCGAGATCCAAATCGGCACGGCGCGGCTGAAGGTGGTCGGGCGCACCCAGCGCTGCGCCGCCACCAACGTGAACCCGGATACCGCCGAGCGCGACATGAACATCCCGCTCACCCTGCGCAAGGGCTTCGGGCACATGGATATGGGGGTCTATGCGGAAGTGGTCGCCGACGGCACGGTGAAAACCGGAGACCCGGTCAGCGACATCTGAGGCCGGGAGATCTCAGCCCGGGGCCCATGATCCCGGGAACGTGGGCCCGGGATCCATGAGGAGAACCGGCGCCGCACGAAGCGGCGCCGCATCCCTGGCCGGGGCCACTGCTCCGGCCCGAAGACAAATTACCCGATATCGATTAAAGGCAGGCGTCAGCTGGCCGCCGGACCGCTCTCGGTTTCCGGTGCCTTCTCCTTCTTCGGAGCAGCCTGGACCTCGTCGTCCGGCCGCGGCTTGCGCGGACGTCCACGGCGGGGCCGTGCCGGCGCATCGCCTTCGGCGGCCGCTGGCCCTGCGGGAGCCGGCGAAGCGGCGTCGGCTGGCTGGCCGGCGGGTTGGACATCGGGCTGGACAGCCGGTTCCGCCGGCGCGCGCTCGGAACGCCGGGGCGCAGAATCGCGGTCGCGGTCGCGGGGCGGCCGCGGCGCGCCCTGGGCATTGCCCCGACCTTCATTGCCCCGACCTTCATTGCCCCGGTTATCGTCGCCGCGGTTATCGTTGCCACGGCTGTCGTTACCGCGGCTGTCGTTACCGCGGCTTTCATTACGGTTGTCGTTGCCGCGGCTTTCCCGGTTGTCGTTACCGCGATTGCCGTTGCCGCGGTTGTCGTTACCCCGGTTGTCGTTACCCCGGTTGTCATTACCGCGGTTATCGTTACCCCGATTATCGTTACCACGGGCTTCCGCCCCGGCACTGTTGGCCGGCCCGTCGTCATCCTCATCGCCGTAGTAGTCGTCGTCGTGGCCATAGGGTTGCGGCGGGCGCTCCTCCACCCGGCGGCCCGAAGGCGTCGGATCGGTGGAGTCGCTCAGAATTCGGAAATAGTGCTCGGCATGCTGGAAATAGGCCTCGGCAGCCACACGATCTCCGGCGGAGATCGCATCGCGGGCCAGGCGCAGATATTTCTCGTAGACCTGCCGCGCATTGCCACGGACCCGGCCTTCGGGTCCGTTGCTGTCGAAGGTATGGGTTCTGGACTGGCCGCCACCGCCGCCGCCTCCACCACCACCTTGCTGTTTGCGATTGGTACGACCGCGCGGTCGTCGCCCGTTATTGGTACCTTGTCTCATCGTTCGCTTGCTTCAGAATGGATGACTTGCCACTCGCGCCCGCCGAAATTGCTGACTTGGCAATTTCGCGGGCTCTAAACCACACACAAGTTAATTTTGGGTGGTGCGTGCGTCTCCCCGAGACGCAGGAGCCATTCGGCTCGGCTCATTCAACGTAGAGGGCTTTGGCGGTCATTCCAACTCTTTTTTTCACTTATCCACGGCTGTGTGCCGGCGCCAAAGCCGCACCATTCCGGGCTTTCGCGGCCAGCAGGCAGCGATCGGTACCGGCCAGATCGGCCGCCCGCCGCAGCGGCTGCAGGCCGGCGGCCCGCAGCAGGGCCTCGACCGCCGCGCCCTGGCCGAGGCCGATCTCCAGGGCGAGCAGACCGCCGGGCTTCAATACCGCCGCCGCCGCCGGAATCAGCGCCCGGTAGGCGTCGAGACCGTCGGCCCCGCCGTCCAGGGCGGCTGCCGGATCGTAGGCCGCGACCTCCGGGGCCAGGCCGGCGATTTCGGCGCTGACGATATAGGGCGGGTTGCTGACGATGATGTCCCAGGAACCGGCGCCCCAGGGCTCGGCGTCGCGCCCCTCCAGCCCCGCGTCCCAGGAGTGCTCGAGAAAGTGCGCGCGGGCCGCCAGGCCCAAGGCGGCGGCATTGGCCGCGGCCTGGGCAACGGCCTGGGCGCTGATGTCGATGCCGGTCCCCCGCGCGGCGGGCAGTTCGCTGAGCAGCGCCAACAGCAGGCAGCCGGTTCCGGTGCCGAGATCAAGAAGACGCAAGGGTGCGGCCAGGTCGTCGCGGGCGCCGGCCTCGGCCAAAACGGCCTCCACCAGGGTCTCGCTGTCCGGGCGCGGATCGAGGGTCGCGGCATTGAGGGCGAAGGAGAGACTCCAGAATTCCCGCTCGCCCAGAATGCGCGAAACCGGCTCGCGCGCCGCCCGGCGCGCCACCGCCGCCGCCACGCGCGCGTCCTCGGCCGGCGACAGTGGCTTGTCCGGGTGCGCCAGCAGCAACTCCGGGCCGCCGCCCAGCAGGCGGCAGACCAGCAGGCGGGCGTCGCGCCGGGGCTCCTCGATGCCGGCGGCGGCCAGGCGAGCCGTCGCCGCGGTGCCCGCCTCGGCGAGGGTCACGGCGCCGCCCTCACTGCAACTCGGCCAGCTTCTCGGCCTGGTCGGCGGCGATCAGCGGGTCGATCAGCTCGTCCAGCGCCTCACCGGCCAGCACACGGTCCAGCTTGTAGAGCGTCAGGTTGATGCGGTGGTCGGTGACGCGCCCCTGGGGAAAGTTGTAGGTGCGGATGCGCTCCGACCTGTCGCCGCTGCCGACCTGGCTCTTACGGTTGGCCGCGCGTTCGTCGACCTGCTGCTGGCGCTGCACCTCGTAGAGGCGCGCGCGCAGCACCTTCATCGCCTTGGCGCGGTTCTTGTGCTGCGACTTCTCGTCCTGGCACTGCACCACCACGCCGCTGGGCAGGTGGGTGATGCGCACCGCCGAGTCGGTGGTGTTCACGTGCTGGCCGCCGGCGCCCTGGGAGCGGTAGGTGTCGATGCGCAGGTCCTTCTCCTCGACATGGACATCGCCCTCCTCGGCCTCCGGCAACACCGCGACGGTCGCCGCCGAGGTGTGGATACGGCCGCCGGATTCCGTCACCGGCACGCGCTGGACCCGGTGAGCACCGGATTCGAACTTCAAGTGGGCGAAGACGCCCGCCCCGGAGATCTGCGCGCTGGCTTCCTTGTAGCCGCCGATCTCGGTTTCCGAGGCGTCGATCATCTCGAAGCGCCAGCCGCGCAGCTCCGCATAGCGCTGGTACATGCGCAGCAGGTCGGCGGCGAACAGCGCCGCCTCGTCGCCGCCCGTGCCGGCGCGCACCTCCAGGATGGCGTTGCGGGAATCGGCCTCGTCCTTGGGCAGCAGCAGGACCTTCAGGTCATGCTCCAGCGCCGGCAGCTTTTCCTTCAGATCGTGAAATTCGGTCTCGGCCAGGCTGCGCATCTCGGCATCGGAGCCGGGATCGGCGATCAGCCCGGCCAGGTCGGCCATCTCGTGCTGGGTTTCGCGCAGCGCCTCGATGCCCTGCACCACCGGGGTGAGGTCGGCATACTCCTTCATCATCGCGGTATGCTCGGGCGAGCCCGGCTTGGGATGGCTGGCCACCAGTTCCTGCAGCTCGTCGTAGCGGCTGAGCACCCGGTTCAGGTTTTCGTCTAGGTTCACGGCTGTTTCGGCTCCTTGGCCACGCGCGGGTGGACCGCTTCACTCAGATCGCCGCCTTCGGTGGTTCCGCTCTCCGGGGGCAGGTCGAACAGCTGGCGGACGGTTGACTCCAACTGGTCCGCCAGGGCCGGGTCCGCCGCCACGCTGCGCCGCAACGCCTCGGACGGCGCATGCAGCAGCTTGTTGATGAGCAGCCGCGTGGCCGCCTCGGCGGAGAGCCCGCCGCCGGCCAGCACCTCGCGGCGCACCGCGTCGAAATGCTGGCGCAGGGCGACCACCGAGTGGGCTGCCGAACGTTCGGCCTGGGCGCGCAGGAAGCCGGCCAGTTCGTCCTCCAGGATGCCCCAGGCCTGGCCGCTGGCGGACGAGCGGCCGACGGACTGCTGGCTGGCCAGGCGCTCCAAATCGTCGAGGTCGTAGACGAAGGCGTCTTCCAGGTCGCCGGTGCCGGGTTCGATGTCGGCCGGCACCCCGGCGTCGATCAGCAGCACCGGGCGGTGCCGGCGGCGCTTCAGGGCCGCGGCGACCTGATCGCGCGCCAGGGTGAAGCGGCCGGTGCCGGCATCGGAGATGACGATATCGGCCTCGGCGATGTGGCGTTCCAGTTCCTCCCAGGGGGCGAAGTTGCAGCCCAGACGCCGGGCCGCCGCTTCGGCACGCGGCGCCGAGGGATGCATGACCAGCCGCTGGGCGACGCCGGCGGCGGCGAAATCGTCGCTCAGCATTTCGCCCATCTCGCCGAGGCCGAGCCACAGCAGGTTCAGGTCCTCGAAGCGGCCGAAGAGGTCGCGCGCCACCTGCACGGCGACAAAGGTCATCGAGCTCGCCTGCTGGCCGATCGGCGTGTCGCGGCGGATCCGCCGGGCCGCGGCGAAAGCCGCCTGGGCGGCGGCGGCCAGATAGGGCCCGGCCACGCCGGCTTCCTGGGCGGCGCGGTAGCACTGCTTCACCTGGCCGAGCACCTGCGGCTCGCCCAGCACCTGGCTTTCCAGCGAGGCAGCCACCGCCATCAGGTGGCGCAGCGCATCCTCGCCCATGTGACAGTAGCTCTGGCCGGCCAGTTCGGGCGGCGCGCAACCGGCCGCCTCGGCGATCAGTTGCAGCAACCGGCCGGCGACCCGCTGGCCGGGGCGCGGCACCACGAGGAATTCGATGCGCTCGCAGGTCGCCAGCACCAGACCTTCCTCGCAGCCGAGCGCCTGCAAGCCGGCGATGAGGCGGGCCTGGTCCGGTTCTTCGGCGAACAATGGATCGCGCAGGCCGGCCGCGACGCTGCGGGCACTGACCCCCAGCAGCAGCAGGCGGTGCAGCGGATCGGTGGCGGGCAGCGGCGCGCAGGGGGCCATGGCGGCGCCGCTAAGCCAAGCGGGAGAGGCGCTCTGCCAAGCTGTCCAGCGAGACGAGTTCCTGCTCCCCCGAATCGAGGTCGCGCAGCGTGGCCTTTCCCGCCGCCAGTTCCTCCTCGCCGAACAGCAAGGCGGCACGGGCGTTCATCTTGTTGGCCCGCTGCATCCGCTTCTTCAGGTTGCCCGCGTAGCCGAGTTCGACCACGAAGCCGGCGTGCCGCAGGTCCTGGGTGACCTTCAGGGCGGTCGGCTGCGCCGCGTCGCCGACCGGCACCACGGCGATCGGACGCGGCGCCGGGATGTCGTGCTCCAGCAGCATGGCCAGGCGCTCGACGCCGGAAGCCCAGCCGACGCCCGGCGTGGCGGGACCGCCCATGGTCTGGATCAGGCCGTCGTAGCGCCCGCCGGCCAGCACCGCGCTCTGCGCGCCGAGCCGGTCGGTGGTGAACTCGAAGGCGGTGTGGCAGTAGTAGTCGAGGCCGCGCACCAGCCGGGGGTTCAGCGTGTAGGCGATGCCCAGCGCATCAAGGCCTTCGCGCACGGCGGCGAAGAAATCGCGGCTGGTCTCGTTCAGGTAATCGGCGAACAGCGGCGCGTCCGCCACCAACTGGCGGTTGCCGGCGTCCTTGGAATAGAGGATGCGCAGCGGATTGCGGGTCAGCCGGTCGCGGCTGTCCTCGGAAAGGGCATCCAGGTGGGCGGAAAAATAGGTTACCAGCGCCTCACGATAGGCGGCGCGGCTTTCCGGATCGCCCAGGGTGTTGAGCTCCAGCGGCACCGCGTCGGCCAGGCCCAGGGTCTCCAGGATCTGCGCGCCGCAGGCGATGACCTCGATGTCGGCCTGGGGCGGCGGCACGCCGATCAGCTCGACGCCGAACTGGTGGAACTGGCGCTGCCGGCCCTTCTGCGGGCGTTCGTGGCGGAACATCGGCCCGGCGTAGAACACCTTCACCGGCACCTGCTGGGCGAGCCCGCCGGAGATGAAGGCGCGCGCCACGCCGGCGGTATTTTCCGGCCGCAGGGTAATGGTGGCGCCTTCCTCGTCCTTGGCGCTGCCCGTGCCGGCCCCCATGGCGAAGGTATACATCTCCTTCGTCACGATATCGGAAGTATCGCCGAGGGTGCGCTTGAACACCTCGGTAAATTCGAAGATCGGCGTCGCCATTTCCTGGAAGCCGTAGCGCGCGGCAACGTCGCGCGCGACATCGATCACCGCGCGGTGGCGGCGCATGGCCTCGGGCAAAAGGTCGTGGGTGCCCCTGACGGGCTGCAGACTGCTCACGCGAAAAGCTCCGGAAGCGGCTAAGACGCAGCGGCGGCGATCTTGCCGCCGGTGCCGGACTCCGCCTCAGCCTCGGCCTCTTCGGCCGCTTTCGCCGCCTCGATTTCCGCCGCCTTGGCTTCGACCAGTTCGACCAGGTGGTCGACGATGCTGTCGTCCTTCAGGCGGTGATCCTGCAGGCCGTTGATGTAGACCTGATGGGTGCCGCGCCCGCCGCCGGTAAAGCCGATGTCGGTCATCAGCGCCTCGCCGGGGCCGTTCACCACGCAACCGATCACGGAAAGCGTCATCGGGGTGGTGATGTGGGCCAGGCGCTGCTCCAGCACCTCGACGGTCTTGATGACCTCGAACTGCTGGCGCGCGCAGGAGGGGCAGGAAATCACGTTGACGCCGCGGTGGCGCAGGCCGAGCGACTTCAGGATGTCGAAGCCGACCTTCACCTCCTCGACCGGATCGGCCGAGAGCGACACGCGGATGGTGTCGCCGATACCGGCCCACAGCAGGTTGCCCATGCCGACCGACGACTTCACGGTGCCGCTGCGCAGGCCGCCGGCCTCGGTGATGCCGAGATGCAGCGGGTAGTCACAGGCGTCGGCCAGGGCGTTGTAGGCCGCCACCGCCAGGAACACGTCGGAGGCCTTGCAGGAGATCTTGAACTCGAAGAAGTCCTCTTCCTCCAGGATCCGCGCGTGGTTCAGCGCGCTTTCCACCATGGCCTCGGGACAGGGCTCACCGTACCGCTCCAGCAGTTCCTTCTCCAGCGAGCCGGCGTTCACGCCGATGCGCATGGAGCAGTTGTTGTCGCGCGCCGCCTTCACCACCTCGCGCCCGCGCTCGCGCGAGCCGCTGTTGCCCGGGTTGAAGCGCAGGCAGGCGGCGCCGGCCTCCGCCGCCTCGATGGCGCGGGGGGAGTGGA
>JBHJIR010000069.1:0-35477 GCA_050043265.1 Kiloniellaceae bacterium
ATGATCCTTCACGTACTGCGTGTTGACGTCGCGGAAACGGCGGCACCGCAGGGCCAGGGCGTCCTCGCTCTCCTCGGTTTCGGGCCACCAGCGCTCCGGCAGTTCGCCGAAGCCGAACTGTGGCCAGCGCCGGGTCAGGTCGCTGCGGTGGCTGCCGATGTCGCAGACATAGCTGTAACGCTCCCGCACCTGCGGTTCGATGGCCACCGGCAGGCCCAGCGTTTCGGCGATGATCTCGGCGGTGTGCAGGGTGCGCCAGTAAGGGCTGGCGATGATGCGCTGCACGCCGCAGCCGACCAGGCCTTCGCCCGCCGCACGGGCCTGGCGCTCCCCCTCCTCGGTCAGCTGCGGATCGCGGATGCCGGGGTCGATGCGGGTCTTGGCGAAGTGGACGTTGAAATGGGACTGGCCGTGGCGCACCAGGATCACGGGCCGATTCTCCGCTGTGGCGGGTCGCCGTCTCCGCCTTCGCCATCATCGCCCCTGCCGTTATTGTCCCGGCCGTTATCGTCCCGGTCGGTGTCGCCGACCTCGCGATAGTCGCCGTCGATCACCCTGCCCCGCCCTTTTCCAGGGCTTCCCGGGCGGCTGCGGGGGTCGATTTCGACGCCGTCGACGAAGACCCTGGCCTCGCCGCGGGCCGCCTTGGCAGCGATATGGCGGGCGAGCGTCAGGCGCAGCAGCTCGCGGACCGGCGGAATGAACAGCAGCAGGCCCAGAACATCGGTGACGAAACCGGGCACCAGCAGCAGGGCGCCGGCCAGCACGAGGCAGACCCCCTCGAACATCTCGCGGGCCGGCAACTGGCCCTGGTCCATCTGGATCCGGGCGCGGTTGAGGGCCGCCAGGCCCTGGGCGCGCAGCAGCATCGACCCGGCCAGGGCCGTGGCGACGGTGGCCGCAATGGTCGGCCACACGCCGATAATCCCGCCGATCTTGATGAAAACGGCGATTTCCAACAGCGGCAGCCCGATGAAGAGGACTACCAGCACAATCAGGGCCATACTTGCTCTTTCCCTGCCAATTACCTACATAATGCCTGTGATCCGGCGGCAAGGCCAGCCGGGCGCCCGTTGTTCTGGCCGGTGGCCAGCTAGTTTCAGGCCGGTGGGCCCCTTATTCCGGCCCTTTGGGTCAAGGGCCCGCCGCTGTGCGCCTCAACGATTGTGAGCGGATGAGCGACGCCAACTTCATAGAGATAGTGATTCTCGCTGCGGTCGCAGCTTTTTTTATCTTCAAGCTCCGTTCGGTGCTGGGGAAGCGGACCGGGCATGAGGAACGCCCGGACTACGACCCCTTCAATCCGGGCGATGACGCGTCCAAGGATGCGGCGAAGAAAGGCGGCGACGACAAGGTGATCCAGCTGCCCGACCGCGGTCCTGCCCGCGACGGGACCCGTGAGGGCAAGCCGCTGAGCGAGGACGAGGTCTTCGCCGAGCCGGAGATGGATCCGGAAGCGGAGGAAGTCGCCGACACCCCGCTGGCCGCGGCGCTGACCCAGATCAAGCTCGCCGACCGTGCCTTCGACAAGGATCAGTTCGTCGGCGGCGCCCGTGCCGCCTTCGAAATGATCATCGGCGCCTTTGCCGCCGGCGATGCCAAGGCCCTGCGTCCGCTGCTGGCCAACGACGTCTACGACGACTTCTCGGGCGCGATCAAGCAGCGCGAGGACGCCAAGGAGGTCCTGGAGACGACGCTGATCGGTATCACCAAGGCGGAGATCATCGAGGCCGAGTTGCGCGACAAGACGGCCTTCGTCACGGTGAAGTTCGTCTCCGAGCAGGTCAACGTGACCCGCGATGCCGAGGGCCGCATCGTCGACGGCGATCCCAACCACGTCGCCAAGGTCACCGATCTCTGGACCTTCGCCCGCAATACCCGCAGCCGCGACCCGAACTGGGCGCTGGTTGCCACCAGCAGCCCGAACTGAGCCCTTCCCGGTGGTACGCAGCGGGGCCGGAATTAACATCACGACGATGAAGCTCGCGCCCCTGAGCGGTGCCGCCCTGCTGCTGATTCTTGGTCTGGCCGCGTGCAATGGCGAGGCACCGCCCAAGGAAAAGCCGCCGGAATCTCCCAAAGCGGAGCTCGCGCTGCCGCCCGAAAAAGCGCCCGAAAAGCCGGCCGTGCTGTTGGAGCCGGTGACCTTCGCCGCTCTGCCGGACTGGTCCGCCGACCAGGTGAGTGCCGCGCTGCCGGCGCTGCAACGTTCCTGCGGCCGACTGACCGCCCAGCCCGACGACCGCCCGCTCGGCCCTGACTCCCTGGCCGGCACCGTGGCCGACTGGCGCGCACCCTGCGCCGCGCTGGCGGCCGTGCCCGCCGGCGACGACGCGGCCCTGCGCAGCCTGCTGGAAGACCGCTTCCGGCCCTTCGCCGTCTCCGATGCCGGCACGCGCGAGGGCCTCTTCACCGGTTATTACGAAGCCGAACTGAAAGCAGCCACGGCCCCGACAGCGCCGGGGGCGACCCCCCTTTATCGGGTGCCCGACGACCTGGTGACCGTCGACCTCGCCCTGTTCCGCGCCGATCTGGCCGGCGAGAAGCTGGTCGGCCGGGTCGCGGACGGCAAGCTGGTGCCCTACCTGACGCGGGCCGAGATCGATCGCGGTGCTCTCGAGAAACGCGATCTGGAACTGGTCTGGGCGGCCGATCCGGTCGATGTCTTCTTCCTTCATGTTCAGGGCTCCGGCCGGGTGGTTTTCCCCGACGGCAGCGTGAAGCGGGTCGGTTTCGCCGGCTCCAACGGCCGGCCCTTCTACGCCATCGGCCGCGCCCTCATCGACGAGGGCATCGTGTCGCGCCAGAACGCCTCCATGCAGGCGCTCCGCGACTGGCTGCGCGCCAACCCGCAGAAGGCCGCCGAGATGATGCAGCGCAACGCCCGCTATATCTTCTTCCGCGAGATCACCGGCGACGGCCCGATCGGCGCCCAGGGTGTGGCGCTCACCCCCGGCCGCAGCCTGGCGGTGGACTCTTCCCTGCTGCCGCTCGGTGTGCCGCTGTGGCTCGACACCACCTGGCCGGCCACCGACAAGCCGCTGCGCCGCCTGATGGTGGCCCAGGATGTCGGCAGCGCCATCAAGGGCGCCGTGCGCGGCGACTTCTTCTGGGGCTCCGGCGCGCCGGCGCTGGAACAGGCCGGCCGCATGAAGCAGCCGGGCACCTACTACCTTCTCCTCCCCAAGACCGTCGCCGAGCGCCGCGAACAGGCGAGCTGAGACGGCTCCGCACGCGATTTATCCCGTTGGATTGAACGGGCCGCGCGCAATTCGGTGGCCAAGCCGATGCTGCAGCCGCTAAAGAAGCAGGCGGCGCCGCCCGTTTGCAAAGCTGCGATGCCATCCCGGTAGGTTTCAGGGGTATCAAGAAATGGGATCAACGACCCGCAGGGCACCAGCGCTGTTTGTCGCGATTGCGATGCTTGGCACTCTGGTATCGGCCTGTGCGCAATCCTCCAACGCTCCCCATTCTCTGGTTTTCGATTCCGAGAGCGACAAGGCGATTGTTCTCATCGGTACAAGCTTGGACAGAAACCAGATCGCTCCGGAGAACGATTGGAATAAGAGACCGCACTCGCTAGTCACCCATTGGCAGCAGTACGACCCCCACATCATGCAGCTTGTTCCAGGCGGTGCCCGGGTTACGTCGCTTCGCCAAAATTCCATCTGGGCTAAAGCGGCCCATGATCCTGTGGTGCAGGTTCTAGAGATCGAACCTGGAGACTATGCGCTTATCGGCGTCACGATTTATAAGACGACCACGACGCTTCTGCCCCTGAAGAACAGCAATTTTCGTCGCTACACCACGCCGGGGTTGCCCTTGGATGACGAGATTGAAATGCAGGGCGAGGTCACGCCGAAAAGCAATTTCCTATTCTCGGTCCGTCCCGGAAAGGTCGTCTATATAGGCCACTTCGATTTCGTTCATGCGGGGGGCCGGAGCCACAAGATCGTCGACATAAATTATTGGCAGGACGAGGCAGCGGCGCGGGCGGCTCTGAAGGACTTCCCCGGCATCACAGGCGCCATGGTCACCCTCAACCTCACCCTGCCGACCGAACAGGCGGCTCTCCCATGATGCAGCGCTTTGACGTTCTCGCCGGCTGTTTTCTTCTGTGCCTCGCAGCGACTGGCTGCAGCGGCGCGCCGGAGGCCTCGCATTCGCTGCATTTCGATGCGCACAGCGACAAGGCCATTGTCCTTATCGGCACCCGGGTGAACCTACCGCAGGTAGAGAATGTCGGGGTCGAACGCAGCCTGTCGACCTTCTGGCAGCAGTATGATCCAGACACGGGACGTCTGGTGCCCGGCGGCGAGACCTTTCAGACCAAGGTCGTCGCCAGCCCCTTCTCGGCCGAGCCCGCTTACCTGAAGCCCACCGTCTCGGTGCTGGAGATCGAGCCCGGGGACTACGCGCTGATCGGGGCAGGCTTTCCCAACATGATGACCACCTACGTGGCGCCGAGGCCGAGCAAATTGCTGAACGGCAACCAGTCCTGGCACCACACCGTCGATCCGCGGGTACACATCGACCCGCAGGCGGCGGTAAACCCCCGGCAGCAGTTTCTCTTCAGTGTCCTGCCGGGCGAAGTCCTCTACATCGGACACTTCGATTTCCAGAAGTGGCCCCACGACGACAGCTTCCGTGGTCTTCAACACTTTCAGGATGAGGCCGCTGCCCGTGCGGCACTGGCGGCCTATCCGGGCATTACCGGCCTGATGACGACCTTTGATCCGAAGAGGCCACCTCAGCAGGTCTCCCGCTGAGCCCCTCCCTTGCTTTTCGAAATTGGTACTACCATTATCGCTCCCAATGAATTCGGGAGGATCATCCATGGCTGACGCAACCACGGCCGAAGGCCAGCCGCGCGTCGGGCTTTTCGTCACCTGTCTGGTCGACATGATGCGGCCGTCGGTGGGTTTTGCCGCGGTGAAGCTGCTGGAGGACGCCGGCTGCCGGGTCGAGGTGCCCGCGGCGCAGACCTGCTGCGGCCAGCCCGCGTACAACTCCGGCGACCGGGCCGACACTCGTGCCCTGGCGGCCCAGACCATCGCGGCCTTCGAGGGCTTCGACTATGTGGTGGCGCCGTCCGGTTCCTGCGCGGCGATGCTGCGCAAGCACTACCCGGCCCTGTTCGACGGCGACGCGGCGATGAAAACCAAGGCGGAAGACCTCGCCGCGCGTACGTACGAGCTGGTCTCTTTCCTGACCGACGTACGCGGTGTCACTTCGGTCGACAGCCGCTTCGCGGGCAAGGCCACCTATCATGATTCCTGCTCCGGCCTGCGCGAGATGGGCGTACAGGCGCAACCGCGCCAACTGCTTGCCTCCGTGCCGGGCGTGGAGATGACGGAGATGGTGGAAAACGACGTCTGCTGCGGCTTCGGCGGTACCTTCTGCGTGAAGTACGCCGACATCTCCAACAAGATCGTCACCGCCAAGACCGACCACATCCTGGCCACCGGCGCCGACACCCTGCTGGCCGGCGACCTCGGCTGCCTGATGAACATGGCCGGCAAGCTGCAGCGCCGCGGCTCGAAGATGCAGGTACGCCACGTCGCCGAGGTGCTGGCCGACATGACCGACCAGCCGGCCATCGGCGAGTCTGCCGACGAACGCGCGCGACGGAAGGCCTGAAGCCATGCAGAGCACCTCCCACGCCTTCAAGGACAACGCCCGCGCGGCGCTTGCCAATCAGACGCTGCAAAAGGCGCTGACCAATGTGAAATCCGGCTTCATCGGCAAGCGCGCCAAGGCGCGCGACCGCCTGCCGGAATTCGACGACCTGCGCGATGCGGCGCGCGACATCAAGAACCACACCCTGGCGAACCTCGACGTCTACCTGGAGCGCTACGAGGAAAAGGTGACCGCCAGCGGCGGCCACGTCCATTGGGCGCCGACCGCCGAAGACGCAGTCAAAGCGGTGCTCGACATCTGCAAGCGCGTCGATGCCCGTGTGGTCACCAAGGGCAAGTCGATGATCTCGGAAGAGATCGCGCTGAACCAGGCGATGGAAGAGGCCGGGCTCGACGTGGTGGAGACCGATCTCGGCGAATACATCATCCAGCTGCGCAAGGAGCCGCCGAGCCACATCATCGCCCCGGCGGTGCACCTGACCAAGGAGCAGGTCGAGGCCGACTTCCGCCATCATCACACAGAGCTGCCGCCCGAGCGCCAGCTCAGCGAACCGGTGCAACTGGTTGCCGAGGCGCGCCAGATGCTGCGCCGGCGCTTCCTGGAAGCCGACGTCGGCATCACCGGCGCCAACTTCCTGGTGGCCGAGACCGGGACCTCGATCATCGTCACCAACGAAGGCAACGGCGACCTGACCCAGACCCTGCCCCGGGTCCACATCGTGGTCGCCAGCCTGGAAAAGGTCGTTCCCACTCTAGAGGACGCCACCACCATCCTGCGTGTGTTGGCGCGCTCGGCGACGGGCCAGGAGTTCTCTTCCTACACCACCTTTTCGACCGGCCCGCGGCGCGCCGAGGATTTGGACGGGCCGGAGGAATATCACGTCATCCTGCTCGACAACGGGCGCTCCAACATGCTGGGCAGCGAGTTCCAGGACATGCTGCGCTGCATCCGCTGCGGCGCCTGCATGAACCACTGCCCGGTCTATCACGCCGTCGGCGGCCACGCTTACGGCTGGGTCTATCCCGGCCCCATGGGCGCGGTGCTGACGCCCAACCTGATCGGCGTCGACGAGGCCGGCCACCTGCCGAACGCCTCCACCTTCTGCGGACGCTGCGAGGCGGTCTGCCCGATGCGCATTCCCTTGCCCAAGATGATGCGCCACTGGCGCGAGCGCGAGTTCGAGCGTCATCTCAGCCCGCCGACGGTGCGCTTCGGCCTCGCGCTCTGGGCCTTCTTCGCCCGCCGGCCGAAGCTCTATCACGCGGTGACCGGATTGCAGGCGCGCCTGCTCGGCTATT
The DNA here is from genome assembly GCA_050043265.1 of Kiloniellaceae bacterium. Taxonomy (GTDB): domain Bacteria; phylum Pseudomonadota; class Alphaproteobacteria; order Kiloniellales; family Kiloniellaceae; genus Pelagibius. Next base: position 6,939 of record JBHJIR010000069.1, read on the forward strand.
TCGGGCGCGCCGGCGGCCGCTTCGACGCCCTGCCCTTCGCCCGCGGCTGGACAAAGCACCGCGACTTTCCGGCGCCGGAAGGCCGCAGCTTCCAGCAGCTCTGGGCCGAACGGCAAAGAGACGAAAAGAGGGCGTCGCGCCGATGAGCACTGCGAAAGCCAACACGGGCAAACGGCAGATCCTCTCCGCCCTGCGCCGGTCGCTGCGCCGCGACCAGCCCGACGAGGCGGAGCGTGCGGCGATCGACCGGCGTTTGCGCACGCCGCAGGCAAACCTCATTCCGGCGCGCGGGCAAATTCCGCACGCCGAGCAGCTCGACCTGATGGTCACGATGCTGAAGGAGCTGTCGGCGACCGTGGTGCGCCTCGGCAGCGAGGCCGATGTCCCCGCTGCCGTCGCCGACTATCTGAAAGGCGAGAACCTGCCGCCCAAGCTGCGCCTGGCGCCGCGCGACGACCTGCGCACCCTGCCGTGGGACGGCCAGCCGCTGCTGGAAGTCGAGGAAGGCATCGCCGAAGCCGACGACGCAACCTCGGTCACCGGCGCTTTTGCCGCCATCGCCGAGACCGGCACGGTGATGATGGCCTCAGGCCCCGAGGCGCCGATCACCCTGAACTTCCTGCCGGAAAACCACATCGTGGTGCTGCGCGCCTCCCAGGTCGTGGGCACCTATGAGGAGGCCTGGCAGCGCCTGCGCGCCGTCACCGGCCCGGGCGAGATGCCGCGCGCGGTGAACATGATCACCGGGCCGTCGCGCACCGGCGACATCGAACAGACCATCCTGTTGGGCGCCCACGGACCGCGGCGCCTGCACGTCCTGCTGGTTGACGATGGGCCGGTCCACGACGGGCCGGTCGGCGAGAACAAGAACGGCTGACGCGCGGAGGGGCGTGGGGTGACCGGCAAAAGCAAAGGCCCGCGCGCCAAACGACCCGGGAGCCTTTCCGGCGAAGACCGCCGCCTCTGGCAGCACGTCGCTCAACAGGCCAAGCCGCTGACCGGGCGCGACCGCCTGCACTCCAAGATGGTCGAACTGCTGCAACAGGAACTGGATGCCGAGGCGCAGGGACAAAACGGCGCGCGTCCGGCGCCGCCGCAAAAACGCCGCAGCCCTGCCACCGCCCCGGCCCACCGGACCCCGGCGGCGGCGGCGCCGCGACCCCAGCCGCAGGCCGACCTCAGCCACGGCAGCCGCGACGGGCTCGACCGCCGCAAGGCCGAGCGGTTGCGCCGCGGCAAGCTGCCCATCGAGGCGACCCTCGACCTGCACGGTCTGCGCCAGGCCGAGGCGCACCGCCGCCTGGAAGGCTTCCTCGCCGACTGCCACGCCGCCGGCAAGCGGTGCGTGCTGGTGGTCACCGGCAAAGGCCTGCACAAGGAAGAAGGCGGCGTGCTGCGCGCGTCCGTGCCGCGTTGGTTGAACGAAGCGCCGAACCGTTCGCGGGTTCTCTCCTTCGACTATGCCCAGCAAAAGCACGGCGGCACCGGCGCGCTCTACATCCTGCTGCGCCGCCGGCGCTGATCGGCTGCTGCGCCGCCGGCGCTGGTCGACAGCATGCCTACGCAAAACTCTTGCGGGAAGCCGCAAGTGGGAATCGCCTTCGTCCGCCGAAACGGCTAAACTGCGATCCGGTTATGCGCCAGACGATCCAGATGATTGTGTCTGGGTGATAGCGAGGATCGGCCTTGCCGCAGCTTAAAGGCTCCTGTCACTGCGGTGCCGTGCGGTTTTCCGTGTTTTCGCGGGCCGCGGCACCCTATCTGCGCTGCTACTGCTCGATCTGCCGCAAGACGGCAGGCGGTGGCGGCTACGCCATCAATCTGTCCGGCGAGGCGGCGACCCTGAAGGTCGAGGGCGCCGAGCACGTCACCGTCTATCATGCGCGCGGCCCTGCGGAAGATCCTGACGGGGTCAGTCCGGGCAGCCGGCATTTCTGCAAACACTGCGGCGCCGCGCTCTACGTTTCCGATCCGCGGTGGCCCGAGCTGGTGCACCCTTTCGCCTCGGCCATCGACACGCCGTTGATGCCGCCGCCGGAGACCGTTTTCATCATGCTCGATTCCAAGGCGGCCTGGGTGAAGCTGCCGGCTGACGCCAAGCGCACCAACTGTTACGCCGAATACCCCGACGACTCCCTGGCCGACTGGCATCGGGCGCGTGGACTTTACGATGAGTCGGAGCCCACATGACGCCGTTCGGAGAAAAGCTGCGGGAGATCCGCGCCGCGCGTGGGCTGGCGCTGAAGGACATGGCGGCGGGGCTGCAGGTTTCGCCGGCCTACCTCTCGGCCATGGAACACGGGCGGCGCGGCAAGCCGAGCCGGCGTTTCGTCCACCGGGTCTGCCAGTTCCTCGGCATCATCTGGGACGAGGCGGAAGAACTGCAGCGTCTCGCCGATCTCTCCCACCCGCGCGTGGTGGTGGATACCGCCGGCCTCAGCGTGAAGGCGACGCTGTTTGCCAACCTGCTGGCGGGGCGTATCGCCGAGCTGCCGGACGACCGGCTCGACCGGCTGCTGGAAGATATCGAGCCGGCGGCCCCCGATACTCCCTCCGGCGAGGAGCCCGGCACGCCATGACCATGACGGGCAACATCGAGCAGATCGCCGAAGAGCCCCTGCGCGAGCTCTATCTCTATTGGACCGAAAAGCGTAGCGCCGGCGCCTATCCGGCGCGCGCCGACATCCTGCCGGAAGAGATCACGCGGCTGCTGCCCTTCGTGCTGCTGTTGGATGTGCTGGAGGGCGGGCGTTACCTTCGTTTCCGACTTGTCGGCACCGATGCCGCCTCCGGCGTCGATCCGACCGGCAAGCTGATGCACGAGGCGGTGCCGGACGGCATCTATCGCGACCACGTTACCGCGCTGTTCCGCCGCGGCGCCGCCGGCCCCGGCGCACTCTACAGCCGCAGTTCCTACGCCTACGGCGATGTCGAGGGCCCGCGCAGCATCAGCCGCCTGTTCATGCCGCTGGCTTCCGACGGGGTGACCATCGACATGCTGATGGTCGGTCAGAAATCCGACCGCGACGCGCGGGTCAAGAAATCGGCCTGGCAGGCCAACCCGCCGACCATCACGGAAGAACTGGAATTCCGGCTGCCGTGATGCCCCGTGATACCGGGCAGTCGCGCTGCCCGGCATCCGGTTTTTTCCCGTGGCGCGCTTACAGAATGAACTTCGACAGGTCGGCGTTCTTGGCCAGTTCGCCGACGCGGACGCGGACCATCTCGGCGTCGATGACGATGGTCTCCCCGCCGCGGTCGGTGGCGGTGAAGGAGATTTCTTCCAGCAGCTTTTCCAGCACCGTGTGCAGGCGCCGGGCGCCGATGTTTTCGACCGAGGCATTGATCTCGGCGGAGAGGTCGGCCAGCGCGTCGATTGCCTCTTCCTGGAAATCCAGGGTGACCTCTTCGGTGTCCATCAGCGCTCTGTACTGGCGGATCAGGCTGTTCTCCGGCTCGGTCAGGATGCGTTTGAAGTCGTCGCGGGTCAGCGCATCCAGCTCGACGCGGATCGGCAGGCGGCCCTGCAACTCGGCCAGCATGTCCGAGGGCTTGGCCATGTGAAAGGCGCCGGAGGCGATGAACAGCACGTGGTCGGTGCGCACCGGCCCGTGCTTGGTGGCCACGGTGGTGCCTTCGATCAGCGGCAGCAGGTCGCGCTGCACGCCTTCGCGCGAGACATCGGCGCCGCCGCGCTCCGAGCGCGCGGTGATCTTGTCGATCTCGTCCAGGAAGACGATACCGTTCTGTTCCACCGCGTGGATGGCGCTGCTGACGACCGCTTCCTCGTCCAGCAGCTTGTCGCTTTCCTCAGCGATCAGCACTTCGTAGGACTCGGCGACCTTCATGCGGCGTTTCTTGGTGCGCCCGCCCATCGCCTTGCCGAAGATATCGCCCAGGTTCAGCATGCCCATGGAGGCGCCGGGCATGCCGGGAATCTCCATGGTCGGCAGTTGCATGCCGCTGGACTCCTGCACCTCGATCTCGATGTCCTTGTCGTCCAGCTCGCCCTGGCGTAGCCGGGTGCGGAACTTCTGGCGCGTGTCGGCGCTGGAGTTGGCGCCGACCAGGGCGTCGAGCACGCGCTCCTCGGCGTGCAGCTCCGCCTGGGCCTTGACCTGCTGGCGCTGACGCTCGCGGGTCATGTGCAGGGCGACCTCGGTCAGGTCGCGGATGATCTGCTCGACATCGCGGCCGACGTAGCCGACTTCGGTGAACTTGGTGGCCTCGACCTTCAGGAAGGGCGCCTGGGCCAGCTTGGCCAGGCGGCGCGCGATCTCGGTCTTGCCGACGCCGGTCGGCCCGATCATCAGGATGTTCTTGGGCAGCACCTCTTCGCGCAGCGCCTCGGGCAGCTGCTGGCGGCGCCAGCGGTTGCGCAGGGCGATGGCGACGGCGCGCTTGGCGTCGTTCTGGCCGATGATGAAACGGTCCAGTTCCGAAACGATCTCGCGCGGGGTGAAGAAGGAAGACGTGCTGTCGCCCTGGATCGGGCTGTAGCTGGGGCTGTCGTTCATAAGGTCTCCGCGCCTCAATCCGCGGGACGTGCGCCGGCGGTGCCGCCGCTCGTTCCGCTGCTGGGCAGGCTTTCGACGGTGATGTTCTGGTTGGTGTAGATGCAGATGTCGCCGGCGATCTTCATCGCCTTGCGGGCGATCGCCTCGGCGTCCATGGCATCGACGTCGATCAGGGCGCGGGCGGCGGACAGCGCGAAGGCGCCGCCGGAGCCGATGCCGATCAGGCCGTCCTCCGGCTCCAGCACGTCGCCGGTCCCGGTCAGCACCAGCGAGGTGGTGCTGTCGGCCACCGCCATCATGGCCTCCAGGCGGCGCAGGTAGCGGTCGGTGCGCCAGTCCTTGGCCAGCTCGACGCAGGCGCGGGTTAGCTGGTTCGGATAGGTCTCGAGCTTGGCCTCGAGGCGCTCGAAGAGGGTGAAGGCATCGGCCGTCGCGCCGGCGAAACCGGCGATGACGTTGTCCTTGCCCAGGCGGCGCACCTTGCGGGCATTGGACTTCATCACCGTGTTGCCGAAGCTGACCTGGCCGTCGCCGGCCACCACCACCCGGTTGCCCTTGCGGACCGAGAGGATCGTGGTGCCGTGCCACTGTGCGGGGGACGTTGAGGGAGCGTTGTCTGACATGGACTGTCAAATGGGCAAAAGCGACCGCCGGGTCAAGCCGCATTTCTGGCCGCGGGCCCATCGGCCGGGCACTACCCCGGGCAATACCCCGGACAATCCCACCGAGGAGCCGCCGGGCCTGGAACGGCGGAAATCCTGGCCTTGCTGCGGGTACCATCGCGCTGGCGTCGCGGGCCCCTTCCTGATAAAAGGGCGCCTTCTTTGCGACCTGTAAGCCGAAGGACCCGCTTTAAGGGCGGGGCGAGACGATATGCGCCGGGCAACCATTGAGCGAAACACGCAGGAAACCAGGATCGCCGCGACGGTCGACCTGGATGGCAGCGGCACCTATGAAGTGTCGACCGGCATCGGTTTCCTGGACCACATGCTCGAACAGCTCTCCCGCCACAGCCTGATCGACATCACGCTGAAGGCCGAGGGCGACCTGCATATCGACTATCACCACACCACGGAAGACAGCGGCATCGTGCTGGGCCAGGCGTTGTCCCAGGCGCTGGGCGACCGCAAGGGCATCTGGCGCTACGGCCAGGCGCTGCTCCCGATGGACGAGACCCTGACCCGGGTGGCGCTCGACGCCTCCAACCGGCCCTATCTGATCTGGAAGGTGGACTTCGACCGCGACAAGCTCGGCACCATGGATACCGAGCTGTTCAAGGAGTGGTTCCAGGCCTTTGCCCAGCACGCGGGCCTGACGCTGCACGTGGAAAACCTCTACGGCACGAATAACCACCATATCGTCGAGTCCTGCTTCAAGGCTCTGGCCCGCGCCCTGCGCGAGGCCATCCAGATCGACCCGCGCAAGGCCGACGCCGTGCCCTCCACCAAGGGTTCCCTCTGAACGATCCGGCCGGGCTTCCCGCCCCCCGTCAGGGTTGGGGCCCCGCTCAGACCTCAAGGATCGAAAGGGTCTGATATGACCGTTGCGATTATCGACTATGGTTCGGGTAACCTGCGCTCGGCCGCCAAGTCCCTGGAACGTGCCGCCGCCGACGTGAACGGCGGGCCGGTGACGGTGACCGACGACCCCGCCGTGGTGCGCCGTGCCGACCGCGTGGTGCTGCCCGGCGTCGGTGCCTTCGGCGACTGCCGGCGCGGTCTGTTCGCCATCGACGGCATGGTCGAAGCGCTGGAAGAGACCGTGATCGGCGCCGGCCGGCCCTTCCTGGGCATCTGCGTGGGCATGCAGCTGATGGCCACCCGCGGCCTGGAACACGGCGTGCATCAGGGTTTCGGCTGGATTCCCGGCGATGTGGTGGCCCTGGATCCCGCGCCCCAAGCCGGGCCGGGGGGGACGGAAGAGGCACTGAAAGTGCCGCATATGGGGTGGAACGCGTTAAACCTGCGTGACACGACTCATCCTCTGGTAGCAGGCTTCGGTGAAACCCCCTATGTCTACTTCGTGCACAGCTATCACCTGTGCCCGGACGACCCCGCCCAGTTGCTGGCCACCGTCGATTACGGCGGCCCGGTGACGGCGATGGTCGGCCGCGACAACCTGGCCGGAACCCAGTTCCATCCGGAAAAGAGCCAATCCGTCGGGCTCCGGCTGCTTGCGAATTTTTTGAGGTGGCGTCCATGACCGAAACAGACTCGCCCGAGACTGACTCGCCCCAGACTGATTCCGGCGCAACCATCGCCATGGACCGCCTGACCGGCTTTCACGGGCCGGATCTGCACGATCTGTGCGATGCGGCCGAGGCGGCGATCCTGCAGGGTGGCGGCTTCGGCTGGCTGAACCCGCCGCCGCGCCAGACCATGGAGGCCTACTGGCAGGGCGTGCTGCTGGTGCCCGAGCGCGAGCTTTTCGTCGGCCGCCTGGATGGCACCATCGCCGGCTCGGCCCAGCTGCTGCGCGCACCCCGCAACAACGAGGCGCAGAGCCTGACCGGCCAGCTGACCACCTTCTTCGTGGCGCCCTGGGCGCGCGGCCATGGCCTTGCCCCGGCGCTGGTCGCCCAGGTCGAGGACGCGGCGCGGGCCAACGGTCTGCGCGTACTGAACCTCGACGTGCGCGATACCCAGACCCGCGCCATCGAGGTGGTGGAGGAAGCCGGCTTCGTGCGCTGGGGCACCCACCCGCACTACGCCTGGGTCAACGACCGTTGGGCCACCGGCCTGTTCTACTACAAGGACCTGCACGGCAACGGCGGCCTGGCGGAGGGAGAACCCGCCGTGGGTGAAGCCGGCAGCGGCGGCGCGCGATGATCCTGTTTCCCGCCATCGACCTGAAGGACGGACAGGCCGTGCGCCTGGTGCGTGGCGCGATGGACAGCGCCACGGTGTTTAACGACGACCCGGCATCCCAGGCGCGCAGCTTTGCCGCGGCCGGCTTCCAGTGGCTGCATCTGGTCGACCTGAACGGTGCCTTCGAGGGCCGTCCGGTAAATGCGCCGGTGGTCGAGGCCATTTTGAAGGCCGTCGACATTCCGGCGCAGCTCGGCGGCGGCATTCGCGACATGGCGACCATCGAACGCTGGCTGGACCTGGGCCTGCGGCGCGTCATTCTCGGCACCGTGGCAGTGAAGAACCCGGATCTGGTGCGCGAGGCCTGCCGCGCCTTCCCCGGCCGGGTGGTGCTGGGCATCGACGCACGCGGCGGCAAGGTCGCCACCGAGGGCTGGGCCGAGGTCAGCGAGATCGACGCGCTGGATCTGGCGCGCCGCTTCGAGGACGCCGGCGCCGCGGCCATCGTCTACACCGACATCGACCGCGACGGGGCCCTGCAGGGCGCCAACGTGGCGGCGACCCGCGCCCTGGCCGAGGCGCTTTCGACGCCGGTGATCGCCTCCGGCGGCGTCGCCTCGCTGGACGATCTCGCGGCTTTCAAAGCCATTGCGTCCGTCGGCATCGAGGGCGTCATCTCCGGGCGCGCGATTTACGACGGGCGCATCGACCCGGCGGCGGCGCTGGCCCTCCTGGCCGAAGCAACCAGCGGAGCCGCCTAGATGCTGACCGTGCGGGTCATCCCCTGCCTGGACGTGAAGGATGGCCGCGTGGTGAAGGGCGTGAACTTCATCGACCTGGTCGACGCCGGCGACCCGGTGGAACAGGCCCAGGTCTACGACGCCGCCGGTGCCGACGAACTCTGCTTTCTCGACATCACCGCCAGTCACGAGAACCGCGGCATCCTGCTGGACGTGGTGCGCCGCACGGCAGAGCACTGCTTCATGCCGCTGACCGTTGGCGGCGGCGTGCGCACCATCGAGGATATCCGCCAGCTCCTGCTGGCCGGTGCCGACAAGGTCTCCATCAATACCGCCGCCGTGCACAACCCCAACTTCGTGCGCGAGGCGGCGGAAAAGTTCGGCAGCCAGTGCATCGTGGTGGCCGTGGATGCCAAGTCGGTGGGGCCTGATGATTTCGAGATCTTCACCCACGGCGGCCGTAAGGCGACCGGCATCGACGCCGTCGGCTGGGCGCAGCGCATGTGCGACCTGGGCGCCGGCGAAATCCTGCTGACCTCGATGGATCGCGACGGCACCAAGGCCGGCTACAACCTGCCGCTGACCCGCGCGGTTTCCGATGCGGTGCCGGTGCCGGTGATCGCCTCGGGCGGCGTCGGCACCCTGGACCACCTCGCCGAGGGTGTCACCCAGGGGCATGCCTCCGCCGTGCTGGCCGCCTCGATCTTCCACTTCGGCACCTATTCGATCGCCGAGGCCAAGGCCTGCCTCGCGGGCCACGGCCTGCCGGTGCGCCCGGTCGAAGCGGCGCCCGCCTGACCCCCGCGCGACCCGCAAGAAAAAAGAGCAGACTGCCATGTCCAAGGGTTCTCTGAACGGTACCGTCCTAGACGGCCTCTACGACATCATCGACGGCCGGCGGGGCGCCGATCCGGAAAGCTCGCACACCGCGCGTCTGTTCCACCGCGGGATCGACAAGATCTGCCAGAAGGTCGGCGAAGAAGCGGTCGAGACGGTGATCGAGGGCGCGCAGGGCCGCAAGGACGGCGTGGTCAGCGAGTCCGCCGACCTGCTGTATCACCTGCTGGTGCTGTGGGCGGCCAGCGGCGTGAAGCCGGCCGAGGTCTGGGCCGCGCTGGAGGGCCGCAAGGGCATTTCCGGCATCGCCGAAAAGGCCTCGCGCCCGAAGGACTGATCGGACCACACTGGCGGCGAACAAAAAACGGGAAGCGCAGAGGAGAGGCGTTATGGCTTACGACGACAACAACATCTTCGCGAAGATTCTGCGCGGAGAGATTCCCTGCAACAAAGTCTACGAAGACGATCACGTGCTGGCCTTCCATGACATCGTGCCGCAGACCAAGGTGCACGTGCTGATCATCCCCAAAGGCGCTTACGTCTCCTTCGCCGATTTTTCGGAAAAGGCGAGCGAGGCGGAGATCACCGGCTTCTTCCGCGCCGCCGGCAGGATCGCCAAGGACCTGGGCATCGAAACCCATGGCTACCGCATCCTCGCCAACACCGGCGAGCACGGCCAGCAGGAAGTGCCGCACTTCCACCTCCACCTCTTCGGCGGCCAGCCGCTCGGCCGCATGATCAAACCGTCGCAGGACTGAGGTTCACGCCGTCGTTTTCTATCGGCGTGTTGTCACGGCTATATCAAGCGCGCCGCTGTCGTCCCGGGGCCTGACCCCGGGACCCCATGCCCTCGCCGCTCGATTGATCTCGGCATTTCCTGGGCACGACGTTCCTGCCGCACATGCCAATGGATCCCGACAACAAGTGCCGGGATGACAGCCGTGAAGCGGCCTGGTCGTCAAAACTTCGCTCCCCGTCGAACTATGCCCGCAACGTCTTGCGCCGGCGTTCACGCTGCGCCTATCATCGAAATATGTCGGTAGATCCCTCCTTTGCCCTGGTCGGCGCGCTGATCGGCGTCCCTGCCCGGGCCAACATGATGGCCGCCCTGATGGACGGCCGCGCCCAGACCGCCAGCGAACTGGCCTTCGCCGCCGGCGTCACGCCGCAGACCGCGAGCAGCCACCTGGCCAAGCTGACCGGCGCCGGCCTCATCGCCGTCGAAAAGCAGGGCCGCCACCGCTACTACCGCCTCGCCGGGCCGGCGGTGGCCGAGGCGCTGGAGCCGCGCAGCCACCTCACCCCGAATACCCGAGTACCCGAGCGCCGCTCGGCCCAGCTGCGCCGCGTCGGCGACCTGCGCACGGCACGCTTCTGCTACGACCACCTGGCCGGGCGCCTCGGCGTCGCCCTCACCGACTCGCTGCTGAAGCGGCGCTACCTGCGCCGGGTCGAGAGTGATTTCACCCTGGGGCCCAAGGGCCGCGCCTTCCTGGAGGACTTCGGCATCGACGTGACGGCAGCGGAGGGCGAGCGGCGTCACTTCGCCCGCTGCTGCCTGGACTGGAGCGAGCGGCGCCCCCATCTGGGCGGCGCACTGGGGGCCGCCCTGGCGGATCATCTGCTGCGCCGGAAGTGGTTGCGCCGAGAGCGCGCGTCGCGCAAGGTCGTCCTCACGCCCGCCGGCGAAGCGGCCCTGGCCGCCGCCTTTCCGGGCCTCCGCGCGGCCCTTGCCGGCGCGGAGTGAGTCGCCTAGCGAGAGGAACTCCCATGCCCAAAGATTTCACCGTGCCCAGCGGACAGGCGCGTCTCTCGGGCGTCGAGGACGGCAGCGACCAGGGCCTCGGGCCGGCGGTGGTCTTCCTGCACGCCGGCGTCGCCGACAAGCGCATGTGGCAGAACCAGATCGCCGCCCTGGCGCCGCGCCACCGCGTCGTCGCCTACGACCGCCGCGGCTTCGGCGAAACCAAGGGACGGGCGGAAACCTTCTCTCACGTCGACGACCTGCTGGCGGTGCTGGACCATCTCGCCATCGGCCACGCCGTGCTGGCCGGCTGCTCCCAGGGCGGACGCATCGCCATCGATTTCGCGCTGACCCATCCCGACCGCGTCGCCGGCCTGTTCCTCGCCGCACCGGCGGTCACCGGCGCGCCTTCGCCGGAGGATTTTCCGCCACCGGTGGAGGCGCTGCTGGAACTGCTGGAGGAGGCCGAGGAGGACGAGGACCTCGACCGCCTGAACCTGCTGGAGGCCTGGATGTGGCTCGACGGCCCGGGCAGCGAGGAGGGTCGCGTCGGCGGCGCGGTGCGCGATCTCTTCCTGGCGATGAACGCGACGGCGCTCTATGCCGAGGACCCGGGGCGCGAGACCAACCCCGCCGCCTTCCCGGCCGCCTATGCGCGCCTCGCCGATCTGAAGATGCCGGCCCAGGTGGTGTGGGGCGACGCCGACTTCCCGCACATCCAGCAGCGCTGCGTGCATCTGGTGCAGGCCATGCCCCAGGCCCTCGGCAGCGTCATCCCCGGCACCGCCCACCTGCCCAACCTGGAACAGCCGGACGTCTTCAACGGCCACTTGAACGCGTTTCTCGACGGGCTCTGACACGAGCTGTCACCCTCGGGCTTGTCCCGAGGGCCCAGGGGGGCACTCCGCCGGTGGCCCTGGATGCTCGGAACAAGTCCGAGCATGACGACCAGGTAGGGGAATCTACCCCGCCTCGACCCGGCGCCAGAAGACGTAGTGCGGCCCGGTGCCCGGCGTCTCGAAGAGATCGCCGATGGGCTGAAAGCCGTGGCGTTCGTAAAAGCGCTGCGCCCCGGTGCGCCCGTTGCACCACAGCGTCGCCGAGGCTTCACCCGTCGCCCTGAGGCGCCGCGCGATCTCGGCGATGCCGAAGTCCAGCACCTGCCCGCCCAGGCCCTGACCCTGCACGGTGGGATCGCTCGCCATGCCGCGCAGGCGCCACTGCTGCGCGCCGAACTCTTTTACATAGTCCGGCTGCGCCTCGATGACGAAGCCCGCGGTGCTGCCGCCGCGGCCGGCCTGCAATGCGCCGACATGGAAGTGTTCGTCGAAACCCGCCCAGCTCGCCCGCGCCTCCTCCAGCGTCAGCCACGGTCGCAGCACCGCCTTGCGCAGCGCGAAGGTGTCGTCCAGGGGAACCAGTTGGATGGGGATGTCGGCGGGATCCGGGAGCGTGCTCATACGCTGGCTTTAGCGCTTTTTTTCTATGGCGGCAATCGCAACGCGGATATGGCTCGCCCTTAACTCTCTGATATCGGGCACCACGGTACTCTGGTTGCGTCATGCGCCGGTCAAGGGACCAGGAGAAAGCCTATGCCGAAGTATCTCAAGCTAATCGCCCGCCTTGCCAATAGTGGCGCCATTGCGGTCATGTTGGCGTTTGTGCTGTTTGCCCTCGGCAAAGGCGACTTAGGTATTGCGCTCACTTTAGGTCTCTTTACGGTGTTGATGGGTTTCAATCTCTACCTCATCGAGAAATCAGCCATGCTTCTTTCCGAAGAGGAGTGGCTGAAGAGCGAGCTGCGCAAGGTCTTCCTGCGCCGGAAACTCCGGCGCCTGGCGCAGGAAGAAGCAGGAGGGATCGAGAGGGTCTGACGGGAAGCGGCCTCCTCACCGCCCCGGCAGCGTGCGGCGGTAGGTCAGCGCTTCGGCGATGTGCGGGCGGCGCACGCTTTCCCCGCCTTCCAGGTCGGCCAGGGTGCGGGCGACGCGGAGGACGCGGTGGTAGCCGCGGGCGGAGAGCTTCAGGGCTTCCGCCGCCTGGGTCAGCAGCTGGAGGCCTTGCGCGTCGGGGGCGGCGATCTCTTCCAGCAACTGGCCGTCGGCCTCGGCGTTGGTGCGCGGGCGGTTTTCCGCCGGCAGTTCTGCAAAGCGCGCGGTCTGGCGGGCGCGGGCCGCGGCGACGCGGGCGGCGACCTCGGCCGAGCCTTCCGCCGGCGGTGGCAGGGTGAGGTCGGCGGCGGCCACCGCCGGCACGTCGACGTGCAGGTCGATGCGGTCGAACAGCGGCCCGGAAATTTTGGATTGATAGTCGGCGGCACAGCGCGGCGCCCGGGCGCAGGCCCGTGACGGGGCGTCCAGGTAGCCGCAGCGGCAGGGGTTCATTGCCGCGATCAGTTGCACCCGGGCCGGATAGGTCACGTGGGCATTGGCGCGGGCGACCGAGACACGGCCCGCCTCCAGCGGCTGACGCAGGGCCTCCAACGCGCCGCGCTGGAACTCCGGCAGTTCGTCGAGGAACAGCACGCCGAGGTGTGCGAGGCTGATTTCTCCCGGCTTGGCGCGCAGGCCGCCGCCGGCCAGCGCCGGCAGCGAGGCCGAATGGTGCGGGTCGCGAAAAGGGCGCTGGCGCAGCAGCCTGCCGTCCTTCAGCGATCCGGCGACGGAATGAATCATCGAGACTTCCAGCGCCTCGGCCGGGCTCAGCGGCGGCAGGATGCCGGGCAGCCGCGCCGCCAGCATCGACTTGCCGGCCCCGGGCGGCCCGGCCATCAGCAGGTTGTGGCCCCCGGCCGCGGCGATCTCCAGCGCCCGCTTGGCGCTCTCCTGGCCCTTGATGTCCTTCAGGTCCAGGCCGTTGCCGGTGGCCTCCTCCAGCGCCGGCTTCGGCGGGCTCAGCACCTGGCTGCCCTTGAAGTGGTTGACCAGCGCCAGCAGCGTGCCCGGCGCCAGAATGTCGAGCCCGGCGGCCCAGGCTGCTTCGCCACCCTGGCCGGCCGGGCAGATCAGCCCACGGTCCTTTTCCAGCGCGTGGATCGCCGCCGGCAGCACGCCGGCGACCGGCGAAATGCGGGCATCGAGGGAGAGTTCGCCAAGCGCCGTGTAGCCGGCCAGTTCGTCGCCCGGCAGCACCCCCATGGCGATCAGCAGGCCCAGCGCGATGGGCAGGTCGAAGTGGCTGCCCTCCTTCTGCAGGTCGGCGGGGGCCAGGTTCACGGTGATGCGCTTGGGCGGCAGCGCCAGGCCCAGGGCGGTCAGCGCCGCGCGCACCCGCTCGCGGCTCTCGCCCACCGCCTTGTCGGGCAGGCCGACCACGGTGAAGGCCGGCAGGCCGTTGCCCATCTGCACCTGGACGTCGATGTCCAGCACCTCGACCCCGGCGAAGGCGACTGTGGCGATGCGGGCGACCATGGCGGCGCGCGGTCCTTTCGTTGTTTCTCGGTGAAGGGGGCAGGCGGGAGTGTCAATCTTAGGTAGAAGCGCCCGTGGCGCCAAAAGGATTCCGCCCTGCGCCGGGGCTCAGGCCGCGCCGGCAATGAATCCGGCTTAGATGCGGCGGCCAACTGTCACAGATCAATGATGGTTAAACGGAGCGTCCCTATGCTAATTTCTGTGGGAAAGCCGCTGCCGGGGATTCCGGATCTTCGCCAAAGCCGTGCGCTCCGCTTGCAGGGGCAAGTGGGACAACGACGGTGCGAAGCGGAAGGCAGCACAGGGCTCAGGGATCAAGCGTAACAGCGTTATCGGGGGAAAAGGACCGGCGCACCCGCGCCGGCCGGACGCAACCCTATGGAAGTGGGAGACTGCAGATCATGTCTACTACCCGTACCGAGACGACGTCAGAAAAGAAGTCCGCCGCCCAGCCCGGCACCAAGTCCGCCGGTAAGCCTGCCGCCAAGGCGCCGGCCACCGCCCCGCTCTCACCCGGCGGCCTCATCGCCGCACGCTACCGCGATACTCCCTATGAATCGCTGGTTGGCAAGAATGGCGAAACCGTCACCGCGGCGATGACCGCGGGAGAAGCCGTGCTGGCCGGTGTGGCCGAATTGAGCCAGGAGATGATGACTTTTGCCGGTGCGCGGCTGCGCCATGACATCGAGACCGCCGAGGAGATCGCCAAGGCCGGCTCGCCGGAGGAGTTCTTCGAGAAGCAGCGCAGCTTCGTCGAACGCGCGGCGCAGCAATACGCCGAGGAGACCAGCAAGCTGATCGCCATGATGGCGCGCATTCAGCAGTCCTGCTGGCAACCGATGGAGCAATGCACCAAGACGGCGCTGCAGAGCCTCAACGGTGCCAATGGCGCCGATGGTGCCAATGGTAAGGACGACGAGAAGCAGGCTTAAGAGGCGCCGACCGACTTCGTACTTCGAGAGGCCCGTCCCGAGAGTTTCGGGACGGGCTCCTCAGCATGCAGTCGATGTGAAATCCAACGCCTCGCCCTGAGGAGCCGGCGCCGCCGGCGTTTCGAAGGGCGAGCCCGGCACGCTCTCTGGCAGAGTTACTCACACGCTCGGTGCGGTGTGGCCGGCGCCGTAGCGGGTTTCGATGACGTCCCAGATCTCCGCTTCCAGACAGACGTCGTCGAAGCGGTTGATCTCCTGCAGGCCGGTCGGCGAGGTGACGTTGATCTCGGTCATGTAGTCGCCGATCACGTCGATGCCGACGAAGATCAGGCCGCGTTCCTTCAGCGCCGGGCCGATGGCCTCGCAGATCTCGTGCTCACGGCGGGTCAGTGTCGACTTATCCGGGCGCCCGCCCACGTGCATGTTGGAGCGCGCCTCCCCCTTGGCCGGCACCCGGTTGATGGCACCAGCGGGACGGCCGTCGATCAGGATGATGCGCTTGTCGCCCTGGCGCACTTCCGGCAGGTAGCGCTGCACGATGATCGGTTCGCGGTACAGGCCGGTGAACAGCTCCAGCAGGGCGGTCAGGTTCTCGTCCTCGGGGCCGATGTGGAACACTCCGGCGCCGCCGTTGCCGAACAGCGGCTTGATGATGATGTCGCCATGCTCGGCGCGGAAGCTCTGCACCTCGCGCTTGTCGCTGGTGATCAGCGTCGGCGGCATCAGCCCGGGGAAGTGGGTGACGAACAGCTTTTCCGGCGCGTTGCGCACGTGCACCGGGTCGTTCACCACCAGGGTTTCCGGGTGGACATGTTCCAGCAGGTGGGTGGCGGTGATGTAGGACATGTCGAAGGGCGGGTCCTGGCGCATCAGCACCACGTCGGCGGTGGCCAGGTCGATGGTCTGCGGCGCACCGAGGCTGAAGTGGTTGCCCTTCTCGCGGCGCACCTCCAGCGGCCGCATCTCGGCATAGACGCGCCCGTCTTTCAGGCTCAGGTGCTGCGGCAGGTAGTGGAACAGGCCGTGGCCGCGGCGCTGCGCCTCCAGGGCCAGGACGAAGCTGCTGTCCCCTTGGATGTCGATGGCCTCGATGGGGTCCATCTGAATGGCGACCGCCAAGCTCATGCGATGTCTTCCTGTTTCTCTCGGTGAAGGCCGGTGTCGGTAGAAAGTCGGTGTCGGTGAAATTCAGTTTAGCTGCGTGCGCAGCTGGTGCAGCAGCGCGGCGATGTCCTGCCGGCCGGGATCGCCCGGCAGGCTGAGTTCCAGATAATGCTCGAAGGCGATGATCGCTGCACGCATGTTGTCCAGGTGCGAATGCAGGATGCCGGCCTCGCGCCACAGGCCGGGGCGCTCCGGGGCGATCATCAGCATGCTCTCCAGGGTCCCCAGCGCGTCGGCCGAGCGTTCCTCCTGGACATGGCGCAGCTTGATGTTGTTCTGCAGGCGCAACAGCACGTCGCGGCAGCCGACCGGCTGGGTGTGCTCGGGGCGCAGCTCCGCCGACGGCCCCGCCATGGTTTTCAGCAGGCCGCGCAGCGCCGCGGCGTCGCGCGTCTCGCCATTGTTGAAGGGGTCGATGATGGCGCGCTGGGCGCCCAGGTCCAGGCGCAGCAGGAAGTGGCCGGGAAACCCCAGGCCGGAGATCTGCCAGCCTTGGGCGCGGGCGCCGTGCAGGTACAGGATGCCGAGCGCCACCGGCAGGCCGCGGCGGCGGTCGATCACCCGCATCAGGTTGGCGTTCATCAGGTCGTCGTAGCTCTCGCGGTCGCCGTGGTAGCCGTAGCGCTCCACCAGTACGGCGTTCAGCACCGCCACCCGCGCCGCCAGGGAAGTCGCCGCGCCCTCCTTTTCCGCCAGATCGGCGACGTCGCGGGCCACCAGCGACAGATGATGGTGGTAGCGTTCCAGGCTCAGTTGCGGGCGGTCCAGCGCGGCCAGCAGCAAGGCTGCCTCGGCGACGTCGATCTCGGCGTCGTCCTGGCTGCCGATGCGCCGGAGGCGGCTTTCCACCTCACCCCGGTTGCTGGCGCTCGACCAGCTCATGCTCTCTCCTTTGCCGTCTTGTTTGGCATCTGGGCTAAGCCGTTCAGGAATTGCGCCGTGGGTCATCGACCAGCAGCACATAGCTGACCACCCGGCGCACGTAGGCAATATCCTTGGCGTGGCCGATCACCCGGTCCAGCTCCGCCTGGGTCCGGGCAACCCCCATAAGGTAGATCACCTGGTTCACGGTTTCGATGGAGTAGTCGATCGACGAGACCTGATCGTCGAACACCAGAGCGGCCTTCAACTCGGTGCTGATCCAGATGTCGCGGGCCAGATCGCTGAGGCCCGAGGTGTCGTTGACCTCGATCTCGTTGATCACCTCGCGCACGCCGGGCGCCTGCCAGGCCAGGCGCACCGCCTCGACGCGCTGCTCGGGCAGGCGCACGTTGCCGCTCAGCAGTACGCGGCCCTCTTGAACCTGCAGGTTCACCTTGCGGAACATTTCCTCGTCGGCCTGGAACCAGCGGTCGTTGATGGCGATGCGGATCTCGGTGTCGGAGACGCTGCGGCGGAAGCCCTTTTCGGTCTGCGCCGCGGTGACGCCGACGGCACCGACGACGACGGCGGCGCCGATCGGGCAGCAGCCGGCGGCCGGCAGGCCGAGGCAAAGGGGGACGGTGAGCGTGGCAAGCAAGGCGGGACGAAAGCGCATGTAAGTCGTGATCTCCGATAGCGGCGGAACGGCGGCCGGCACCCCGGTCCGGCGCGGCCGCGCCAGGATGCCTCCCTAATCAGGATGGCTCCCTAATAAGGCAAGACGGTGTCGGCGTTCCAGGCGTTCTTCAAATGGTGGGGCAGCCGGCCGGGCACCAGCAGGACGGCATCGAAACGCGGCTGCAGGGCTGCCAGTTCCGGGTGACGCTGCAGGTAGGCCTCGGCGGCCCGTCTGACACGGCGCTGCTGGCGTGGGCTGATCGCCTCGCCGGCGGCGCCTTCGTGGTCTCGGCGCTTCACCTCGACGATGGCCAGGGTGCCGCCGCGCCGGGCGACCAGGTCGATCTCGCCGGCCGGGCAGCGGAAGCCCCGGGCCAGGATGCGGTAACCCTGCAGGCGCAGCCACCAGGCCGCCAGCCATTCGGCGCGGCGCCCGCGGGCATAGGCACGGCGGCGGGCCGCGAGGCTCACGGCTCCCCGCTTTCACCGCCGCCGGCAGTTTTGGCCAGCGCCAGGGCACGGGCATAGACCTGGCGCCGCGGCAGGCCGCTGGCGGCGGCCACCGTGGCGGCGGCATCGCGCAGGCTGGCGCGGGTCAGGGCGTCGGTCAGGGCCGCATCCAGGTCGAAATCGTTCTCGGTCCCGGCGGCAGGCGGGCCGACGACGATGACGATCTCGCCGCGCGGCGGCCCGGCCTCAGCGTAGTGGGCGGCCAGATCGCCCAGGCCGCCACGGCGCACCTCTTCGTGCAGCTTGGTCAGCTCACGCGCCACCGCGGCGTCACGTCCGCCCAGAACCGCGGCCATGTCGGCCAGGCAGGCGGCCAGGCGCGAGGCCCCTTCGAAGAAGATCAGGCTGGCGTTCAGCCCCTGCAGTTCCTGCAGCGCCTGGCGCCGGGCGCCGCTCTTGGGCGGCAGGAAGCCGCCGAAAAAGAAGCGGTCGCTGGGCAGACCGGACAGCAGCAGGGCGACCAGGGGGGCCGAAGGGCCGGGCAAGGCAGTGACCGGCAGGTCTTCGGCGATGGCCTCGCGCACCAGCTTGAAGCCGGGGTCGGAGACCAGTGGCGTGCCGGCGTCGGACACCACGGCGACGGCGGCACCGCCGGCCACCGCCTCCAGCAGGCGGGCACGGTCGCGCGGGCTGGAATGATCGTGGTAGGTGGTGGTCGGTGTGGCGATGCCCTCGGCGCTCAGCAGCTTGCGGGTCACGCGGGTGTCTTCGCAGGCGATGCGGTCGGCGCGGCGCAGCACGTCGAGGGCGCGCCGGCTGATGTCGCCCAGATTGCCGATCGGCGTGGCGACCAGATACAGCCCGGCCGGCAGCGGCGCGCCCTGGTTCGCCTGGGCGGCCGCCGGGCGTTTTGCCGCGGATTCCTTGTGTATGCCGGATCCCTCACCGGATTCCGGGGAGGAACCCTTGGCGGTCTGTTCACGTTTGCGGGATAGTTTACTTCCCGCGGCGGCCTCGCTAGGCTCTGCGCTCTCCGTGACGGATGGATGGTTCGTTGATTTTGCTGACATCAGGGCCGCGCCGAGGCTTCGCTTTAAATGCTGTGATCAAGGGGTGGCGGTCTTTGCGGGTGGCAGGGCTGGCCCTGACGCTCGCGGCGACGCTGGCCGCCTGCGCATCGGACAGCGTACCCACGCCGGCGCCGCAGACGCAACCGCCCGTCGCCGAGCCGGCGCCGACCCCGCCGCCGCAGGACACCTACGATACCCTGACCGAGCCGCTGGTCCAGTTCGAACAGCGCGAGCCGCCTAAGGTGAAGGTCGGCGTCCTGCTGCCCTTGAGCGGGGCGCGGAGCGAGGTTGGCCAGGCGCTGCTGAATGCCGCCGAACTGGCGCTGTTCGACCTCGGCGGCGACCGCTTCACCCTGCTGGTGCGCGATACCCGCGGCACGCCCGAGGGCGCCGCGGCAGCGGCCGAGGCGGTGCTGGCCGAAGACGCCGCCCTCATCCTCGGGCCGCTGTTTTCCACCTCGGCCGAGGCGGTGAAACCGATCGTCGATGCCGCCGAGGTGCCGATGATCACCTTCTCGAACAACAATGCCGTCGCCGGGCCGCTCACCTTCGTCATGGGCGTGACGCCGCGCACCCAGGTCGACCGGATGATCGACTATGCGGTGTCCAACGGCCTCAGGCGTTTTGCCGTGCTGGCGCCGGAAAATGCCTACGGCAACATCGTTGTGCAGTCGCTGCAGGAGGCCATCTTCCGCAACGGCGTCGAACTCAGCCGCGTGGTGTTCTACGACCCGCAGGCGACCGACGTATCGGCCGAGGTGCAGGTGCTGGCCGACTTCAACCGGCGCCGCGGCGCCGCCGAGGACCAGCGCCGCGATCTTGCGGGCCGGGCCGACGAGGCCGCGCAGCGCGCCCTGCAACGCCTGCAGGGCGTCGAGACCCTGGGCACCCTGCCCTTCGATGCGATCCTGCTGCCGGCCAGTGGCCAGCAGCTGCTTTCGGTGGCCCCGTTGCTCGCCTACTACGACGTCGATCCGACGGAGGTCCGCTTCCTCGGCACCGCGCTGTGGGAGGATCCCAACCTGCTTAGCGAGCCGACCCTGCAGGGCGGCTGGTTCCCGGCACCGCCGCCGGGCCTGTGGAAGACCTTCCGCGAGCGCTACGAGCAGAGCTTCGGCGAGACGCCGCCGCGGGTCGCCTCGCTCGGCTACGACGCCGTTGCCCTGGCCGCGGTGCTGGACCGGCGCGGCGAGTCCGAGGGCGCCTTCGTCTCCTACACGCCGGAGGCGATCACCCAGAGCCTGGGTTTCGCCGGCATCGACGGCATCTTCCGCTTCCTGCCCAACGGGCAGGTGCAGCGTGGCCTGGCGGTACTGGAACTGCAGCGCGCCGGTTTCATCGAGCGCGATCCGGCGCCGACGTCCTTTCCCGCCGGGATCAACTAGGTCAGCAGGTAGCCGAGCAGGGCGTCGAGGCGCTGGCGCCCGGCCGGTGTGGCCCTCAGGCCCGCGTCGTCCAGCACCAGATAGCCCTCGTCGGCCAGCCGCCGCAGGCGGTCCTCAGCCAGCAGGGCTTCCGGTTCGCTGCCCAGTTCGCGGCGGAAGGCGGCGCGGGCGATGCCCTCGCCCAGGCGCAGTCCCATCATTACCATCTCGGCCAGACGCTGTTCCGGCGCGACGATCTCGACCTGGCGCCAGCCGTGGCCCTGTTTGTCCACCAGGTCGAGCCAGGCTTCCGGCGCGCGGTGCTGGCGCGTCGCGTGCTTGGCGCCGTCGAAGCTCAGGCGGCCGTGGGCACCGGGGCCGATGCCGGCATAGTCGAAGTAGCGCAAATAGGTCAGGTTGTGGCGGCATTCGCCGCCGGGCCGCGCGTGATTGGAAATCTCGTAGGCCGGCAGGCCGGCGGCGGCGAGGCGCGCGGCGGTATCCTCGTAGAGTGCGGCGGCGTCGTCTTCTTCCGGCAGCTTGAGTTCGCCGCGCCGCCAGGCACCGTGGAAGACGGTCCCCTCCTCGATGGTCAGTTGGTAGAGCGAGATGTGCTCCGGCCCCAGCGCCAGGGCCTCGGACAGCTCGGCCTGCCAGGATGCCGCGCTCTGGCCGGGCCGGGCGTAGATCAGGTCGAAGGAAATGCGCCCGAAGGCGGCGCGGGCCAGCGCCAGCGCGCCCAACGCCTCGGCGGCCGAATGCTGGCGGCCGAGAAATTTCAGGGCGTCGTCGTTCAGCGCCTGCACGCCCAGCGACAGGCGGTTCACCCCGGCCCGCGCGAAGCCGGCAACGCGCCCGGCCTCGGCCGAGGTCGGATTAGCCTCCAGCGTCACCTCGGAGCCGGCCGGCAGACCCCAGAGGGCGTCGATCTTTTCGATTATGGCGGCGACGGTTTCCGCCGGCATCAGCGAGGGCGTGCCGCCGCCGAAAAACACGGAGGTGACCCGGCGCGGGCCGCTTTTCGCGGCGGCGTGCTCCAGGTCGGCCAGCAGCGCCTGGCGCCAGCGGTCCTGGTCGACCGCCTCGCGGACGTGGCTGTTGAAATCGCAGTAGGGGCACTTGGACTTGCAGAACGGCCAGTGCAGGTAGACGCCGAAGCCTGCCTCCGCGCCGCTCCCGGTCATGCCGTCAATTCCGCTCCAACAGCGCCCGGGACAGCCGGGCAAAGGCGATGGCGCGGTGGCTCATCGCCTCTTTTTTCGCCGGGTCCATTTCGCCGAAGGTGATGTCGTGGCCCTTGGGCTGGAACATCGGGTCGAAGCCGAAGCCGCGCTCGCCGCGGATCGGCCAGATAAGAGTACCCTCGACCCGGCCTTCGAAGGAGGCGGTCTCTACGGTGCCGCCCTGGCCGTCCGGCCAGGCGACCGACAGGTTGCAGACGAAGAAGCCGCGGCGGTCCGGGCTGTCGCCCAGTTCGTCGTGCACCCGCTTCATGGCGACGAAGAAATCGCGCCCCGGCCCGGCCCAGCGGGCGGTATAGATGCCCGGCTGGCCATCCAAGGCCGGTACGGAGAGGCCGGAATCGTCGGCGATGGCCGGCAGGCCGGTGGCCTCGCAGGCGGCCCGCGCCTTCAGGACGGCGTTTTCCTCGTAGGTGGCGCCGGTCTCCTCCGGCTCCGGCAGGCCGAGAGCGCCGGCGGACAGCACCTCCAGCCCGTAAGGTGCCAGCAGGGCGGCGTTTTCGCGGTACTTGCCCTGGTTGTGGGTGGCCAGCACCAGCTTGTCGCCCGGCGCGAAAACCCGCGAAGTCGTGTCGCTCACCTGTCGTCTTTCTCCCGTTTCGCCCAACTCGGGTCCTCAGCTCAGGCCGAGGGCCTTCATCTGGTGGGCGCAGAGTTCCGTCACGCCCTTTTCGGCCAGGTTCAGCAGCTCCTCGAACTGCTTGCGGCTGAACGGCGCGTCCTCGGCAGTGCCCTGCACCTCGACGACCCCGCCGGCCGCGGTCAGCACGAAGTTGGCGTCGGCCTGGGCGGTGGAATCCTCGGCATAGTCCAGGTCCAGCACTTCCTGGCCGTTGAAGATGCCGCAGGACACGGCGGCAACCTGGTCGGTAAAGGGCAGCTTTTCAAGGACGCCGATGTCCTTGAGGTGCTGGAAAGCCAGGTGCAGCGCCACGTAGCCGCCGGTAATGGCGGCGGTGCGGGTGCCGCCGTCGGCCTGGATGACGTCGCAGTCGACGCGCACCTGGCGCTCGCCGAAGGCGGTCAGGTCGGTGACGGCGCGCAGCGAGCGGCCGATCAGGCGCTGGATTTCCTGGGTGCGCCCGCTCTGCTTGCCGCGCGCGGCCTCGCGGTCGGTGCGCGTTCCGGTCGAACGCGGCAGCATGCCGTATTCGGCGGTGATCCAGCCCCGGCCGGAATTGCGCAGCCAGCCGGGGATGGATTCCTCGATGGAGGCGGTGCACAGCACGTGGGTGTCGCCGAAGCGCGCCAGGCAGGAGCCCTCGGCGTACTTGTTGACGTCGGTTTCGAGCACGATATCGCGCAGTTGGTCGATGGCACGGCCGGACGGACGCATAAAAAGGACCTCTTTATGGGGCGTTTGACGGAAAAAGGGTGGTGAAAGCGCCGCCCCACCGACTGGATAAGGGGCCCTCCAGCGGCGCGCAAGCTAGCCCATGGTGCCGGCAAGGTCCAGCCTGGGGGCCGCAAAGCGGCCCGCCAGCCCGGGTCGCCGGCGCGGAACCGCGGGCTCGCGGCCCGCGTTGACCCTTGCCCGGGCGCTCACTACATTCCGAAGGCAATGACCATACCGCTCGATATCGCTGCGAAGGCCTCCGCCATCAGGGGTCTCAACGACCGCTCGCGCGAAGTGCTGAAGCACATCGTGGACGCCTACGTGGAAACCGGCGCGCCCGTCGGCTCGCGCACGCTGTCGCGCTCCCTCGGTCTCGGCCTGTCGCCGGCGACCATCCGCAACGTGATGGCGGACCTGGAGGATCTGGGCCTGCTGTTCGCGCCGCATACCTCGGCCGGGCGCCTGCCGACCGACATGGGCCTGCGGCTGTTCGTCGACGGCCTGCTGGAAATCGGCAATCTGACCCAGGACGAGCGCGCCCACATCGAAAGCCAGCTGGCCGCCGCCGGCCGCTCCATGGCGGAGGTGCTGGAGGAGGCCTCGGAGACCATTTCCGGTCTGTCGCGCTGCGCCGGCCTGGTGGTGGCGCCGAAGATGAGCGACCCGCTGAAGCATATCGAGTTCGTCTCGCTGGCCCCGGGCCGGGCGCTGGTGGTGCTGATCACCGTCTCCGGCGTGGTCGAGAACCGCATCATCGACGTGCCGCCGGGCCTGCCCGCCTCCTCCCTGGTGGAGGCCAGCAACTACCTCTCTGCGCGGCTGACCGGGCGCACCCTGGAAGAGGCCAACGCCGACATCCTGACCGAGCTGGAACAGCAGCGTGCCGAGCTGGACGCCCTCACCTCGCGGGTGATCGAGCGCGGCCTGGCCAGTTGGGGCGGCAGCCAGGGCGGGCGCGGCGGCGCCCTCATCCTGCGCGGCCAGTCGCAGCTGCTGGAGGATGTGAACGCCCTGGAGGACCTGGAGCGTATCCGCCAGCTGTTCACCCTGCTGGAAACCAAGGACGCCCTCGTGCGCCTGCTGGACCTGACCGGTTCGGCCGACGGCGTGCAGATATTCATCGGTGCCGAAAACAAGCTGTTCGGCCTGGCCGGCTGTTCGATGATCATTGCGCCCTACAGCAATTCCCAGCAAAAGGTCGTCGGCGCCATCGGCGTCATCGGCCCGACGCGCATCGACTACGCGCGGATCATTCCCATGGTCGACTACACCGCCAAGGTGATCGGCCGCCTCGTCGGGTGACCCGGTTCTGCAGATCGGGCCCGGCAGATCGGGGCCCCGGTTTGCCGCCGGCGTACCGCCGCGAGGCGTGACACAGAAATGCTTGATGCAGAGCAGGATTTGAAAGGAGTGGCCGTTTCGTAATGGCTGAAGACAAGAAGCAGGACACGGCAATGGATAAGACGGCAGTGGAAAATGACGAGGACGTGGCTGGCTCGCCGGTCGATCTCAGCGACGAACCGCTGGTCGATCTCTCCGACGTGAGGCACGCCGGCGCGATGTCGCCGGACGAGGACCCGGTGGCGCTGCTGGAAGGCGAGGTCCGCTCGCTGAAGGATCAGTTGCTGCGCGCCATGGCGGAGACCGAGAACGTGCGCCGCCGCAGTCAGCGCGAGCGCGAGGACAGCGTGAAGTACGCGGCGGCCTCGGTGGTGAAGGATCTGCTGGGCGTCGCCGACAATCTGCAGCGCGCGCTGGAAAGCGTGCCGGCGGAACTGGCGGCCGAAAACGAGCAGATGAACAATCTGCGTCTCGGCGTCGAGATGACTCAGAAGGAGCTGCTCGCGGCCTTCGAGCGCCACAACATCCGCCTGATCGACCCTCTGGGCCAGAAGCTCGATCCGCACCAGCACGAGGCGATGTTCGAGATCGAGGACCCGGAAAAGCCCACCGGCACCGTGATCCAGGTGATCCAGCCGGGCTACCGCCTGCACGACCGCCTGCTGCGCCCGGCCCGGGTCGGCATTTCCAAGGGCGGCCCCAAGACTGCAGCGTCGGGTGGCGGCACGGCCGGAAGTGGCGGGGCCGAGCCCGGCGACACCGTCGACACCCAGGCCTAAGCCCGGCAAGCTCAGGCGGCTTCTTCCGGCGGACAGGTGACCCGGCGCAGGGTGACGTTGATCCGCCCGCCATCCGTCAGGAGGCGGCTGGAGCCGCCGAGCACCCGGTCGATGCCGTGGTAGGCCAGCCGCGCGGCGCCGGCCAGGATCATCACGTCCCCGGAATGAAGCTTCAGGGAACTGGTCGGCCCGCGGCGTTCCCGAGTACCGATGCGGAACACGGCGGAATCCCCCAAAGAGACGGAGACCACCGGGGCGGCGAAGGTCGCCTCGTCGCTGTCGCGGTGCAGGCCCATGCGGGCTTCCGGCGCATAGAAATTCACCAGGCAGCATTCCGGATCGGCCGTGTAGCCGCTGACCGCCCGCCACAACGTCAGCAGTGCCGGCGGGATTGCCGGCCAGGGCCGCCCGGTCTCCGGGTGGCGGGCGACGTAGCGGTAGCCGGCCCGATCGGCAAACCAGCCGTGGCTGCCGGCATTGGTCATGCGCACTGAAAACGGCCGCCCACTGTTGGGCATGGTCGGACGGTAGAGCGGCGCGGCGGCCACCACGGCGCGCAGGTTTTCGACCAGCGCGGCCTGGGCATCCGGCGCCAGGAAGCCCGGCAGATAGCGGAAACCCTCGGGCGGGGCGGCCACGGGTTCAGGCCCCGCCGCCGCCGTTATGCCGGCCGGCGGCGCGCCGGCCCAGCCAGCGGAATACCCAATAGAGGACGCCGCAGACGACAGCCATGCCCAGGCCGGCGCGGGCCAGCGCCCGGCTGGCGAAAACCGTCTCGCCGACGAGGGACAGCACGGCCCCGGCCACCACGCTGATCACCAGGACGGCCAGGATCGCCCGGTAGATCGGCTCGCGGCGCGGGTCAATGGGTCGGGGGGCGTTGGGCCGGGGGTCGTCAGAAGGGATATCGTCTTCGGGGCCGGTCATAAGTTCCGCTTTCGTTTCCATCTATCGGGCGGGCCTGTGCCTCGGGATGCCGGCGAGCGGGCATCAAAGCCCGAAATTGCAAGCAAATCTCTGGAAAATTGCCCGCCAATCGTCCCGCTTTGCGGCTTGCAGCGGACGGGACGCTGCTTATATAAGCCCAGAACCCATGGTCATGAACTCTCATCGGCGGGGATCCGCCGGGCAGTGCTGTCGGACCAGGCTGCCCAAGGGGTCTGCTGATCGAAGTGAGGAGCTAAAATGAGTAAGGTTATCGGTATCGACCTCGGCACGACGAATTCCTGTGTCGCGGTTATGGACGGCAAAGACGCCAAGGTTATTGAGAATGCCGAGGGCGCGCGTACCACGCCCTCGATGGTCGCCATGACGGAATCCGGTGAGCGCCTGGTCGGCCAGCCGGCCAAGCGTCAGGCAGTGACCAACCCGGAAAACACCCTCTTCGCCATCAAGCGCCTGATCGGCCGGCGCTTCGACGATCCCATGACCAAGAAGGACATGGGCCTGGTGCCGTACAAGATCGTCAATCACGACGGCGACGCCTGGGTCGAGGGCCAGGGCGAAGACTACAGCCCCAGCCAGGTTTCCGCCTTCATCCTGCAGAAGATGAAGGAAACCGCTGAGAGCTTCCTGGGCGAGACGGTCACCGAAGCGGTGATCACCGTGCCGGCCTACTTCAACGACTCTCAGCGTCAGGCCACCAAGGACGCCGGCAAGATCGCCGGCCTGGACGTGCTGCGCATCATCAACGAGCCGACGGCCGCCGCGCTGGCCTACGGTCTCGACAAGCAGCAG
Organism: Kiloniellaceae bacterium; assembly: GCA_050043265.1. Taxonomy (GTDB): domain Bacteria; phylum Pseudomonadota; class Alphaproteobacteria; order Kiloniellales; family Kiloniellaceae; genus Pelagibius. The sequence continues at coordinate 33,947 of JBHJIR010000069.1, forward strand.
ACCGGCACCATCGTGGTCTACGACCTGGGTGGCGGCACCTTCGACGTGTCGGTGCTGGAAATCGGCGACGGCGTGTTCGAGGTGAAGGCCACCAACGGTGATACCTTCCTGGGCGGCGAGGACTTCGACGCGCGCATCATCGACTACCTGGCCGATCAGTTCAAAAACGAGCAGGGCATCGACCTGCGCAAGGACAAGCTGGCCCTGCAGCGCCTGAAGGAAGAGGCGGAGAAGGCGAAGATCGCCCTGTCGTCCTCGACCCAGACCGAGATCACCCTGCCGTTCATCACCGCCGCCGCCTCCGGGCCGAAGCACCTGAACATCAAGCTGACCCGCGCCAAGCTGGAAGCCCTGGTCGACGACCTGATCAGCCGCACCATGGGCCCGGTGAAATCCGCGCTGAAGGATGCCGGTGTCTCGCCGGGCGAGATCCACGACATCATCATGGTCGGCGGCATGACCCGCATGCCGAAGGTCTACGAGACCGTGAAGAGCTTCTTCGGCAAGGACCCGCACCGCGGCGTGAACCCCGACGAGGTGGTCGCCATCGGTGCCGCCATCCAGGGCGGCGTGCTGAAAGGCGACGTCAAGGACGTGTTGCTGCTGGACGTGACGCCGCTGTCGCTGGGCATCGAGACCCTGGGCGGCGTGATGACCAAGCTGATCGACCGCAACACCACCATCCCGACCAAGAAGAGCCAGGTGTTCTCGACCGCCGAGGACAGCCAGCAGGCGGTCACCATCCGGGTGTTCCAAGGTGAGCGTGAGATGGCGGCGGACAACAAGCTGCTGGGTCAGTTCGACCTGGTCGGCATTCCCTCCGCGCCGCGTGGCGTGCCGCAGATCGAGGTCACCTTCGACATCGACGCCAACGGCATCGTCAACGTCGGCGCCAAGGACAAGGCGACCGGCAAGGAACAGACGATCCGCATCCAGGCCTCCAGCGGTCTCAGCGACGCCGAGATCGAGCAGATGGTCAAGGACGCCGAACTCAACGCCGAAAAGGACAAGGCGCGCCGCGCCCTGGTCGAGGCCAGGAACCACGCGGAATCGCTGATCCACACCACGGAGAAGACCCTGGCCGAGGTCGGCGACAAAGCCTCTGCCGACGACAAGGCTGCCGCCGAAGCGGCCATCGCCGAGTTGAAGACGGCGGCCGAAGGCGAGGACGTCGAGGCCATCCAGACCAAGCTGCAGGCCCTGCAGGAGGTCTCCATGAAGATCGGCCAGGCGCTCTACGAGCAGGGCGGTGCCGGTGACGGTGCGGCCGGCGGCGACGCCGGGGATGCCGGCGAAGCCGGGTCCGCCAAGGGCGGTGACGAGGGCGTGGTCGACGCCGACTTCGAGGAAGTCGACGACGACAAGAAGGGTCACCAGGCCTAACGAGCGCAAGCAATGACGGATCGGGCCGGGCGCAGGCCCCCGCTGGGCGGCCGCGCCGCCGCCGCGGCCGGCCCGCCTCCGGCGTGTTCGGCGTTGCTGCCTGAGCCATGGGGGCCACCGGCGAAGGCGGGGCAGGATAAAACGAGGC
>JBHJIR010000070.1:0-26894 GCA_050043265.1 Kiloniellaceae bacterium
GACCTCGCGGGCGACCGGAAAGGCTCCGTCCAGCGCCTGGCCCATCCCGACACCCTGGGCCCCCTGTCCTGGAAATACGAAAGCCAGGCCCATGAACGGCTACTCCTCAGGAATTGCTGTTGGCGGAGGATGTCCGCGAAGGAAACCCGGCCCAGACATAGCCCCGCACCCTTCCCTGCCACGCCGGATTGCTGTCCACAGGCCGGGAAACCGGGCTTTGTCCGGGCTTTATAAGGTAAACGCCCGGCGCGGAACGGTGCCTCCGCCGGGCGCCACGGCGGCCCTCTTTCCGCCTTGCCCGCGGCCTCCCGCGCCCTCTTGCACCCCTGCGCATAAAGTGTATAGTCCCGCGGCTTTGCGGCCTTTAGGGAGCCTTTGTGCCCCAAGAGGAAATGACCGCAGGGCACTCCTTGCCGGCCCCGCTTGAGGGGTTCGGCTAGGGCCGGGCAGCTCGCTTCGACCAGCGCCGGTCCATAAACAGCCAGAGGGAGTATACAATGGCTTTCTACGAGTGCGTGCTGATTGCACGCCAGGACATCGCTACATCGCAGGTCGAAGGCCTGGTAGCGGAATTCACCAAAATCCTTGAAGACAACGGCGGCCGCGTGGCGAGTTCCGAATACTGGGGCCTGCGCACCCTGGCCTACCGGATCAAGAAGAACCGCAAAGCCCACTACCAGATGCTGCGCCTCGAGGCGCCGGCGGCGGCGCTGCACGAGATGGAGCGCAACATGCGCCTCAGCGATGACGTCATCCGTTATCTCACCGTGCGCGTCGAAGAGCTGGAGGAAGGCCCCTCCGTCGTGATGCAGTCCCGTGACCGCCGCGATGATCGTGGTGGCCGGGGTGATCGCGGCGACCGTGGCGATCGCCGCCCCCCCCGTGAGGGTGGGCGCGAAGGCGGTTACCGGGGCGACCGTGGCCCGCGTGAAGAGAAACCGACCGCCAGCGAAGGAGCTGCCGAATGAGCGTTCAAGTTGTCGGAGGCGGCGGAGGCCGCCGCCCGTTCTTCCGCCGCCGCAAAAGCTGCCCGTTCTCCGGGCCGAAGGCACAGAAGATCGATTACAAGGACACGCGTCTGCTGCAGCGCTTCGTTTCCGAGCGCGGCAAGATCGTGCCCAGCCGTATCACCGCCGTGTCAGCCAAGAAGCAACGTGAACTGGCCCGCGCCATCAAGCGCGCGCGTTTTCTCGCTCTTCTGCCCTACGTGCTGAAATAAGCGGCGAGCAGGAGAACAGAAAATGGAAGTGATCCTGATGCAGCGCATCGAGAAGCTTGGGCAGATGGGCGACGTCGTGTCGGTCAAGCCGGGCTTCGCGCGCAACTACCTCTTGCCGCAGAAGAAGGCGATGCGGGCGACCAAGGACAACCTCGCCCGCTTCGAGGTTCAGCGGTCTCAGCTCGAGGCCGAGAACCTCAAGCAGCGCGGCGAAGCCGAGCGGGTCGCCAAGGACCTGGACGGCATGACCGTGATCCTCATCCGCCAGGCGGGTGAGAGCGGCCAGCTGTACGGTTCGGTTACCAGCCGCGACGTCTCCGAGGCGGTTACCGCCAAGGGTGTCACCGTCAGCCGCGGTCAGGTCGACCTCGGTGCGGTGATCAAGATGCTCGGCATGCACAAGGTGCGCGTCCAGCTGCACCCTGAGGTGGCCGTTACCGTCACCGCCAACGTGGCGCGTTCCGAAGAAGAAGCGAAGCTTCAGCAGGAAAGCGGCCGTTTGGTGAGCGCGGAAGATCTGCGCGACGCCGAAGACGCTGCCGAAGCCGAACTGGAAGCGGCGGTCGAAGCGACCGAGACGGAAGAAGCAGCAGCCGAGTCGTTCGATGGCGATGCGGCGGCGGAAGAGACGACCCAGGGCTGACCCGCCCCTCGTTTTTTCTTTGCGGACAAAGACGGCGGCTTCCCTCCCGGGAGCCGCCGTTTTCCTTGGGCGGCTCCCTGTCAAGCCGGCAGACGCCACCGTTATCCCCGTTGTTCAAGCTACCCACATGCCCGGCAACCCAGTCCAGTGGTTGCAGGCGGGTCATATTTGCTATTCTTTCAAGCAATGGAATCGACCCAACCCAATCTGACCCACCTGCACGGCGCCCCCGGTGGCGACGACCTCATGCGCCTGCCGCCTTCCAACGACGAGGCGGAGCAGGCCCTGCTGGGCGCCATCCTGGCCAACAACGCGGCTTACGAGAAAGTCTCCGACTTCCTGCGCGCCGAGCACTTTGCCGACGGCGTCCACGCGCGCATTTTCGAGGCCTGCGGCAAGCTGATTGAACGGGGGCAGATCGCCAACGCGATTCAGTTGAAGAACCTCTTCGAACAGGAAAGCGCCCTGGCCGAGGTCGGCGGCGCCCAGTACCTGGCGCAGTTGCAGTCGAGCTACGTCACCATCATCAACGCCGTCGATTACGGCAGGACGATCCACGACCTCTATCTGCGCCGCCAGCTGATCGCCCTCGGCGAAGACATGGTCAACGATGCCTTCGACTACGACCTCGACATCGATGCCAGCCAGCAGATCGCCGTCTCCGAAGACAAGCTCTACAAGCTGGCCGAGATCGGCGAGATCGAAGGCGGCCTGACCCCCTTCAGATCGGCGGTGCTCGAATCGCTGCACATGACCGAAGCGGCGATGAAGCGCGACGGCCTGGCCGGCGTTTCCTCGGGCCTGACCGACCTGGACAGACTGCTCGGCGGCCTGCATCCCTCCGACCTGCTGATCCTCGCGGCGCGCCCTTCCATGGGCAAAACCGCGCTGGCGACCAACATCGCCTTCAACGTGGCCGCCGGCACCCGCGTGGAGAAGGATGCGGAAGGCAACCGGGTCGAACAGCGCCAGCCGGTCGCCTTCTTCTCGCTGGAAATGTCGGCCGAGCAGCTCGCCTCGCGCATCATCGCCGAGCGCACCGGGGTGCGTTCGGATTCCATGCGCCGCGGCGACATCCAGGACGAGGACTTCGACAAGATCTTCGAGGCCAGCCGCGAGCTTTCCGAGCTGCCGTTGTTTGTCGACGACACCCCCGCCCTCTCGGTCAGCCAGGTGCGCACCCGTGCGCGGCGCCTGAAGCGCCAGCACGGCCTCAGCTTCATCGTGGTCGACTACCTGCAGCTCATGCAGCCGCCGGCGGGCAAGCGCAGCGACAACCGGGTGCAGGAAGTCTCGGAGATCACCCGCGGCCTGAAGGCGCTGGCCAAGGACCTCGACGTTCCGGTGATGGCCCTGTCGCAGCTCTCGCGTGCCGTCGAGCAGCGCGAAGACAAACACCCGCAGCTCGCCGACCTTCGCGAGTCCGGCTCCATCGAGCAGGACGCCGACATCGTCATGTTCATCTACCGCGAGCAGTACTACGCCGAGCGTGCCGAGCCGACCCAGCGCGACGGCGAGGAGGACAGCAAATTCCACGAACGCTACGAGCGGTGGAAGGAGCGCTGCGAGCGCGCCTACGGCAAGGCCGAGAGCATCGTCGCCAAGCAGCGTCACGGCCCGATCGGTTCGCGCGAATTCGCCTTCGACGGCGACACCACGCGCTTCAGCGATCTGGTGTCCGATGAACACCTGCCCGACCACTACTGAGGCGGCGGCGAGCACCATGCCGCAAGCGTCCTTGATGGGCCTGCCCCCGCGGGCGGCGGGCGCCCTGGTGGTCGACCTGCCCGCCATCGCCGAGAATTACCAGCGCCTGAAGGCCGCCTTCCAGCAGCGCGCCGTGGCCGCCGTGGTCAAGGCCGACGGCTACGGCCTGGGTGCCGAGCGGGTCGCCCCGGTGCTGGCCAGGGCCGGTGCGCGCAGCTTCTTCGTCGCCCAGCTCGACGAGGCTCTGAAGCTGCGCCCCATCCTCGACCGGACCCACCCGGCGCTGTCGCTCTACGTGCTGAACGGCCTGATGCCGGGAGCCGAGGCCGATTACGCCGACAACAACATCCTGCCGGTACTGAACTCGCTGGGCCAGATCGAGGCCTGGGACGCCTTCTCCCGCCGCCGTGAGACCGCGCTGCCGGCGGCCATCCATGTCGACAGCGGCATGTGCCGCCTCGGCCTGCCGCCCGACGAGATCGAGGCCCTGCGCGCCGACCCGGGGCGGCTCGGCAGCATCGTGCCGACCTGCATCCTCAGCCACCTCGCCTGCGCCGACGACCCCGGCGACCCCAAGAACGCCGAACAGTTGGCCACCTTAAGGGCGGCGCTTACCGCCCTGCCCCGGGCGCCGGTGTCGTTCTGCAACTCTTCGGGCATTTTCCTCGGGCCCGATTATCACTTCGAACTCGGCCGGCCCGGCGTCGCCCTCTACGGCGTAAACCCGACTCCGGGGGCCGACAATCCGATGCGTCCGGTCGTCCGTTTGCAGGCAAAAATCCTGCAAATCCGCGCGATTGACGCCCCTCAGACCGTTGGCTATGGTGCCACCCACCGCGCCACGGGGCCGGCCCGAATCGCGACCGTTGCCGCCGGCTATGCCGATGGGTACCTGCGGTCGATTTCTTCTCGCGGGCATGCCTGGGTCGCCGGTCATCGGGTTCCTGTGGTTGGGCGTGTTTCCATGGACTTGCTTGCGCTGGATGTGACCACGGTGGCGCCTGAAAAGGTGCAGCCGGGAGACTGGGCGGAATTGCTCAATGCGGAGCAGGACGTCGACACTCTGGCGGCGGAAGCCGGCACCATCGGCTACGAGATTCTGACCTCCCTCGGCGCCCGCTATCACCGCGTCTATTTGGATTAGTTATTGATGCCGATTCTCCAGCCGATCGGCCGCACCTTTCTGATTTTTCTGGAAGCCACCGGCCGGCTGTCGCTGTTCACCCTGCTCTCGCTGTCGCACTGCCTGCGGCCTCCGTTCTATCCACGCCTGATCGTCCGGCAGATGATCGAGATCGGCTACTACTCGCTGCCGGTGGTCGGGCTCACCGCGATCTTCACCGGCATGGTGCTGGCGCTGCAGAGCTACACCGGCTTCGCGCGCTTCTCGGCAGAGAGCGCGATCCCCAACGTGGTGGTGGTCTCGATCACCCGGGAGCTGGGTCCGGTGCTGGCCGGCCTGATGGTCGCCGGGCGCGTCGGCGCCTCGATGGCCGCCGAGATCGGCACCATGCGCGTGACCGAGCAGGTCGACGCCCTCGACACCCTGGCGACCAATCCCTTCAAGTACCTGATCGCCCCGCGCCTCATCGCCGGCCGCACCATGCTGCCGCTGCTGGTGCTGGTGGCCGACATCATCGGTGTGTTCGGCGGCTACATCGTGTCGACCCAGAAGCTGGGCTTCAACCCGGCGACCTACCTGAAGAACACCTGGGACTTCATCGAGGTCCAGGACGTCGTCTCCGGCCTGGTGAAGGCCGGCGTGTGCGGTTTCCTGGTGACGCTGATGGGCTGCTACCACGGCTACAACTCGCGCGGCGGCGCCCAGGGCGTCGGCGCCGCGACGACCAATGCGGTGGTCTCCGCCTCGATCCTGATCCTCAGCTTCAACTACTTCATCACCGAGCTGTTTTTCGCGCGATGAACGACAGCTCCCACACCTACGACGCTTCCGAGAAGGCTCCTGCCGGCGTCCGGCTGGAGGAGCCCAAGAGCACGCCGAAGATCGCCATTCGCGGCCTGACCAAGGTGTTCGGCGACAAGGTGGTGCTGGATGGCGGCGACCTCGACATCCAGCCCGGCGAGTCGATGCTGGTGATCGGCGGTTCGGGCAGCGGCAAGTCGGTGCTGCTGAAGTGCATCCTGGGCCTGCTGCATCCCGACGGCGGCTCGATCAAGGTCGACGGCGAGGAAGTCGTCGGCCTGTATGGCAGCGACTTGGACCGCGTGCGCCGCAAGTTCGGCATGCTGTTCCAGAACGCCGCCCTCTTCGACTCACTGCCGGTGTGGGAGAACGTCGCCTTCGGCCTGATCCAGGGCCAGCGCATGGACCGCGGCAAGGCCCGCGAGATCGCCCTGGAGAAGCTCGCGGCCGTCGGCCTCGGCCCGGACGTCGGCGACCTGCCGCCGGCCGAGTTGTCCGGCGGCATGCGCAAGCGCGTCGGCCTCGCCCGCGCCATCGCCACCGAGCCGGAGATCATCTTCTTCGACGAACCGACCACCGGCCTCGACCCCATCATGGGCGATGTCATCGACCGGCTGATCGTCGACTGCGTGAAGGGACTGGGCGCCACCGCCCTGTCGATCACCCACGATATGGCCAGTGCCCGGCGGATCTCCGACCGCATCGCCATGCTGTACAAGGGCAAGATCATCTGGGTCGGCGAGACCAAGGGGATCGACCATTCCGACAATCCCTACGTCGACCAGTTCATCAACGGGCGCGCCGAGGGCCCGATTCAGATGCAGGTGCGCGATCTTTGAGGCCGGCCCTGCCGAGGCGTGCCCTGCTGGGGCCCGCCCCACTGACGCCAACCCCGGTGCGAGCCCCGCGCCTGCCGGCGCGCTAAAGGAACAGGAGTAGGATGGCCAAGCCCCGTTCGCAGTATGTCTGCCAGGACTGCGGCGCCGTCGCCGCCAAGTGGGCGGGACGCTGCGAGGGCTGCGGCGCCTGGAACTCCCTGGTCGAGGAAACCGTGCAGTCGATGCCCGGCGGCCTGTCGGCAGGCGGGCTTTCCGGCCGGGCCAAGGCGGCGGGCAAGATCCAGTTCGTCGACCTGCAGAGCCAGAGCCAGCCGCGCCCGCGCCTGACCTGCGGCATCGCCGAATTCGACCGGGTTACCGGCGGTGGCCTGGTTCCCGGCTCCGCCGTGCTGGTCGCCGGCGACCCCGGCATCGGCAAATCCACCCTGCTGCTGCAGGTCGCCGCACGGCTGGCCACCCAAGGCACGCAGGGTACCCAAGGCCCACAGGATCGACCGGACTCCGCCTGCGCCTACATCTCCGGCGAGGAGTCGATCGACCAGGTACGCCTGCGCGCCCGCCGCATGGGCGTCGCCCAGGCCCCGGTGCAGCTCGCCGCCGCCACCTCGGTGCGCGACATGCTGGCCAGCCTGGACCACGCCGACGGACCGGCGGTGGTGAGCGTCGATTCGGTGCAGACCCTCTACATCGACAGCCTCGAGTCGGCGCCCGGCACGGTGTCCCAGGTGCGCGCGGCGGCGCAGGAGCTGATCCGCCTGGCCAAGAAGCGCGGCTTCGCCCTGCTGCTGGTCGGCCATGTGACCAAGGAAGGCACCATCGCGGGCCCCAAGGTACTGGAGCACATGGTCGATACCGTGCTGACCTTCGAGGGCGACCGCGGTCATCAGTTCCGCATCCTCAGGGCGGTGAAGAACCGCTTCGGGCCGACCGACGAGATCGGCGTCTTCGAAATGACCGACGAGGGCCTGAGCGAAGTCGCCAACCCCTCCGCCCTGTTCCTGGCCGAACGCCGTGGCAACATCGCCGGGGCGGCCGTCTTCGCCGGCCTGGAGGGCACCCGGCCCATCCTGGTTGAAATCCAGGCCCTGGTGTCCGCCTCGCCCCTGGCGACTCCGCGGCGGGCCGTCGTCGGCTGGGATTCCGGCCGCCTGGCCATGGTCCTGGCGGTCCTCGAGGCGCGATGCGGGCTGGCTTTGGCCGGCCAAGAGGTATATTTGAACGTTGCCGGCGGCCTCAGGATCGGAGAGCCGGCGGCGGATCTGGCCGTTGCGGCGGCCCTGGTATCGGCGGCATCGGGACAGGAAGTGCCGGAACAGACGGTGATTTTCGGCGAAATCGGCCTCTCCGGCGAAATCCGCCCGGTCAGTCAGGTCGAGTTGCGCCTGAAAGAGGCCGAAAAGCTCGGCTTCACCCGGGCCTGGATCGCTCCCCGGCGCAAGCAGACCAAAGGTAAACCAGGGTCCAAGTCAGCCGGCGGCGGCCAGGGCCTCACGGTGGAGGAAATCCCCCACCTGCAGGACCTTGTGGCACGCCTGGCGGCACCGGAATCCGGCGGCCGGCAACGGCAGGCCCATGAGCGAGCCCACTAAAGAGCCCACTAGAGAGCGTTAATGGACAGCTTGCCGATCAATCTGGCGGATCTCATCGTCATCATCGTGCTGGTGGTGTCGGGCATCTTCGCCTTCGTGCGCGGCTTCGTGCACGAAGTGCTGGCCGTCGCCTCCTGGGTCGGCGCCGCCTTCGTCACGCTTTATGCCTTCCCGGTGGTCCAGCCCCTGGTGCTGGGTGTCATCGCGGTGGAGTTTATCGCCAGCCTCTTGACTGGCGTCGGACTGTTCCTAATTACCTTGGTCCTGTTCTCGGTCCTGACGCGAATTCTGTCCAACCGGATTCAGCAGAGCAGCCTGGGCGCCCTCGACCGCTCGCTGGGCCTGCTGTTCGGCTTTGCCCGCGGGGCGGTGATCGTGGTGCTGGCCTGGCTGGCGCTGGATTACATGGTGACCGAAGAGGAGCGTCCCGGCTGGATCCAGGAGGCCAGGTCCCGGCCCCTGGTGGAGCGCGGCGCCGACATGCTGCTGGTGCTGGTACCGCCCGAGTTGCTGGAACGCAGCGACCAGGCGGCCGAAGACGCCAAACGCCGCGCCGAGGAAGTGCGCCGCGCCGAACAGACCTATCAACACCTCGTCTCTCCGTTGCGAAAAGCCGATGCACCGGAGGAGCAGCCCACGTATAACGAGGGCATGCGCGACGAGATCGAAAAGGCCGTAGAAGGCATCTTGTCGAACGAAACCGCGCCGGGAGAGACCAAGCCGTGATGTCCACCAATCCTCTGGCCCCCGCTCCGTACCGGACGGGGGACGACGACAAGTTCCACGAGGAATGCGGCGTCTTCGGCATCTTCGGTAACGCCGATGCCGCCGCGCTGGCTGCCCTCGGGCTGCACGCCCTGCAGCACCGCGGCCAGGAAGCCGCCGGCATCGTTGCCTACGACGGCGCCCACTTCAACGCCCACCGCGACCTCGGCCACGTCGGCGACATCTTCTCCTCCGAAGACGTCATGGCGCGGCTGGCCGGCTATGCCGCCATCGGCCACAACCGCTATTCCACCACCGGCGAAACCGCCCTGCGCAACGTGCAGCCGCTGTTCGCCGACCTCTCGCTGGGCGGCTTCGCCCTCGCCCACAACGGCAACCTGACCAACGCGCGCCATCTGCGCCACCGGCTGGTCGAACAGGGCGCCATCTTCCAGTCGACCACCGACACCGAGGTCATCCTCCACCTCATCGCGACCTCCGAGGCCGGCAGCCTGATCGACCGCATCATCGCCGCGCTGCGCCAGATCGAGGGCGCCTATTCCCTGGTCGCCATGTCGAAGAGCTGCATCTTCGCGGTGCGCGATCCCATGGGCGTGCGCCCGCTGGTGCTCGGCAAGGTCGGCGACGCCCACGTGGTGACCTCCGAGACCTGCGCCCTCGACATCATCGGCGCCGACTTCGTGCGCGACGTCGAAGCCGGCGAGATGGTGGTGCTGGACGAGTCCGGCGTGCATTCGCTGCGCCCCTTCCCGCCGGCACCGCGGCGGCCCTGCATCTTCGAATACATCTACTTCGCGCGGCCGGACTCGCTGATGGAGGGCATCTCCATCTACCAGACCCGCAAGGACATCGGCGCAGTGCTGTCCCAGGAAAGCGGTGTGGCCGCCGACGTGGTCATCCCGGTGCCGGACTCCGGCGTGCCGGCGGCCATCGGCTATTCGGAACAGGCCGGCATTCCCTTCGAACTCGGCATCATCCGCAACCACTACGTCGGGCGCACCTTCATCGAGCCGGGCCAACAGATCCGCAACCTGGGTGTCCGCCTGAAGCACAACGCCAACCGACACAGCATCGCCGGCAAGCGCGTCATCCTGGTCGACGATTCCATCGTGCGCGGCACCACCTCCATCAAGATCGTCGAGATGGTGCGCGCCGCCGGTGCCGCCGAGGTGCACATGCGCATCGCCGCGCCGCCGACCACCAACTCCTGTTTCTACGGCATCGACACGCCAGAGCGCGACGAGCTGCTCGCCTCCCGGATGGACGTCGAGGCGATGGCCAAACACATCGGCGTCGACAGCCTGGCCTTCATCTCCATCGACGGCCTGTACCGCGCGATGGGCGAGAACGGCCGCGACGCCCAGGCGCCGAGGTACTGCGACGCATGCTTCACCGGCGACTATCCGATCCGGCTGACCGACTTCGCCGGCCGCGACCGCCCGGCGCAGCTCTCCCTGCTGGCCGAGCGCGCCTGATAGCAGGCCTGATCTCGTGCTTCGAGACGCTCGCTCCCGCTCGCTCCTCAGCATGAGGTCTCAGGGGAAGCCTCACCCTGAGGAGGCGCGCCAGCGCCGTCTCGAAGGGCGAGGCCTCACACCGCCCTCTCCTTTGGCCATGGGTTAGAGAGGATCGATGTTTGCCCGCCTGTTCTACAGCCTTGGAGCCATCACCGGCGGTGCGGCCTTCTCGCAGTTTCCCGAGTACTACGCTCACTACGTCCAGCGCCTCGGCGGGCGCATCGACCAGGCCCGCCTGCGCGCCGAGGAGATCCGCGAGGATGCTCTCGCCAAGGGCCTCTCGGTGGAGGACTACATCGACAGGTTCCTCGACAGCGCGCCGCACAGCCTGGAGGGCGCGCGCATGTCCGAGAGCATCTTCCAGCTCGACCGCATGGAGGCCGCCTATCAGGCCCTGCGAAGCGCACCACCGCTGCAGCGTCCGTTGGTCTTTGCCGAGCACCTGAACACTGGCCTTCTCGAATCCACCCTGGGTGACTACGCGCCCGCCGTGCCGCTGACGCCCGAAGGCCTGGCTTACGCCGGAGCCGGCGTGCTGCTCGGCCTGATGCTGATTTTCGGTTCGCGCCGCGTCCTGCGCCGCCGCCGTCCTAAGGAGTTGAAAGCCTAATGTCGAACAGTACCGGCCGTCTTGAGGGCCGCATCGCCGTCATCACCGGGGCTTCGCGCGGCATCGGCGCCGCGGTGGCCGAGCGTTTCGCCGCCGAGGGCGCCGAGCTGATCCTCATTGCGCGCACCGTCGGCGCCCTGGAGGAACTGGACGACACCATCCGCGCCGCCGGCGGCAAGCAGCCGGTGCTGGTGCCCCACGACCTGCGCGATTTCGACGGCCTCGACCGTCTCGGGCTCTCCCTGCACGAACGCTACGGCAAGCTGGACATCCTGGTCGGCAACGCCGGCATCCTCGGGCCGCTGACCCCGGTCGGCCACATCGCGCCGGACATCTGGCAGGAAGTCATGGATGTGAACGTGACCGCCAACTACCGCCTGATCCGCAGCCTCGACCCATTGCTGCGCCTCTCCGATGCCGGCCGGGCGGTCTTCGTCACCTCCGGGGCCGCCAGCGGCGCCAAGGCCTACTGGGGTCCCTACGCCGTCTCCAAGGCCGCCCTGGAGACCCTGGTCAAGACCTACGCGGCGGAGCTCGGCAAGACCAACGTCAAAGCCAACCTGCTGTCGCCGGGCGCCATCCGCACCATGATGCGCGCCGCCGCCTTCCCCGGCGAGGACCCGCAGACCCTGCGCACCCCGGCCGAGATCGCCGATATCTTCGTGGAAATGGCCTCGCCCGCCTGGACCAAAAACGGGGCCGTGGTGGAAGCGCGCGACTACGCCGCGTCCTAGCGCTCCAGCAATCGCTTTCTGGCGGTACCTACGGCTTCGAGAAAGCCATCCAGATCGACAGTCCAGGCGATGCCCGGCTTCACGGGCTCGCCGACAGATGCCGTGATCTTCATCGCCTGTTTGCCCTCTTCCTGCGTGACGAAGGCAATCTCTTGCCCATCATATTCGATGGACGCTAACAAATGCTCGTAGTCCACATCGCTGCAGAGGACGATCGAGAACCTGCTCTTGCCGCCCTTGCTGCCGGTCACCGCTTCCTGTCCTTCTTCGGCTTCTTCTTGCCGGCGTAAGGGTTGTCGCCCTTGCGGAAGTTGATGCGGAGCGGCGTGCCCGGCAGGTCGAAGGCATCGCGCAGGCCGTTTTCCAGATAGCGCAGGTAGGACGGCGGCAGTTCGTCGGGCTTGGAGCAGAAGATCGCAAAGGTCGGCGGGCGGGCCTTCGCCTGGGTGATGTACTTCAGGCGCACCGGCCGCCCGGCGCTGGCCGGCGGCGGATGGGACGCGGTCACCGCGTCGAGCCAGCGGTTCAGGTCCGCCGTCGAGATGCGCTTGTTCCACACGTCGTAGGCACCGAGGACGGCCTTCATCAGCGCCTCGATGTTGTGGCCCTGCAGCGCCGAGAGCGTCACCACGGGAATCCCGCGGGTCTGCGGCAGCGAGCGCTTGAGGCGGTCGTGGATCGCCGCCAGCTTGGCATCGCGGTCGCGGCAGCTATCCCACTTGTTCACCCCGATGACCAGGGCGCGGCCCTCCTCCACCACCATGCGGGCGATGGTAAGGTCCTGTTTTTCCAGGCCCTCTTCGACATCCAGCAGCAGCACCACCACTTGCGCGAAGCGGATCGAGCGCAGCGTGTCCTGGGTCGACAGCTTCTCCAGTTTCTCGACCACCCGCGCCCGGCGGCGCAGGCCGGCGGTGTCGACCAGGCGCAGCGCCCGGCCGCGGAAGGTCCAGTCGACCGAGATGGAATCGCGGGTAATGCCGGCCTCCGGACCGGTCAGCAGCCGCTCCTCGCCCAGTAGCTTGTTCACCAGGGTCGACTTGCCGACGTTGGGGCGCCCGACGATGGCGAGCTGCAGCACGCCATCGCCCTCCTCGTCGTCCTCGGGGAACGCCGGGGCTTCCTCCGCCGCCTTGGCGGCCACTGCGGCCACCGCGTCGTAGAGGTCGCTCATGCCGGTGCCGTGCTCGGCGGAGATCGGGATGGCCTGCCCAAGGCCGAGGGAATAAGCCTCGCCCAGCCCGGTCTCGGACTGGCGGCTCTCGCATTTGTTGGCCACCAGGGCGACCGCCTTGCCGCTGCGGCGCAGCCAGTTGGCAAAATGCTCGTCCAGGGCCGTGATGCCGGCGCGCACGTCGAACACCAGCAGGGCCAGGTCCGCGTCTTCCAGGGCCTTTTCGGTCTGCGCGCGCATGCGCCCTTCCAGGCTGGCGTCGAAGCGCTCCTCCAGGCCGGCGGTATCGACCACGCGGAATTCCAGGCCGAAAAGGTTGGCATCCCCCTCGCGGCGGTCGCGGGTCACCCCCGGCTCGTCGTCGACCAGCGCCACCCGCTGGCCGACCAGACGGTTGAACAGGGTCGACTTGCCGACGTTCGGGCGCCCGATGATGACGACGGTGATGCCGGATTTCGGGCCGGTCTGGGGGCTGGACTTGGTGCTCATGGCGATGGCATAGGGCGCCGGCGGGCCTGCCGCAAGCCCGATTGTCGCCCGGCGCCGCTCTCCCCGGCTAGCGCAGGGCGACCAGCTCGCCGCCGTTGGTCACCAGATAGAGGCTGTTATTGGCCACCACCGGCGCCACCGCGACACCGTCACCCAGGGAGAGGGAGCCGCTCGGCTTGCCGTCGTAGGGCGATACCGAGATCACCTCGCCATGGGAGCCGGCGATGATCAGGCGGTCGCCGGCCAGCACCGGGCCGCGCCAGCGGATCGACTCTTCCGGGTCCTCCGGATCGACGAACCGGGGCAGCGGCGTGACCCACTTGATACGCCCGTCACTGCGCTGCAGGCAGACCACCTGGCCGTCGTTGGTCAGCAGGTAGACGAAGTCGCCGGCCGCCCAGGGCATCTGCACGCCGCCGATTTCCGCCTGCCAGGCGCGTACGCCCTGGCGCAGGTCCACCGCCAGCATCTGCCCGGCATGGCTGATCGCCAGCACCAGCTCGCGGTCGATCACCGGCATGCCGCGCACCTGGGCGATATCGGCCAGCGGGTCGAGCCGCCGGATCGAACCGAGGTTCTCGCTCCACACCGTGCGGCCGTCGTCGGCCAGCAGCGCCAGGACCTCGCCCGAGGAATACGGTACCACCACCGTACCGCGGGCCACCGCCGGGCTGGCGGAGCCAAGCAGGCCGGCGGTTTCCTGAACGCCGACATGGTTCCACAGGCGCTCGCCGGTCTCGGCGTTCAGCACCAGCATCTGGTTGTCCAGGGTGACCACGAAAACCCGGCCGTCGGCCACCACCGGGGCGCCGCGCATGGGCGCCGGTGCCTTGTGGATCCACAGGGTCTCGCCGGTCTTTTCGTCCAGCGCGAAGACCCGGGCAAAGCCGGTGGCGGCGAAGATCTTGCCGCCCTCGGCGGCGATGCCGCCGCCGAAGAAGCCATCGTCCTCGTCCTCGTCTTCCAGGTCGACCTGCCACAGCCGGGCACCGTTACTGGTCGAGAAGGCGGAGACCACGGAGCGGGCGTCCAGGGTATAGACCGTCTCGCCGACCACGATAGGCTGCGCCAGGATCTGCGCCACGTCGCCGGACCCTTCGCCGATGTCGGCGCTCCACACGCGGCGCGGATTGGCACTCAGGGACAGGTGGTACATGGCGTGCGCCGCGCTGCCGCCGGGCTGCGACCAGTCGGTGTTCACGTAGGGCTCCGGCAGGCGCACCACCACGTCGGCAATCGTGGGGTCGGCCCTGAGGCCGCGCTCGTAGGCCAGGATGGCGATGCGCTGGCCGGGCAGCGGCGGGTCTTCGGCTTTCCCGAACCAATCGGTGATACCGCAGGCCGAAACCGCGAGCAGCAGCGACATCGGCACTAGGAAGCGCTTCAAAATCAGGAACATCGGAGACTCATCCAGGCAGGGACGCGAGCAGTTCGGCAGCGCGGGAACGGCTGCCGGCGGGCGCGGCGGGATCATCGGTAATCTTGGTCAGGTTCTCGCGCGCCGCCGCGGTGTCGCCCTCGCGCAGGGCCAGGGCGGCCAGCAGCTCCCATGCGGTGAAGCGGTAGGGCGCCTGCGGTTCGGCGAGCGGACGCAACTCGCCGCGCAGGGTCGCCGGATCGCCGTCGCCCATCTTGCGCATCACGGCGTAGAGCACACCCAGTTCGCTGAGTGCGTCGGTGGCACTGCCGTTGGCCGCCAGCGCCGCCCAGAGACGCTCGGCCTCGGCGGTGTCGCCCGCCTCGGCGGCCAGCCGGGCCGCCGTCAGGGCCGCCAGCAGCGGGTAGCCGGTGCCGTCCGGGTCACTCAAAGCCTCCAGCGCGGAGCGCGCCTTGGCCTGGTCGCCCTCCCGGTCCAGTTCGAGCGCCTCGGCATAGCTGTTGGACTGCTCCGCCCTCAGCTTTTCGTCGTAGGAGCGCCAGCCCTGGTAACCGGCGACGCCGATGACCACGGCCGCCGCCACCGCATAGATGTAGAGGCTGTTACGGCTCCACCATTCGGTGGCCTTGTCGCGGCGCAGGTCTTCATCGACTTCTTGAAAGATATCGGCCACTGGCCACTCCCTAGACGCAACCCTGATAACGCACCGGCCGGCTCGCCGGACTTCCGAGGGGTCCCCGAAAAGCCCGCGCCGGTCTTAGGCGGACTTGCCCCTCAGCACCCCGACGGCGTTCTCTTTGATTCGGCGTCTCGTTGATAAAGCCCTTGCCCGCCCGCATCAACCACCGATTCACCGGACCGCCCCGCCCTACACCCTTTGGGCCGAGGGCAAAGGGCCCGGCGGCGCGGTTGAGGCGGCGGTCGAGGGGATCGCCGCTCCGGCCGCCTTCCACTTGATGCTGCAGCCCAGCGTGGGGATCTGATCGGCCGGGCCCTTGCCCGTTTCGGCGACCTGCTTCATGGCCTCGTAGAGCTCCCGCCGGGCGCCGGCCACCAGGGTGGTACGCGACTCGTCCAGCCGCCCGCGGTACTGCAGCTCCAGCTTGGCATTGAAACCGAAGAAATCCGGGGTGCAGACCGCCCCGTAGGCCTGCGCGACCTGCTGGGTCGGATCGATCAGATAGGGGAACGCCAGGCCGTGTTCCTGTGCGAAGGCCTTCATGTTGTCGTAGGAATCCTCGGGATAGCTGGTCGGATCGTTGGCATTGATGCCGGCGACACCGATGCCGAGGGCGGTCAGCGCCTCGGCCTCCGCCGCCAGACGGCCGGCGATGGCGCCCACATAGGGGCAGTGGTTGCACATGAAGACGATCAGTGTGCCCTTCGGACCGGCAACATCGGCAAGGCCGTAGGTCTTGCCGTCGATGCCGAGAAGGGAGAAATCCCCAGCCTTCCGGCCGAAGTCGCAAACGGGCGGCGTCGCTGCCATGATTCCGGCTCCATTCCTATTGCTTACAGAGGCTTAGCCGGGCTTTCTCAAGGGCCCCGTAAACCCACAGCCTGTTAACAGATTCTTCAGCGCGGGCAGCCAGACTGGCAAGCGGTGTTTGGCGAAAATCCGCCGTAAACCGCCGCGGCCACAGGCCGGCTCCAGGTCGGCCCCAGGCTGGCCCCAGGCTGGCCCAAGTCCGGCCGGATGCCCTTTCGAAGCGCATCCTAAGCCGCTGCGGGCTGCTTGTCAGGCCACCTCGGCCCGGCATCTTCGGGCAGGCCGGCGGCGTACGGTACACAGGAGCTCAAGGTATGAGACGCAATTCCCGCCCGAGCCTCGCTCTGGCTCTTACGGTTCCCCTGCTCGCGACCGGCCTTGGCGCCTGCGATCCCGCGTCGCAGGCAATGCTGGCCGGCGCCTCCCTGGTGACCCTGGCCCACACCGATAAGACCATCAGCGACCACGTCGCGACCTGGGCCTTCGACAAGGACTGCTCGACCCTGAGCCTGGCCAATGGCGACGACTACTGTAAGGACATCCCGACCGAGGAAGAGCTGGCCGCGGCCCAGGCCGAAGCAGAGGCCCAGCAGGCGGCCACCTTCTGCTACCGCACCCTCGGCGCCATCAGCTGCTACGCGCAGCCCGACGAGATGGCCAGCAGCATGGCGCGGGTCCGCTAGGGCACTCCGTCACCGCCGCGGTCGGCGGGAGCGGTTCTCGGCTCCTATATCCCTTCCAGAATTCGCAATGCCGGGTTGTGCTGTCTGATCGCCGGCGCGGACTGCGGGCTGGACGTCGGCGGAAAATTACGGAAAACTGTCTGCGTTAAAAGAATAAGACTCCAAGAGCGAGCAAGGGAGCCTGGCAGCCTGCATGAGCCAGCTGTACCGCTTCAGCGAACACCGCAAGAGCCCGCGTCGGGTGTTTTTCGACCGGGCCGAACTGAACCAGTTGCTCTCCCTTTACAGCCGCAACGTTGCCAGCGGCGAATGGCGCGACTACGCCATCGACCAGATCGGCGGCTCGGCCATTTTCTCGGTGTTCCGCCACACCCACGATGCCCCGCTTTATTCCATCGCCAAACAGGGCACCAGCCGCTCGGTCGAATACGTGGTCTTCTCGGGCAGGGAAAAACTCAAGAGAGCCAAGACGTTGGGCGATGCTCTTAAGATCTTTACTAAAAAGCTCCGGGTGGTGTCCTAGCCACCCAGCCCAAAGATCTCTGCGCGCTGGCCGCGCACCGGCAGTTGCACACAGCCATCCCGCCCCTCTTCTCAGCAATGCGATATAACCGTCTGATTTTTATAAATAAAATCCGATAGCTTTGCGACATACCCTCGGCGGCAATTCAACCTTTGATATATATTCGGTTCTTAACCTAAAAACTTAAGCGCCAGGAAATCATCTGATGCGACGATCAGGTAATTCCTGAGCTTTCCCCAATCAGCTTTTGGAAGAATATCTGTCTCGATCGAGCCAGCGGCAGGATCCCCCAACTGTCGCTGGCTCACCTTTCCCGGGTACCTCCGCTGGGCACCGGGCCCGAGACAGCGGTACATTTCGGGCGGTCCCGGCGGGCCCCTTCAGCATCGGTGGTGAGCATGTCGTGGGACCAGGACGTTAGCGCTTCCAAACAGCGGCCTTCTGCCGCTACCAACCGCCGCCGCTTCATTCGTGCCGCGACCGTCCTGAAGGCGCGGCTGCTGACCCCGAATGGCGCCGTCGAAGGCACCGTGCTGGACGCCTCGCTGAACGGCGTGAAGCTCTGGGCGGCTGGCGCCATTCCCGTCGGTACGAAGGTGACCCTGGTGCTTGCCGGCGCCGTCCACTTCGGCGGCGAGGTGGTGTGGCGCCGCGAGGAGACTTTGGGCATCTGCTTCCGCGACGACCCCGAGAAGGTCGCCACCATCATGGCCGCCCTGCTGCCGCAGCGCTGCCTGCAGGTCGGCCACGCCTGACCCCATCCCGCCGGGCGCTACCCCGGCCCGCCTCTCCCTTGCCTGCAACGTCCCGGGCGGCCCCGCCGCCCGGGTCAATGCCATGGCGCCGGCTTACTTCGCCGGCAGGCTGCGCAGATAAGCCACCAGCGCGTCGAGGTCGTCCGCGGCGATGTTTTGGTAGTAGCCGACCGGCATCGGCGGCAGCAGCCGGCTGCCGTCGGGACGCACACCTTCGGTAATGGCCGCCTTGATCTCGCTGTCGCTCCAACTGCCGAGGCTGGTCGGGGTGATGTTGGACCCGTAGCTGATCCCCCAGGGCCCGTGGAACGGCAGGCCCCCGGCCCCCAACTGGTTGCGCCAGTCCGGTCCCATCGGGCCCATCGGCGAGTGGCATTCGACGCAGTGGCCGAGCGGCCCGGCCAGATAAGCGCCATAGGCCAGTTTATCGTCCTTCGAAACCTCCGGCACCGTACCGACCGCCGGCCCGTAGCCCGGCGGCAACGGCATCCGGTAGACCGACTTCGGCACCGCGTTCTTCACCGGCGTCAGGCTGCGCAGATAGGCGACGATGGCCTGGACATCGCGGTCCGACATATTGCGGTAAGGGCCAATCGGCATCGGCGGACCGATGATGGTGCCGTCCGGGCGGCGCCCCTCGCGGATGGCCGTGATGATCTCTTCGTCGCTCCAGCCGCCGAGGCCGGTTTCCACGTCGGGGGTCAGGTTGGCGCCGTAGGCCGTGAAGGCCTCGTCCTCGATCTTCAGGCCACCGGCCAGTTCCATGCCCGGCAACGGGCCGTCCGGACCTTGCGGGGTGTGGCAGTTGCCGCAGGCAACGATGCCACGCAGCAGGTAGGTCCCCCGCTCCAGCAGGGTTTCCGCCCGCGCGGGGGTGCTCGAAAGCACGGTCGCGGCCAGGCAGAATGCAATCCAGGCAATCCCAGCATGCCTATTCATAATCTCTTGCATCCTCGTAAATCGGCGCTTTCCCGCGCCGTTGTTAGCGTCGGCGCTATCTATCCGATGCACGCAGATTGCACCAGGGGCATCGCGGGCGCAAAAAAGAGGCAGCCGCTGGAAATTTGTTGTCGCCGCCGCAGGGCGCCGGCGTGCCGCCGACGATCACCTTTCCGCCGCGTCCAGCAGACGATCGTCGGCCACGACGCGCAGCGGCAGGATGTCGCTGGCGGTGGTGATGATGGCGGTGGGATCGATGCGCACACAGGCGCCGGCAAAAGTTCCCGCCACCGAGAACGAGCAGAGCTGGACGTTGGCGCCGTCGACCTTCGGCAGACGGAAGAGTTCCTGGTAGATGTAGTCCCGCTCCGCGAAGTTGCCTTCGGTTTCGCTGACCAGCTCGTTGTTGCGGTCGTAGATGCTGATGTTCTCGCCGCAGCGCCCGACGATGGGCTTGGCGACATAGCCCTTGCCGGCCAGGTCGTCCGACAGATCGAACTGGGTGTTCAGCAGGTAGGGATGATTCGGATAGAGCATCCAAAGAATCGGCAGGATCGCCTTGTTGCTGGGGATCAGCGTCCACAGCGGCTCGAACACCATAACCTCCGGACGCAGCAGGACGTCGACCAGCCGCGGCGGCGTGGTGGCGCGGTCGATGGTCTTGTGCAGGCGCAGGCTCTCTTCATCCTCGGATATCTGGTCGCGGATCTGGTCCAGCGCCGGCTCCCACGCCCAGGTCTTCCACACCCAGTTGATCGGCATGCCGTCGGCGTCCGTCACCACCCCGTCCTCGCCCCACTTCAGATCGGCAACGCCCCTGACGATCTTGCAGGCGATACCCGCTTCCTCGGCGGCGCGCTTCATGAAGTAGGCGTGATAGGTTTCTTCCAGGTCGCGGTCCTGCATGATGTGCAGCACGCCGTCGACGGCGCTCTCCTTCCACGCATCGACCAGTTCGTCGTAGAGCGGCTCGCCGGCGTCGCTGCCCGCATCGCAGCCGAAGTACCTGGCCCAGAGGCCCTGCACCTTGCCGGTCTCCATGTGGCAGGAGGCCGAGTCGCAGTTGTACTCGTAGACCTTCAGGCCGCGCTCCGACAGGGTGAAGTCGAAGCGTCCGGTGACCATCTCGTTGCGGCGGTTGTCCCACGACTGGTGGATGCGCGGCCACAACGCCGGCGGCAGGTTGAAGCGCCGCAGCAGGGCGTCGTCGCGCAGCGCATAGTTGGTCGCGTGCATGAACATGGCGTGCAACTCGTTGGTCGCACGCTTCACCTCCGTCATCGCGGACCTGCTGACGCAATAGTACCGGTGCTGGTCCGCCTCGTCGCTCGCCAGCTTGTGGCCGCCCATCATGGCGATGTAGGCCGCCTCGTCCGGCTGCGACGCATCCAGCCAGGCCGGGGCGGCCTCGCGCCGGCGCGGCAGTTCGTGCGCCTGGATGTTGAACAGCCGCGGGGCGGGGTCGGCGATCACCTCGGCGTGGGTCGGATCGTCGGTCTGGATCACCCAGCCCAGGCTGCCGGCGTCGGCGGCGGACGAATCGATCCACGTGCCGCCGTCGGCGGCGGTCGTGAAGGTCAGCTCGCGCGAGAATCCCTGCCCCGCCGGCCAGACCTTGTCCTCGACGTTCTGCTCGACGAAACGGATACGGTCGGCCAGTACCTCGGTCACCACGGCGACGTGCCCGGTCACGTCGAAGTCGCCGCCTTCGTTCCAGATCAGCAGGCTGCCCACCTCCGGCGGCCGCCTGGCGCCGTTGCGGAACGACTTCAGCGGCAGGCGGTTGCCGTCGGCGACCACCTTCACGTCGCGCAGCCGGAAGATGTCGTAGGCCATGGCGATGTCGTCGAAGACATAGCCCCGGTTCACGTAAAGCCAGCGGCGCGCCAGCTCGACGCACTGCCACTTGTAGCCCATGAATTCGCCGTCGACATAGCTGCGGTAAGCCTCGCGGTTGGGCAGGTCCGCCGGATCGGCCGAGGGATAGTCGGAGGAATAGACCGCAACCGCACCCGGCGCTGTGCCGAGCAGGGTGCCGAAGGTCGCCCGGTGATGCTTGTCGACGGAACTCATGCCGTACCGATCCCTCCCCTTGCCCGCGCCTGGCCGCGCCGGCTGGCCATACCGCCTAGCGGAATCGACGCTATATGCGGCCAGCCCCGTGCCGGGAACAGCCCCATTTTTCGCAGTCCTGCCCCGCGCTGGCATCGGGACTGCGCCTCTTTCGGGCAGGTCCGGCCGACAACCCAGCCGTAGTTGCAATCGCCGGCCTCCGGGCCCCTGTGCTAGCGTTCCGGTCTTGGGAACTGCAGGGGTCCCCCGCGACTTTCCGTCCGCCGATGGCCGCGCCTCGATTGAAGCGCCCCGCCGCCGGCGACGCCAGGAAGGAGAGGAACCATGTGGCGCAACATCGTATGCCTTCTCGCCGTCTGCCTGACGGCCGCCGCCTGCAGCAACACGTACGTCCTGACCAGTGATCAGCCCACGGCAACGCTCGGCCCGGCACTGCCCGGGACGTTGGTCGAACTGAATGCCTGCGGTGCCTGCGTCTTCGGTGCACCGGATCAGGTCTTCGCCGTTCCGGCGAACTTCGCGCAGATCAATTTCTACCGTCTCAACAGCCTGAACGGCGGCTACTACCACCGGCCGGGCAGCTGCGACTGTTTCGTCGGTGAGGTCTGGACCTACTTCAATTCAAACATACAGCCCTATCCCGACGGCAATCCGCAGCCGGTCATCGTCTCCGGCCCCGGCTTCGACACGCCGAGCTCCGCAGGCTACGGCCAGACCGTGCCGACCAACCAGGAAGACTGCCAGCGCTACTACCGCGCGTCCCGCATGTGGCTGCAACTCGAAGGCACCTCCACCTGGACTCAGCTCTCCAAGCAGGAGGTCAGCGGCAGCTGGTCGACCTTCGGCGGCGGGTCCTGCAACATCGGCTCGCCCTTGAGCATCGATCTGCGCCCTTCCGGCACCAATCAGGCCCGCAAGCTCCGTGTCGCGGTGAAAGTGGTGCTGCGCGAGAGCGCCCAGAAGGCCGCGGTCGAGATCAACCAGCCGCCGCCCAACTGACCTCCCGTTGCGGCCTGGCCGATGACAGCCGGACGCGAAGCCTGCTAGGTTCCGGCGGAAATGATCCCGCTGCTCCTGGAACGTCGCCATGACCCTGCGTATCGTCCGTCTCGGCACGCCCCGCCTGCCCGGCGAAGGCACCCGCATCGGGACCGTGCGGCGCCCGCCGCGCGGGGTGAAGAAGCAGCGTTATGCGGCGGATGACTGGTACGACGTCTGGTATCCGGAACTCTCGCCCAGTCCGGCGTTGGTATCGCAGGCGCTGACGGCGGAAAGCGAGGCCGAGTGGCGCGCCTTCGTGCGCGCCTTCCGGGCGGCAATGAAACAGCCGGCGGCCAGCCGCACGCTGGACCTGCTCGCCGCCCTGTCCCACGGCGCCGACTTCTCGGTGGGCTGCTACTGCGCGGACGAGGCCCGCTGCCACCGCTCTGTCCTGCGGGACCTGCTGGCCGAACGCGGGGCCGAGATCGCCTGATCCCGGCCCCGCCCGCACCTCAGGCCCTGAACATCAGGCCCCGAACATCAGACCCTGAACATCAGACCCGGGAGATCACACGGCGACGACGAAGGCGATCTCCACGGCGTATTGCGGCGCCGCCAGCTTGGCCTCGACCGTGGCGCGCGCGGGCGCGCAGCCTGGCGCGACCCAGGCGTCCCACACCGCGTTCATCTCCCCGAAGGTCGCCATGTCGGTAATCCAGATCGTCGCCGACAGCAGCTTCGTCTTGTCGGTGCCGGCCTCGGCGAACAGCTTGTCGGCGGCGGCGAGGATGTCCTTGGTCTGCTCGGCGACGGAGGCGCCAGGCGCGTTCGCCGCCACCTGGCCTGCCAGGAAGGCGATGTTCCCGTAGACGACGGCCTGGGACATGCGGGAGCCCGGGTCGATACGCTTAATGTCGGTCATTGTAGGTCCTTGTTGAGTGGAAATGCGGCTGAAATCGACCCCTACGACCGGAATCCGCCGATCGGATCGGCGGTGATCCTGGCGGAACCCTGGCGCGGGGTCCAGGCGATATGCTCGCGGCCGGTGTCGAGTTGGAGATTGCCGATCCGGCGACCGCGCTTTCTATCCGACGCCCGCAGCTGACGGCCGCAGCCCGGCCACCACGATATCGATGAGGCGATAAGCCCGTTCTCGCCAACCGGGACTGGCCACGTTGTAGGCGACACCGGCCAAGGCCTGGATGATATCCTCGATCTCCACGTCGTCGCGCAGGGCCTCCGCGTCGATCCCGCGCGCCAGCAGCAGGCCAAGTGCCCCTCGGATCAGCTTGGAGGAGGTTGCAAAGAGCTCTGAATGCCCCCCCGCCATGGCCGCCAGGGCCGGCGCGATGACCTTCTTGGGCGCCAAGTAGTCGGCAAAGAGCCGCATCCACTGCCGCAGTGCCTCGGCCGGCGGCAACTCGTCAACCAGGCGCTCGGCCGCCACCGCCAACTGCTCGACCTCGCGGCGATAGACCGCTTCCAGCAGGCCCTCCCGGGTCGGGAAGTGCCGGTAGAGCGTGCCGATGCCCACGCCTGCCCGGCGGGCGATCTCTTCCAGGCTGACCTCGGCGCCGGCTTCCGTAAAAGCCGTCTTAGCCGCCACCATCAGCTTGTCCCGGTTGCGCAGCGCGTCCGCGCGCGGCTTGCGCCCGCCCTTCCCGGAATCCTTCATCTATTGCCTCTTGATAAACGGAGGAACCCTCCGTATATATCCGGAACCATCCTCCGTTTACACCAGGACGGCCCGCTGGGGCAAGCCCGGCGGCCCGCCGTACCCCCTCCCTTCCTGACTATAAGGAACGCTCATGGCCGCGACCTTCGGCATCGAAACCACCACCGACGAGGTTCTCGACGGAATCGATCTCACCGGTAAACGGGCACTCGTCACCGGGGTCTCCGCCGGCCTCGGGGTCGAGACCGCCCGCGTGCTGGCCGCCCACGGCGCCTCCGTCGTCGGGACCGCGCGCGATCTCGACAAGGCGCGCCGGGCCATCGCCAAGGCGCAGAGTGACGCCGGCACGGCCGGCGCGATCACTGTGGTCCCGCTCGACCTCGCCTCCCTCGCCAGCGTGCGTGCCTGCGCCGACGGACTGATCGCCGAGGGCAAGCCCTTCGACCTTGTGATTGCCAACGCCGGCGTCATGGCCTGTCCCCAGGGGACCACGGCCGACGGCTTCGAAACCCAGTTCGGCACCAACCACCTCGGCCACTTCGTGTTGGTGAACCGCATCGCCTCCCTGCTGAACCCGGACGCGCGGGTCGTCGTGCTCTCTTCCGCCGGCCACCGCCGCGCGGACGTGGATCTCGAAGACCCGAACTTCGAGCGCACGCCCTATGACGCGTTCGTCGCCTATGGCCGTTCCAAGACCGCCAATGTCCTTTTCGCCGTGGAGTTCGATCGCCGCCACCGGGACCGGGGCATCCGTGCCACGGCGGTGCATCCCGGCGGGGTCAATACCGAACTCGGCCGTCACATGGCGCCCGAACTCGTGCAGCAGATCCTCGACCGGATGAATGCCACGCGCCCGGCGGGCACGCCACCGATCAAGCTCAAGACCGTGCCGCAGGGCGCGGCCACATCGGTCTGGGCAGCCGTCGTCGCCGATGCGGAAACGGTCGCCACGCGCTACTGCCTCGACTGTCATCTGGCCGAGATCGTCGACGATCCGGAACAGGTCAATTTGCACCACGGCGTCTGCCGCTACGCCCTCGACCCACAGCACGCCAAGGCGCTCTGGGCCAAGAGCGAGGAGATGGTGGGGGAAACGTTCTGATATGGATCTCCGAACCGCCGGCCAACGGCACCGTCCGGTATCGGCGGCAAGGGCGCGCCGGACCATGGCGTCGTCTCTCGATCGGCGGGGTCGATGCAACCAAATCCCCGCTTCGACGTTCTTCCTGTGAAGAAATCCGGCGGCGGTGGCGTTTCAATGGCCTGGCCGCTCGGATTAGTGCGTAAAGCAGGCCGGTCTCCTCGCCCCTGAGAGCGGACCGCCCAACCGGAACAAAGGAAGACGAAAAATGAAATCTTCATTTCTTGTGAGGGCCTTGATGGTCATCGGCCTGCTGGCCGCGCCCGTTACCCTGACGGCCTGCAGCGGCGAGACGGCGGGCGAGTACGTCGACGACTCGGTGATCAGCAACACGGTGCGCGCCAAGCTGCTCGACGATGCCGATCTGAACATTTTCCAGGTCGACGTGACCACCCTGCGCGGCGAGGTGCAGATCAGCGGCTTCGTCCCCTCCCAGGCCGACAAGGACCGCGCCACCCGCGTGGCCGCCGGTGTCGAAGGCGTGAAGAAGGTCCACAACAACCTGGTCATCCAGTAGCCCCTCGGGAAAGGGGCGGCAGAGGCCGGCCCTTTCCTTCACTGGCCGCGGCCGGCGGCATCCGGCGACCTGCGGGCCTCGACATAAAAGGGGTGTCGGGCCTGCTGTATCCAGGATGATCTTGAGGTCACGCGAGAGGCGGCCCGATAACGACCCGTCACATTCGGGCGAACCCGCCGGAGGACCCGGCACGGCGGCGGCAGCATCCCTCGAAGGCGCCTTTAGCGGAACGGCCAGGGAAGGTCGAGATAGGCCTGCGCCAGGCCACCGGGCAACACGAGATTGAGCGCGTTGACCAGCACCAGCATCAGGCCGCAGGCGAGCAGGGTCAGCAAGGCAACGCGCAACCAGGATATCCGGGCCATCACGCGCAGGAAGACAACAAAGAAGACGATCAGCGCCGCAAAGAAGCCGACCAGGGCGATGGTCGCCACGAAGGCGGCCAGCCAGCCGGTCATCGCCCAGGCACCACCCGTCACGTCGCGGTCGCGCGGGGCCAGCTCGGCATCGAAATTGGCGGAGGTTGCCAGCGTTCCGCGCAACAGGGAAAACAGCACAAAGCCGGTGGCCGCCAGCCCGACCAGACCGATGCCGGTCGGGAAGATACCGGCAAGCAGAGAAACCGACTGGCCGGCCACCAGCGCGAAGGCAAAGGCTGCCATCACCGCCAGGGCGAACACCACCTGAGGCCAGACCTGGCCCGCCGAGGCCAGAACGGACGGCCCCTCTGTCTGGACGGAGGCCGCGGCGTCACCGGGCCTGCTGCGCACGCCAAGCCAGATCGACAAGACGGTGATGATGATGATCACAATGACCAGCGGCCGCCCGGCAAAGCCCCAGCCGGAAAACTGCACGGCCTGATACAGATAGCGCTCCGCCTGGGTGGCCAGCGCGAAACCGATCAGGAAGGCGGGCCGCGGCCAGCCGAAGCGGCGCAGGAAGATGCCGATCATTCCCATGGTGAGCAGCGCGATCATGTCATACAGCGAGCGGGTCGCCTGAAACGCGGCAAAGGAAATGATCATGATCATGAAGGGGGCAATCAGCGCATAGCGGATGGTCGTCAAACGGGCGATCCACGGCGCCAGCGCGATGCAGAACGCCGTGCCCAGAACGCTCGCCAGGGCCAGCGACCAGACCACCGTATAAGTGAGATCGAGATCGCGCGCCGGATCGGCCATGGATGGCCCCGGTTGAACCCCGATGAGGATGAGGGCGGAGAGGAAGACCGCCGTCGCGCCGGATCCCGGAATGCCGAACAGCAGGGTCGGAATCAGCGTGCCGCCGGCGCAGGCATTGTTGGCGGATTCCGGGGCGATGACTCCACGAATGTCGCCCTTGCCGAAGCCGCTGCGGTCCTTGGACGTCTGCACCACATGCCCATAGGCTATCCAGTCCACGACCGCGCCGCCCAATCCGGGAATAGCCCCGATGATCGTGCCGATCCCCGCGCAGCGCAGCACCAGCCACTTGCAGGCCCAGGTATCCCGCACCCCCTGACGCCAGCCCTTGCCCAGGCCGTTCGCCGTATCGGCGATGCTGGACTGGCCGCGCAGCAGGTCGACAATC
>JBHJIR010000071.1:0-19026 GCA_050043265.1 Kiloniellaceae bacterium
ATCCCGGATCAGCAGACGCCGCGCCGGAAGCCGGCGCGCTGCCCGGCATCCAGAATTTCTTCTTCGTCGCCTTCCGCGACATCATGTTCGTCGGCGCCAGCGCCGTCGAGAGCGACCGCGCGGGCGAACTGGTGCCGCTGCGGCGCAAGGCGATCAACCGGGCCGACCCGGGCACCCGGGGCTTCGTATCGCAGTCCTCGATCTTCGGCCGCTCGGTCGGCGGCTCGCGCGCCATTGCCCTGAACGTCACCGGGCCCGACATGAACGGTATCCTGGAGGTCGCCAAGCGCGCCGACCAGTTGCTGGCGCAGACCTTTTCGGAGGACAGCGGGGCGCAGACACGCATCTCGCCCGGCCTGGAACTCGGCGCGCCGGAAATCCGCGTGACCCCGGACCCGCGGCGTCTCGCCAAGGCGGGGCTGTCGGCGCGTGATTTCGCCGTCAGCAGCGACGTGATGAACGACGGCGCGCGGGTCGACGAAATCAACCTGGGCAGCCGCCGCATCGACCTGACCCTGATGGGTCCCGACGGGCTGGTGACGACCACCCAGGGCATCGACGCGCTGCCCATCGTCACCGCGACCGGCCTGGTGCTGCCGGCGGACTCGCTGGCGACCATCGAACTCACCAATGGTCCGACGGAAATCCTTCACGTCGACCGCGACCGGGCCATCACCATCGTCATCAGCCCGCCCAAGTCGATGCCGCTGCAGGACGCCATCGAGATCGTGCGCGACAAGGTGGTGGCGCCGCTGGAGGCCGAGGCGCTGACGCCGGGCATGAAGCTGAGCCTCAGCGGCGCCGCCGACGACCTGTCGGAGACCTGGGGCGCGCTGCAGTTCAACCTGGTGGTGGCGCTGGGCATCGTCTACCTGGTGATCTCGGTGCTGTACGAGAGCCTGCTCTACCCGGCGATCATCATGCTGTCGGTGCCGCTGGCCACCGCCGGTGGTCTGCTCGGCCTGGCGCTGCTGAACGTCTACGTGCCGCAGCCGCTGGACATGCTGACCATGCTGGGTTTCGTCATTCTGATCGGCATTGTGGTGAACAATGCCATCCTGCTGGTCGACCAGGCACTGCAGAACAGCCGCAGCGGGATGGGCGGCCAGGAAGCGATCCTGCAGGCGACGCGCAACCGCATCCGCCCGATCTTCATGTCGACGCTGACCTCGATCTTCGGTCTGTTGCCGCTGGCGGTGTTCCCCGGGGCGGGGTCGGAGCTGTACCGCGGCCTCGGTACCGTGGTGATCGGCGGCCTCAGCCTGTCGGCGCTGCTGACCCTGGCGATCATCCCGCCGCTGCTCTCCCTGCTGCTGCCCAAGGACGGAACCCAGGACGCCGGCAAGCAGGAAGAAACCTACCAGCTGGCCGCGCAGTAGCACCGTCCATCGCCGCTATTCCCGCCACAGTGCGGGCTGCATGAGGGCGTCGGCGCAAATGACGGTGCCCTGCCGCTTGCCGGAAACCCCCTCGCTCAGCGCCTGCACCATCCAGGCCTCGGCATAGGCTGCGGGGAGGCGGTAGGGCGGGTCGAGCCCCGGACCCGCCGGCGCGAAGCCGAATCGCGTGTAGTAGGCAGGATCGCCCAGCACGAAGGCCAGCGCGACGCCGTCTTGGCGCAGCCGGTCGAGACCCGCTGCAATCAACCTGCCGCCGATGCCTTGGCCCTGTGCTTCCGGCACGACGGCCAGCGGGGCGAGGAGGGTGGCAGAGAGATCGCTGTCTGGGTTCGTGAGGCGTGCCCGGGAGAAGAGGATGTGACCCAGCGGGTGTCCATTTTCTTCGGCGATCAGCGACAGCACCGGGCGTGCGGTCGGGTCGGCAAGGAGGGCGCGGGTCAGTTCGGCCTCGTCCTGCTGGCCGAAGGCCGCGCGGTGAATGTGCAGCACCGCCGGCAGGTCCTCCGTTGAGGTCCCGCGAATCCGCATGGCCTTACCGCTGCTTCCCCCGGTCGCCCCCGGGCCGTCCCCCGGGGCGCGCCGTCGATTGCCGCACCACCAGCCTGGCTTCCAGGGCGACATGGTCGCGTGCCGGGCGGCCCTCGATACGGGCGACCAGATAGTCGCCGGCCTGGCTGCAGATCTCCTCGACCGGCACATGGATGGTGGTCAGCGCCGGCGAAATGTTGGCGGCCAGTTCGATGTCGTCGAAGCCGGCGACGGAAAGGTCGCCCGGCACGCTGAGCCCCGACTGCTGCGCCTCCAGCATGACACCGATGGCCAGCAGGTCGTTGCCGCCGATGACGGCGGTGGGCCGCGGTCCTCTGCCTTTGATAGGGGGCGCGGCGAGGATCTCGCGCAGGCCGTCGCGTCCGTCGCTGAGGGCGTAGGGTCGCTCGACGATGCGGGACGGCGGCAGCGTCAGGCCGCGCGCTTCCAGCGCCGTTTTCACACCCTTGATGCGGTTCAGCGCGCGGTCGTTGCCGGCGGTGATGCCCGCCACCATGGCGATGTCGCGGTGGCCGAGGTCGAGGAGGTAGTCGGCCAGGCTGCGCCCGGCCAACTGATTGTTGAAGCCGCAGCAGGGGTGTGCCGCCGCGGCGTCGTAGATCCAGGTGTTGATGTAGGGGATGCCTTTGCGCTGCAGCAGGGCATAGACCTCCGGCAGGTGGCTGTCACCCTGCAGCATGATGGCGTCGATGCCGCGCTCGACCATGACCCGCACCTGTTTCAATTCGCGCGCCGGCTCGTAGTTGGAGGAGGCGACCAGCAAGCCGTAGCCGGACTGCTCCAGGCGGTTCTCCAGCGCCTGGATGCCCTTGGCAAAGATCGGGTTGTCGCGCGCGGCGGTCACCGCGCCGATGGTGCGCGAGCGCCGCGAGGCCAGCGCCCGGGCGGCGGCGTGCGGCACGTAGCCCAGGGCGGCGACCGCCGCGCTCACCTTCGCCTCGGTCTCGCGGTTCACCTTGCCCTGGGCGTTCAGCACCCGGCTGACCGTCGCCGTCGACACCCCGGCGCGCTCGGCGACGTCTTTCAGGGTGGCGGTCGGGCTGTCGTTGCGCCGCGTCCGCCGTTTGGGGGGGCGCCGCTGCGGCCCCTGGTCCTGTAAGCGTTTGCTCAAATCCTGCTCCGCCCCACCGGGCCCGCGGTTCGTCTGATTTTGCCGTCGTCGGCCGCAGGGCCGTCTTTCATAGGGGCATTTTTGAGCAATGGCTGTCCTTTTACAACGGATTGAACGGGGTGATCGAACAGGCTTGCGGGCGGGCGGACGATCCGGTGCGCGATTCTCAGTTGACAAGAAGGGGCTGAGTTTCGCTACACTGGCCTCAATAATGTAAGCGTTTACTTCATGGGCGTGCCGTGAGGGCCGGGTTCGGCCTGCGGATGCCGGCGGGGAAGCGCCAAACGAAGCGGCGCGGCCGCGCGCCTTCCCGGGGGGTGACCTTCGGGTGGGCAAGCGGAAGGCGGCGCCGACTGAGGGACGGAACGAACCAATGGGAACCCCGACAACACCCGGGCCCAGGCCGGTGGTCGACGCGGTCAGCGCGCGGCGCGCGCGCCTGCTGCTGCGACTCTGCCTCGCCCTCTTCCTGCTGTTCTGTCTCAACGTGCTGCTCGGCAAGGCGCGCGTCACCTTCGGCCTGGATATCGGCTTCCTGCTGCCGGACGTGCCCGAGTTCCTGCTGCTGCTGGCCTCGGCCCTGTGCTTCACCCTGGCCGCGCTCGCCCGCGAGAAGGCGGTCGATTCGCGTGGCGAGGGCTCGGGTGCCTAGGCGGCGCAAGCCAAAGGCGGACTCCGCAAAGGGGCCGTCCATAACAACCGACAAAAAACAAAGGGAGGAAATGCCATGAGTGAAAAGACCGAGGTCAAAGCGGTCAGCCGGCCGGAGCGTCGCGAGTTCTTCCGCGCCGCGACCCGCTACGGTGCCACCACGGCGCTGGTGGCGCTGGGCGCCAACAGTCTGATGAGCGAGGCCGCCCTGGCGCAGACCGCCGAGGAGGAGAAGGAGCGTCAGGCGGCGGCGAAGGAGACCATGACCGTCGCCACCGAATACCGCATCGGCACGACGCGCTCCTATCCGATGATGCAGCTGAACTTCAAGGAAAACGTCCAGAACCTGACCAACGGCCACATCTACGTGAAGCTGGCCCCGGGCGGCCAGTTGGGCGTCGGCACAAAGCTGGCGGAGAAGGTCCAGGCCGGCACCATCCAGGCCGGGCAGTTCTCGCTGTCCAACTTCGCGCCCTTTGCGCCGGCGGTCGACCTCATCAACATTCCCTACTGGGTCGGGCCGAACCAGAAGTTCGTCAACCTGGTGACATCGGACGCCTGGAAGGGCGAGGTCGACAGCCGGGTCGAGGCCAAGGGCTTCACGCCGCTGTTCTACTTCTGTATCGATCCGCGCACCACGGCGATCCGCCGCGGCGTCGACGGGCCGATCAAAACGCCGGACGACCTGCAGGGCATCAAGTTCCGCGTGCCGGGCTCCAAGATCCTGCAGCAGTACTACCGCCTGATCGGCGCCAACCCGACTCCGGTGGCGTGGGGCGAGACGGCGGCGGCGATCAAGCAGGGCGTCGCCGATGCGCTCGACCCCTCGGTCGAGGCGCTCTACGCCTTCGGCTTCAAGGATATTCTGTCCTGGGTCACCTTCAACGCGCCGGTGCCCGACAGCCAGGTCTATGCCTGCAACGCCGAATGGCTGAAGGGCCTGCCGGACAAGGTGCGCGAGGGCGTGCAGTTCGCCAGCGAGGTTACCTTCCAGCAGAACCTGGCCCAGGTGCCGGCCTCGCGCGCCTTCGCCATGGCCGAGATGGCCAAGGCCGGCGTCGAATTCTACGTGCCGACGGCCGATGAGATCGCCGCCTGGGCGAAGGCCGGCGGTCACCAGCGGCCCGAGTGGGACGATTGGAAGAAGGAACTCGGCGGCTCGATCGAGACCTTCAACAAGCTGCTCGACGCCGCCAACACCCAGGGCGGTTATTTCGTCCACGATGTCTAGGGCGGTTTAGGATCGCGTTGGCGCGGTCCTTGAGTTTCCGGCAAGGGGGCGGTGGCCGGCACCGCCCCCGGCCGTTCCGAAGCAACGTCGAACCGGCACGGGGAGCGGCATGCGTGACGCCTTGAAATGGCTCGACGAGAATGCGGAGCGCTGGATGCTCCTGTTTCTCTACAGCTTCATCGTGCTGGTCATCGCCATCGAGGTGATCCGTCGCTTCGTGCTGATGTACTCATCGGTGTGGGGCGAGGAAACGGCACGCTACGCCTTCATCTATCTCGTCTGGATCGGCGCCGCCGTGGCGGTGCGCGACCGCGCCCACATCCGCATCGACGTGATCACGCATCTGCTGCCGCCGCGCGGCGCCGCGTTGATCTACCTGCTGTCCGACCTGCTGACCGTGGCGCTGGCCTGCCTCGCGATTTACTGGTCCCTCGACCCGGTGCTGGTGTCGTTGAAGTACGGCAACGTGACCGACGGCCTGCGCATCATCCGCGTGTGGTTCCTCCTGGCCGTGCCCTTCGGCTTTTCCATCATGCTGCTGCGCCTGATGCAGTCGATCTGGCGCGACGTCGGCGACCTGCGCGCCGGCCGGGCGCACTTCGCCGGCCGCAAGCTGTTCGATTAGGTAACGCGAAGCATGTACCAGCTCTACGGAATTCCCGAGGCCTCGACCGAATTGGGCTGGACCGTCGGCCTGCCGCTGCTCGGCATCGTCCTCCTGCTGTGCCTGGCGGTGCCGGTCTGGGTCGCGCTCGGCTTCGGCGCCATCGGTCTTCTGGTGTTCACCGATGTGCTGCCGCTGACCCTCTTCGGCGAGGCGCTGTTCTCCGGCATCGACACCTTCGCGCTGATCGCCATTCCGCTGTTCATCCTGACCGGCGACGTGCTGGTACGCACCGGACTTTCCGACAAGCTGCTCGACGTCGCCGAGGCGACCATGGGCAGCCTGAAAAGCGGCTTCGGCACCTCGACCATCCTGGGCTGCGGCTTCTTTGCCTGCATTTCCGGCTCCGATGCCGCCGGGGCCGCGGCCGTCGGCCGCATCACCTATGCGCGCCTGGTGAACGCCGGCTATCCCAAGCCCTATGCCTGTGCCCTGGTCGCCTCCGGCGCCTGCACCGGCATTCTGATCCCGCCGTCGATCGCCTACATCATCATCGGGCTCATCCTCGGCATCTCCGCCTCGACGCTGTTCCTCGCGGCGGCCATTCCCGGCGTGATGATCATGGTCTCGATCATGCTGACCAACATCGTCATCAACCGGCGCCGCGGCTACGAGTTCTCCGACATGCGGTTCTCCTTGCGGCGCTGGCTGAAGGCGGTGTGGGTCGGCAAGTACGCGCTGATGATCCCGATCATCATCCTGGGCGGCATCTATTCCGGTGTCTTCACGCCGACCGAAGCCGCGGCGGTCGCGGTGGTCACCACCCTGGTCATCGGCCTGCTGCAGGGGACCATTACCCTCGACGACTTCCCCAAGATGCTGCTCAGCTCGGCCAAGGTGAACGGCGTCATCGTGCCGATCATCGCCTTTGCCCTGCCGCTGGCCCAAGCGCTGGCGGCGCTGGAGGTGCCGCAGACCTTCGTGCAGGCGATCACCGGCTTCACCGAAGACCCGACGCTGATCGTGCTCATGATGCTCGGAATCTTCATCCTGGCCGGCTGTGTCATGGAGACCACGCCCAACATCGTCATCCTGGCGCCGATCATGCTGCCGCTGGCCGAGAACATCGGCATGAACGAGATCCACTTCTGCATCTTCATGGTGACGTCGCTGGGCGTCGGCTTCGTGACGCCGCCGCTGGGCCTCAACCTCTTCGTCATGGCGGGGCTGACCGGCGAGCCGGTCATGGGTATCGCCCGGCGGGCCATACCGTACGTGCTGGCCATGCTGGCGGTGGTGCTGCTGCTCGCTTTCGTGCCGGCGATTTCCCTTTGGGCGATTACCTGATCGGACTGCTTTTTCCATGAATCCGCTTGTCTGCGGGCGGCGTCCCAGGCATCATATGTAAACGCTTACATAAAACGGCAGAAGACTGACGGGGCATCTGACATGGCGATCGATTATCTGAAGAAGGCCGACAAGCAGCCGACCAGCGGCGAGGCCGATACCCGCCGCATCGTCGGCGAGATCCTGGACAGCATCCGCGACGGCGGGGAAGAGCGGGTGCGCCGCTACGCCGCCGACTTCGACAAGTGGGGCGGCGACATCGTGGTCGGCCGTGACGCCATCGAAGCCGCCGCAGCCAAGGTCCCGGCGCAGCTGAAAGCGGACATCGATTTCGCCTACAAGCGGGTGCGCGATTTTGCCCAGCGCCAGCGCGACTCGGTGCAGGACTTCGAGGCCGAGCTGTCGCCGGGCCTCTTCGCCGGTCAGCGCCTGATTCCGGTCAAGACCGCCGGCTGCTATGTGCCCGGCGGACGCTACGCCCACGTCGCCTCGGCGATCATGTCGATCGCCACAGCCAAGGTGGCCGGCGTCGAGAACGTCGTCGCCTGCTCGGTGCCGACGCAGCAGCACGGCGGCATCCATCCGGGCATCCTCTACACGATGGATCTCTGCGGCGCCGACCACATCCTGAACCTGGGCGGGGTCCAGGGCATCGCCGCCATGGCTTTCGGTCTGTTCACCGGGCACCCCGCCGACATCCTGGTCGGCCCGGGCAACCGTTTCGTGGCCGAGGCCAAGCGCATGCTGTTCGGCCAGGTGGGCATCGATCTCTTCGCCGGCCCGACGGAAATCCTGGTGATCGCCGACGAGACCGCCGACCCGCGCATCGTCGCCTCCGATCTGGTCGGTCAGGCCGAGCACGGCCCGGATTCGCCGGCTTGGCTGGTGACCCTGGACCGCAAGCTGGCCGAGGACGTCATGGCGATGATGCCGGATGTCATCGCGACGCTGCCGGAGACCCAGCGCAACGCCGCGACGGCGGCCTGGCGCGACTACGGCGAGGTGGTGCTCTGCGACACCCGGGAGGAGGCAGTGGAAGTCTCCGACCGCTACGCCCCGGAGCACCTGGAGGTGCAGGCCGACGACCTCGACTGGTGGCTGCAGCATCTCGCCAACTACGGCTCCCTGTTCCTGGGCGAGGAAACCACCGTGGCCTTCGGCGACAAGTGCTCGGGGACGAACCACATCCTGCCGACCAAGGGCGCCGGGCGCTACACCGGCGGCCTGTCCGTGCACAAGTTCGTGAAGCCCGTCACCTACCAGCGGATGCCCCGCGAAGCCAACCGTGAGGTCGCGGCGGTGACGGCACGGATTTCCCGCCTGGAAGGCATGGAGGCTCACGCGCGCACTGGCGACGACCGCCTCGCCAAGTATTTCCCTGAGGAGACCTTCGACACGGCGGCTGCATGAGTGTGCGGGACCTGTTCGACCTGACGGGGCGGGTGGCGCTGGGCACCGGCGGCTCCAGCGGTATCGGCCGGCGCATGGGCCAGGCCCTGGCCGGCGCCGGGGCGTCCGTCGTGCTGGTGGCGCGGCGCCCGGCGCAACTCGCCGCTGCCGTCGCCGCGATCAAGGCGGGGGGCGGCGCGGCGGCGGGCCTCGCCCGCGACCTTGCCGATCCGGCGCAGAAGGAAGCGGTTGCCGCCGCCGCCGCGGAAGACTTCGGTCCACCGGAAATCCTGGTGAACGCCGCCGGGGTGACCCTGCGCCAGGCCCCGGAAGACATCACGCCGGAGTCGTGGCATCAGACGCTGACCCTCAACCTCCCCCTTCCCTTCTTCCTGGCGCGCGCCTGCGTTGACGGCTTGACGGGGAAGGGCGGCGGGCGCAGCGTGAACATCGCCTCTCTGCAATCCGATCGCGCCTTTCCCAACGGCATGGCCTACGGCGCCTCCAAGGGCGGTGTGGCGCAACTGACCCGCGCCATGGCGGAGGCCTGGTCCGGCGACGGCGTCACCGCCAACGCCATCGCGCCGGGATTCTTCCCGACCGAACTGACCGAGCCGGTGTTCGGCGACCCGGCCAAGGTCTCTGCGCTGGCGGCGCAGACCGCCATCGGGCGCAACGGCCGCCTGGAAGATCTGGACGGCATCACCGTGTTCCTGGCGTCTGCGGCGGCGGCCTACATCACCGGCCAGGTCATCTATGTGGACGGAGGCTTCACGGCCAAATGAAAGCGCTGGTCTATACCGGTCCCGGTGAACTGGATTTCCGCGACGAGGCGGACCCGTCGCCCGAGCCCGGCGAGTCACTGCTGCGGGTCGAAGCCTGCTGCATCTGCGGCTCCGACATGCACGCCTTCCACGGCAAGGACGAGCGGCGCAAGCCGCCGCTGATTCTGGGTCACGAGGCGGTCGGCACGGTCATCGAAGGCCGCTTGGCCGGGCGTCGCGTGGTGGTCAACCCGCTGGTCTCTTGCGGCGCGTGCAGCGCCTGCCGCGAAGGCCGCGGCAATCTTTGCGCCAGGCGGCAGATGATGTCGATGAACCGCCCCGGCAGCTTCGCCGAACTGGTGACGGTGCCCGACGGCAACGTGCTGGAAGTGCCCGAACCGCTCTCTTCGGTGCACGCGGCCCTCACCGAACCGGCGGCCACCGCCTGGCACGGCGTGGTGACGGCGGCCAGGGCGCTGCACCGTCCCCTGGCCGAGGCCCGGGTGCTGGTGATCGGCGGCGGCGCCATCGGTCTGCTCTGCGCGCTCAGCCTGCGCGCCTTCGGCTGCGCGTCCGTCACCGTGGCGGAGACCAATCCCTTGCGCCGCGACACCGTCGCCGCCGAGGGCTTCGCCGTTTTCGACCCGCGGGCGGCGGACCCCGGTGACATGCCGGCGGAATCGGGGGCCGAACTGGTGATGGATGCGGTGGGCTATGCGGGCACCCGCGCCCTGGCCTCGCGCTGGGTCGCCCCCGGCGGCGTCATCCTGCACATCGGCCTCGGGGACAGCGAGGGCGGCCTCGACGTGCGCAAGGCGACCCTGCAGGAGGTCACCTTCATCGGTACCTACACCTACACCATGGCGGACTTCGCCAATACCCTGGCGGCGCTTGCCGCCGGACGCCTGGGCGGTCTCGGCTGGGTCGAGCGGCGCTCCCTGGCCGACGGCCTGGCCGCCTGCCGGGATCTAGACGGCGGGCGGGTGGCGGCGGCGAAGATCGCCCTGGAGCCCTAACGATGGCTTGGCGCTGCCTAACGATCGCTTGGCGCTGATTCTCGGTTAGTAGGGAATGCGTTGGCCGTCCCAGGCGAAGAGGCCGCCGGAGTGGCCGGGCGACAGGCCGTGCAGCACCGTCAGCAGCCGGCCGGCGGCCTGCGCCGGGGTGAACAGCTTGACCTTCGGCACGGCCGCTTGGAACGGCCGCGACAGCGCGGTGTCCACCGTGCCCGGATGCAGGCCGACGCAGAGCGCGCGGTCGTTGCGCCTGGCCAGTTCCACCGCCAGGGTGCGCACCAGCATGTTGAGGGCGGCTTTGGAGGCACGGTAGGCGTGCCAGCCGCCCAGGCGGTTGTCCTCGATGCTGCCGACCCGGGCCGACAGCGCGGCGAAGGCCGCCTTGCGGTCGTTGGCGAGCAGCGGCAGGAAGTGTTTGGCCGTCAAAGCGGGGCCGATGGCGTTCACGGCAAAGGCGCGCTGCAGCGAGCCGGCGTTCAGGCTGTGCCAGGATTTCTCCGGCCGCAGATCCTCGCCGTCGTGCAGCATGCCGCTGGCGACGATAACGAGATGCAGCGGCCCGGCGGCGGCCCGCGCCGCGGCCGCGGCTTGCGCGATGGAGTCCTCTTCTTCCAGGTCGATGGCCTGCCAGGCGGTCTTGGCGCTCTGCGGTGCCAGCGGCCGGCGTGAGAAAGTGAGCACGCGGGCGACCGAGGGGGCGCTCTCCAGCGCCGCGGTGAAGGCGGCGCCGAGGCCGCCCGAGGCGCCGATGACGGCGACCGAAAGGCCGCTGCCGAAGGAGGTCAGCGACGGGGCCTCAAGGCTTTCCGACGCGGTGTCTGATCCGGGCGGGTTGAACATGGTCGGATACCGATTGCGTTCGCGGGCGGCGCGTTGATCCGCGCCGGCGGCGTGCTACCTTTCAGATGTGGTCTCAACCGCGCAAAGTCCATGGTCTAAAGCCTGAAGCGGAGCCTTCTCATGCCTTTTTGCAGACCTGTTGCCTGGCCCCGGTCGCTTGTTTTCGCGCTGCTGGCGCTTTTTGCCGGGCCGGCCGCCGCCGCGGATCCGGCGACGAGCGCGCATGATTTCAGCTTCACGGCTATTGAAGGCGGGCCGCTGCCGCTGGCCCAGTACAAGGGCAAGGTGGTGCTGCTGGTGAACACCGCCTCGCAGTGCGGCTTCACCCCGCAGTACGATGACCTGCAGGCGGTGTGGGATCGTTACCGCGACCGCGGCCTGGTCGTGCTCGGTGTGCCGTCCAACGACTTCGGCGGGCAGGAGCCGGGGAGCGAGGCGGAGATCAAGCAGTTCTGCGAGGTGAACTTCGCTATCGATTTCCCGCTGACCACCAAGGAACATGTGGTCGGGGACGACGCGCATCCCTTCTACCGCTGGGCGGCGGAACAACTCGGCTTTGCCGCCAAGCCGCGCTGGAACTTCCACAAGTACCTCATCGGGCCGGATGGCGCGTTGGTCGACTGGTTCTCCACTGTGACCAAGCCGACGGCGGAGAAGGTGACCCAGGCGATCGAAGCCCAGCTCGCCAGGGTGTCGCCCAGCGGGAGCTAGCCCCTCGGGGAGCTAATGCGCGAGGGCGCTGTCCAGCAGCGTTTCCGCCGCCGCCTTGGCTTCCGCCGCGGCTTCGGGCCGGCCCTCCACCTGCGCCGTGACGATGGCGCCTTCCTTCAGGAGCAGCAACTGGCGCGCCAGGGCGGCAGGTTCTTTGGCGCCGGCCTCGGCAGCCAGGTCCTTCAGGTGCTCGAACAGCAACACCTTGTGCGCCGCCGCCTGGGCGTGGATCGGGTCCTTCGCTTCCTGGAACTCGGAGGCGGCTTTGACGAACATGCAGCCCCGGAAATCCGGCTCGGCGACCCACTCGGCCAGCGCGTCGAACAGCGCCAGCAACCTTTCACGTGGCGTCCGGCCCAGCGCGGCCATGCGGCCGAACAGCCAGGCGCGGAACTGCTCGTCGCGCAACTTCAGGGCCGCCAGGATCAGGTCTTCCTTGCTGCGGAAGTGCTTGTACATGGAGGTCTTGGAGATTCCCGTCTCCTCGACCAGACGGTCCATGCCGGTGGCGTGGAAGCCGCCGGCATAGAAGGTCCGCAGGGCCTTGCCGACCAACTCGTCCCGCTTCGTCGGACGCATCGTTTCCCCCATTTCCTGATTGGCGCCAGTATAGCCGAAGGCGCTGTGGTTGGCTGGTGCCAAGCGGTCCCGCCTGAAAATTACCGCCTGAAAATCACTGGCTGAAAATCACTGGCTGAAAATTACGGCCTGAAAGTCGTGGGCCTCAAAATCGTGGGCCACGGAGCGTGGCGGGACTTGACAAGGTTTACAGATCAGTACACTTATTTGGCATTGATGTACAGATCGGTAAACTATAGCCGCCCAGGAGGCCATGATGAGCCAGAAGCCACCGCTACCGCCCTTCACCGAAGAAACCGCTATTCAGAAGGTGCGCATGGCGGAAGATGCCTGGAACAGCCGCGATCCGGAGCGGGTCTCGCTGGCCTATACGCCGGACAGCCAATGGCGCAATCGGGCAGAGTTTCCAGCCGGCCGGGCCGACATCGTCCAGTTCCTCACCCGCAAGTGGGCGCGCGAATTGGACTACCGGCTGATCAAGGAACTCTGGGCCTTCGCCGGCAACCGCATCGCCGTGCGCTTTGCCTATGAATTCCGTGACGACAGCGGCCAGTGGTTCCGTTCCTACGGCAACGAGAACTGGGAATTCGATGCCAACGGCCTGATGCAGCGGCGCTTCGCCTCCATCAACGACAAGCCCATCGCGGAATCCGAGCGCCTTTACCACTGGCCCCAGGGGCCGCGCCCGGCGGACCATCCGGGGCTGTCGGATCTCGGGCTCTGACATTGCGGCGCGTTGGCGGCGTCCTATACTGGCGCCCATGAACGAAGCCGCTAATGACGCCGTGCCGATGAAGAAGAAAGATCCCCTGCTGCCCGTCGATGACGAGGCGCGGCGCCTGGCGCGCGGCCTGCTGCGCCGTGCCCGCCATGGTGCGTTGGCGACGCTCGATCCGGCCGACGGCAGCCCGCTGGCAACCCGCACCGGGTTGGCCTGCGACATGGACGGGGCGCCGGTCTTCCTCACCTCCACCCTGTCGGCCCACACCCAGGCGCTGCTGGCCGATCCTCGCTGCTCGCTGCTGCTGGGCGAACCGGGCAAGGGCGATCCGCTGGCCCATCCGCGCCTGACGGTCATCGGCACCGCGCGGCGCATCGCGGCTGACGATCCGGCCCGCGAGCGACTGAAGCGGCGCTACCTCGCCCGCCATCCCAAGGCGGAACTCTACGTGGACTTTCCCGACTTCAGCTTCTGGCGTCTGGAAGTGGCCCGGGCCAGCCTGAACGGCGGCTTCGGACGGGCTTACGCGATGGCGCCAAACGACGTGCTGAGCGACATGAGCGGGCTGGACGGCCTGCTGGCGTCGGAGGGCGGGGCGGTCGATCACATGAACGCCGACCATGGCGACGCGGTGGAACTCTACGCCCGGGCGTTCTGCAAGGCGGTGGCGGGGCCCTGGCAACTCGCCGGCCTCGACCCGGAAGGTCTCGACCTGGTGCTCGGCGACCGGGTCGAGCGGCTGTGGTTCGACACGCCGCTCACCGCGCCGGACCAGATGCGCCCGCTGCTGGTGCGGCTCGCCAAGGACGCCCGCACCCAGCTCGGGGCTTAAGGCTCAGCCGGCAAACACCATGGTGATCTCGGGGAACAGCAGCACCGCCATCAGCATCAGCAGCTGAATGCCGATGAAGGGCAGGAAGCCGCGGAAGATGTCCGGCAGGGTGATGTGTGCCGGTGCGACCGATTTCAGGTAAAAGGCGGCCGGCCCGAAGGGCGGGCTGAGGAAGCTGACCTGCATGTTCACGCAGAACAGGATGCCGAACCACACGGCGACGAAGCTGGGGGCGGCCGCCAGCGCGCCGGTCAGGCCGATTTCCACCGGCGGCAGCTTCAGCACGATGGGCAGGAACACCGGCATCACCAGCAGCACGATGCCGACCCAGTCCATGATGGCGCCGAGGATCAGGAAGATCAGCATCATCATCAACAGTATGCCGAAGGTCGGCAGTTCGGTGCCGATGATCAGGTTGGCGACGTAGGTCGGCCCGCCGGCGATGGTATAGGCGCCGGCCAGTGCTGTGGCGCCGAAGGTGATCCACAGGATGGTACCGGTCGACTTCCAACAGCGCATCAGCGCGTCCTTGAACAGGCTCCAGGATAGCTCGCCGCGGATGGTGATCAGGATTAGCACGGCGACGACGCCCATGCCGGCGGCCTCGGTAATGCCGGTAATGCCGCCGTAGATCGATCCCAGCACCACGAAGACGATCAGCAACGGTGCCAGCAGACCGGGCAGCGCGCGCAGCTTATCCTGTATAGTCACGCTATCGCCGCCTTTCGGCAGGGGCGCTTGCTCGGGGTGCATCTGGGTGCGGATGATGATGTAGAGGATGTAGCAGCCACCCAGGATGAACCCCGGTACGAAGGCGGCTTTGAAGAGTGCATGGATCGAGGTATCGGTCACCAGCCCGTAGATGATCAGTACGATGGACGGCGGGATCATGGTGCCCAGGCTGCCGGAGGCGCAGATGGTGCCGATGGCGAGGTTCTGATTGTAGCCGAGACGCAGCATGTTGGGCAGGGCGATGAGGCCCAGCAGCACAATCTCGCCGCCGATGATGCCCGACATGGCGGCCATGATGATGGCCATGATGGCAGTGACGATGGCGATGCCGCCGCGGGTCCGGCTGAGCCAGATGTTCAGGCTGTCGAACATCGCCTTGGCAATGTTGGATCGTTCCATGAGACAGGCCATGAAGATGAACAGTGGCACGGATATCAGCACATAGTCCGTCATCAGGCCGTACATGCGCTGGGCCAGGATGTTAAGGGGACCAGTACCGAAGGAGCGGAACAGCAGATCCGGCCCGAACTTCATGACCAGGACGGCCGCGGCCAAGAATCCCGACGCAAAGCCCAGCGGCATGCCGATCGCCAGCAGAACGAAGATCCCGACCAGCAGGATCAGTGAGATCGTTCCGATATCCATTTTATGCTTTCCCCCAGCGCCGCCGTTCACTCGGATTTTGAAGTGCGCCTGTCAGTCGACGTGTTCTTCCAGCACTTCCTCGACGAGGTTGTGCACCTTTTTCTCTTTTTTCCAGTCAACCATGAGGTTCATCACCGCTTGGAGGGCGATCAACGCCACGATCACCAGCACCAGAGGCTTCATGGTGGCCGGGATCGGCGGGTCCCACGCGGTGCCGAAGGTTTCCCAGCGCATCAACTTGGCCCAGGCCTCGTTGAAGCCGCCCCAGATGACGGCGGCGGCGAAGAGACAGATCAGCAAAGTGGAGATCGCATCGAAAGTACGTTGCCAGTTGCGTGAGACCATGTCGTAAAGAATGAAAATACGGATGTGGCTGCGCTGCTGCATGACGTAGAGCCCGGCCAGCAAGTAGACCGCGCCGGCGGTCCACAGCGACATCTCGTTGACCCAGTAGGTCGCGCTTTCGATGACGTAGCGCATCACCACTTCGTAAGCCATGATCACCACGATGAACGCGATGAGAAACATTGCGACCCGGCTGATCCCAATGCTGATGCGGTCCATCCAGCTTTCGATGGGATGCTCGACCATTCTTTTGGCTCCCCGTTGCCCCGGTCT
This sequence comes from Kiloniellaceae bacterium, assembly GCA_050043265.1. Taxonomy (GTDB): domain Bacteria; phylum Pseudomonadota; class Alphaproteobacteria; order Kiloniellales; family Kiloniellaceae; genus Pelagibius. The sequence goes on from JBHJIR010000071.1 coordinate 15,741, forward strand.
GCGGCCGGGATGACGCCGTTTGGCGTCAGCCCTTGCTTTGGCCCCTGGCCTGCCACAGCTTTTCGCATTTGCGGGCCCCGCCAGGCATTCAGCCTAAGGGGGCCCGCAAGGCATTGACGTGGGCGATAGCTATTGCGTCAGGCCCAGAGTCTTCATGAAGGCGGTGTGACTCTCGACCAGGTTTTTGGCCTCGGGGGTCTTCTGTGCCCAACCCGTCCAGGCCGACTGTGCCGCTTTCCGGAAGGTGGCGCGGTCTTCGGCCGACCAGTCGTAGAGGTTGATGCCCTTAGCGCGCAGCTCTGCGGCGTACTGGTTACTGGCCGCCTCGCCGCTCAGCGCGGTCTGGAAGGCCAGCTTCTGCATGGCGACGTCAATGATGCGCTTCAGGTCGTCCGGCAGAGAATCCCAGACATCCTTGCGGATCGCCAGATGGTCGGACGGCATGGAGTGGAAGCCCGGATAGGTCGCGTGGCTCACCAGATCGTAGAGGCCAATCGACACGTTGTTGCCGATACTGGAGTAGTCCGTGCCATCGATGATCTTGGTCTCCAGCGCCGTGAAGACCTCGGTGAAGTCCATGACGATGGGCTTGGCGCCGAGTGAGGCGAAGATCTCGGTCTCCATGCCGGGAGGGGAGCGGAACTTCCAATCCTTGAGGTCTCCCGGGCCGCGGATCGGCGTCGACGACGACAGCGATTCCTGGCCATAGATCCACCAACCGATCAACTGCATGTTGTATTCGTTGTACAGTTCATTGGCCGCTTCATAGCCGCCGCCCTGGTACAGCCAGGCGTACTGCTGCCAGGGCGTGTCATAGCCGCCCATGATGTCGCCGACGAACTGGAACGCGGGGTTCTTGCCGGTCTGATAGGCACCGCCGGTCATGTCGCCGTCCAGGATGCCGCTGGCCGCGGCGTCGAAGGTCTCCACCGTTTTCACGACGGAGGAGGAATAGAACATCTCGATGTCGATGCGGCCGCCCGACATCACTTCGACGTCGTCGACGAATTGCTTGGCCAATTTGCCGGAGGTCTGCTCCGGTCCATAGTGGGTCTGGATGCGCAGTGTGTAGTCCGCGGCCTGGGCCCCGGACATTCCAACGAACAGTCCGAACATGGATGTTGCCGCCGCAAAGGCGGCGAGTTTGAGAACTTTCATACGTTCCTCCCTATTTCATCTGCGGTTTGCGCGATGCAGTGCCGCGTAATTCTCGGCGCGAGTTCCCGCGCCTTCAAAGACGAGCCTAAGGCAAAGGCGCAGCGCCGACAACAGCAACTTGGTATCGCTACCATCAATGCCCCGCAAGCCTTGCGGCGGGTGCGCTGCAACATCCGCGGCGGTGTATGCGGCGCCGCCGGCTCTGGTCAATTTCCCGCTGCGAATTCCCCTCTGGAGCCGCCGCCCAAAGCATGATACCAACTGCGTATGAAAATGACTCGCAATCGCAAAAGCTTAGTCTTTCAGACTAGTCGTTCCGCGAAGCTGTGGCGTCAAACGATTGAAAATACGTAGAAATACCATGTGTTTCTGGAGGGTGTTTGCGTGATTTTGCGTCTCCGATTGCCGGCGGGCTTGGGCGCTCTGGCCGTCGTGGCGCTGCTTAGTGGCCTTGCGGCGGCGGGGCCGGCAACCGCCCAGGTCGCGCCGGAAAAGGCCATTGCCGTCGAGTTGAACAAGCTGGAACCCATTGGCGAGGCTTGCCGCGCCTACCTGGGGGTGAAGAACGCCAGTGCCGAGGCTTTCGACTCGCTGAAGCTCGACCTCGTGAGGGGCGACGGCGAGGGCGTGGTGGCCAAGCGCCGCGCGGTGCAGGCGGCGCCCCTGCCGGCCGGCAAGACCAGCCTGAAGGTGTTCGACATTGCCGGGCATGACTGCGCCGGCATCGGATCGATCCTGCTGAACGACGTGCTGGACTGCGCGCCGGCGCCGACGGAAGGCGCCGGCTGCCTCGCGCTCATCGCTGCCTCGGCGCGCGGCTCCGTGCCCTTCATCAAATAACCCGTGTTGCCAAACGACCCTTGCCGGCAGCGCCGCGCAAGGCCAAAGGAAGCTGTAGTTTGCCATGAATGAAACTGTGGAAGATAACGCCGCGGCGGCGCCCGGGACGGCACCCGGGGCGGCCGATCCGACCCAGTTGGATCCCTCCCAGTTGGATCCCTCTCAGTTGGATCCCTCTCAGTTAGATCCCTCTCAGTTAGATCCGGGGCTAGTGCCGGGCGCCACCGACCCGATGCAGGCGATCCCGCTGCTTGGCCGGGCGATAGACTTTCTGGATGCCGGTGGCCCGGTGGTGATGATCCTGCTGGCCTGTTCGGTGGTGGCGCTCGCCGTCATCCTGATGAAGTTGTGGCAGTTCCATGCCGTGCGTCTGGGCGCGCGCCGCCGCGCGCCGCAGGCCCTCGCGCTGCTGCGCGCCGGCCGCCCCGAGGAGGCTTTGACGCTGCTCGCCGGCTCGGCCAATCCGGTGGCCCGCGTGCTGGCCCGGGCTATCCACGGGCGCCAGCGCCGCGACCTGCCCGAAGCGGTGGTGCGCGAGGAGGTGCTGCGCAGCGGCAACGAGGCGATCGAAGGCCTGCGCTCCCATCTCGGCGTGCTGGAGGTGATCGGTGCCATCGCGCCCCTGCTCGGCCTGTTCGGCACCGTGCTGGGGATGATCGAGGCCTTCCGTCGCCTCGCCGCCGCCGGCAGCCAGGTCGATCCGTCGATCCTCTCGGGCGGCATCTGGGAAGCCTTGCTGACGACGGCTGTCGGCCTCGCCGTCGCGATCCCCGTGGTGGTGCTGTGCAACTGGTTCGAACGCCGTGTCGACCGCGTGGCGCACGACATGGACAATTTGGTGACCCAGGTCTTTACCCAGGATCTCGCGCCGGAGCGTGCCGGCACGCTGGAGCCATACCATGACAGCGCAGGTCTGCGTCTTGCCAGCGCAGAATAGCGCCGCCCCGCCTGGCGCTTTTGCGTCCGGCGGGTTCGCCGGCCGCCGCCGGCCGCGTGCGCGGATCAGCCTGACGCCGCTGATCGACATCGTCTGCATCCTGCTGGTCTTCTTCATGCTGGCGTCCAGTTTTCTCGATGAACGCGCCATCAAGGTCGATGCGCCCGCCGCCGCCGTCGGCGGCGTGTCGATGGAGGGGGCTCTGCTGATCGAACTGCGCGCCGAGGGTCCGCGGCTTGCAGGTCAGCGGATGACCGTCGACCAGTTGGCGGCCCGCCTGGCCGGGCACGCCGCGCGCAATCCCGACCAGCGGGTTTTGATCAAGCCGGCGCCGGGCGTTTCGCTGCAGCG
>JBHJIR010000072.1:0-38522 GCA_050043265.1 Kiloniellaceae bacterium
GCGCGCCACCTGCTGGCACTGATCAACGATCTGCTGGACATCTCGCGCATCGAAGCGGGCGCGGTGAAGCTCAGCGATGCCTGGCTCATGCTGGCCGACGCGCTGGAGGACAGCGCGGCCATGTTCCGCGAGAACTGCGCCAGCAAGGGTCTGACGCTGCGGCTGGACTGTCCGCGCAGCGGCATCATGATCCACGCCGACGAGCGGGCGCTGCGCCAGATCCTCATCAATCTGTTATCCAATGCGGTGCGCCACACGCCGGCCGGTGGCGAGGTGGTGCTTGGCGCCGCTCCGGCGGCGGGCGGCGGCCTCGGCCTCTTCGTGGCCGACACCGGCGAGGGTATTCCGGCCGCCGACCTGAAGCGCGTGCTGCAGCCCTTCGAACAGGTCGCCCGCGACCAGGCCCGCTCGCAAGAAGGCACCGGCCTGGGCCTCTCCATCGTCAAGCAGCTGGTCGAACTGCACGGCGGCGAACTGACCCTGGAAAGCACGGTCGGCAAGGGCACCCGGGTGACCTTCACCCTGCCGCCGGCACGGGTCCGCCCGAACTGACCGGGCTTCTCGCCCCCACCGAAGCCATTCTGAGCTCGTTCGCGGCCACAATTTGGCCCTCCGCCAGCTCGCAGGCGATGATAGACGGCGGGGCCCTGCCAAGGGATATTTAGCGCCGGTACTCGACCCCTCCCCGGGTCTGGCCGGCAGCGGGATATCGAGGCGGCGCCGCACGCGGTGGAATGTTGAAAAGGTAGCTTGGCATGCCTTTGATCGATTGGCCGACGTTGCAGATCGTCATCGTCCTCTTCCTCGTCATGCTGGTGTTTTTCGGCTTCGTTCGCGAGAGAATGCCGCCGGACATCGTGGCGCTCAGCGCCGTGGGCGTGCTGCTGGCGACCGGCATTCTCGGCACCAATGACGTGCTGAGCGTGTTCAGCAACGCCGCCCCCCTGACCATTGCGGCGATGTTCGTGCTCAGCGCCGGGCTGGAGCGGACCGGGGTGATCGACAGCCTCGGCAGGCTGGTCACCAGGGCCGCGAGCCTCTCGCCTTTGCTATCGGTGCTCTTGATGCTGGGCAGCGTTATGCTCATGTCGGCCTTCATCAACAACACGCCGGTGGTGGTGATCCTCACCCCGGTGGTCATCGGTCTGGCGCGGGCGATGGGGCTCGCACCATCGAAGCTGCTGATTCCCCTGTCTTTTGCCAGCATCCTGGGCGGCACTACGACGCTGATCGGCACCTCGACGAATATCCTGGTCGACGGTGTGGCGCGGCAGCAGGGGCTGGAACCCTTCGGCATGTTCGAGATTACCGGGGCCGGTGTCCTCATGGGGGCGATTGGCATCGCCTACCTGATGCTGGTCGGCCGTTGGCTGCTGCCCGACCGGGAGGTTCTGGCCGACATCCTGCCGCGTTCCGAGGATCGCCATTTCATGGCCGACGTGCTGGTGCCCCTCGACTCGCCCCTGGTCGGCAAGCGCCTGAAGGACGCGGGTTTCAGCGAGGCGCGCGGCCTGCGCGTGATTGACCTGATCCGCCGTGACCGTTCTCTGGGCGAGGTCCTGAACGAGGCGGTCCTGCAACCCGGCGACCGGGTGGTGGTGCGCAGCCGGGTCGGCGACATGCTGGGCCTGCGCGAGGCCGGCGACGTGGCCTTTGGCGGCCGCGAGGTTCATGCCATCGAACCCATCGGTGCCCGTGAGACCGTGGTGATGGAGGGCGTCATCGGGCCGCAGTCGCGCTTTCTGGGACGCCGTGTGGCGGACCTCAACCTGCGCCGGCTCTACGGCGCCTACATCCTGGCCATTCACCGCCGTGGAGAGGGCCTCTCGGGCAACTTCGACGATGTGCAGCTGCACATGGGCGATACCCTGTTGCTGGAGGGCTCCCCGGACAGCATGAAGCGGATGTTCGACTACAAGGAGCTGGTGAACCTCTCCCACCCGACATCCCGTCCGTTACGGCGCGACAAGGCGCCGATCGCGATCGTCGCGGTGCTGCTGGTGATGGGGCTGTCGGCGTTCGAAGTGCTGCCCATCGCGGCGGTCGCCCTGATGGCCGCGACCGCCATCGTCGCCCTGCGCTGCCTCGATGCGGAGGAGGCTTATGGGGCGATCCGCTTGAACATCCTGATGCTGATCTTTGGCATGCTGGCCATCGGTATGGCCATGGAAAAGACCGGTGCTGCCAAGCTCATCGTCGAAACGCTGGCGCTGGCCGTCGATACGCTCGGGCCGTTGGCGGTGCTCTCGGCGGTCTATTTCATCACCTCGGCGATGACCGAGGTGATGAGCAACAACGCGGCGGCGATCCTGCTAACCCCCATTGCCATCGGCCTGGCGCAGCAGCTCGGCGTCGATCCGCGGCCTTTTGTGGTCGCCGTGATGTTTGCCGCCAGCGCGTCCTTCGCCACACCGATCGGCTATCAGACCAACACCTTCGTCTACAGTGCCGGCGGGTACCGTTTCAGCGATTTTCTCAAGGTCGGCCTGCCGCTGAACCTCATCCTCTGGGCGGCGGCGACTCTCATCATCCCGCTGTTCTGGCCGCTGGGATAGGAACCCGCCCGATGGAGGAACCCCAACTCGACGAGCGTAATGGCGGGGCGATGTGGGGCAGGGACCTGCCGCTCACGCTGGGCAAGCTGCTGCAGCCGCAGCGTGCCTGCAAGGAGGGCGCACCGCACACCCTTCCCAAAAAGAAGGGGGTGCCACCGCCGTGGCACCCCTTCAGTTCACAGGGAGAACTCAGACGTGAGTCGTACAGGTAGGAGTACTGAAACCTACTCTACGTGAGTTACTGTCCTGCTACCCTTCATGAGCAGCCGTTGGTCGAGCCGCAGGTCGCGCACTTCATGCACGTCCCGTTGCGCACCAGCGTAAAGTTGCCGCATTCGCCGCAAGAGTCGCCTTCGTAGCCCTTCATGCGTGCTTCGCGCAGGCGTTCCAGGCGGGTGTCGACTTGGCGGACGACTGTGGCCTCGACGGCATAGGCTTCGGCGGAGCCTGTGGAGCCGACGAGTTCTTGGGAGACGCTGCTGCTGGTCACGGTGGTCGTCTGGGCCATCGGCCCGGCGGACATCCCCGTGGTTCCATTGGCAGCGCCACCGTTCACGACCAGAAGCTGATTGCGCACGTAGCCCTTGGAGGCGTAGCGGCGCACCGTCTCGGCGACCGAGCCTCCCGGCAGGTCTCCCTGGCCGTCGCCGGTGCCCAGGCTGTCCGGCATGATATCAGCCGGTTCCACATGGGCCAGGTCGTTGCGGCCGAGGTAGGAGATCGCAAGCTCCCGGAAAATGTAATCGAGCACGGAGGTCGCCATCTTGATGGCGTCGTTGCCGTCGACCATGCCCGAGGGTTCGAAACGCGTGAAGGTGAAGGCCTCGACATATTCCTCCAGTGGCACGCCGTACTGCAGACCGATGGAGATCGCGATGGCGAAGTTATTCATCAGGCTGCGGAAGGCGGCGCCTTCCTTGTGCATGTCGATGAAGATCTCGCCGACCTTGCCGTCTTCGTACTCGCCGGTACGCAGGTAGACCTTGTGCCCGCCGACGACGGCCTTCTGGGTGTAGCCCTTGCGCCGCTGCGGCAGGCGGTCGCGTTCGCGGTTACGCTCGACCACCCGCTCGATGATGCGCTCGGCGACGATCTTCGCGCGCTCCGGCGCGTTCGCCGCAGCGATCTTCTCGGCCATCGTGTCGGCGAGATCGTCGTCGTCGGTGATGTCGTCGAGGATGCTGGAGGCCAGCGGCTGCGACAGCTTGGAGCCGTCACGATAGAGGGCGTTGGCCTTGATGCCGAGACGCCAGGACAGCATGTAGGCGTCCTTGCAGTCCTCCACCGTCGCGGCGTTGGGCATGTTGATGGTCTTGGAAATGGCGCCGGAAATGAAGGGCTGCGCCGCCGCCATCATGCGGATGTGGCTTTCGACGGACAGGTAACGCTTGCCGTGCCGCCCGCAGGGATTGGCGCAGTCGAACACCGGCAGGTGCTCGTCCTTCAGGCCGGGGGCACCCTCCAGGGTCATGGCGCCGCAGCAATGGGCGTTGGCGGCGTCGACCTCCTCCTTGGTGAAGCCCAGGCCGGCCAGCATGTCGAAGGAAACTTCCTCCAGCTCGGCCTTGGTGAAGCCCAGCGCCTTGATGCAGAACTCCTCGCCCAGGGTCCATTTGTTGAAGGCGAACTTCACGTCGAAGGCGCTGGCGAGGCCGGCTTCCAGGGCCTGCAGGGCGGCCTCGGTGAAGCCCTTGGCCTTCAGGCGCTCGTGGTTGATGCCGGGGGCGTCCTGCAGCGTGCCGTGGCCGACCGCGTGGCGGATGACGGTTTCGATCTCGCTCTCGCCGTAGCCCAGGGTGCGCAGCGCTTCGGGCACCGTACGGTTGATGATCTTGAAGTAGCCGCCGCCGGCCAGCGTCTTGAACTTCACGATGGCGAAGTCGGGCTCGATGCCGGTGGTGTCGCAGTCCATCACCAGGCCGATCGTGCCGGTCGGCGCGATGACCGTGGTCTGCGCGTTGCGGTAGCCGTGCTTCTCGCCCAGCTTCAGGGCCTTGTCCCAGGCGTTCTTGGCCGCCTTGATCAGGGCCTTGTCCGGGCAGTCGCGCGGCTCCAGCGGCACCGGCGCGATGGACAGTTCCTCGTAGCTGGCGCGCTGGCCGTAGGCGGCGCGGCGGTGGTTGCGGATGACCCGCAGCATGTGGTCGGCATTCTCGCCGTAGCGCGGGAAGGCCCCGAGTTCCTCGGCCATCTCGGCGGAGGTGGCGTAGGCAACGCCGGTCATGATGGCGGTCAGTGCCGCCGCCACGGAACGGCCCTCGTCGGAATCGTAGGGCACGCCGGAGGCCATCAGCAGGCCGCCCAGGTTGGCGTAGCCGAGGCCGAGGGTGCGGAAATCGTAGGACCGCTGGGCGATTTCCGGCGAGGGGAACTGCGCCATCAGCACGGCGATTTCCAGCGTCAGGGTCCACAGCCGCACGGCGTGCTCGTAGCCGGCGATGTCAAAGGCCTCGGCGCCGTGCTGGAAGGTCATGAGGTTCAACGAGGCCAGGTTGCAGGCCGTGTCGTCGAGGAACATGTACTCCGAGCAGGGATTGGAGCCGTTGATGCGGCCGGAGGCGGGGCAGGTGTTCCACTCGTTGATGGTGCTGTCGTACTGCATGCCGGGATCGGCGCAGGCCCAGGCCGCGTAGGAGATCTGGTCCCACAGCTCGCGCGCCTTGACCTTCTTGTGCACCAGGCCGTCGGTGCGCCGGATCAGGCTCCAGTTGTCGTCGTTCAGCACGGCCTCGATGAAGCTGTTGGGCACGCGCACGGAGTTGTTGGAGTTCTGGCCGGAGACCGTCAGGTAGGCGTCGGAGTCCCAATCGGTGTCGTAGGTCTTGAAGTCGATCGAGGTGTAGCCCTGCTTGGCGAACTGCACGACGCGGGCGACATAGTTTTCCGGCACCAGGGCGGCGCGGGCGGCCTTCATGGTGGCGCGCAGCACGAAGTTCTTCTTGGGATCGAAGGCGTCGGTCTGCTCGGAGCCTTCCACGCCTTTGAAATCGTGGCAGGCCTTCATGATCATATTCAGGTGCTTGTCACAGGTCTTGGAACCGGTGACCAGCGCGGCGACCTTCTGCTCTTCGACGACCTTCCAGTTGATGTAGGCCTCGATGTCCGGGTGGTCGAGGTCGACGGTGACCATCTTGGCGGCGCGCCGCGTGGTGCCGCCGGACTTGATGGCGCCGGCGGCGCGGTCGCCGATCTTCAGGAAGGACATCAGGCCGGAGGACTTGCCGCCGCCGGACAGCGACTCGCCTTCGCCGCGCAGGGCGGAGAAGTTGGTGCCGGTGCCGGAGCCGTACTTGAACAGCCGCGCCTCGCGGACCCAGAGGTCCATGATGCCGTTGCCGTTGACCAGGTCGTCGCCGACGGACTGGATGAAACAGGCATGCGGCTGCGGGTGCTCGTAGGCGCTGGCGGCGCGGGTCAGCTCACCGGTCGAGCACTCGACGTAGTGGTGACCCTGGCTCGGGCCGTCGATGCCGTAGGCCCAGTGCAGGCCGGTGGTGAACCACTGCGGCGAGTGCGGCGCGGCCATCTGCTTGGCCAGCATGTAGCGCATCTCATCGTAGTAGGCGCGGGCGTCCTCTTCGGCGTCAAAGTAGCCGCCCTTCCAGCCCCAATAGGTCCAGGTGCCGGCCAGGCGATGGAACACCTGCTTGGCCGAGGACTCGCCGATGAAGCGCTCGTCCTCGGCGATGTCGGCCATCGCCTTGTGGTCGGGCGCGGAACGCCACAGCCAGGCCGGGACGTTGTCCTCGGCGACGCGCTTGGACTTCAGCGGCATGCCGCGCTTGCGGAAATACTTCTGGGCCAGGATGTCGCAGGCGACCTGCGACCAGGAATTGGGAACCTCGATGTCCTCGGCGCGGAACACAAGCGAGCCGTCGGGATTGCGAATCTCGCTCGATGTCCGGCGAAACTCGATCTTGTCGTAAACGTCGGTGCCAGTTTCCGTGAAACGACGCGCAACCCGCATTCGGACTTCTCCAATTTTCTACTGTCTGTTAATCCCGCATCGCGTCAAAGACGGTGGGACAGAGCCTTCCGGTGTCCTGCCTGGACCGTGGCCTGAATGCTTGTCCGCTGCCCCCCGAAACCCGCGCAAATCCTAACGATTTGCTGCATCTTGTGACGCCATGTAATTAAACCACAACATATGGCCGAGGTCACCACATTTTGGGTTAAGAATTCCTTAAGCGACCATGTCTGGGTCATTGACAGTTTGGGGAAGCGCAGGATGCTGCGGCTTCCGGCGGGTGTCCCAGCCCGAGAAATTTTTGTGACCGCTTTCGGACCCGGCGCTGCCGGGAAGCGACTCTGGGCCGGGGGGCTGCCGGCGCCGGCCCGCGGATCGCTGCCCGGGGCGCCCCGGCCGGGCAGGAAAGCAGCGGTGGAAACACAGGCGAAAGCATGGGCAGGCGAGTAAGGCGCCGCTATAGTCGCGCACGCCAACAGGCTTTCAGGCTCTCAGGGGGAATCGCGGCATGAGCGGAGTTACCATCGTCCTTCTTGTGGTCATCGGCCTGCCGGTACTGGCCGCCCTGATCGGCGTGCTGCTGTACAACAGGCTGGTGGCCCTGAAGAACCAGGTCGAGGCGGCGTGGTCGCAGATCGACGTGCAACTGCGCCGGCGGACCGATCTCATCCCGAACCTGGTGGAGGTGGTCAAGGACTACATGTCCTACGAACAGGAAACCCTGACCAAGGTCATCGAGGCGCGCAACCACGCGGTGGCCGCGCGCGGGGAGGGCCGCGCGGCGACGATCGCCGCAGAGGGGGCGCTGACCGCGGCGATGGGCAAATTCTTCGCGCTGGCGGAGGCCTATCCGGACCTGAAGGCGAACCAGAACGTCGCCTCCCTGCAGGAGGAGCTGTCGGCGACCGAGAACAAGATCGCCTTCGCGCGTCAGCACTACAACGATTCGGCGATGAGCCTGAACACGGCGGTCGAGTCCTTTCCCTCCAACCTCATCGCGACACGCTTCAACTTCCAGAAGTCGGTCTACTTCGAGATGCCGGAAGAGGCCCGCCAGCCGGTGAAGGTGGACCTGCGTTAGGGGGCTGGGGCGGCGATGACGGAACCCCGCGGACCCTGGTCGGCACCGCCGCCGTCGGGTCTGGCGCGCACCGACTTCCATGCCGCCATCCGCCGCAATGCCTGGAACACCGCCTGGCTCTGCCTGGTCCTGGTGCTGGTCGGCCTGTTGCTCGGCTACGCCGTCGGCTGGGCCGCGGAATTCTACGTCGCCGGGCCGCCGGGGCGCGACCCCGTCCTCGATCCGCTGGACAGTGTCTGGGGCCTGCGTGCGGCCGCCATCATGCTGGCGGTCAGCGCCATCGCCATCGCCGTTGCGCTGACCCGCGGCGACCGCATCGTGCTGGGCCTGGCCGGCGCGCACGAGGTGACCGCCGAGGCGGAGCCGCGGCTGCACAACATCGTCGAGGAGATGGCCCTGGCCGCCGGCCTGCCCAAGCCGCGCGTCGCGGTGATCGAGACGCCGGCGCTCAACGCCTTTGCCACCGGGCTGAAGCCGCAAAAGGCGGCCATCGCGGTCACCCGCGGCCTGCTGGACAGCCTGACACGCAGCGAACTGCAGGGCGTCGTCGGTCACGAAATGAGCCACGTCGGCAACAACGACATCCTCTACGCCACCGCCGTCGGTGTGCTGGTCGGCCTCATCGTGCTGGTGTCGGACGCGGCGCTGCGCAGCCTGCGCGTCGCCTCCTACAGCCGCGGCCGCGGCAGCAGCCGCAAAGGTGGCGGCGCCGCCGCAATCGCGATCGTGGTGGTGCTGGTCTTCGCCGTGCTGGCACCGCTGGCTGCGCGGCTGGTGCAGATGGCGATCTCGCGCCAGCGCGAATACATGGCCGATGCGACTTCGGTGAAGCTGACGCGCAATCCGCTCGGCCTGATCGGCGCGCTGGAGAAGATCGGCGGCAGCCAGGTCCCCTACGAAGGCGCCAACCGCGCCATTCAGCACCTCTACATCTCCAATCCGCTGAAGTCGTTCAAGCGGGGCGCCCAGGCGCTGTTTTCCACCCATCCGGCGCTGGAAGACCGCATCGCGCGGCTGCGCAATCTCGGCTGAGGGCGTTTGCGCCTAGGCGCGTTCGGCCAGCGGCAGGTTGATCAGCAGGTTCTGCGGCTTGAGGCGCAGCTGGTTCTTCTCGGTCATCGCCATGGCGAGGTAGACCGGACGGCCGGCGACGCCCGGGGCCACCACCGACGGGTCGCGGAACTCCATGCGGAACAGCGAGAGCAGGCGGGCCAGCCGGCCTTCGCCGACCTCGACCCCGTTGTAGAGGTCGTTCAGCATGGCGGTGCCCTCGGCATCCAGGCCGATATGCCAGACCCAGCGTTCGTCGCTGATCTTCTGGACCGGCTGGACCGACACGGCGATGTCGTAGAAGTGGGCGATCCAACGCTCCAGCACGCGGCACAGCGCATCCAGGCCGGCGCCGGAGAAGTTCAGGTTCAACACCGTGTCGTAGCGGCTGTCGCGGCCCCAGTAGACACCGGCGTTCTCTTCGGTGAGCACGTCGAGTTCGACCGTGCGCAGCGGCGTCTGCGCCTCGGCGACCAGCCGGCCGAGGCTGCCGAAGCCACCGGAGTTGGCGAACATCTCCACCGTCTCGGCATCGGCGGCCACGAGCGCGCCGTCGTTGATGGTGACCTGCTGGGCGCGGAACAGCATCTCGGCGGCGCGCAGCTTCAGGGGATCTTCCTCGCCTTCCAGCACGGCGCGCGCGATGACATGGGCCAACTGGTCGATGAACAGCGGCGGCACGGATATGCCCTCGGGTTCGAGGAACAGCTTCAGGTAGGCGTCTTCCAGGCTGTCGGCGGCCAGCAGACGCTCGCGGAAGCCGAGCACCACCTGGTAGTTCTCGATGGCATCGGGATCGGCCATGGCGGCCAGGCGTTCGCCGCTCACTGCCTCGCGCGGGTTGCGCAGCAGGGCGGCGTGCAATGTCCGCTCGGCCGCGTTGGACTCCGGCACCGGACGGACCTCCGGCCGGTTCAGATAAGCGCGCAGGAAGTCGTCGGTCACCGTGAGGTGCCCGTCTTCCCGCCGCTTGAGAAGGTGGTAGCCGGAATCCCGCCAGAAATCGTGCATGGCCGCTTCTATAGGGGCCGGGGGGCAGGCTGTCCAGCGATCCGGTTGCCGGAGTTCGCGGCCGCTATTCACGGTAAACGGAAAAATCTTTTCGGCGCTGCGAACGGCCTTGGCCTTCAATCGCTGGTGAAATGCTTCATGTAATATTGTTAATATATAAAATTCGTTATTTATTTATTATTTGTTGTAATAACAAAAACATTGCGTGTTTTCTTACGGTTACTATATTCATTTCAAGAGTTTGCTAATGTTTTATCAAGAAACCATCGTGTAATGGTTAAGCGAGGAACGATGTTACGCTCTTCCGTCACGCCGGCAGGTAGAGAGACCGATCCGGACCCAGCAGGCGCGGCCGTCTCCGAAACCGACCTCGAGGGCCGGATCAGCTTCGTCAACAAGGCCTTCCTGCGGACCAGCGGGTTTGCCGAGGCAGAGCTGCTGGGGCAGCCGCACGACATCATCAACCACCCGGATATGCCGCGCAGCATTTTCGGCCAGATGTGGGAGAAGGTCTGCCGGGGGCAGGAAGTCTTCTTATACATGCAGAGCCGGGCCAAGGACGGCAGCGCCTACTGGGAATTGGCCCATGTGGCGCCGCGTCTGGACGCGCAGGGCCGGGTGGCCGGCTGTCGCTCGGTGCGGCGCCAGGCCGATGCAGACGAAGTGGCGGAGATTGCGCCCTTCTACCGCAGGATCCGCGATCTCGAGCCCGCTGCCGAGCGCCTGCCACAACCCTCTACGCCCTCCCCGCTGCCCCCCTTGATGCCACAGCGAGAGACCGATGATGGCGTCGCTGCCGCGGCCTAGCGGCCGTTCCCTGGATGTCCTTGCCGGCCTAGTGCTGGCCGGCGGGGCCGTCTGGTTCCTGGCGGTGCTGCCCGCATTGCTGCGGGGGTAATACGGGGGTGCCCCCGCCGCTATGAACCGCTCTGCCGCTGGCCGCGAAAAGCCGGCGGTCCCGTCCACGATCAGGCGAAAAAAATGTCACGTTCCACCGTCAATCCCAGTGGCCGCGAGAGCCACTTCGGGACCGAGGAGATCATTGTCTCCAAGACCGACCTGCAAGGCCGGATCACCTATGCCAACGACGTCTTCCTGCGGGTCAGCGGGTACGGCGAGGCCGAAGTGATCGGCCAGCCGCACAACATGATCCGTCATCCGGATATGCCTCACAGCGTTTTCAAGCTGCTGTGGGACACCCTCCAGGGCGGCGGGGAGATCTTCGCCTACGTCCTCAACATGGCGCGCAACGGCGACCACTACTGGGTCCTGGCGCATGTAACGCCCAGCTACGACGCGGCGGGTGCGATCAACGGATATCACTCGAACCGGCGCAAGCCCGACCCGGAGCAGGTCGCCCGGATCGAACCGGTCTACCGCGAGCTCCGGCGGCGTGAAGCCGAGGCGCCGCGCATCAAGGACGGGATGGCTGCCGCCATCGACAATCTTCATCACACTCTCGCCTCCCAGGGGACGACCTATGAGCGCTTTATTTTCTCTTTCTAACAGCCGCATCGCTAATGGCATCGTGATCGCCCTGCTGGCCGGGGCGACGGTCTGGCCGGTGGTGGCCGGCGATGCAGCGGTCATCGAAACCGCCATCCTGCTGCTGGCCCTGGCCGCGGCCGCCATCTCGGCCTTGGCTCAGCAGCGCGCCTGCCGTGCCTTGGCGCGGGTCGCCAGCGCCACCCAGGCACTGGCACGCAGCGGCGATTTCAGCCAGCGGGTGCCGAGCTGTGCCGAGAGCCCCGACGTCGAGGCGCTGCGCAACTCGATCAATCATCTGGTGGACGTCACCGATGCCTTCGTGCGCGAAGCGGGCGCTGCCATGCAGCATGTCGCGGCCGGCAAGTACTTCCGCAAGATCATCCTGCGCGGCCTGCCGGGCGATTTTCGCGCCAACGCCGAGCGCGTCAATCAGGCCATCGCCGAAATGGCGGCGAAGACCGAGCGCTTCGGCAGCCTGACCGACTCCTTTGAAAAGCAGGTATCGACGACCATCGAAACCATCGAGAAGACGGTTGCCTCCCTGGGCGACCAGTCGCAGGCGCTGAACGGCTGTGCCAGCGACTCCAATCACCGGGCGACCACCATGGCGGCCGCCGCGACGGAGGCCTCGACCAACGTGCAGACCGTCGCCGGCGCCGCCGAGCAGCTGTCCGCCGCCATTCAGGACATCTCGCGCCAGGTCGAACGCCAAGCGACGCTCTCGCGCGAAGCCACCGAAGACGCCGAGGTGGCCACGGCGACCATGCAGGAACTCGTCGCCACGGCGGCGCAGATCGGCGAAGTCCTCGACCTGATCGGCGAGATCGCGGACAAGACCAATCTGCTGGCCCTCAATGCCACCATCGAGGCCGCGCGGGCCGGCGATGCCGGTAGGGGCTTCGCCGTGGTCGCCAGCGAGGTCAAGGCGCTGTCACGGCAGACGGCGGGCGCGACGGAACGGATTTCCAGCCAGATCAAGGAGATCCAGGAGACCACCCGGCGCACCGCCGCTGCCAACGAGCGCGTGACGGAGCGGGTCGGTACGGTCAGCGAGATCGCCGATGCCATCGCCGGTGCTGCCGAGCAGCAAAGCGCGGCGACGCGGGAAATCGCCGATGCCATCCGCCAGGCCTCGGCCGGCGCGGCGGAGATCGCCGAGAACATCACCGGCGTCACCGCAGCGGCGACCCAGACCCAGGGCTCGGCGGAGCAGATGTCGGAGGTCGCCGTCGACATGGCTGGACAGGTCCAGGCGCTGGACCGCGCGGCAGCGGACTACCTGCAGGCGGCACGCGCGGTCTGACATGGGGCCGGCGGCGCATTCTTGTGCGCCGCCGGCACGCTCAACCGATGATGCGCTTGGGGGGATGCTGTTCATACCGGTGATAGGCAAGCCGCGACCCTGGCAGCGATACGCCGCCATAAGTTGCAGATTCGAAAAGAAAAAAGCCCCACTCATTGTCCGGTATTTTTGCCTTTCAGTAAGACTTTTATTGAAAGATGCGCCAACCGCCATTGAGCAAGAAACACATGTCACGCCCCATTGTCACACCCACCGGCCGTGAGAGTCGCTTCGACACCGAAGAGATCATCGTCTCCAAGACCGACCTGCAGGGCCGGATCACTTACGCCAATGACGTCTTCTTGCGGGTCGCGGGTTTTTCCGAGGAAGAGATTCTGGGTCAGCCCCACAACATCATCCGCCATCCGGATATGCCGCACAGCGTTTTCAAATTACTGTGGGATACTTTGCAGACCGGTGAGGAGATCTTTGCTTATGTCATCAACATGGCGCGGAACGGCGATCACTATTGGGTCTTTGCCCACGTGACGCCCAGCTTCGACGCGTCAGGCGCGATCACCGGCTATCACTCCAACCGCCGCAAGCCGGATCCGGAGCAGGTCGAGAAGGTCAAGACGATCTACAGCAAACTCTGCGAGATCGAAGCTGCTGAAGGCCGGCTGAAGGATGGCATGGCCGCCGCCATCGTATACCTCCAGAATGCCCTGAAGTCTCAAGGGACGACTTATGACCGCTTTGTTTTCGCTCTCTAACGGCCAGCGCCTCAACGCCGTTGCGATCGTCGTCCTGATCTTCGCGCTCGTTTGGCAGGTGGTGACGGATCATGTCGAGGCCGTTACGCTCTTCGCTCAAATCAGCGCCCTGGTGATCGTCGCTTTCTCCGCCCTGATCCAGCGCCGGGTGAGCGGCGCGATTGGCCAGGTCGTCATGACCGCCAACGAGATCGCGCGCAGTGGCGACTTCAACCTGCGCATCATGAAGGGCAAGAGCAGCCCCGATGCCGAGGTGCTGCGCAACGCGATCAATCACCTTGTCGACGTCACCGACGCCTTCGTGCGCGAAGCCGGGGCGGCCATGCAGCACGTGGCGGCGGGTAAGTATTTCCGCAAGATCATCCTGCGTGGCCTGCCCGGAGACTTCCGCGCCAGCGCGGACCGCGCCAACGCCGCCATTGCCGACATGGCCGCCAAGACCGAGCGCTTCGCGTCGCTGACCAGCAGCTTCGAACAGGAAGTCACGTCTACGATCGAAACGGTCGAGCAGGCAGTCGGGGCCGTCGGAGAGCAATCGAAGGCTCTGAACGGCTACGCAGCGGACTCGAGCCACCGGGCGACCACCATGGCCGCCGCCGCAACGGAGGCCTCCAGCAACGTGCAGACCGTGGCCGGCGCTGCCGAGCAACTCTCTGCCGCCATTCGGGATATCACCGAGCAGGTCGAGCGCCAAGCGACGATCACCCAGGAAGCGCGCAGCAACGCCAAGACGGCCAGCGAGCGCATGCAGGAACTTGTCGAGACCTCCCAGGAGATCGGCAAGGTTCTGGGCCTCATCAGCGACATCGCCGAAAAAACCAACCTGCTGGCGTTGAACGCCACCATCGAGGCGGCACGGGCCGGTGAGGCCGGCAAGGGCTTTGCGGTGGTCGCCAACGAGGTGAAGGCCCTGGCCAATCAGACCGCCGCCGCCACGGGCGAGATTGCCCGCCAGGTGCAGGGCATCCAGGACACGACGCAGCGCACCTTCTCGGCCAACGAGCAGGTGACCAAGATGGTCGAGTCGATCAGCGAGATTGCCGGCGCGATCGCCGGCGCGGCCGAGCAGCAGAGCGCGGCCACCCGTGAAATCGCCAACTCGATCGGTCAGGCCTCGGCCGGTGCGTCCGAGATCGCCGAGAACATCTCCGGCGTGACGGAGGCGGCGACCCAGACGCAGAACTCGGCGGAGCGGCTGACCAAGGAAGCCGAAGACATGGCGGCGCGGGTGGCGGTGCTGGACCGCTCGGCCAGCGACTATCTCAAGGCGGCGCGCAGCATCTACGGCTAGGCTCCGGCAAGCGGGCGGCCCTTTTCCAGCCCTGCTCGAATTGGCGGCCCGAAGAGATCCAACTGCCCAAGCGACCTTCTCTTAATGTCGATTAACCGTTTTCCAATGCCTGCCTGATATCTGAGGTCGGATGAAGCAAGTCCTGCAGCCTCGCGGGGAAGCGGACCTCGCGGTGGCGGTCGATCCGCTGGAGATCGACGCCGCCATGATTCGCGGGCTCTACCTGCGTGTCCGCCCGCTGGTCGTCGCCAACTTCGGTGCCCTGCTGCTGCTCACCTTTGCGCTGTGGGAGTCGACGCCGCGCCTGCCGCTGGCCCTCTGGGCGATCACTCTGGGCGCCTGGACCCTGTTGCGCGTCGCGCTGGCGCGGGCCTACATGCGCCGTGAGCGCCCTCTGGGGGAAACCTGGCGCTGGACCCTCGCCTTTGCCTGCGGGTCGACCGTCGCCGGCTGCCTGTGGGGCAGTTCGGTCGTTTTCGTTGGCGACCTCACCACCGACAATACCAAGCTGGTCACGGCTTTCCTGATGGCGGCGCTCAGCGCGGCGGCCATCGCCGGCTACACCAACAGCCTGCTGGCCTTTGCGGGATTTATCGCACCGGCGCTGCTGCCCTATGCCTATCGACTGATCACCTTGAGCGGTTCGCCGAGCCTTGTGGTCGCCATGTTCGTGGTGTTCTGGGGGCTGCTGCTGTGGGTTATGGCCCGGCACCTCAACGACGGCTTTCGGGAAAGCCTCGCCCTCGGCTTCCGCAACAGGAACCTCGCCGAGCAGTGGCGCTACCAGCGCGACCGGGCCGAGGCGGCGAGCCAGGCCAAGTCGCGTTTCCTGGGCCATATGAGCCATGAACTGCGCACGCCGCTGAACGCGGTGATCGGCTATGCCGAGATGATGGCGCACCAGATGCTGGGGCCGCTGGGGCACGCCTCCTACACCGGCTACGCGCGGGATATCGGCGACAGCGGGCGACACATGCTGACCATGGTCGACAACATCCTCGACCTCAGCGCGGCCGAAAGCGGCGGGCTGGCGTTGTCGCTGCGGCCGACCGAACTGGGGCCCATCGCCGCCAGCGCGGCGGCGGAGGGGGAAGCGGCGGCCCGCGCCAAGGGGATCGCCTTCACCGCGTCGATCCCCGAAACCTTGCCGATGGTGAACGGCAATGCCGACCGGCTGCTGCAGATCGCGGGGATTCTGGTCGACAATGCGGTCAGGTACACGCCCGAAGGGGGCCGGGTCGGCCTGACGGTCGGCCAGACAGTCGGCTGCGACAGGGGGGACAATCCCGGCTGGGTCGAACTCCGGGTGACGGATACCGGCCCTGGTATGAGCGCCGAGCGGATCGCGGCAGTGCAGCCGCCCTTCGGCCAGATCGGCGGCGAGGATCATTTTGTCCGGGTGCCCGATCCACCGGCGGACTCCCGGTCCCCCGGCGCCCACACGACCCCGGGCCTCAGCCTGGCCCTGGCCAGGTTGCTGGCCGAGGCCCATGGCGGCACCCTGGCCATCGGCAGCCGGACGGGGGAGGGAACCGAGGTCACCCTGCGCCTCCCGGCCCTGGCTGGACGGGCCGGCGCGCAAGGCGCGGAAGCGGCACAATCCGCTGCCGAACCCGGCAGGAAGGCGAGGAATTTCTAGGTGCCGGCGGCCGCCCCGGAGGCTGGACTGTTGGCCGCCGGGGTGCCATAGTCTGGCCGCCGCGTGCCCCCCGGGCCGCGGCAGGATTCCTTGTTTGTTGAAGGGTTTGTTGAAGGGGATACGGCTCGGCCATGGGGACCACGATCGGCACTCGCCTTTTCACCTGGCTGCGCGGCGAAGAGGTCGGCCGCGACCAGCAGGGCAACCGCTACTACCGTGCCAAGGGGGGCGGCCGCACCCATAAGGATTCCCTGCGCAAGGAACAGCGCTGGGTGATCTACAACGGCGAGGTCGAGGCCAGCCGCGTGCCGCCGGAATGGCATGTCTGGTTGCATCACACCAGCGACACGATCCCGCCGGAGGGCGGCCCCGCGCGGCGCCCCTGGCAGAAGGATCATCTGCCCAACCTGACCGGGACGGATCTGGCCTATCGGCCGCCGGGCCATACCCTCAAGGGTGGCAAGCGCGACGCCGCGACCGGGGACTACGAACCCTGGACGCCCAACTGAGCCGCCGCCGGGTCTGCATCAGGGGTGCCGTTGCCGGGGCCCGTAGGGCGACCCCCGACGCCAGGGCAAGAAAGCATAGGATCCGATAGATGCGCAGAAACATGATCGAGACGGTGATGGGCGCGGTGGTGCTGATGGTCGCCGTCGGCTTTGTGGTTTTCGCTTTCCGCAGCGCCAGCCTCAGCAGCGGCGCCAGCGACGGCTACAAGGTCATGGTGGATTTCGACGATGCCTCCGGGCTGAACACCGGCACCGACGTGCGCATGGCCGGCGGGAAGATCGGCACCGTGGTCGCCCAGCGGCTCAACCCCACCACCTACTTCGCCGAGGTCACCCTCGGCATCAGCGAAACGGTCAAGCTGCCGAGCGACAGCTCGGCGCGGATCATCCCGGATGGCCTGCTCGGCGGCAACTATGTGGCCCTGGAGCCGGGCGGCGCCGACGACTACATCGCCAACGGCGGCAAAGTCATCTATTCCCAGGGCTCGATCAACGTGGTCGACCTGCTGGGCCGCTTCATCTTCAGCGCGGCGGACGCCGCCGCGTCTTCCGAGAAGAAGGCGGAAACGCCGCAATGAACGGCGGCGCGCCCGGGCGACAGGTCGCCTGACGGGCGGCCGCTTAGGGAGACCGCCTGAAGGGCCGGCGGCCCGGAGGTTGCGTCCTTTGGGCTCACTCCTTAAATCTTTTGCAGTGAATTTCTGCTGAGGTTCTTCGCGTGTCCGCATCCACCACCAAGAAATTCGAGATTCCGGTCTGGAAGCAGCCCAACGGATTGCCGCTTTCCTGCCGCGAAAAAATCAAGATTCTGAACGAGAATCTCGAGGAAATCCGCGAGATGGCCCAGGACGCCCTGGAAGATGGCATCCTGATGGGCTGCGACGAGGCGCAACTGCGCGCCGTGTTGCTGGCCCTGGTCGACTCGCTGGAAAACCCCTATGGCGGGATCCCGACCAAGGGCCGGGCCGGGAAGGATTAGACCTTTGAGCGTTGCGATCCGGGCATTGCCCTTATTTCTGGCTGCCGCCGTCTTTTCGGGGCCGGCCCTGGCCCTGTCGGGCGATATCGCCGTGCTGCAGGGCCTCGACAAGACCACCGCGCGGATTTCCACCTTCGAGGCGCCGCTCGACCAGCCGGTGCGGTTCGGCTCGCTGGAGATCATCGCCCGCGCCTGCGACAAGAAACCGCCGGAAGAGACGCCGGAGAGCACGGCTTTCCTGGAGATCGTCGACGTCCGCCCGGACTCGCCGGCGGTGGAGGTCTTCCGTGGCTGGATGTTCGCCTCCAGCCCCGCCGTCTCGGCGATGGAGCACCCGGTCTATGACGTCTGGGTGGTCGACTGCAAGAAGGCCTCCAGTTCGGCTCCGGAGACCGCGCCGGAATAGAAGGTGGCCTGGCCGGAGACGGCCTTGGTCAGCAGCCGGCGGTAATCCTCGCGCGGGATCTCGAAGACGCCGAAGCGGCTGAGGTGCGCCGTGGTGAACTGGGTATCCAGCAATTGGAAGCCGCCTTTGCGCAGGCGTAGCACCAGGTGGGCGAGGGCCACCTTGCTGGCATCGTCCGCCCGGCTGAACATCGATTCGCCGAAAAAGGCGGCGCCCAGCGAGACGCCGTAGAGGCCGCCGACCAGTTCGCCGTCGCGCCAGCATTCCACCGAGTGGGCGAAACCCATGTCGTACAGCTCGTTATACAGCTGCTCGATGACCGGGTTGATCCAGGTGTCGGGGCGGTTTTCCGCCGGCTCGGCGCAGCCGCGGATGACGTCGTGGAAGGCGGTGTTGCAGCGCACGTCGAAGACGCCGCGGCGTATCTTGGCGCGCAGCTTACGCGGCAGGTGGAAGCTGTCGAGCGGCAGGATGCCGCGCATGTCCGGGTCGATCCAGTGCAGCTCGGGGTCGACACGGCTCTCGGCCATCGGAAAGATGCCGATGGCATAGGCGCGAAGCAGAAGGTCGGGCGTCAGCTGCATGACGCCGAATCATATAAGCCTATGCCTGCGCGGCTACAAATTTTTCCAGCCAGTGGATGTCATAGTCGCCGTTGATGAAGTCCTGCGCCACGATCAGCTTCTGATGCAGCGGGATCGAGGTGTCGACGCCGACGATGACGAACTCCTCCAGGGCACGGCGCAGGCGCATCAGGCACTCGTTGCGGGTCTGGCCGTGGACGATCAGCTTGGCGATCAGGCTGTCGTAGGTGGAGGGGATGCGGTAGCCGGCATAGAGGCCGGAATCGACCCGCACGCCCAGGCCGCCGGGGGCGTGGTAATCGGTTACCAGCCCGGGCGAGGGCATGAAGGTCTGCGGGTTTTCCGCGTTGATGCGGCACTCGATGGCGTGGCCCGAGAAGGTGATGTCGCTCTGCTTGAGATCCAGCGGCTGGCCGGCCGCGATGCGGATCTGCTCGCGCACCAGATCGACGCCGGTGATGGCCTCGGAGATCGGGTGTTCGACCTGCAGGCGGGTGTTCATCTCGATGAAGTAGAACTCGCCGTCCTCGTAGAGGAACTCGATGGTGCCGGCGCTGCGGTAGCCCAGTTCGCGCATGGCCGTGGCGACCCGCTCGCCGATCGCCTCGCGCTCGGTGGCGTTGAGGGCCGGGGACAGCGCTTCCTCCAGCAGCTTCTGGTGGCGCCGCTGCAAGGAGCAGTCGCGTTCGCCGAGGTGGATCGAGCCGCCCTGGCCGTCGGCCAGAAGTTGCACCTCGATGTGGCGCGGCTTGCCGAGGTACTTTTCCATGTAGACTTCGTCGTTGCCGAAGGCCGACTTGGCCTCGGAACGGGCCAGGCGGTAGGCGTTCTCGACTTCGCTGGCGTCCTTGGCCACCTTCATGCCGCGGCCGCCGCCGCCGGCGGAGGCCTTGATCAGCACCGGGTAGCCGATCTCGTCGGCGGTGGTGCGGGCCATCTCGGCGGACGTCACCGCGCCGGCCGAGCCGGGCACCACGGGAATGCCCAGCTCTCTCGCCGTCTTCTTGGCCACCACCTTGTCGCCCATCATGGCGATGTGTTCCGGCGAGGGGCCGATGAAGGCCAGGCCGTGCTCTTCGACCATGGCGGCGAAGTCGGCGTTCTCCGACAGGAAGCCGACGCCCGGGTGAATGGCGTCGGCGCCGGTGATGGTGGCGGCCGAGAGGATCGCCGGAATGTTGAGGTAGCTGTCCTTGCTGGGCGCCGGCCCGATGCAGACCGACTCGTCGGCCAGGCGCACGTGCATGGCGTCGGCGTCGGCGGTGGAGTGCACCGCCACCGTCTGGATGCCCATCTCGCGGCAGGCACGATGAATGCGCAGGGCAATTTCGCCGCGATTGGCGATGAGGATCTTATCGAACATCGCTTTTGGGGTGACCTATTCGATCACCAGCAGCGGCTCACCGTATTCCACCGGCTGGCCGTCGCTGATCATGATCTGCTTGACCGTACCGGCCCGTGGCGACGACAGCGGGTTCATCACCTTCATGGCTTCGATGATCAACAGCACCTGGCCTTCGCTGACCTGGTCGCCGACCTTCACGAAGGCCGGGGCGCCCGGTTCGTTGGCCACGTAGACGGTGCCGACCATCGGCGCCGTCACGGCACCGGCCGGAATCGCCTCCGGGCCGCCCGCCGCCGGCTTCTGCGGCATGCAGGGGGCGGCACCCGCCGGCGCTGCCGCCACGGCGGTGACGCCGGCATTCTTGGCAACGCGGATGCGATGGTTGTTGACCTCGTACTCAATCTCGTTGAGTCCGGTTTCCTGCAGCAGGTCCGCGAGCTTGCGGACCAGCTCTTCGTTGACTTCGAACTTGGCCATCACGTCTCTTGCTGTGCATTCAGGCGCTGCGCCATCGCGTCCAGTGCCGCCAGGTAACCCTGGGAGCCCAAACCGCAGATGACGGCGTCTGCCACCTTTGACACATAGGAGTGGTGCCGAAAAGCTTCGCGCCGATGGATGTTGGAAAGATGCACCTCGATCAACGGCAATCCGACCGCCAGGAAGGCGTCCATGATCGCGATCGAGGTATGCGAATAGGCACCGGGATTGATAACGATGCCGTCATGACTGTTGCGCGCGTCCTGAATCCAGCCGACCAGCTCGCCTTCGCTGTTCGATTGGCGGCAGTCGATGCCCAACCCCAGGCCTTTCCCATGCCGGCGGCAGCTGTCCTCGACATCCGAGAGGCTTTCCCGACCATAAACGTCGGGTTGGCGGCTGCCGAGCATGTTCAGATTGGGGCCGTTGAGGATAAGAACTTTCGGCGCCTTGGCCACTTACGCGTTCCCGTTGATACAGACGAACAAGCGTTAGCATAGCCGGACCGCAGGACGCAACGCGCCTGTGCCGCGCGCCCCATCCTGCTCCCGTTCCGGCGCCGGTCGCTCAACTCGCCTTGGCGCGGGCCTCGGCGAGCTTGCTGCGCAGTTCCTCCAGGCTGATCGCCCCGGGGACCAGCGTCTTGCCGATCACGAACGCCGGAGTCCCGGTGATGCCGATTTTTTCCGCCAGGGCATGGTTGCGGCGCAGCGCGGCCTCGATTTCCGGGTCCTGCATGTCGCTCTGCAGCTTTTCGGTGTCGAGCCCGACCGAGTCGGCGACCGCCAGAATCTCGTCCTCGGTGAAGCCGCCGCCGCCGGCCATCAGCGCGAAGTGGAAGGCGTTGTACTTGCCCTGGCGTTCCGCGGCCAGGGCGGCGCGGGCCGCCTGGACCGATTCCTGGCTCAGGATGGGGAATTCCTTCATCACCACGCGGACTTGGGGATCTTCCTCGATCAGCGCGGCCAGGGTTTCGGTCATCCGCTTGCAGTAGGGGCAGCGGTAGTCGAAGAACTCGACCAGGGTGATGTCGCCTTCCGGGTTGCCGATCACCGGGGCCGTCGGGTCCGCGGTCAGTGCCTCTGCCTCTTCGGCGATGGCCGCGCTCAGGCGCTCGGCCTCCCGGGCCTTCTGCTGCTGCTCGTAGAGTTGCAGCGCTTCCACCACGATCTCCGGGTGGTCCAGCAGGTACTGGCGCACCAGCGACTCGATGGCGTTCTGCTCGCCGGTGCTGAAGGGAGCTTCGCCGGTGCTTTCGGCGGGCGCCGTCGCTTCCTGGGCGCGCGGCGCCTGCGGCAAGGCGGTCAGCCCAAGGACCAGTCCGCCGGCCAAGGCCAGCAGGGGAGCCATCCAGCGCCTGGGAAAGTCGTTTCGTTTCAATGTGTTGGTCATTGCCATCCTGGTGTCTTCACATGCGGGGGACTGCGGGGGGGCGCAAGGACGGCCGCCACGGTTCAGTGATAGCGGAAACGGTGCCTTATGTGCAAATCACGGGATGGTCACCACGGCAGGCCGCCCGGGGGCTGTGAAGCCGATGTAGGGGCCCCCCCAGGGCTGCAGGGGGCTGCAGGGGCCGGCAGGGCGGCGGCGGGGTGCGTGGTCTAGTCGTTCTTTTTCAGCCGGCGTTCCGCCTCGTTCTTCAGGTCCTGGGCCCGCAGCCAGGGGGCGGTGTTCTCCTCCAGCAGCCCGGTGGCATGTTCGGCGCGGTCGCTGGCCTCGGCATACTTGCCGCGCGCCAGGGCGCTCTCGGCCAGGGACAGCGCCGTCATCGCCTGGTCGCCCAGGCGGCCGTAGGCGACGGCGGACAGCCGCCAGGCGCCGGCGTTGTTGGGTTCCTGAGCCAGGGTGACGGTGAGGTTCTCCAGCGCCGCCTTGTCCATCTCGCGGGTATCGAGGGCGATCTGGGCCTTGGCCAGGGCCTGACGGATCTGCGACGAATCGGGCAGCGCCAGCACGGCAGCCTGGTATTCCGGTACCGATTCAGCGACACGGCCGTGCTCCAGCAGCATCTGTCCCCGTAGTTCGTGGAAATAAGGATCGTCCGAGTTCTCCGCCAGCAGGGCGTCGATCTCGGCCAGGGCCTTGTCGATGTCGGGGACCCGGTAATAGGCGATGGCCCGGGCATAGCGCGCCGGCAGGCTGGTATCGCTGGTCGGGTAGCTCTTGAGCACCTGGCTCAGCGGGTTGAGAAAGCCGATCAGCTTAGCCCGCATGCGGTTGTGCAACTCGATCAGGTCCGGGTCGGCCGCCTTGTTGGCGTAAGGCGACTCGCGCATGGCCTGGCGCAGGAAATCGACGCGGTCCTGGGTCAACGGGTGGGTGCGCAGGTAGGGGTCCTGATTGTTGGTCAGCAGCACTTCCTGGCCGCTCAACGAGTCCATGAATTTCAGCAGGCCGGCCGGGGACTGTTCGGTCGCGCGCAGCAGGTTCACGGCGGCCTGGTCGGCGGAGGTCTCCTGGGTGCGGGTGTATTGCAGCAGGCCGCGGAGGGCGACGTCCTGGCCGCCGCTCAGCACCGCCACGCCGATGCCCGGCTCGCCGGTCGCCAGGGCCGCGCCCAGGCTCAGCAGGTAGGTGGCGATCAGCGCCGCCTGGGTCTGCTCCAGGGCGGCGCCGCTGCGCGCCAGGTGGCCGCCGGCGATGTGGCCGGTTTCATGGGCGATCACGCCGATCACTTCACCCGGATCCTCGGTCTCGATCAGCAGGCCGGTGTTGATGAACATATTCAGGCCGCCGGCAACAAAAGCGTTGAGTGCGCGGTCCTTTACAAGGTAGAGCCTGATGCCCTGAGGGCTCAGCCCGGCGGCCTGGAACAGTGGCGTAGCGTAGATGCGGATGGTATTTTCGATCTCCGCATCGCGAATCAGCTGGAGCTGTTCAGCTGCCGCCCGATGCGGCAGCAGAGTGCCGAACAAGAGCAAAAGAACGCAGAACAAAGGAATGGGCGGTTTGCGCAAGGGTCTTTTTTCGCCTTTCATCACCATACCTAGCCACGTCGTACGCGATTTTCAACGTAAGGTATCCCCGAAGGCCCTGAAGATAGCAGGGTTCTTGGGCGTTAGCATGACGTTGTTGAGCGCCTGCGAGGCACCCTACGAGCCGGGCATCATCGCGCCGGTGGAGGGCTTCGCCGGCCTGGTCGCCGGTGACGAGCCGCGCGCCGTGCTGATCGGCCGCGACGTGATCGGCAACGGCGGCACCGCCGCCGATGCCGCGGTGGCCATGTATTTCGCCATGACCGCGACCCTGCCGTCGCGGGTGGGCATCGCCGGCGGCGGCGTCTGCATCGCTTACAACAGTGGTTTTGGCGCCCAGGAGGGCAACCCCTTCGTCGAGGTCTTCCAGTTTCTGCCAGACCCGGCGGCGGCGGGCCGCCCGCCGCTGGCCGGGCCGCGTGCCATGGCGGTCATGCATGCCCGCCATGGCGCCCTGCGCTGGGGCGTGCTGCTCGGCGAGGCCGAACGCCTGGCCCGTATGGGCGGCAGCGTCAGCCGCGCCTTCGCCACCGACCTTGCCGCGGCGGCCGATTTCGTCTCCGCCAGTCCGGCGCTCAAGGCAACCTTTTCGAACCGCTCGGGCGACCTGGCCCGCGAAGGGGACGAGATCGTCCAGTTGGAACTCTCCGGCCTGATCTCCGGCCTGCGCCGCCAGGGTGCGGGCTATCTCTACACCGGGGCCTTTGCCAACCGTTTCGTCGAGGCGGCCAATAGCGTCGGGGTCCCGCTGACGGTCCAACAGCTGCGTGAAACGGTGCCGGCGGTCGTGCCGCCGCTGACCATCCCCTACGGCGACAACGTCGCTTACTTCCCGCCGCCGCCGGGCAGTGGCGGCCTGCTGGCCGCCCAGCTGTGGGGCATGCTGATCGAAGCCGAAAACTATGCCGGCGCGGCGCCGGCGGAGCGGGCCCATATGCTGGCCGAGGCCGGCCAGCGCGCCTTTGCCGCACGGGGCGGCTGGCTCGGCACCGGCGGAGGCCAAACGAACGCGGGCGAGAACCTGGTCTCCGAGGCCGAACTGAACCGTTTGATGGCCGGCTACAGCGCGCGCCAGCACAACCCGGCGCCGGCCGGCGCGGCGGCGGCGGTGCCGGCGGTGTCCAATCCCTACACCGCCGGTTTCGTGGCGGCCGATCGCTGGAGCGCGGCGGTGTCGTGCAGCTTCACCATGAACGGTCTGTTCGGCGACGGCCGGGTGGTGCCGGGCACCGGCGTGTTGTTGCCCAAGACGGCGGTGCCGGGGGCCGATAACCTCACGGCCTCGATCATCGCCAATCCCTTCAATGGCACGCTCTATTTCGCCGGCACCGCCAGCGGCGGTCTGGCGGCTCCGGCGGCGCTCGCGCGGGTCATGCTGGAAAGCGAGGACGGCAGCCCGGCGAATCTGGAAGCTGCCGTGGCGGCGCCACGCGTCGTCAACGTCGGCACGCCGGACATCACCTACTACGAGCCGAGCCTGGACCCGGCGGTGCTCAATGGCCTGCGCCAGGGCGGCCACGACCTGAGGGCCGAGTCCGGCGTCGGGCGGGCCAATGCGCTGCTGTGTCCCGGCGGGCTGCGTTACGATGCGGACAGCTGTCAGGGCGAGACCGACAAGCGCGGCCACGGCCTTGCCGTGGTGGTGCAGTAGCGGCGCGGCCGGGCAGGGACGTGCGCCTGTCATGACCGCGGTCCCCTCATGGCCCTGAAGGTCGCTGGCCGCGGGCGCGTGCCGCCCTTCATCGTGATGGATGTCATGCGCGCGGCCAACGAGCGCGAGGCCGCCGGCGGCGACGTGCTGCACCTGGAGGTCGGCCAACCCGGCACCCCGGCACCCGACGGGGCCCTGGCGGCGGCCCGGGCCGCCCGGGACGGGCACCTGATCGGCTACACCGATGCCATGGGGCTGCCGTCCTTGCGCCGGCGCATCGCCCGCCATTACCAGGACTGGTACGGCTGCGACCTGGATCCCGCCCGTGTGATGGTGACGACGGGGTCGTCGGCGGGTTTTCTGCTGGGCTTCCTGGCCGCCTTCGACGCCGGGGACCGCGTCGCCTTGGCGGCGCCGGGGTATCCGGCCTACCGCAATATCCTGGGTGCCCTCGGCGTCGAGCCGATCCTGCTGCCGGCCGAGGCCGAGCACCGCTTCCAGCCGACACCTGAGCTGCTGGACCGCCTGCCCAAACCGCCCGACGGACTCATCGTCGCCTCGCCGTCCAACCCGGCGGGTACCATGGTCGGTCGTCAGGAAATGCAGGCGCTGGTGGACTACTGCCACACCCACGGCATCCGCCTGGTGTCCGACGAGATCTATCATGGCATCTGCTTCGACCAGCCCGGCGTCAGCGCCCTGGAACTGACCGATGCCGCCATCGTCATCAATTCCTTCTCCAAGTACTTCTCGATGACCGGCTGGCGGCTCGGTTGGATGGTGCTGCCGGAGGACCTGCTGCGGCCCGCCGAGTGCCTGGGCCAGAACCTCTTCATCTCGGCACCCTGCCTGTCGCAGATCGCGGGGGAGGCGGCCTTCGACTGCGGCGAACAGCTCGACGGCTACGTGGCGGCCTACGCGCGCAACCGCGCCCTGCTGCTGGACGAACTGCCGAAGGCGGGGCTCGACCGCCTGGCGCCCGCCGACGGCGCCTTCTACATCTATGCCGACGTCTCGGGCCTGACCAACGACAGCGAGGCTTTCTGCAAGCGCATGCTGGCGGAGATCGGTGTGGCGGCAACGCCCGGCATCGACTTCGACCCCGACCGCGGGCGCCGCTTCCTGCGCTTCTCCTTTGCCGGGCGCGAGGCGGCAATGGCCGAAGCGGCGCACCGCCTCAAGGGCTGGATAAAGGGCTGACGCCGTGATCGGTGGCGGCAAAGAAAAACGGCCCCTTCCGAAAGGAAGGGGCCGTTTTGCATTCGGGCCTGAGCCTGTGGTGAAACGCTAGACGAAGCGGTTCCACCAGCCGCGGCGCTTGGGCTGATTGTCGTCAGCCGCTTCGCTGCGGGGCGGCTCGATGGTTTCGACCTCCTGCTCGCCGTCGTCGTCAGCGTCGGCAGCATGGCTGGCCGGCTCGGGCATCGCGGTCGCCGGCTCGATCACCACTTTCGGATCGGTCGCGCTAATGTCCGGGGCGGTGGGACTGGCGGCTGCGGCGGCCTGCGGCTGTTCGGCCGCTTCCTCGGCAGTCTCCCCAAACGCTTCCCCAAAAGCCTCTTGGGCATGGGCGCCGTTGGTGTAGACCTCGACGGGCTCGCGGTTGTCGTCGTCGTGTCCGCTGTCGGTCCCACCGTCGTCAGGCTCGGCGGGCTGTGACGGTTCGGCCGTCTTGGCATTGCGTCCCCGGCCGCGGCCCCCCCGGCCGCCGCGGCTGCGCCGCTTGGCCGCCGGTTTCGGCTGATCGCCTTCGGCGTCGTCGTCGCCGTCGGTCCGGGTCTCGCGCGGGGCTTCGGCCTCGTCGGAGTCGTCGCCCCCGGCTTCTGCTGCGTCGCCGTTGTCGGCCGCCTCCAGCGTTTCGCCGGAGTCCTCGTCGCCGCGCCGGCGGGAGCGGCGACGGCCACCCCGCTTGCCGCGCCGCTTGCGCTTGCGCTCGGCCTTCTGCTCGTCGCTGACCGCTTCGGATTCCGACTCGCTCTCGGCCCCGGCTTCCTGCTCGACCCCGGCCTCGACTTCGACGTCTTCCTCGTCGTCGTTGGCGGCGCTTTCACGGCCGCGGCCACGGCTGCGCGTTTCCTGACCCTCTTCCTCGCCGTCCTCGTCCTTGCGACGGCGCGAGCGCCGGCGTCGGCCCCGTTTGCGGTCGCCGTCCTCGCTGTCGGCGGCCGTCTCGCGGCGGGCAGCGCGGCGCGGCTCCCGACGCTCTTCGCGGCGTTCCTCGGCAGGCACCGGACGCCGCTCCGTCAGCACGCCGTCGCGCTCGATGGCAAAGGCATCGGTTGAGATCTGGTCGTCCGTCTCGACCGACACCTTGAAATCGTAGCGTTGCTCGATGGCGACCAGATGGTCGCGCTTGCGGTTCAGCAGGTAGAGGGCGACCTGGGTCGGCACGGTCACCGTCATCTCGCCGCCGGCATCGCGGATGCCTTCTTCCTCCAGCCGGCGCAATACCTGCAGGGCCAGGGATTCGGTCGTCCGCACACGGCCGTCGCCGGCACAGTGCGGGCAGATCTCGGTCGAGCTTTCGAACAGGCTGGGCCGCATGCGCTGACGCGACATTTCCAGCAGGCCGAAGGGCGAGATGCGGCCAAGCTGGATGCGGGCGCGGTCGTTGCGCAGCGACTCCTTCAGGCGCCGCTCCACCTCGCGGTTTCGCCGCGACTCCTCCATATCGATGAAGTCGATGACGATGAGCCCGGCGAGATCGCGCAACCGCAACTGCCGGCCGACTTCCTCGGCCGCTTCCAGGTTGGTCTTGAGGGCGGTTTCCTCGATGTGCCGCTCGCGCGTGGCGCGGCCGGAGTTCACGTCGACGGCGACCAGCGCCTCGGTCTGGTTGAACACCAGATAACCGCCCGAGCGCAGCTGCACCGTGTTGGAATGCATGGCGTCGAGCTGGGTCTCGACCTGGTAGCGCTGGAACAGCGGGACATTGGTGTCCTTGTACTGCTGCACTTTCTTGGCGTGGCTCGGCGTCAGCGACTTCATGAATTCCTTGGCCGCTTTGTAGCCCTCCTCGCCGTCGACCAGCACCTCTTCCATTTCGCTGCTGTAGAGGTCGCGGATCGCCCGCTTGATCAGGTTGGCTTCCTCGTAGATGAGGGCCGGGGCCGTCGACTGCAGCGTGCTCTGGCGGATGTTGTCCCACAGCCGCAGCAGATATTCGTAGTCGCGCCGGATCTCGATCTTGGTGCGCTGGCTGCCGGCGGTGCGCACGATGACGGCGATGCCTTCCGGGATATCCAGGTCGGCGAGAATCCCTTTCAGGCGCCGGCGGTCGCTGGCATTGCTGATCTTGCGGCTGATGCCGCCGCCCTTGTTGGTGTTGGGCATCAGCACGCAGTAGCGGCCGGGCAGCGACAGATAGGTGGTCAGCGCGGCGCCCTTGTTGCCGCGTTCCTCCTTGGTCACTTGAATCAGCAGCACCTGGCGGCGCTTGATGACTTCCTGGATCTTGTAGCGGCGCATCAGCTGGGCGCGGCGTCGCGCCGCATCCTCGATGTCGTCTCCGCCGACGGTGTCGACGCTTTCCTCGGCCTCGACCTGCACCGGAGCGGGGGCCTCCTCGGCTGCCGGCGCGGACTCGTCGCCGCGCTCGGCGTCGCCATCGTCTGCTTCGGCAGCGGCCAGGGCATCGCCCTCGGCCTCCAGCGGCGCATCGTCAAGCGACTCGGCGGCGCCGGCCCCTTCGGGCTCCTCGTCGGCGGCCAGATCGGCGTCATGGTCGTCGGGGTGGTCGTCGGCATGATCGTAGGGGATCTCATCGGCCGGCTCGGACTTGAGCGCGGCTTCCTCGGCGAGCAGGGCCTCGCGGTCGGCGATGGGAATGCGGTAATAGTCGGGATGGATTTCGCTGAACGGCAGGAAGCCGTGGCGGTTGCCGCCGTAGTCGACGAAGGCCGCCTGCAGGGAAGGTTCTACCCGCGTAATCTTCGCCAGGTAGATATTACCTTTTAACTGCTTCCTGGAATTCGTTTCGTAGTCGAAATCTTCAAGTCGATTGCCAGTTTGAACCACCACCCGGGTTTCTTCCGGGTGGCTGGCATCGATAAGCATACGTTTGACCATATAAGGACAACTCCGGAACGCGCAGCGCGGGCTCCGCGGGGACAGCTTTGCTGTCTCCCGGCCGCGGCGCGAAAGTCTTGGGGACTCGTTTGGTCGACAGCGTCGATGTCTTGACCGTCATCGGAACGAGCATTCTCTCATTTCCGAGGTCATGGACGATGCGGCTTGCCTTAGCGAAGCCGCCGCCAGCGCCTCGACGGTCTGGTCGCACCATAGAAAAATGAGGGCCAGGCCGTGAATTTGGGGGAGCCACGCAGATGCTATCGTTAGGAATAGACTATACGAGAGCGGCCACGCGGCCCGTTTGCTTGCAATGCCCTGCCCAAACTGGTCGCTTGTCGCTCTCTTGACGACTGCGCTCCGCAGACTGCGCGGCTACCTCGAAGGGAGCGCCGCAGCCCCGTTGCCACGCCACTTTCGGGGAAAGGCTCGGGAGGCAAAAGGAATTACGAGGCTAATGATATCAGGCCGCTGCGTGGCATACCACCCTCTATTCGCAACGATTGTGCAATGCGGGGTTCCGGAGCGGCCCGGGGAGGCTGGGGCGGGCGCCGTGGCGGGGCCCGGGTGGGGTTTTTGGCGGTTTTCGGGCGATTTTCGGGGGTGTTTTCCGGGGACGGATTCCGGGGGCGGGACGGCGGTCCTGCTCCGTCGCCTTTGGGGGCGTCGCCTCGGGAAGGGGCACTAGAGGTTGCGATGGCGCGCCGGACGGCCCATTTTCCGGGGCAACGGGTCGATTCCCGCAGCCACGGCGGCCGGGGGCACACCCAGACAGGCCGGCCAGCGGGAGCGCCTGCCGGCGTGGAAGGGCTTGGCCCGGCCGCCCCGATTCGCGTATATCTGGTGACGAGCCGCCAAGCCGACGCAACATGTGGGAAAATGCTTTGAAGACCCGGCTGTTTCTGCTGGTTTTTGCCTTTCTGGTGGCCGCCGGCGGCGTGGCCTGGGCCAAGCCGGAGGTCACCGCCGCGCGTCTCGGCGAGACGCCGGAGCGTACCCGCTTCGTCTTGGAACTGAGCGAGGATCTGCCCTACCGGGTGTTCACCCTGGCGGATCCCTTCCGCGTGGTGCTCGACCTGCCGGAGGTCGCCTGGAGTCTGGAGGATCGGCAGCCACGCCCGACCGGCCTGATCACCGGCCTGCGGTTCGGCCTTTTCGCCCCCGGCACCAGCCGGGTGGTGCTGGACGTGAACCGGCCGGTCCTGCTGCAGAAGGTTTTCGTCATTCCGCCCAGCGAGGGTAAGCCCTACCGCCTGGTCATCGACGTCGAGCCCGCTTCCCGCGCGCAGTATTTCGCCGCCCAGGGCGAGGCGACCGGCGAGGCCACGCTGTCCGACCAGCCGCTAAGCCCGTTGCCCGAGGCGCCGCCGGCGCTGCCCCGGGCCAAACCGGCCGATACCCGGCCGACGGTGGTGATCGACCCGGGCCACGGCGGCGTGGATCCCGGTGCGGTCGGCGTCTCCGGTTTCTACGAGAAGAACCTGACGCTCGACTACGGCCTGGCGCTGAAAAAGGCCCTGGAGGCTACGGGACGCTACCACGTGGTGATGACCCGCGACCGCGACATGTTCCTGAAGCTGCGCCAGCGCATCCAACTGGCCCAGGAGGCCAAGGGCGACCTGTTCATCTCGCTGCATGCCAACGTTCATGAATCCGGCAAGATCCGCGGCGCCTCGATCTACACCCTGTCGGAGACCGCGTCGGACAAGGAAGCGGCGGCCCTGGCGGCGGCGGAAAACGCCGCCGACGTGCTGGCCGGCGTCGATCTGACCGACCAGACCGGTGATGTTAGGAATATTCTCATAGATTTGGCCCAGCGCGAGACCATGAACCTGTCGAAGAAATTCGCCAACGATCTGGTGCGCGAGGTCGGCCATGAAACCAAGCTGCTGCGCAACACTCACCGCTTCGCCGGCTTTGCCGTGCTGAAATCGCCGGTGGTTCCGTCCATCCTCTTCGAAATCGGCTATTTGTCGAATCGCCAGGAAGAGCGCCTTTTGCGCAGCCCCGACCACCGCGCCAAGATAATCGACTCGATTATCCGGGCCGTCGACGGTTATTTTGAACGCCAGAAGGCGGCCAGCCCGCCCTGACCCGGAGCCCGACCTGCCCCGGAGCCCGCCCTGACCCGGAGACGGAACCGGCGACCGCAGGGAAACGTTGGTTTTGCGCCGCTCGCCCGGCAGGCCGTTTCGGACCACAGGACGGCCACATTTGGTTGCCATGTTGGGCCGCGAAACCGGGTCGCCGGTATTGGCCACCATTCCCGGCTGCCGTAGGTGAAGTGCGGCGCTGGGAGGATATAGAGGGTTGCATTCAGGGTTGAGGTTCC
The DNA here is from genome assembly GCA_050043265.1 of Kiloniellaceae bacterium. GTDB lineage: Bacteria > Pseudomonadota > Alphaproteobacteria > Kiloniellales > Kiloniellaceae > Pelagibius. The sequence continues at coordinate 31,464 of JBHJIR010000072.1, forward strand.
TTAACGCCTCTTCGCTTAGCATGCCGCCCCTGTTGGTAATGGGGGTGGCAAGGCGGCCAGGTGGGGTGAAGTGACGGGCGGCAACGCCCGGCGACGTTGAGCCGGCGGAGTGGAGAACGTGAGACTGGGTTTCAAAATACTGGGCGTGCTTTTCGGGCTCGGCCTGATCCTCGCGGTCGCCGGGGCCGGCGGCGTGCTCTACGTGTTCTACCACTATGGCCGCGGTCTGCCGGAGTACAGCCAGCTGGCCAACTACGAGCCGCCGACGGTCACCCGCGTGCATGCCGGCGACGGCAGCCTGCTGGCCGAGTACGCGACGGAAAAGCGCGTTTTCGTGCCGATCGAGGCGATCCCGCGCCGCGTGATGAGCGCCTTCCTTTCCGCCGAAGACAAGAATTTCTACAACCACCCGGGCGTCGATTTCATGTCGGTGGCCCGCGCCATCGTGACCAACCTGGCCAACTTCGGCTCCGACCGCCGCCCGGTCGGCGCCTCGACGATCACCCAGCAGGTCGCCAAGAACTTCCTGCTGACCAACGAGGTCTCGATCGAGCGCAAGATCAAGGAGGCCATTCTGGCCTTCCGCATCGAGCAGGCTTTCACCAAGGAAACCATTCTCGAGCTCTACCTGAACGAAATCTATCTCGGCTTCGGGTCCTACGGCGTGGCCGCGGCGGCGCTCAACTATTTCAATAAGTCGCTCGACGAGTTGACCATTGCCGAGGCCGCCTATCTGGCGGCGCTGCCCAAGGCGCCCAACAACTACCACCCGGTCTACAAGCACGATGCCGCGGTGGCGCGGCGCGACTGGGTGATCGGGCGCATGGCCGAGGATGGGCGGATCAGCGAGGCCGACGCCGCGGCGGCCGAAGCCGAGCCGCTGGTGGTGCATCGCCGTGACGATACCAAGGTGGTGAAGGCGGAGTACTTCGCCGAGGAGACCCGGCGCGAACTGGCCCGCCTGTATGGCGACGAGAGCCTCTACACCGGCGGCCTGTCGGTGCGCACCACCCTCGACCCGCGCCTGCAGGACATTGCCAACCGGGTGCTGCGTGAGGGACTGATCGACTACGACCGGCGCCACGGATGGCGCGGCCCGCTGCAGGAGAGCGTCATCGGCGACGGCGTCGACCTCGCCGGGCGGCTGCAGGAGATCGAGCGCCCCGTCGGCATCGACGACAGCTGGCAGGTGGCGGCGGTGATCGATACCGACGCCAAGCAAGCGGAGATCCTGCTGACCGACGGCAGCGCCGGCCACATTCCCATGGCCGAGCTGAAATGGGCGCGCAAGTGGATCGAAAACCAGCACATCGGCTACGAACCGAAGAAGCCGAGCGACGTGCTGGCGCCGGGCAACGTTGTGCTGGTGGAGGCGATTCCCGATGACGCCGATGCCGAGACGAAGACCTATGCCGATGGGACCTATGGCCTGCGCCAGGTCCCCAACGTGAACGGTGGCCTGGTGGCGCTGGATCCGCATACCGGGCGGGTGCTCGCGATGGCCGGCGGCTTCTCCTACGAGCGCAGCGAATTCAACCGGGTGACACAGGCCAATCGCCAGCCGGGCTCGGCCTTCAAGCCCTTCGTCTACCTCGCCGGGCTCGACAGCGGCTTCACGCCGGCGACCAAGATCCTCGATGCGCCTTTCGTGCTGGACCAGGGCCCCGGCCTCGGCAAGTGGAAGCCGTCGAACTACAGCAAGGAATTCTACGGCCCGACGCCGATGCGTGTCGGCATCGAGAAGTCGCGCAACCTGATGACCGTGCGCCTGGCGCAGACCATCGGCATGGACAAGGTGGTCGACTATGCACGCCGCTTCGGCGTCATCGAGAACATGGAGCCGGTGTTGTCGATGTCGCTGGGTGCCGGCGAGACGTCACTTATGCAGATTACCACCGGCTACGCCATGCTGGTGAACGGTGGCAAGCGTATCTCGCCGACTCTGATCGACCGCGTGCAGGACCGCCACGGCCGTACCATTTACCGCCACGACACGCGCGACTGCCCGCGCTGCCAGGTGGACGACTGGCTCAACCAGGCGCCGCCCGAGCTGCCCGACGAACGCGAGCAGGTGGTCGATCCGGCTTCCGCCTATCAGATCGTCGGCATGCTGCAGGGCGTGGTGCAGCGTGGCACCGGCCGGCGCATTGCCGAACTCGGCCTGCCGCTCGCCGGCAAGACCGGCACCACCAACGACAACATCGATACCTGGTTCGTCGGGTTCAGCCCCGACCTTGCGGTCGGCGTCTTCGTCGGTTTCGACGTGCCGCGCACCTTGGGCCCGCACGATACCGGCTCCAACGTCGCGGCGCCGCTGTTCAAGGACTTCATGGCCCAGGCGCTGACCCAGGAAGACGCCGTGCCGTTCCGCATCCCGCCGGGCATCCGCATGGTGCGGATGAACGCCGACACCGGCCAGTTGGCCCGTCCGGGCGACAAGAACGTCCTGCTGGAGGCCTTCAAGCCGGGCACCGAGCCGACCGGGCGCGAGGTGGTGCTGGACGGCGGCTACAACCCGGCCACCGGCAGCACCGCGGCCAGTGGCACCGGCGGCCTTTACTAGGGGCGGCGCCAGGGGGGCGGCACCAGGGGCAGGGGCGGTCTCGCCTGGCCCCGCTACTAAGTCTGTACGGCTCTCTCCGAAACCGATAAAAGGGCCTGCGACAACAGGCCCTGCCCGCCCGTCCCGGCGGGCCATGACCGATTGATCTTAATGGAGTGCCCATGCGCGCCGAAATCCAAGCAGCCGCCGACGAGATCCGTCAGGCATTGGCGCTGCTGAGGAGGCATCTTTGACATCGATGCCGCCACTCTGCGTCTCGATGAACTGAACGCCGAAGCCGAAAACCCCGATCTGTGGAATAATCCGGAGCAGGCCCAGAAGGTGATGCGCGAGCGCACCCACCTGGAGCACTCGCTGAAAGCGTTCCACAGCATCGAAAGCGAGCTGGACGACGCTATGACCCTGGCCGAGCTGGGCGAGGCCGAGGACGACGAGGCGAGCGTCGACGAGGCGCAGGCCCAGCTCGATGCCTTGATGGCGCGCGCCGCCAAGCGCCAGCTGGAGAGTCTGCTGTCCGGCGAGGTCGACGCCAACGACTGCTACCTGGAAGTCAACGCCGGGGCCGGTGGCACCGAGGCCCAGGATTGGGCGCAGATGCTGCTGCGCATGTATGTGCGCTGGGCCGAGCAGCACGGCTACGACATCGAGTGGCTGGAAGAAAGCGCCGGCGAAGAGGCCGGCATCAAGTCCGCCTCGATAAAGGTGAAGGGTCTGAATGCCTACGGTTGGCTGAAGACCGAGGCCGGGGTCCACCGCCTGGTGCGCATCTCGCCCTTCGACTCCCAGGCGCGGCGCCATACCTCCTTCGCGTCGGTCTGGGTCTATCCGGTGATCGACGATTCGATCGAGATCGAGATCCTTGACAAGGACGTGCGTGTCGATACCTACCGCGCCTCCGGCGCCGGCGGCCAGCACATCAACAAGACCGATTCCGCAGTGCGCATGCCCCACATGCCGACCGGCATCGTCGTGCAGTGCCAGAGCGACCGCTCGCAGCACAAGAACCGCGCCCAGGCCGAAGCCATGCTGCGCGCGCGGCTCTACGAGCACGAACTGCAAAAGCGCGAGGCGGCGGCTCAGGCGGAGGCGGACTCCAAGACCGACATTGGCTGGGGCCACCAGATCCGCTCCTACGTCCTGCAGCCCTACCAGATGGTCAAGGACCTGCGGACCTCGGTGGAGAAGGGCAACGCCCAGGGCGTGCTGGATGGCGACATCGACGAATTTCTCGAAGCCTCGCTGGCGGCGCGGCTCGACCGCGGTGCCGCTGCCGACGCGTGATGGTCTAGTCTGACGTTTTGGTCGGGACCGGGCCGCCGGCTGGCGGCTTCGATCCGGGTGGAGAACCGGCGGATGGTATCAGAGCAGAGAGGGGGAGTGGCCGAGACCGGTGCCCTGGATTTCGCCGCCGTGGCAATCGGCCGCTGCGACGATCCTTATCCCGGCTTTCACGCCCTGCGGGCTGCCCATCCGGTGTTCAAAGGCCCTGCCGACACCTGGTACCTGTCGCGCCACGCCGACGTCGCGGCGGTGCTGCACGACCGGCGCTTCCAGCGCCAGTCGCCCGGCGGCGTCAATCCGATCAGCGTCCCGATCAGCGTCCCGAGCAGCGGTGACGCTCGCGCGCCCACCGCCATCGACCGCATGCTGAGCCGCTGGATGGAGTTCATCGACCCGCCGGCGCACACCCGCCTGCGCCGCCTGGTCGGCACGGCCTTCACGCCCAGGCTGGTCGCCGGCCTGCGCGGCGACATCCGCGCCATTGCCGACCAGTTGCTGGACAACGCCCTGGAAGCCGCTGACTTCGATGTCATTGCCGATTTCGCCTATCCGCTGCCGGTCATCGTGGTGTCGCGCATCCTCGGCGTGCCGGCGGCCGACTACGGCCGGCTGAAGGACTGGTCCGGACAACTGACCGGTGCGCTGGACAGCGGCGATCCCGACGAGCTGGCGGGCGGCATCCGCGCCACCGCGGCACTGACCGCCTACATGGCGGCTCTCATCGCCGCGCGCCGCCGCCGGCCCCGGGCGGCCCTGATCTCCACCATGCTGGCCGACAGTGCCGCGGACGATGCCCTCAGCGATGACGAGCTGCTGGCCAACTGCGTGTTCCTGCTGTGGGCGGGGCACGAGACGACGAAGAACCTCATCGGCAACGGCACGCTGGCCTTGGTCGAGGCCCCGGGGGAACTGGCGCGCCTGATCGCCGATCCCGGTCTGATGGAAAGCGCGGTCGACGAGTTCCTGCGCTACGAAAGCCCCATCCAGAAGATCGGCCGCTGGACCCGCGAGGCGGTGACGCTGGGCGGGGTGGAGATTCCGGCGGGGCACTACGTGGTCAGCCTGTTTGGCGCCGCCAACCGCGATCCGGCGCAGTTTTGCGATCCGGATCGCCTCGACGTCGCCCGGCGCGGCGGTCACGGCGTTGCCTTCGGTAAGGGTATCCATCACTGTCTCGGCTATGGTCTCGCCATGCTGGAAGGGGTGGTGGCCTTCGAGGCGCTGTTGGAGCGGGTGAGTGATATCGGGCTGCGCGCCGCGGCGCCGCAGTGGCAGGCCAACAGCTCGATTCGCGGGCTGGAATCCCTGCCCGTATCGGTCCGGCGGCGCTGAGCGGCGCGGCTCGCAAGCCGGGCCCAAGAGTAAGGCCCGAGAGTAAGGCCCGGGAGTAGCGCCAGAGAGTAGGGGGAAGAGATTTTGCGTATTCCACGTTCGAGGGTGACCGGCATCGTCAATCCGGCCATTCCGGGGCCGATGGCCTCTCTCTTGATGTCGTTGCTCTATCAGTTCGAGCAGACGCAGTGGTTGTCGCCGGAGGAACTCTTCACCCATCAGGCCCGCCAGCTGCGGGTGCTCTTCGGCCACGCCGCGTCGACGGTGCCGTTCTACCGGGAACGTTTTGCCGAGGCCGGCGTCGACCCCAACGCCGAGGTGACCTGGGAGACGCTGCGGCGCCTGCCGATCCTGAAGCGGACGGAACTGCAGGGCGCCGGCGAGGCGATCAACACCACGGCTCTGCCCAAGTCGCACGGCAAGCGCCACCAGATCGAAACCTCGGGTTCGACCGGCCGTGCCGTGCAGATGTACGGCACCGAGGTCACCGGCCTGTTCTGGCGCGCCTGTGTGATGCGCGAGCATCTGTGGCAGCAGCGCGATTTCAGCGGTAAGTTGGCGGCAATTCGTTGGGCCCGCAAGGGGGCTGCAATGGCGCCTGCAGGCGTGCGCAGTGATAGCTGGGGGCCGGCCTCCGGGTCGATCTATCCGACCGGCCCGGCAGTGCTTTTGAACATCGCCTGCGATGTGCGCGAGCAGATCGGCTGGCTGCAGCGCGAAAACCCGGACTATCTGATTTCCTTCCCCTCCAATCTGGCGGCACTGGCCAAGTACTGTCTGGAACAAGGGATCGCACTGTCCAATCTCAAGCAGGTGATGACCGTCGGCGAGAGGGTGACAGGTAAGGTGCGCGACATCGTGCGCGAAGCCTGGGGCGTGCCGGTGAAGGACTCCTACAGTTGCGAGGAAAGCGGCTACCTGACCATCCAGTGCCCGGAACACGACGTCTACCACGCGCAGTCGGAAAACGTGTTGATGGAGGTGGTCGACGACAGCGGGCGGCCCTGTGCGCCAGGCGAGGTGGGCCGTGTGCTGATCACAAGCCTGCACAACTTCGCGACGCCGTTGATTCGCTACGAACTGGGCGATTTTGCCGAGGTCGGCGCCCCTTGTGCTTGCGGGCGGGGCCTGCCGGTTATCACTCGGATCGTCGGGCGGCAGCGCAACCGTCTGGCGCTACCCGATGGAACTACGATATTTCCGTACTTCGGGAATCACGATGACTACAAGGCAATCACTCCGCAGGTCCGGCAGTTCCAGTTCATCCAGCACAGCCTGGACGAGATCGAAAAACGTATGGTGGTTGCAGAGCCGCTGACTCCGGAGCAAGAGGAACAGACCCGTGTGTTGATGCTGCGAAACCTGGGATACCCCTTTCGAATCACATTTACCTATCATGATGAGATTCCCCTGAGCCCGCGCGGAAAGTACGAAGAGTTCATCTCGAAAGTGATGGCCTGAAGCCGGATTAAGGGAGTCGATGCGTGGGTGAACTGCAGGGGCGGATGGAGCAGGTGGCGGCGTTGAGCGCGCAGGCGCGCGCGGACATGTTCAGGCTCTACGAACAGTACTACGGCGGTACGAACGAGGCCTTGTTTTCTGAGGACCTGGCGGACAAACAGTATGCGGTGATCCTGCGCGACGAGGATGGAAGGCTACAGGGTTTCTCTTCCATCAAGGTTTGGGAGGAGACCTTCGCCGGCCAGCGGTTCCGGGTGATGTATTCCGGTGACACCATCGTTCATCAGGATCACTGGGGACAGCAGGCGCTTGCCTTTACCTGGATCCACTTTTCCGGAGCCTTGAAGTCGGACTCACCGGATATTCACCTCTACTGTCTCCTGTTGGTGAAGTTCCATCTCACCTATCGCTATCTCAAGGCT
>JBHJIR010000073.1:0-46660 GCA_050043265.1 Kiloniellaceae bacterium
GCGCATTGTTGGCCTCCCTGAAGAAGACATAGCGCGCCTGCCCCTCGGCATCACGATAGGGCTCGGCACCGTGCTTGATCGCCCGCTCCATGGCATCGCGCCGCGTCTGACGTTCCTGCGCCGTCGGCGGCAGCACCTTGCGGATCTCGAAGGCTGGCATGTCTAGCGCAGCAGGCAGCGGGCCGCCGACGCGCGCGCCGGCAGCCTCCGTCAATGTATCGTCAGCCATGGAAAAGCTCCGTCATCCGGTCGGCGGGGTGGCCCGGCGCGGTTCGGCAGGGAGGGTGGGACCGAACCAGGGGAATGCGCCGGGCCGTTGCCGCCGCGGCAAAGCAGCAGCCTGCTGTCATTCCTTAGGCGTGCTACGTCTTGATCTGATAGGTCGCAACGATAAACGGTTGCATGATGTTGTGAGGCAATCCGAGACCGGAACCGCCGATCTGCTCTCCGTTGGTCGCACTGACCGCGCCGGCATAGGCTGGATAGTTTGTGTTGATGTTCGTGTGAGACATGAATCCACCGTTAGGATAGCTCTGCGCCGAAGTCTGCCGTGCATCGCACTTGCGGAACGGATGTCCATGAGGACCGTTCTCGGCTGCCGTCAACGCATGGGTTTCTGCGCCGCCGGTCTCGCCGGCCGTCCTGACGGTGAAGCCGGGAGCGCCGCCCGCCGCTACCGTCGAGCGATTGCGAGAATCTGGAAGAGTGATCGCCTTGTTGCTGGTCCAATCCGCCGCTGCAGACTCGCCCCTCCCGCCAACAACCGGGTTGGTCGTGTCGTCATAGTTGTCCCACAAAAAGGTGAACAGGGCTTCATACTGGGCCCCCTGATGAGTTCCCGCAGAAGCCGCCGAACCAATGGTTTCCCCGTTCTCCAGCAGCCAACCCGGATCGGCCGCCTTACGCCAGGTGCTCTTGCGGTCACCCGTCTGGAAGACGCTGCTGGACAGCAGTGCAGCGAGCGAAGGAATCTCGCCGTCTTTGATCAGCAGGCCGTCGATGGTCACGCCAGCATCGGCCGTGCTTTCCGCAATGGTATCGACCTTCAGGGTCTTTGTGCCGAAATCGGCTCCCGCCAAGACCGCGAGGACGCTGCGGATCGCATCGTCGATCTGCGCCGCCTGCATGTCGCTGTCGATGTTCACCGACATCACGGTGGTGTTGTCGGCAGGGGTCGTCGAGAAATCTCCGATATTCACATCCGGCATATTTTCCGTATCTCCAAGTTGGCAAGCTTGATTGAAAAACCCGCCGCGGCGAGGTGCCGGGCGGGTCGGTAGGAACTGCATCGCGCCCAAGGACCGCCCGCTGATGCGACACGGACAGCCAAAGCAATGGCGGGCGGGGTGGCCCGGCGCGGTTCGGCAGGGAGGGTGGGACCGAACCAGGGGAATGCGCCGGGCCGTTGCCGCCGCGGCAAGGGCGTTACAAAGAGACGGTTACCAGTCGTGGATGGCGTAAGTCGTTTCGCTGCGCTCAGCCGTGGCGCGGCGCTCGCGGCGCACCGGCTCGGCGAAGGTCAGCGCCAGGGCGTCACCGGCATCCGGCGACAGGCCGAGGCGCGCCTTTATGCGATCCTTGGCCTCCAGCAGGATCTGCTGGTTGCTGTTGATCTGGAAGCCCGGTGCGCAGAGATGGCTGTGCAGCAGCGGATCGTCGGGCAGTTCCGCCCCGCCGGGATCGGCCAGCCAATCACGCAAGGCGCCCCAGATCTCGGCCCGCTTGTTGGCGTATTGCCGCGCGTCCTGGGCGCGGCCGCCGAAGTTCACGCCGCAGATACGCTTTCGATAACCCAGTTCCAGCAGCCGGTCGTAGACCGCGGCGCCGAAGGAGCCCATGTCGATGAAGGTCATGTCCGGCTGCAGGCGCTCGATCTCCCGCGCGATGCGGCCGGCCAGCTCCATGGTGTCGGCGCAGTCGAGCGAGCGGTTGAGCTGCCGTCCCGCCGCGCGGCCCTGGCGGTCGATCAGGTGCGAGCGGTCGCCGCCGCCACGCGCCACGTCGACGCCCAGGATCAGCGGGGCATGGGACTGGTCTTCCGCCTTGTGCCCTTGCGCGCGCACCACCAGTTCGGGACGGATCAGCGAAGTCTGACCACTCACTTGGAAAGCCTCCTGTGCGGTTGCGGGGTATTCCTGGCGGAAGCGCCAGGTAAAACTGTCGGATGCCTCGCCGCTGGCCGCCGCCAGCTCGGCGTTCTTGGCCCAGGCCCAGTGGAGCTGCGCCGGCGACAGGCCGTGCAGGCCGGCATATTCCTCGAAAGCCGGCGGCGCGCGCCAGCCCTCGGGCGGCGTGCTGGCGTAGTCGCCGTGCAGGAACCAGGGAATGAAAATCGCCTGATAATCCCCTTCCCCACGCATCGCCGCCTGCCACAGATTGTAGAACAGGCCGCCGACGCCGTTGGCCGTGCTCTCCAGAAGGATCTCGGTGCCCGGCTCGCGCGGTACCGCCTGCAGGGCGCCGGCCGCATGCTCCTCCGCATTGGCCCAGTGGGCCACTTCCGAGCCGTGAAAAAACTGGATGGTGTCGGAGCGGCCGACACCCGCCGCCTTTGCGGTCCCGACCTGATATCCGGAATCCAGCAGACCAAAAGTCAGCTCTTTCGCGTTGCTCGCCTTGGTCAAAGGCTTCACCGGGCTCGGGCACAGATCATGAAACCGCTTCGCCATGGCAAAGAGATTCGCGGTGGCCTGGTCGCGGTGGGTCAGGATGAAGGCGCGCAGGCCCCGCCCGTGCGTTACCTTCCAATAGAAGCGCGCGCCGACGTAGGTGGAGACGCCCGGCTGCCGCGCCTTCAGAATCAGGGCCCGCACCCTACTGGTAGCCGCCCTTTGCGCTTCCAGCCGGTCGTGGATGTGCCGCTGCACGACATTCAGCACCAGCGGCTCCAACCGGCCAGCCTTGGTGCGGATCTTCAGGCAGCGTTCGGCGTAGTGCGGCAGATCGTCCTTCAGGCGCTGGCGGATGGCCTGCTCGCCCGCCGCCGCCTTCGCGTTCACTTGAGGTCCTCGATCGCGTCTTCGTGGCGCAGCGTTACCGCGCCGCCGTGCTCCACCGTCTGCAGGCGCGGATGCAGGTAGGGTGCCGCCTTCTCCGCCGCCCACTTGCGCTCGGCCGGGCTGGCCTCGGGATCGCGCAGCACCTGCAGCATGTAGTCGAGGGGCGACAGCTCGGCAGCGGCAGGCTTTGCGCTCTTGCGGGCGGCCGCGCGTTTCGCCACGGGCTTTCGCGGCGGAACGGCAGCGCCCGCCGCCGCGCTGCTTCGCTTCGGCATCGCGTCGGATCCTGCATGAACTTTGAAGAGAAAGGCCGGGCTGGCGGTCGGTCGGAAGCGGCCGTTGCGGCCTCGACGCCAATTCCCGGACGTTAGATTGAGAAGATGCCCGAACTGTGCGGACTGTGCAACAGAAAAATTGCGATTATCGCATTTTCTTGTCGCCGCCTTCAGACGACAGCATACCCTACATCGAGATCCGGAGGTTCGAGACCTGCACCGCAATGTCGCGGAAGGCCTGCTTCAGTTCCGTGCCGGTGGACGGCAGGTAGACATGCTGCGCATCCGTCGCGCAGTTGCTCACGAAGTCCGCGGCCGGGCCGGTGCTCGCGCCGGCAAATCCCACGGTATAGACCTCTACGCCCGCCGCCTTCATGTTGGTACAGAGAGCCGCTGCTTGCGTGAACGAACTGCCGTTGGTCCCATTATGATCGATCTTTTCGCTGCTACTACCGCTGCCCGAACCAGAATTCTTGGCGATCACACCGTCATAATGGAGCGTATTGAATGCGCCGTCGGTCATGATCACAACGACCTTCAGCACCTTACGTCCGAGGTGGATCTCGCCATATTGCTTCGGCTTGCTCTCGGCGGGCCACAGGTCGCCGAAGTTGGGCGAGATCATATACCAGCCCCAGGCGACGCCGAGGTGACCAGCCGTAGAGCCTCCATGCTCAAGGGCGTTGATGCGATTGTGTAGCTCCGTCTTATTGCTGCTGAGTGGCAGGATCTCGTAAGCAAGGCAAGGATTGCCCGACCCCAAAAAGGCCGGCCCCAGAGGTGCCAGGTCGGGCGCGGCATCCGTTGAAAGGTCGGGGCCGGAACGTTCCGTCACACAGGTGGTGGCGTCAAAGGTTTGCAAGGTGTGATAGTAACTGGCATCCGGGAAACGAAATTGCGTGCAGGTCGGCTCGTCGTCCGGATATTCGCAGACTCCGGCCGTGAGGCTGCCGCGAACCTGGTCGGCGTAACTGCCGACGTTGACCGCTGCGGAATAGGGAACCAACGCCACCTTCGAGTAGAAGGGTTCCTGCTGGTCCTGCACGACGATATCGACAAGACCGTTGGCCGCTGCCCTCAAATCCTCCATATCGTCCTTCATCGATCCGGTGACGTCCAGCACAAGCGATACCTCGACATCGCGCGACGACAACGTTGCCTGTCCGGTCGCAGCGATGTCGGTCGAATCCGTGCCGAGTACCCGCATGAAGAAGGTCGGAATGGTCGCCCGCGCGGTCACCGTGACGGTTCGCGCTTCAGGATCGGTCGCAATCTCCAGCGGCTGCTGGAGGACGGACCCCATGTAGCCATCCTGGAAATTGGCATTGAAGAAGTTCTGAATGTCGGCATCACGGTTCGGACTGGCGAATGCACGGGCGCCCGCCAACGCCGCGGCATCGACCGCCGTGCCCAACTGGGCCTTGACGTTGTACGCGACGGAAGTGTCCACAGCGACGCCAACGCTACCGACAAGCGCGATAGCACTGAAGCCGATAATGATGGCGACATTGCCGCGGTCGTTGCGCTGAAAATGCGACCAGTTCCGTCGGAACTGAGCGCAGCACTCTGCAGACGACCCGGCAACGTAAGTAACGGCTCTCTGGGCACATTCCGAAAATTTTCGCATGACAGTCTCTCCGTCCCTACTCAGGACAAACTTTTACGACGCTGGGCCTTCCACAGTGGAACTGCGCCGCGGGCGCAGGATCGCCGTCTCTTCGATACTGGCGTTGCCTATCATGAAACTGAAGAATAGCGGGGTGTAGTCATAAGTGACCCGGACAACGACGACTCCCTCTCCGGGTGTCCCGAGACCGGCAGCCAGCGTCAGGGCATCGGGAATGTCGCCGCCGTTCTTGCTCCTGGACCAGTCCAGTGTCGGATTTCCCGTATCCGGGTCAAACTGCACACCGACGATGCCGATGCCGTGCGGCGCCACTGGAAATGGATCGAAAATCAATTCGGCCGCCGTCAGAATGTCGTCAAGTTGGGCCGTACTCACCTCGCTCCGTTGGGTCACGAGGTCAGCAACTGTTTGGGCGGCGTCCCCGACCTTACGATCCAGACGCAGTAAGTTTGTCAGTTCGACTACCCCAACGAGCAGCATCAACATGATCGGCAGTAGGAACGCAAATTCGACCACCGCTGTGCCGCGTTCGTCACGCAGAATATGCCGGAACGCGCACATCGTCAGTTCACGTTGTAAGGTTCGTTCTGGAAAGCCACGGTCGAGACCAGCAGAGGACCGCCGGGGCCGGCCGGGATCAACTCCGCAATCAACGGCGTGAAGAATTTCCAGTGGTACATGGTTCGCACAACGGTCACGGCACCACTGCCGCCGGGCAGGAATCCGATGCCGACCGGCTCGCCATCCTCGTCAAGCTCAAGAGGCATGGACACCGCACCGAAATTCGAAAAAGTCTGCACATTGAAGGCGACCTTCGAACAGTCGATGATATTGAACAGAGAATCGCAGAGCTTTGCCTGGAAGGCGACCACGGGGTCCTCCGACTCCTGAACATGTCCGGTGCGGATCTGTCGCGCTGCCTCCTTGGTCGCGCCCTCGATGACGGCGTCGGTAAAGAACATCAACGAGAGTTCCATCGTCCCGATGAGCAGCAGCAGGAACGGCACGACCACCAGGGCAAATTCGATCAAGGCGGTGCCCCGCTCATCGCGCAGGACCGGGTCCAAAGCGCGGCACAGCCGGCCGCGCACCGGCGCGCTGCAACTACGCAGACTTTGCGCGGCACGCGTCAGGCAGACTCTGCCGACCCGTTGGACCACTTCATTCACGGACATCGCATTCCTCTCACCGGAGGCTCGCCTTGCCGTCATGACATGAACGAGTCCTGATCCTCCAGAGTCGGGATTCGACGCGCTTTCGTTTAACAAAGACTTAAGTGTGATCGGCCGGCCGGGGCAGTCGAGCGCACCTTCGGCACCGGCCGGGAAATCTTGAAGCGGAACGCTATTGAGATGAATTGTTTATTCTATATATTTCAGCATCTTAAATTGATTTCTTTCGACGAAAACTAGGCGTGATTCACGCCGTTTTTGCGCCAATTCCGAAGCGAAATTTGCCCTGAGAGAGTCTTACGCGGACTCATCATTGGGCTTGTTTCGGTGGTGCAGACGCGCATATGACTCTTAGGCGGCAGCGACGTCGCAAACGCGGAGGCAAGGCAGCAGGAAAATGCGGACGGCCAAGTTCCAAATCGGCGAGATCGTTCGTCATCGTTTCTTTCCTTTCCGTGGCGTGATCTTCGATGTCGATCCCACCTTCGCCAATACCGAGGAATGGTGGGAAGCGATCCCCGAGGCCATCAGGCCGGCGAAGGACCAGCCGTACTACCACCTCCTCGCCGAGAACGAGCAAACCGCCTACGTCGCCTACGTGTCGGAGCAGAACCTGGTGCCGGACGAGAGCGGTGCCGCCGTCGGCCACCCCCAGGTCGAGGATCTCTTCGACGGCCTCAAGTATGGCCGCTACCTTCCCAAGCAAATTCAGGCGAACTGACGCCACACAGCACCCAGGCTCAGGCCAGGCCGCGGCAGAACGTACTCTCGGCCCGCAACCAGCCGCAGATTCGGGCGATCCCCCGGTCGCGCGCGTCATAGACTGTGCGCCGCCCGCATCCGAACCGCCGGCGCAAGGTGACGACTTTCACGCCGCAGGCCAGAGCGAAAAGGAGGGCCACGTCGCGTTTTGGGTCGCGCTTGGGATTGCTGCCGGCCGCGTGCGGCAGCCAGAGCAACACCGCATCCAGGCGGTCGATGGCCTCCGCGCTAGCCGGACCGCGCCGCCCGGCCGCTCCGTCTGCGCTGAAGTCCTCTGCGGCACTGCGGACGTAGTCCGGCCAGTGGCCGCGTGACGCCGCGGTCAGCCAGCCGTGTTCCCTGTTGGGCAGGCGGCGCAGGGTGTCTCCGGCCTCCAGCAGCAGTTCCCAAACCGCATCGCGCAGAGTCGGCGCGGGAATCCCGGCCTGCCGTGCCAACTGCAGCCCCAGCGCGACCACGGCATCGATCTTGCCGAAGTCAGCGACGCCCCCCGCAGGCGGCTCAAGCACCGGCCCCTGAAACCTCCCCTCCTTAAGCATGGGGCGACCTCCGCCAGGCACTGAGATGCAGGGTGGCGCGGCCGGGCTCCGCCGCCTTGGTCCGCGCCGACAAGGATACGATGCCTGCCCGTCTTGGCGCGAAAGTCACCGGACGAACGACGGGACAGCCCCAGGCCCTGAGAGCCTGGGCCAGATCCTTCTCGCCCCATATGGCCCGCGCTTTGTGCCCGGCCATGCGCAGTTGGTGGGCCAGCTGGGCCTCCGCCTCCGAAAACGTCTCGGCGGCGACGCTTCTGGGTCCCCCGTCCCACCAGCGGTCCTCCGGCGCGCGGACAAACAGGAAGTGGCATCGCCCGCGGGGCGAAATGATCAGAATGTCCCCTGCGCTGCCTGGCCCGCCCGCGGACGCCGCGCCACCGGCCTTGCCCTGCGACGGCAGGGATTGGCTGATCCAGCCATCCGGCAGGCCGTCTGCCAGGAAAGCCAGTACCTGTTGGGTCAACGCTGCTGCCGTTGTCCGTCGCCGCTCCGGACGATGCTTTGCTGCCTGCTGCATAGCTCTCCTCTCCGCCTGTGTGCCGGCTGGAACTGCCGGCTGTCTTCCGCTGACGATGGGACGACATTCCGAAAACGCGAACGCCTTTTATCGTCACAACCTAACGGATTCAAAAATTGCATATTTCGCAATAGACTTCAAATGGCAAATTTCGCAATCTATGGCTATGCAGAAACATTGGTTCCAGGATCGCCTGCGTCAGCTCGGCAAGACCCAGCGGGGACTCGCCAAGCACATGGGCCTCGATCCTTCCCGCATCACCGAGATCTTGAACCGCAGCCGCGGCATCAAGATTGAGGAAGCCGTCGAGATGGCCGACTATCTCGAAACCTCCCTTGATGATCTGGTCGGCAAGTTCGGCACCGCCGTCGCGCCGGGCGCCAAGGTTTCCAGCCTGGTAGTGGGCTATGTCGGAGCCGGCGAAACGGTACTGTCTATCGACGACCACGAAAAAGGCTCAGGCCTCTACAAGATCGAGGCGCCGCAGGGCGAAGGCGGCGGCGTCTGCGTGGTCGTGCGCGGCAACTCGATGGCGCCGCGGTTCAAGGACGGGGAGCATCTGGGCTACTCCCGCGAAGAAGGACTCGACCCTGCGAAGTGCTATGGCCGGGAATGTGTGGTGCAGACCAAGGACGGCCGCCAACTTGTGAAGATCGTTGAGCCCGGCCACCAGGCGGGCGAGGTCACCCTGGTCTCGGTAAACGCCGCCACCCCCATCGAACAGAACGTGGCGGTGGAGTGGGTGGCGCCCGTCACCTGGGTCAGGCTGCGCCCTCGCGGCTGACCCCCCTTTCGTTGCGATTTCCATAGTTTCGGCGTCATTCAGCGTCTTGCTCTTATCCTTCGACCCTAATCCTGGGATTGAGTAAGTATTTAATTTCGTGTTTTCCGATTGCATTTAATTGCGTTTTACGCAATTTTTGGCTGATCAGAAATCTGGGAACGCGAGGCAGACGGATGACAGCAGCAGATTCCTCCCGCGACATGCCGCAGAGCCAGCCCCGGCCGGCCGGCACCGACGATGCGGCACTCGAAAGCACCTTCTTGAAGACGGTCTTTGCCGAGCTCACCGGCCAGCGCAAGCCGCCGCGGCGAAAGCCTGCAGGGCTCGACCGTTAGCCAGGAGACGAAATGAATGCCTTGCCATCGTTCGGCTCGGCGGCTACTTCAACAGGGGTATAGGACGGGGGCATGCGCTTCGGACGTGCCGCTGCCTCGAGATTGCGAGCAGGATGTAGGCACCTTTGACTTCGAACGCGGAATCTCCTTGCCAGCCTCCCGACGCCAACGATAGCGATTCCTCCGGCGCGCAGCAGCCCACCGAGGACCGCGATCGATCTGCGCGGCAGCCGGTCCTGAGCTCCTCTCCTGCTTCTTACGCCCTCTTCCTCGATGTCGACGGGACCCTCCTCCCAATCGAACCGCATCCCGACGCAGTGCGCGTTTCCGAAGAATTGCGGACACTGCTTCGGCGTCTCGAGCAGCGGGGCGGCGGTGCCGGGGCCCTGAGCAGTGGGCGCGCCATCGCCAACCTCGACAGTCTCTTCTCGCCGCTGCACCTGCCCTGCGCCGGTGTTCACGGGCTGGAGCGCCGCAGCGCCGATGCTGTGGTTCACCGTGACGATACGGCCGCGTTGCTGGAGCCGCTGCGCCCGCGCCTCGCGACCTTTGTCGAGGCCCGTCACGGACTGTTGCTGGAAGACAAGCAGCAGTCGCTGGCCCTGCACTTCCGCAATGCACCGGCGTACGAGGCGGAATTGCACGCCCTCCTCAGCGAGCTCATCGCGCCTGAGGTTCCAGCGTTGGAACTGAAATGCGGCAAGATGGTTCTCGAAGTGAAACCCTCCGGCGCCAACAAGGGCACTGCCATCGCTGCTTTCATGCAAGAGCCGCCTTTCGCCGGCCGTAAGCCGGTCTTTATCGGGGACGACGTGACCGACGAGGACGGCTTCACGGTAACAAACCGATTGGGCGGGATGTCGATCCGCGTCGGCTTGGCGGGGGCTTCGGCGGCGGGCTATCGCCTGCCGGACGAAGCAGCCGTCTATGCTTGGCTGCAGACTTGGCTCGCCCCTGATCCACTAACCGGCGACCCACAGGCGGGCTACCCACAGGCCTGAGACCAGCGAAAGGGGACGAGATGAGTTCGCTAGACCTTGCCATCATCGGCAACTGCTCCTTCGGCGCGCTGATCGATGCAAAGGCCCGCATCGTGTGGTCCTGTATGCCGCGCTTCGACAGCGATCCGGTGTTTTGCAGTCTGCTCGATGGCGAGGACCTGCCGGAACGGGGCATCTACGACATCGAACTGCAGGATTTCCGGCGCCCGGAGCAGCACTATCGCCGGAACTCCGCCATCGTACTGACGCGGCTCTATGATTCGGGCGACGGCGTCGTCGACGTCACCGACTTTGCCCCCCGCTTCAAGCATCACGGCCGGATCTTCCGCCCCCCCACCATCATTCGTCACCTGCGTCCGGTATCGGGCAGCCCGCGGATCCGCCTGCGCATCCGCCCGGCCTACGGCTATGGCAGCGGCACCCCGCAGACGACGCGCGGCAGCAACCATATCCGCTACGTCATGCCGCACATGATCTTGCGCCTGACGACCGATGCGCCGATCACCTATATTCAGGAAGAGGTTCCCTTCATCCTCGACCGTCCGATCTCGCTGATCCTCGGGCCGGACGAAAGCCTCACGGCGCCGGTCGACGAAACAAGCTGGCAGTTCTTCCGTAAGACCAATGACTATTGGCATGAGTGGGCGCGCTATCTCGCCCTGCCCTTCGAGTGGCAGGAGGCGGTCATCCGCGCTTCCATCACCTTGAAGCTCTGCAGCTACGAGGAGACCGGCGCCATTATCGCCGCCATGACCACCTCAATTCCGGAGTCTGCCGATTCGGGCCGCAACTGGGACTACCGCTACTGCTGGCTGCGCGACTCCTATTTCGTCGTCCACGCCTTGAACCGTTTGGGCGCGACCAAGACGATGGAGGACTATCTCTCCTATATCTCCAATATCGTCTCCTCCAACGTGGACGCGACCTCCGACGACGGCCACCTGCAGCCGGTTTTCGGTATTTCGCAGGAAACCCGCCTCGACGAGACGACCTGTTCCTCTCTGGCGGGTTACCGCAATATGGGGCCCGTACGCCTGGGAAACGGTGCCTACACCCAGATCCAGAATGACGGCTATGGCAGCGTGATCCTCGCCTCGACGCAGAGTTTCTTCGACTGCCGCCTGGAACATCCCGGTGACGTCACCCTGTTTGAAAAGCTTGAGGTCCTGGGGCACAAGGCGATCCGCCTGTGGGATCAGCCGGATGCGGGCCTGTGGGAGTTGCGTACCCGCCAGCAGGTCCATACCTACTCCGCCGTCATGTGCTGGGCCGCTTGCGACCGCCTGGCGAAGATCGCCACCCGTCTTGCGATGACCGAGCGCAGTGCGTTTTGGGCCGAGGCCGCCGCGCACATTCGGGAAGGAATCTTGCAGCGCGCCTGGAACCCGCGCCTGCATAGCCTGGTTTCCGCCTTCGAAGGCGACGACATGGATGCCAGCTTGCTGTGCCTGCAGGAGATCGGCTTTCTCTCCGCCGAGGACCCGCGCTTCCTCGGCACTCTTGAACAGGTTGAAAAGCAGCTCCTGAAGGGCGGCTTTCTGCATCGCTATGCGGCGCCGGACGACTTCGGCGCACCGGAGGTCGCCTTCAACGTCTGCACCTTCTGGTACATCGACGCCTTGGCGGCCGTCGGCCGCACCGCAGAGGCACGAGAGCTGTTCGAGACCATGCTGGCCGCGCGCAATCCCCTCGGTCTACTGTCCGAAGACATGGCCACCGACAGCCGGGAGCTTTGGGGTAACTTCCCGCAGACCTACTCCATGGTCGGGCTGATCAATTCGGCGATGCGGCTGTCGAAAACCTGGGAGGAAGCCTATTGAGCCGCCTCGTCGTCGTCTCGAACCGCGTCGCTGCGGTCAAGCAGTCCAAACCGGGTTCCGAGGGCGGTCTGGCGGTTGCCGTGCGGGCGGCGCTGCGCGAGCGCGGCGGCGTCTGGTTCGGCTGGAGCGGCAAGGTCCTGGACCGCGACTACGGTCAGCCGACCTCGACGCAAGGCGGCAAGATCACCTACGCAACCGTCGATCTGACGCAGCGAGACTACGACGAGTATTACGTCGGCTTCTCCAACTCGACGCTTTGGCCCCTCTTCCACTATCGCCTCGACCTGGCGGAGTTTGCGCAGCGGACCTGGGCGGGCTACCAGCGGGTCAACGCGCTCTTTGCCCATCGCCTGCAGCCGTTGCTGCAGGAAAGCGATACCGTTTGGGTTCACGACTATCACTTCACCCTCCTGGCCGAGAACCTGCGCGCCGCCGGCTGCCGCCAGAAGATCGGCTTCTTCCTGCACATCCCCTGGCCGTCCCTGGAGGTGCTGCTGGCGCTACCGCAGCACCGGCAGATCGTGAAGGCGCTCTGCGCCTATGACCTCCTCGGCTTTCAAACCGAGGACCATCTGCTCTGTTTCCAGGACTACATCCGCCGCGAAGCCGGCGGCGAGGTCGACAAGGACGGCGTCGTAAGAGCTTTCGGCCGGACTCTGCGCACGCAGGCTTTCCCGATCGGCATCGATACGGAGATCTTCGCCAAGATGGCGACCGACAGCGAAGGCAGCAAGCAGGTGACGCGGCTGGAGGAAAGCCTCGGTAACCGCGACCTGATCATCGGCGTCGATCGCCTCGACTATTCCAAAGGCTTGATCAAGCGTATCGAGGCATTCGAGCATTTGCTGACCGGCTATCCCGACAACCGCGGCAAGGTGGTTTTCCTCCAGATCAATCCGCCATCGCGTTCCGACGTCTCCGACTACGTCGATATCCGGCGCGAACTGGAGGCGACAGCCGGACACGTCAACGGCACTTTCGCAGAATACGACTGGGTGCCGATCCGCTATCTCAACAAGAGTTTCAGCCGCCGGGTGCTGGCCGGTTTCTTCCGCGTCAGCCGCGTCGGGCTGGTGACTCCTCTGCGCGACGGCATGAACCTGGTCGCAAAGGAATTCGTCGCTGCCCAATCGGCCAAAGACCCGGGTGTCCTGGTGTTGTCGCGCTTCGCCGGCGCGGCGCGGGAATTGGACGGGGCGCTGATCGTCAATCCCTACGACGTCGAAGGTGTTGCCGAGCGCATGCAGGAGGCGCGCAACATGCCCCTGAAGGCCCGTCAGGAACGCTGGCGCTCGATGTACGAGGCCATCGCGAAGAATGACGTAACGGCCTGGCGCGAAACCTTCCTGGAGGTCCTGCAGCAGAGGACACCACCCCGGTGAGCGCCGCCGGCGGTCCCCTCACCGCTCTGCTGGCCGACGTCGGCGGCACGAACGCACGTTTTGCCCTGATGCAGAACGGCCAGCCGGGTCCGGCTCTGCATCTCGCGGTGGCGGACTATCCCACCGCCTACGATGCCGTCGCCGCGGCAATGATGCAGTTCGGCTGCCGGCAGGTCCCCCAGGCCGCCGTATTCGCCTTCGCCGGCCCCGTCGACGACGCCCGCGCCGTGATGACCAACGCCGGCTGGGACACGACCATCGGCGAACTGCGCCAGCGCTTCGGCTTCAGCCATGTCCGTCTGCTCAACGACTACGCGGCGATGGCTCTCGCCCTCACTCACTTCACCGACGGCGATACGCTGGGCATTGGGCCGACGCAGCCGGCGGCGCACGGCCCGCGTGCGGTGTTCGGTCCCGGCTCCGGCCTCGGGGTCGCCGCATTGGTCCCGGCGGAGCCGCACGATGTCCCCCTGATCAGCGAGGGCGGCCACGCCACCATGCCCGCGGCCGACGCTCTCGAGGCCGAACTTCTCGCCGTTCTGCGTGAGGATTTCGGCCATGTCTCCGCTGAGCGCCTGCTGTCCGGCCCCGGCCTCGCCAACATCCACCGGGGGCTCGCCCGCTTGCAGGGAGCGACGTCGGCGCCGCTGAGTGCCGCCGAGATCACCCGCCGCGGCCTTGATGGCAGCGACGACCTCTGCCGCCTCGCCCTCGACCGCTTCTGCCTGTTTCTCGGCAGCTTCGCCGGCAATGTCGCGCTCAGCTATGGGGCCCAGGGCGGCGTCTTCCTGGCCGGCGGCATCCTGCCGCGCTTCCCGGACTTCCTCGCGGCCTCGGGATTCCGCGCCCGCTTCGAGGACAAAGGGCGGTTTCGCGACTACCTTGCGGCGATTCCGACCTGGCTGATCGTCCGCCCCGACGCCGCATTCGTCGGCCTTGCCGCCGCCGCGCGCCAGTTGGGCTGAGCGCCGCCGCCGCACAAGAAGCGGATAGCCTCCCCTGGCCTTCCCGCTATGCTGGCATCGCCGTTTGTCGTTTTGGGCCCCAGTTGTATGCATCCCCTACAAATGAAACCGAGCGATTGGGTCCAGATCTGCCTGCTGGCTACGGTCTGGGGCCTTTCCTTCTTTCTCACCGAGATCTGCCTGCGCGATCTGCACCCGGCAACCGTCGCCGCCGGACGGGTCGCCACCGCCGCCTTGACATTGCTGATCCTGGCCCGCCTGGCCGGGCACCGGATGCCGGCTCGCCTGGCCGACTGGGCCCCGCTCGCGCTGATGGGCCTGATCAACAACGCACTGCCCTTTTCGCTGATCATGTGGGGCCAGACCCGCATCGACGGCGGCCTCGCCTCGATCCTCAACGCCACCACGCCGCTCTTCACCTTCGTGCTGGCGCACTTTCTCACCCGGGACGAGCGGATGAGCCGACGCGGCGCCGCCGGCATCACGGTCGGCTTTCTGGGCGCTCTGGTGCTGGTTGGTCCCGGCGCCCTCGCGGGCCTGGACGCGCAGTCCTGGGGCCAGTTCGCTGTGCTCGGGGCCGCCGTCTGCTATGCCTGCTCGGGCATCTACGGCCGCCGACTGCGTCACCTCTCACCTTTGGTCGCCGCCGCCGGCATGACGACCGCAGCCGCCCTCATCATGCTGCCCGTGGCCGCGCTCCTCGACCGGCCCTGGACTGCCAGCCCGGATACCGCCACCTGGACCGCGTTGCTGACCCTCGGTCTGGTCAGCACCGCCTTTGCCTACATCCTCTATTTCCGCATTCTCGCCAGCGCCGGGGCGACCAACGTCCTGCTGGTCACCTTCCTGGTGCCGATCACCGCACTGCTGCTCGGCACTCTCATCCTTGGCGAGCGGATTACCCTCACCGCGCTCAGCGGCATGCTGCTGATCTTCGCCGGGCTGGCGGTCATAGACGGCCGCCTGCTGCGGCTTTTTTCCCCCAGCAGGCAGCCCGCCGACACCTCGGCGGAGACGGTTGCACCGGCTCCCGGCCCCGCCGGCCGGCACGACGTCCGGTGAGGAAGGTGAATTATTCACAACGATCTTCGTTAGGCTTTACGTCCCCTTAACCGGTTAACCCGAAAAATGCCTCCAGAGGGCTAATCAAATCAGCAGGGGACTCTCATGAGCCTTACACGATCGTCTGTCGAGACGCTTATCGATCTGGTCGAAATCAAGTTAAGCTGTGTCGAGGTCTACGACCGGGACGACTCCCGGGAACTGGCCAATCTGCAGCGCTGCAAAGAGGAACTGATGGACCTCGCCGGCATCGGGCAGAAAGCGCCCGCCGAACTCATCGCGATGCCCAAGGGCCGCCGCCGCGGCCGCCGGCCTTCCGCCTGAAAAACTGATTTTCGAGCCGGTCTTCCGCCGGTTCAGCCGCCGACTCAACCAGGGACTGCCATCCCTTTTTGGACCGCCGG
The DNA here is from genome assembly GCA_050043265.1 of Kiloniellaceae bacterium. Taxonomy (GTDB): domain Bacteria; phylum Pseudomonadota; class Alphaproteobacteria; order Kiloniellales; family Kiloniellaceae; genus Pelagibius. Next base: position 15,645 of record JBHJIR010000073.1, read on the forward strand.
CCGTGCGTCGATCGCGTCGTACCAGCGTTTGACGGCGGGGAAGTCCTCCAGGGCAATACCCTGCCATTCGTAGCGGGCTGCCCAGGGAAAGATCGCGATGTCGGCGACGCTGTAGTCGCCGGCCACGTAGTCGGCCTCGTTCAGCCGCTTGTCCAGCACACCGTATAGCCGTCGTGTCTCGTTGGTGTAGCGGTCGATCGCATAAGGAATCTGCTCCTTGGCGAAACGGCGGAAGTGATGCGCCTGCCCGGCCATCGGTCCGAAACCGCCCATCTGCCACATCAGCCACTGCAGCGCCGTGGAACGGGCCCGGGCATCCTTCGGCATCAGCTGGCCGGTTTTCTCAGCCAGGTAAATCAGGATCGCGCCACTCTCGAATAACGCCAGCGGCTCACCGTCCGGACCGTCCGGATCGACGATCGCCGGTATCTTGTTGTTCGGGCTGATCTTCAGGAAGTCGGGAGCGAACTGCTCGTCCTTGATGATGTTGATGGGATGCACTGAATAGGCCAGGCCCATCTCTTCCAAAGCGATGGAAATCTTGCGGCCGTTCGGCGTGCCCCAGGTATAGAGTTCGATGGTCACGGACCCGGTCTCCCTTTGTCTTTATCCTACCCAAAAAAAGTCGGGTCCCGTGCCCCACGGGACCCTGCTGCCTGCCGGACATCGGGCAAGCCCCTGTTAATATCGGTTCGTGGCGCCGTCAGGGCCAGCCCTTTCCCAGCCACTCCTCCCAGGCCGGATGGCCGCGCCCTAACCGGCCGAGCGGCGATAAGCCGCCCAGTAGGCCAGCGCCACGCCGCCGGCACCGCCGAGGATGTTGCCCAGGGTCACCGGCACCAGATTGCCCAGCACGCCGGCAAAACTGCCCTGCGCGCCGCTCATCAGACCGACGGGGATCAGATACATGTTGGCGATGGAGTGCTCAAAGCCCAGCGCCACGAAAGCGGTGATCGGCCAGAGGATCGCGAGGATCTTGCCGGAGACGCTGTGCGCCGCAAAGGTCAACCAGATCGCAAGGCAAACCAGCGCGTTGCACAGAACGCCGCGGACCAGCGCCTCCACCGGCGGCAGGGCCATCTTGGCCTCGGCGATACGCACCGCGAGCTCGCCGGTCGCGCCGCTCAGCGTCCCGGACCAGGCCATCAGCACGGCAACGCCCAGGGCCCCGATCAGATTGCCGAAGTAGACGATCAGCCAGGCGCGCAGCATCGCACCGGTGCCGATGCGCCGGTCGACCCAAGCCATCACCATCAGGGCATTGCCGGTGAACAGCTCGGCGCCGCCCACCACCACCAGGATCAGGCCCAACGAAAAGGCCGCGCCGCCCAGCAGCCGCGCCGGGCCGAAGCCCGGCTCGACACCGGTCATCACCAGGGTATAGAAGGCTCCGCCGAAGGCGATGAAGGCGCCCGCCAGCATGCTCAGCGCCATCATCTGCAAAAGGCCCAGGCGGGTCTTGCCGATTCCCGCCTCTTCGATCCGCGCGGCGATCTCCGCCGGCTTATAGGCATCGATCCCCGTGGGGTTTTGGGCCGTATGGGGCCCGCTGGGCGGCTTGGGCGACATGGCGGTTCCTGCTTTCGGTCAGTGCCGGCGCAGTCGCCCGCCTCCCAGCAGCACGACCGACTTGCTTTGTGCCAAGCCGGCCACCCTCAAGTCAATTGTCGTGGCGCTTATGTTCGCGGGTCAACGCCCGGCCTCTAGCGCTTGGCGTATTGACCGGCACCGAACAGAATGTCCCGCGCCTTGTCGTCGAAACCTTCCGTGCGCAGATCTTCCAACACTTTCACGCCGCGCTGCACGGCGGGGCGCTCGGCAATGGCATCGAACCATCGCTTGAAGTTCGGCAAGGCGTCGCGCTCCACGCCCTGGCGGTCCGGATGGCGGGTCCACGGCCAGGCGGCGATATCGGCAATGGAGTAGTCGTCGCCGCCCAAATAGGGCGCTTCACCCAGCCGCTTGTCGAGCACGCCGTACAGGCGGTTGGCCTCGTTGGTGTAGCGGTCGTAGGCGTAGTCGATGCGCTCGGGCGCATAGTTGCGGAAGTGATGGGCCTGGCCCAGCATGGGCCCGAGACCGCCCATCTGCCACATCAGCCATTGCAGCGTGATGTAACGCTCGCGCGGCGCACTGGACAACAGCTTGCCGTGCTTTTCCGCCAGATAGATCAGGATGGCACCGCTTTCAAACAGCGAGATCGCCTTGCCGTCCGGCCCGTCCGGATCGACGATGGCCGGCATCTTGTTGTTGGGGCTGATCTTGAGAAATTCCGGATCGAACTGGTCGCCGGCCCCGATGTTGATCGCATGCACGTTGTAAGGAAGACCCAGTTCCTCCAACATGATGTGCACTTTGTGGCCGTTCGGCGTGGCCCAGGAATAGAGTTCGATAGTCATGGAATTCTCATCTCCCCACGGAATGAAAGCGGCGGCCCCATGCCGTCCTACCCTTGGAAGAAATGCAGCCGCCGCGCGCCGATTACAAGCCCGTGAGCGTAACTTGCCGATCAAGCCAACGTTACCTACCTGCTGATTCATCGCGCTGTTGAGCGACAAAAGAAGAGGAGCCCGGGATGAGCGACAGCCTGAATGCCGACCTCAGCCAACCAGCCGCGATGGACACGGCGGCCATGGACTGGCAGGCAAGCCCCAGCCCCACCGTCTGGCGCAAGCGTCTCGATCTCGTCGATGGCGAGTTCAGCCGGGTCACCTCGGTGGTGCGCTACGATGCGGCCTCCGCCTTCCATGAACACGGACACCCGCAAGGCGAGGAGATCTTCGTGCTCGATGGCATATTCTCCGACGAGCACGGCGACTATCCCGCCGGCACCTTCCTGCTGAACCCAGCGGGGTTCACACATGCGCCCTTCTCCAAGGACGGCTGCATTATCTTCGTAAAGCTGTGCCAGTTCCCCGGCGACGGCCGCGATCACGTGGTGATCGACAGTACCAAGGCTGACTGGCAGGCAGTTGCCCCCGGCGTCGAGGTTCTGCCGTTGTACCGCGATCCCGCCTATCCCGAGGACATCACGCTGCTGCGCCTCGCCGCCGGCGGCACGCTGCCACCGGACTACATCGACGCGTCGGCGGCGCCGAAGGGCCTGGAAATCTTCGTCGTCTCGGGGACGCTCGGTGACGGCAGTACCGGTTACGGCGCGGGCGCCTGGCTGCGTGAGCCCCGCGGCATCACAAGACGCCTCACCGCGGCAACGGACACCACAGTCTACCTGAAGCGCAATCACCTGGCCGGATAGCCACGATCCAACGGCGATACCTTGAAGCCAAACGACCGGGTCAGCGACGAAACCGCATAAATTTTTATTCAAATACAAATCAAGACCCAATCAATATTGGATCAAATAAACGATGATAAATATTGACGAAAATACGTATATTGATTAGCCTTTATTAATCACATGGCTAATCATGGGTGCTCTATTATGCGGCTTTCGCGCTCAGCTTGGGAGAACACCGAGGCTCTCGCCCCCACCCGCCCAATCGGCGTAGATCCCGCACCCTCTGGCGAGCGCCGGCCGCAACTGGCCGCCCGCCTGGGCGCCGCCTTCACGCGGGGCGAGTTGACGGAGCCCGAGCGGTTGGTAGCGATCGAGATATTCAAATGTCTGGCCCGCGACAGTGAAGTCGAGGTGCGCCGGACACTGGCCGAGCACATCAAGAATTCCCCTCTCCTGCCCCGCGCTATCGCCCGCGAACTGGCCGACGATATCGAGACCGTTGCCGTTCCGGTGCTCCAGAGTTCTCTGGCGTTGACCGACGAAGATCTCATTTCAATTATCCAGGGCGGCAACACCGTAAAGCAGCGCGCCATCGCCGAACGCGAAGCGCTTAGCGAACCGGTTTCCGATGCCTTGGTGGATACGGGGAAGAAAGACGTCGTCGCTGCGATGCTCGCCAACGACGGCGCCGACATCTCCGAAGCCTCTTACCAGAGCCTGCTCGATACTTTCGCAGACGATGGGGAGATTCATGAACTTCTGGTCGACCGTCCGACACTGCCGATCGATATCCAGGAACGCCTGATCTCCTTGGTGGCCGATGACCTGCTGGCGCGCCTGGTTGAGAATCACGTCTTGCCCGCGGCCTTGGCCGAGCGTCTCATTCAGCACGCGCGCGAGCGGGCGCTGGTTCTGTCGCTGTCTACCCTGAGCGACATTCAGGAAATCGATGCGGCGGTGATGCGGCTCTATTTGAAGGGGATGCTGACACCGACGCTGCTGCTGCGCGCGCTCTGCACCGGCCAGGTGGAACTCTTCGGTGCGGGCCTCGCCACTCTGGCCCGCATCCCCACCGCCAAGGCACAGAAGGCGTTGCGCAGGTCCGGCTCGACGGCGTTATGGGATATCTATGAAAGATCCCGCCTGCCTGCCCACCTGCAGAAGGCCTTTCAGGTTGTCCTCGATCTGGTTCTCGACGCCCGGCGCCCCGGTGAGCCGGCGGCGCAGGAGGAGCGGATCGTACTCAGCCTGGTGCAGAGCTACCGGGACCTCGGCCCGGATAGCCTGGAGAACGTGATCTACCGGCTTGGCGGCATGACCGCCCGCGCCTGAGGCACGGGCGGTCAATCGGAAAAGCCGCAGAAAGCGGCGCAGCTTACCCCAGCTTCTTGCGCAGCACCTGGTTGACCAGGCCCGGGTTGGCCTTTCCCTGGGTCGCCTTCATCACCTGGCCGACGAACCAGCCGAGAATCTTCTCGTTACCGCCCTTGAACTGCTCGACCTGACCGGGGTTGCCGGCGATGATTTCATCGACCAGCCCTTCGATCTCGGAGCTGTCGCTGATCTGCTTCAGCCCCTTCGATTCGACGATGGCATCGGCTTCCTGGCCGTTCTCCCACATCTCCTCGAAGACCTCCTTGGCAATGCGTCCGGAAATCGTGCCGTCGGCGATGAGGTCCAGCAGGCCGCCCAGTTTCTTGGCGTCGACCGGCGCCGTGTGCAGATCGGCGCCGCTCTTGTTCAGTGCACCGAAGTAGTCGCCGATCACCCAGTTGGCTGCCAGCTTCGGGTCGCGCCCCTCGGCCACGGTCTCGAAGAAGGCTGCGGTGTCGCGGTCGGCGACCAGCACTCCGGCATCGTAGACCGGCAGGCCGAAGTCTTTCACGAAGCGCGCCTTCTTGTCGTCGGGCAGCTCCGGCAAACCGGCCTTGATGCCCTCCACCCAGGCGGCATCCAGTTCCAGCGGCAACAGGTCCGGATCGGGGAAGTAGCGGTAGTCGTGCGCCTCCTCCTTGGACCGCATGGAACGCGAGGTGCCCTTCATGCCGTCGTACAGGCGCGTCTCCTGCACGATCTTGCCGCCCTCTTCCAGAATCTGGATCTGGCGCCGGGCCTCCTGCTCGATGGCCTGCTGCACGAAGCGGATCGAGTTCACGTTCTTCGTCTCGGTGCGCGTGCCCAGGGGCTCGCCCGGCCGGCGCATCGACAGGTTCACGTCGGCCCGCATGGAGCCTTCGTCCATGTTGCCGTCGCAGGTGCCGAGATAACGAAGGATGGTGCGCAGCTTGCGGAGGTAAGCACCCGCCTCCTCCGCCGAGCGCATGTCCGGCTTGGAGACGATCTCCATCAGCGCCACGCCCGAGCGATTGAGGTCGATATAGGACTGCGTCGGGTGCTGGTCGTGGATCGACTTGCCGGCGTCCTGCTCCAGGTGCAGCCGTTCGATGCCGACCTCGCGCGTTTCACCGCCCTCCAGGTCCAGGATGATGGTGCCCTCACCGACGATGGGCTGCAGGAACTGCGAGATCTGATAACCCTGCGGCAGGTCGGCGTAGAAGTAGTTCTTACGCTCGAACACCGAGGTCAGGTTGATCTGCGCCTTCAGGCCCAGGCCGGTGCGCACCGCCTGCTCCACCACGTACTTGTTCAGCACCGGCAGCATGCCCGGCATGGCCGCGTCGACCAGCGACACCTGGCTGTTGGGCTCGGCGCCGAATTCGGTCGAAGCGCCGGAGAATAGCTTCGACTTGGAGATCACCTGGGCATGGACTTCCAGCCCGATGACCATCTCCCACTCGCCCGTCTTGCCTTTGATCAATGCCATCTTTCTCTCTCCGCCCTGCCTTACGCCGCCAGGAAGGCGGGCTTGGCGTCGAAGCCCGCCGCCTCTTCCAGCACGCCGGCCACCTTGAACACCGTCTCCTCGTCGAAGGCCTTGCCCAGCAGTTGCAGGCCCAGCGGCAGGCCGTCCTGCGACAGCCCGGCCGGGATCGAAATGCCCGGCAGCCCGGCCAGCGAGGCGGGCACGGTAAAGACGTCGAGCAGGTACATGGCGATGGGGTCGTCCATCTTGTCGCCCATGCCGAAAGCGGCCGATGGCGCCGTCGGCGTCAGAATCGCATCGACCTTCTGATAGGCCTTGGCGAAGTCGCCGGCAATCAGGCTGCGCACCTTGCGCGCCTTGTTGTAGTAGGCGTCATAGTAGCCGGCCGACAGCACGTAGGTGCCCATCAGGATGCGGCGCAGCACCTCGGCGCCGAAGCCCTTGCCGCGCGTTGCCTCGTACATCTCGTCCAGGGTGGCACCCTCTTCGCGCAGCCCGTAGCGCACGCCGTCGTAGCGCGCCAGGTTCGACGACGCTTCCGCCGGGGCGATGATGTAATAGGTCGGAAGGGCGTAGCGGGTGTGCGGCAGGGAAATTTCGACCATCTCCGCACCGGCTTCCTCCAGCCACTTGATGCCCTTCAGCCACAGCGCATCGATCTCGGTCGGCATGCCGTCGACGCGGTATTCCTTCGGAATGCCGATCTTCATGCCCTTGATGTTGCCGGTCATCGCCGCTTCGTAGTCCGGCACCGGCGCATTCACCGAGGTCGAGTCCTTGGCGTCGTAGCCCGCCATGGCGCGCAGCATGATCGCGCTGTCGCGCACCGTGCGCGTCATCGGCCCCGCCTGGTCCAGCGAGGAGGCGAAGGCGACGATGCCCCAGCGCGAGCAGCGCCCATAGGTCGGCTTCATGCCGACAATGCCGCAGAAGGCCGCCGGCTGGCGGATCGACCCGCCGGTATCGGTACCCGTGGCCCCCAGGGCGCAGCGCGCCGCCACCGCGGCGGCCGAGCCGCCGGAGGAGCCGCCCGGCACCAGCGGCCGGTTATCGCCGGCCTTGCGCCAGGGGCTTTCGACCCCGCCGTAGTGGCTGGTCATGTTGGAGGAGCCCATGGCGAACTCGTCCAGGTTGGTCTTGCCCAGCATCACCGCGCCGGCGTTCCACAGGTTCTGACTTACCGTCGACTCATAGGTCGGGTGGAAGCCGTCCAGGATGTGGGAAGCGGCGGTGGTCAGCACGCCTTCGGTGCAGAACAGGTCCTTCATGCCGATCGGCAGGCCTTCCAACAGGCCAGCCGTGCCCGCCTTGCGTCTGACGTCGGAGGCTTCCGCCATCGCCAGCGCCTTTTCCGGCGTCTCGGTGATAAAGGCATTCAGCGAGCGGGCGGACTCCATGGCGCCGATGTGCGCCTCCGTCAGTTCCTTGGACGAGGCCTCGCCCTTGGCCAGCAGGTCGCGCGCCTCGGTGATGGTCAGGTTGGTCAGATCGCTCATCATTCCACTACCTTCGGCACGGCGTAGAAGCCATGGGCGGCTTCCGGCGCGTTGGCCGTCACCTTGTCGGGATAGCCGCCGTCGGTCACTTTGTCCTCGCGCAGCGGCAGCGTCATGGAGACCACCGAGGTCATCGGCTCGACACCGTCGGTATCCAGTTCCGACAGTTGCTCGATCCAGCCCAGGATGTTGGACAGCTCCTTGGCCAGAGCCTCCTTGTGGCTCTCGTCGACGCGAACGCGCGCCAGTCTCGCGATCTTCGCGACAGTTTCCTTGTCGACCGACATCGGCCCCAACCCTCATTATCCGGAAAAAGCTCCGCCCGCCGGCCTGTCCCGGGCGTTTCCCCAGGACACGCCCGGCACGGGCGTCAGAGCGATCAAAATCCGCCGGAACCTAGCACCGGCCCCCGGAAGCCGCAAGATTGGGGCGCCTTGCCGCCCCGCCAGGGCCTGCCTATAAGGGACTGGTTTTCCTCGATCCCATCCCGAAAGGCCCTGCGGCCGATGGACCTCACCGTCACAGAACTGGCCGCCCGGCTGCAGCCGGGCCAGCGCCTGATCGGGCTCGACCCCGGCAGCAAGACCATCGGCGTGGCGATTTCCGACTCGGCGCTGAAGGTGGCCTCGCCGCTGGAGACCATCAAGCGCACCAAGTTTACCCAGGACGCCGCGCGCCTCACGGAGATCTGTGCGCGATATAAGATCGGCGGCCTGATCATGGGCCTGCCCGTGAACATGGACGGCAGCGAGGGGCCGCGCTGCCAGTCGGTGCGCGCGCTGGCCCGCAACCTCGTCGAAAAAGGCGGCTTCACCCAGCCTGTCGCCTTCTGGGACGAGCGCCTCTCCACCGCCGCGGTCGAGCGCTTCCTGGTCGACGAGGCCGACATGACCCGCAAGCGCCGCGCCGAGGTGGTCGACAAGATGGCCGCCGCCTACATCCTGCAGGGCGCCCTCGACGCCCTCTCCCGCCAAGCCCCCCGCCAGCGCTAGAAGCGGGCCCCATGCAAGCGCTCGCCACCGCCGTCCTGCCGGTCTTCCTGCTCATTCTCCTCGGCCACACCATCCAGCGCCGAGGCTGGCTCACCGAGGCTTTCTGGGAACCGGCCGAGCGGCTGACCTATCTGTTCCTGCTGCCGGCGCTGCTCGCCACCACCCTGGCGCGGGCCGACTTCTCGGCCCTGCCCGCCGCCGCCATGGCCGGCGCCGTCGGACTGGCGATCCTCACCATGAGCGCCCTGCTGGTGGGCTTCCATCTGCTCACCCGCCGCAACGGCCCCGCCGTCACCGCGGTGCTGCAGACCGCGATCCGCCCCAATACCTACATCGGCCTGTCGATCCCCTTCGCCCTTTACGGCCAGGCCGGCCTTTCCATCGCCGCCCTCATCGTCGCCGTGGTGGTGCCCAGCGTGAACGTCATCTGCGTCACCGCCCTGCTGCGCTTCGGCGACCGGCCGGGCAACCCCGCCGGTGCCGCAAGCCCCGGCCCGGTGAAGGCGCTGCTGCTCAATCCCCTGATCCTCGCCTGCCTGTTCGGCCTGCTGCTGAACGTCAGCGGCCTTGGCCTGCCGCCGGTGGCCGATGAGACGCTGACCATCCTGGCCCGGGCCGCCCTGCCGCTGGCCCTGCTGGCGGTCGGCGCCGGGCTCGACTTCGGCGCCGCCCGGACCAGCGGCGGCTGGGTCGCCGCCGCGGTCGTGCTGAAGCTGGCCGGCCTGCCGCTGCTCACCGCCGCCTTCTGCTGGCTGCTCGGCGTCCATGGCCCGGCCTGGACCGTTGCCGTCCTCTTCAATGCCCTGCCGGCCGCCACCTCGTCCTACATCCTGGCGCGCCAGATGGGCGGCGCCCCGGGGCTGGTCGCCAACATCCTGACCGTGCAGACCCTGGCCGCCGCGCTCACCCTGCCGTTGCTGGTATTGTTGCTCGTTTGAACCGTCCCTTGGCACCGCAAGGCAGCCGTGCGCCGTCGGTGCTTGACCGCTCCGCCGGGGCGCGGCAAAACCCGGAATAGTTTCCGCCGCATGGGACTGCCGCCTGATGACCGCACCGCTGACCGGACTGCGGGTCTTTGACCTCACTCGCATCCTCGCCGGCCCGCCCTGCACCCACTAGCTGGGTGACCTCGGCGCCAAAGTGATCAAGCTCGAACGTCCCGGCCAGGGCGACGACACCCGCAAGTGGGGGCCGCCCTTCGTGCCCGGCCCGGACGGCGAGGACACCACCGAGAGCGCCTACTACCTCTCCGCCAACCGCAACAAGCGTTCGGTCAGCATCGACATCTCCAAGCCCGAGGGCCAGGCGCTGGCCCGCGAGCTGATCGGCTTCTGCGACATCCTGGTGGAGAACTACAAGGTCGGGAACCTGGCCCGCTACGGCCTCGGCTACGATGACCTGAAGGCCGCCAACCCGGGCCTGATCTACTGCTCGATCACCGGCTTCGGCCAGACGGGTCCCTACGCGCCGCGCGCCGGCTACGACTATCTGGCCCAGGGCATGGGCGGCATCATGAGCCTGACCGGCGAGCCCGAGAGCGAACCGGTGAAGGTCGGCGTCGGCATCGCCGACATCATGTGCGGCATGTACGCGGTCAGCGCCATCCTGGCGGCGCTGCACTACCGCGGCATGACCGGCATCGGCCAGCACATCGACCTCGGCCTGCTCGACACCCAGGTGTCCTGGCTGACCTACGAGGGGCTGAACTATCTGACCTCCGGCCAGGTGCCCAAGCGCCAGGGCAGCGAGCACCCCAACATCGTGCCCTACAAGGTGATGCCCTGCGCCGACGGCTATTTCATCCTGGCGGTCGGCAACGACGGCCAGTTCGCCCGCTTCTGCGAATTCGCCGGCTGTCCGGAACTGGCCGCCGACGAGCGCTTCCAGACCAACGCCAACCGGGTGCGCAACCGCGTCGCGCGCTACGAGCTGCTGCCGGAGATCACCCGCCAGCGCACCCAGAAGGCCTGGGTCGACGGCCTTGCGGCGCTGGCGGTACCGGCCGGACCGGTGAACACCCTCGACCAGGTTTTCGCCGACCCGCAGGTGCTGGCCCGCGAGATGAAGATCTCGATGCCCTACCGCGGCGCCAAGGACGGCACCGTCGATCTCATCGGCAACCCGATCAAGTTTTCCGAGACCCCGGTCGAATATCGATTCGCGCCGCCGCGCGCCGGCCAGGACAGCGATTCGGTGCTGGAGGAACTGCTTGATGTCGGACCTGAGGAACGAGCCAGACTACGCGGAAAAGGCATAATTTAATCGCTTTTCCTCGGCATTAATCCACAGTCCAACCCCCATCGGCAATGACAGCCGCTTGCCCCCCGGCAGGCGCGGTGTCATAAGACGGCTTTAATGACATCCGCGCCCGGCAAGTCGGCCTCTTACGAAGGCTACCGACACCGTCACCTCCTTGGGATCGAGGGGCTGACGGCACCAGAAATTCTCTTTTTGCTCGACCTCTCCGACGGCTACGTCGCCCTCAACCGAGGCGAGGACAAGAAGAAAGACCTCCTGGCCGGCCGCACGGTCATCAATCTTTTCTTTGAAAGTTCAACGCGTACCAGGACGTCTTTCGAGCTGGCTGCGAAGCGGCTCAGCGCCGACGTGATCAACATGTCGGTGGCCTGGTCGTCGATCAAGAAGGGCGAGACCCTGATCGACACGGCGATGACCCTGAACGCCATGCACCCCGACGTCCTGGTCGTGCGCCATCCGGACTCCGGCGCGGTGCAACTGCTGGCCGAGAAGATGAACTGCGCCGTCATCAACGGCGGCGACGGCAGCCACGAGCACCCGACCCAGGCGCTGCTCGACGCCCTCACCATCCGCCGCCGCCTGGGCACCATCGAGGGGCTGCAGATCGCCATCTGCGGCGACATCGCCCACAGCCGCGTCGCGCGGTCCAACATCCACCTGCTGACCACCCTGGGCGCCCGTGTGCGCCTCATCGCGCCACCGACCCTGATGCCCAGCAGCATCGAGCGCATGGGCGTCGAGACCTTCACCGACATGCGCAAGGGCCTGGCCGACTGCGACATCGTCATGATGCTGCGCCTGCAGACCGAGCGCATGCAGGGCAGCTACGTGCCGTCGACCCGCGAGTACTTCCGCTTCTTCGGGCTCGACCAGGACAAGCTGCAGGCCGCCAAGCCCAATGCCCTGATCATGCATCCGGGGCCGATGAACCGCGGCGTCGAGATCGACAGCGAGCTGGCCGACGACATCCACCGCTCGGTGATCCGGGAGCAGGTCGAGATGGGCGTCGCCGTGCGCATGGCCTGCCTCGAGACCCTCAATCACAATCTCCATCTGGCCCGCAGCCAGCAGGAGCAGGCCGCCCAGTAAGCGTGAGCCCGTGAACGCCAGCCAATAAACGTCGAAGCATGAGATAAAGTGTGAGCACCCGCCCCCTTCCCAAGCACCGTACCGCCTATCTGAACGCCCGCCTGCTGGACCCGGCGAGCGGTCTCGATGCGCCGGGTGCCCTGCTGGCCGAAGACGGCAAGATCACCGATCTCGGCCCCGACCTGTTCAAGGACGGGGTGCCGGAAGGCATGCAGACGGTCGACTGCGGCGGTGCCTGCCTGGCGCCGGGGCAGGTCGACATGCGCGTGCAACTCCGTGAGCCGGGTGAGGAGCACAAGGAGACCATGGACTCGGCCGGGCGCGCGGCGGCCGCCGGCGGCGTCACCTCCATGGTCGGGCTGCCCAACACCGACCCCGTGATCGACGACGTGGCCGGCGTCGAGTTCATCGCCCGCCGCGCCCGCGAAGTGAAGCGCGTGAAGGTCTACACCTACGCCGCCGTCACCCGGAACCTGGAAGGCAACGAGCTGACCGAGATGGGCCTGCTGGCGGAAAACGGCGCTGTCGCCTTCACCGATGGTCTGAAGGCCGTGGCCAACGCCCAGGTCATGCGCCGGGCGCTGTCCTACGCCAAGACCTTCGGGCATCTGATCGTGCAGCACCCGGAGGAACCGGCTCTCTCCGGCGGTGCCATGAACGGCGGCGAGCTTGCCACCCGCCTCGGACTGCCCGGCATCCCCAAGCTGGCCGAGGTGATGATGATCGAGCGCGACCTGCGCCTCGTCGAGATGACCGGCGGCCGCTACCACGTGGCACACATCTCCACCGCCGAGAGCGTCGAGGCGATCCGCCGCGCCAAGGCGCGCGGCCTCGACGTGACCTGCGACACCGCCCCGCACTACTTCGCCCTGAACGAGTTCGCGGTCGGCGACTACCGCACCTTCGCCAAGGTCTCGCCGCCGCTGCGCAGCGAAGACGACCGCAAGGCGATCCTCGACGGCGTGGCCGACGGTACCATCGACGCCATCGCCAGCGACCACAGCCCGCATGACCAGGAATCCAAGCGCGTGCCTTTCGACATCGCCGAGCCCGGCATCATCGGTCTGGAAACCCTGCTGCCGCTGTCGCTGCAGATCTATCACGGCGGCAAGGCCGGGCTGCTGGACCTGCTCGCCCGGCTGACCGTAAGGCCCGCGGAGATCCTGAAGCTGAACGCCGGCCGCCTGGCCAAGGGCGCCCCCGCCGACCTGCTGATCTTCGAGCCGGAGCGGGCCTGGAAGATCCAGCCGGAGACGTTCTCCAGCAAGTCCAAGAACACACCCTTCGAGGGGCTGCCCGTGCAGGGCCGCGTAAAGCGCACCGTGGTCGACGGCCGCGCCCTCTTCGAAGCGGCCTGACGGCGAGAGGCGGCCATGCCCGATCCGATCTCCTGGGAATTTGCCTGGCCCTACATTCTAACTGCCCTGCTAGGCGGCTATCTGCTGGGCTCGATCCCCTTCGGCCTGCTGCTGACCCGCCTGGCCGGCCTCGGCGACCTGCGCCAGATGGGCTCCGGCAATATCGGCGCCACCAACGTGCTGCGCACCGGCCGGAAGGGTCTTGCCGCCGCCACCGTGGTGCTCGACAGCGGCAAGGGCGCCGCGGCGGTGCTGATCGCCCAGCTCTGGGGACCGGACATGGCGCTGACCGCCGCCTTCGGCGCGGTACTCGGCCATCTCTTTCCGGTCTGGCTGGGGTTCAAGGGCGGCAAGGGCATCGCCACCACCCTGGGCGTGCTGCTGACCCTGTCACCGGCGCTGGGCTCGCTCTGCTGCCTTGCCTGGCTGGTCGTCGCCTTCCTGTTCCGCTACTCCTCCCTGGCCGGAATACTCTCCATCGCCGCCGCGCCGGTCCTCAGCTGGTTCCTCCTCGGCGACCTGCAGATGGTTCAACTGACCGGCGCCCTGACTGCCCTGGTGTGGCTGCGCCATCACGAGAACATCCGCCGCCTGCTGAAAGGCGAGGAATCCAAGATCGGCGCCAAGAAGACCTGAGCGCACCCGGCAGCCGCTAACATCTTGACCTTTGGCCCCGCCCATGACGATTTTAAGTGGATGGCGGACCCGGCAATGAAACCCCTGAGCGACACCCAGCGTCTCGACTGGCTGCGGCTGATTCGCTCGGAAAATGTCGGCCCTGTGGTTTTCCGCCAATTGCTGGAGCGCTACGGCAGCCCGGCAGCGGCCCTGGAAGCCCTCCCGGACCTGGCCCAGCGGGCCGGCGGCAAGCGCCGGTTCCACATTTGCCCGCCCGCCGAGGCGGAGGCCGAACTCAAGGCGGTCCGCAAGGCCGGAGGCCGCCTGATCGCCCTCTGCGAGCCCGACTATCCGGCGCTGCTGCGCGCCCTGGACGACGCTCCGCCGGTCCTCTGCCTGCTGGGCAGCGCGGCGGCCTTCGCGCCGCCCTGTGTCGGTATCGTCGGCGCCCGAAACGCCTCGGCCAACGGCCGGCGCCTTGCCGAGCGCATCGCGGCCGACCTCGCCGCCGCCGGTGTCGTGGTCGCCTCCGGCCTGGCCCGCGGCATCGATACCGCCGCCCACCGCGGCACCCTGCCGAAACCGACCATCGCTGTGGTCGCTGGCGGGGCCGACGTAATCTACCCACCGGAGAACGAAGGCCTGCAGGCGGAAATCCGCGCCAAGGGCGCCGTGGTGTCCGAGATGCCGCTGGGCACGGTGCCCCAGGCGCGCCACTTTCCGCGCCGTAATCGGCTCATCTCCGGGCTTTCGCTCGGCGTCGTGGTGGTCGAGGCGGCCAGACGCTCCGGCTCGCTGATCACCGCGCGCTTTGCCGGCGATCAGGGGCGCGAGGTCTTCGCGATCCCCGGCTCGCCGCTCGATCCGCGCGCCGGCGGCTGCAACCAGTTGATCCGCGACGGCGCCACCCTGATCGAGTCCGCCGCCGACGTGCTGGACGCCCTGGCGGCACTGCGGCCGCTTGATAACACGGCACAATCCGCGCCCCGCGGTCTTGCACAAGCGGTCTCGCCGCCACCGCCACAGCCCGCCGAAGCGGGTAACGCGGAGCGCGCCATCATTGAAGAACTGCTGGGCGCGGACCCCATTCTGGTTGATGACATGGTGCGCCTCAGCGCCCTGCCGGTCGCCGTCGTGCATGGTGTTCTGCTGGAACTGGAACTGGCCGGAAAGGTCGAACGCCACCCGGGCAACCGCTTTGCGCGGCTTTACAAAGCCCCCGCAGACCCTTTATGACGACTGGCCTCGCACACCGGTAACCACCGCTTACCCCATACGAGGCACGAGCGCGGGATCAGGCGAAGCCACCGGATCCCGTTAGGAACTTGGTAACGAACTGAGCGAAGTATCCGCCCCTCATGAACGTCGTTGTCGTCGAATCGCCCGCCAAGGCGAAAACCATCAATAAGTATCTCGGCAAGGACTACTACGTCCTGGCCAGCTACGGGCACGTGCGCGATCTGCCGGCCAAGGATGGTTCCGTCCGCCCCGACGAAGATTTTTCCATGAGCTGGCTGGTCGACGAGCGAGGCGAGAAGCGCCTCAGCGAAATCGCCGACGCGGTGAAGAACAGCAAACACCTGTTCCTCGCGACTGACCCGGATCGCGAAGGCGAGGCGATTTCCTGGCATATCGTCGACGAATTGAAGCGGCGCAACGTGCTGGCCGGCGGCGACGTCGAACGCGTCGTGTTCAACGAGATCACCAAGAAGGCGATCCTCGAGGCCTTCGAACATCCGCGCAGCCTGAACCAGGAACTGATCGACGCCTACATGGCGCGCCGGGCGCTCGACTACCTCGTTGGCTTCACGCTGTCGCCGGTGCTGTGGCGCAAGCTGCCGGGCAGCCGCTCGGCCGGCCGCGTGCAGTCGGTGGCGCTGCGCCTCATCTGCGAGCGCGAGGCGGAGATCGAAGTCTTCAGGGCCCGCGAGTACTGGTCGATCGACGTCAATCTGGAAAACCCGGAAGGCGCTGCCTTCACCGCGCGGCTCACCCACCTCGACGGCACCAAGCTCGACAAGTTCGATCTGCCCGACGCGGCGACCGCCAAGGCCGCTGCACAGAAGCTGGAGAATGCGGCGCGCCTCGCCGTCGCCCAGGTCGAGCGCAAGCAGACCAAGCGCAATCCCTATCCGCCGTTCACCACCTCGACGTTGCAGCAGGAAGCCTCGCGCAAGCTCGGCTTCAGCGCGACGCGCACCAAGCGGGTGGCCCAGAAGCTTTATGAAGGCATCGACCTCGGCGGCGAGACCGTCGGCCTCATCACTTACATGCGTACCGACGGCGTGACCTTGGCGCAGGAAGCCCTCGACGGCACCCGCGCGCTGATCGGCAGCGACTACGGCGACGCCTACCTGCCGGAGGCACCGCGGCAGTACAAGTCGAAGCAGAAAAACGCGCAGGAAGCCCACGAAGCGATCCGCCCGACCGATCTGTTCCGTCGCCCCAAGGAGATGCGCAGCTATCTCGACGAGGACGGCCGCAAGCTCTACGAACTGATCTGGAACCGTACCGTGGCCTGCCAGATGGCCAGTGCCGAATTGGACCAGGTCGCCGTCGACATCGACGTCGATGATAAGGTCGCACGGCTGCGCGCCACCGGCTCCATCGTCACCTTCGATGGCTTCCTGAAGCTCTATCAGGAAGACAAGGACGACAAGGTCAGTGATGGCGAAGACGACAATCCCGCCGACCGCCGCCTGCCCAAGCTTACCGAAGGCGACGCCGTGACCCGCCGCGGCGTGCTGCCGGCGCCGCCCTTCACCCAGCCACCGCCGCGCTACAGCGAAGCCAGCCTGGTGAAGAAGATGGAGGAACTCGGCATCGGCCGCCCCTCCACCTATGCTTCCATCCTGCAGGTACTGCAGGACCGCGACTATGTGCGCATCGACCGCCGCCGCTTCGTGCCGGAGGATCGCGGCCGTCTTGTCGTCGCCTTCCTCTCCAGCTTCTTCGAGCGCTACGTGCAGTACAACTTCACCGCCGAGATGGAGGAGAAGCTCGACGACATCTCCGGCGGCCTCGTCGACTGGCGCAGCGTGCTGCGCGATTTCTGGGAAGCCTTCAGCACCTCCGTCGGCGGTGCCAAGGATCTTTCGATCACCGAGGTGATCGACGCGCTCGACCACGATCTCGGACCGCACTTCTTTCCCCTCGACCCGGAAAAGCCGGGCGTCGACCCGCGCGTCTGCCCCTCCTGCAAGGAAGGCCGCCTCGGCCTGCGCCTGGGGCGCAACGGTGGCTTCATCGGCTGCTCGAACTATCCGGAATGTCGCTACACCCGTCCGCTGGCGGTGCCCGGCGCCGAGGAAGACATCGGCGTCGATCTGACCAATCCCAAGGTGCTGGGCAGCGACCCGGCGAGCGGCAAGGACGTCACCCTGCGCAAGGGTCCCTTCGGCGTCTACCTGCAACTCGGCGAGGCCGAGGGCGACGAGAAGCCCAAGCGCGCCTCGCTGCCCAAGAACCTGCCGCCGGCCGAAATCGACCTGCCCAAGGCGCTGGCCGTGCTCGCCCTGCCCCGCGAAATCGGCGTACATCCGGAAGACGGCAAGATGATCACCGCCGGCATCGGGCGTTACGGTCCCTACGTGAAGCACGGCCCGGCCTATCGCTCGCTGACCGACGGGGACGACGTGCTGACCATTGGCCTCAACCGGGCCGTCACCCTGATCGCCGAGGCGCCTAAGCGCGGTCAGGCCGCCGGCCGCCCGCTCGGCGAGCATCCGGAAGACGGCAAGGTCGTCAGCCAGGGCAAGGGCCGCTTCGGCCCCTACGTGAAGCACGGCAAGCTCTACGCCACCATCCCGGCCGATATCGATCCGGAGACGGTGACGCTGGAGCAGGCGCTGGAGATGCTGAAGGTGCAGGCCGAAAAGAAGGCCGCCAAGGGCGACACCAAGAAGGCCCCCGCCAAGAAAGCTGCCAAGAAAGCCACCAAGAAGAAGGCGGCGAAGAAAAAGGCGCCGGCCAAAAAGGCTGCCACCAAGAAAGCAGCGACCAAAAAAACGGCGGCGAAAAAGAAGGCAGCGCCCAAGAAAAAGCCCGCCGACAAACCGGCGGCTGACTGACCTTGGCCGGCGACAACGATCCGGGCGCCCCGAAGAATCCGGACGCCAAGATATCCGAGAAGGCCCGCTCCACGCCCTTCCCCAGCAAGGACCAGGTTCTCGCTTTCATCAACGAAAGCGCCGAACCCGTCGGCAAGCGCGAGATCGCGCGCGCCTTCCGCATCAAGGGCACTAACGACCGCATTCGACTGAAGGCGCTGCTGAAGGAACTGAAGCAGGCGGGCCAGCTGGAAAAGCAGCCGTCGCGCCATGTCTCCGCCCCCGGCCGCCTGCCCAACGTGCTGGTGGTCGAGATTGCCGAGATGGACGAAGACGGCGAACTGCTCGCCCGCCCGACCGTCTGGGACGAAGAAAAGGGCACGCCGCCACGCATCTACCTGGCCCCCGAAAAGCGCAGCCGCGCCGCCCTGGCGATGGGCGAACGGGCGTTGGTTCGCCTGAAACTCACCGATGACGGCAGTTACGAAGCCCAGATCATCCGCAAGCTGGACCAGGTCGCGCAGCGGGTGCTCGGCGTTTACGAGATGGGCACCCAGGGCGGCCGCCTGCGGCCCACCGACAAACGCGCGAAGAAGGATTTCGTGCTGCGCACGGCCGATGCCGGCGGCGCCGCCCCTGGCGAACTGGTGCTGGCGGAGATCCTGCCGGCCCGGCGCCAGCGCGACAATCTCGGCCTGCGCAGCGTCAAGGTGCTGGAGCGGCTGGGCCGCGGCGACGATCCCAAGTCGCTGAGCCTCATCACGCTGCACGAGCACGGCCTGATCAGCGAGTTCCCCGCCAAGGCCGTCGCCGAGGCCGAGGCCGCCCAGGCCGCTCCGCTCGGCCGCCGCCAGGACCTGCGCAGCATTCCGCTGGTCACCATCGACGGTGCCGACGCGCGCGACTTCGACGACGCGGTCTTCGCCGAGCCCGACGACAATCCGAAGAACCCCGGCGGCTGGCACCTGCTGGTCGCCATCGCCGACGTGGCGCACTACGTGCGGCCCGACAGCGCGCTCGACCGCTCCGCCTACGCCCGCGGCAACTCCACCTACTTCCCCGACCGCGTCCTGCCGATGCTACCGACGGCGCTGTCCAACGGCTGGTGCTCGCTGAATCCGAACGAGGACCGGCCCTGCATGGCGGTCCATATGTGGATCGACGCCGAGGGCAACGCCGTGAAGCACAAGTTCGTGCGCGGCTTGATGCGCTCGGCCGCCCGCCTCACCTACGAAGAAGTTCAGGCGGCGCGTGACGGACAGGGCAACGGTGATCCGGGGGGCGACCACGGCGCCGTGCTCGAGGCCGTGCTGCCCAGTCTCTACGGCGCCTATGACGCCCTGCTGAAGGAACGCCACGCCCGCGGCACGCTGGAACTCGATCTGCCGGAGCGCAAGATCCGCCTGACCGAGGACGGCCGCGTGGCCGCCATCGAGACCCGCACCCGCCTCGACAGCCATAAGCTGATCGAGGAATTCATGATCGCCGCCAACGTCGCCGCGGCCAAGGAGCTGGAGCGTCTGCGCCAGCCCTGCATGTACCGGGTCCACGACAAGCCCGATCCGCTGCGCCTGGCCGCCCTGTCAGAGGTGCTGCGCGACCTTGGCCTGCGCTTCAACGCCTCCCAGGTGGTGCGCCCGCGCACCCTCACCCAGCTGCTGACCAAGGTCGAAGGCAAACCGGAAGCGCCGCTGGTCAACGACCTGATCCTGCGCGCCCAGAGCCAGGCGATCTACAGCCCCGACAACCTCGGCCACTTCGGCCTCGCCCTGACCCACTACGCGCACTTCACCTCGCCGCTCCGCCGCTACGCCGACCTGCTGGTCCACCGCGCGCTGGTCAGCGGCCTGAAGCTGGGCGACGACGGCCTGCCGCCGGGCAGCGAAACCCAGTTCGAGGAGATGGGCGGCCACATCAGTTCGACCGAGCGCAGCTCTGCCGCCGCCGAGCGCGATGCGGTCGACCGCTTCACCGCCGCTTTCCTGCAGGAGCGGGTCGGCGCCCGTTTCTACGGCCGGGTCAACGGCGTCACCCGCTTCGGCCTGTTCCTCACCCTGGACGACAGCGGCGCCAGCGGCCTGATCCCCATCAGTACCCTGCCCAACGACTTCTACCACCACGTCGAGGCCCGCCACGCCCTGGAGGGGCAGCGCTGGGGCCGCGTCTACCGTCTGGGCGCCCGCCTGCGGGTCCGCCTGGTTGAGGCCGAGCCGATGACCGGCGGACTGATCCTCGCTCTCGACGCGGACGAGGAGGCCGAAACCGGTGCCGACGGCCCGCAGGGTAGCGGGCAAGGTGACGGGCTGGCCGGCCAGCCTCGCCCCGCTGCCGGGCGTCCGGCACGCCGGACCCAAAAAAAGCCACAAAGTCGGTCTAAAACTGGAAAAACGTCAAAAAACAAAGCGAAACCAAAGGGTTCCAGCCGAGCTTCCCGCAGAAGGGCGACCAAGGCAAGCCAGCCGCCAAAGGGCGGCAAAAACGGCTGAAATGTTACTTGGGTGTTAACGAATCTTTGACGCTGGAGAGTGCTTACTAGGACCCTAGACTTGGCCAAATAGCTTTGAACGAACGAAATTGCGCTTTGCGCATGGTTAACGACTTCGTTTATTGTTGTTTTTCGCAGGGAGCGCCAGGGGTTGCAGAGTTTGCAAAAGTTGTTCGGGTTCATCAGCCGACATCGGTCGACCGTCTTCGATTTTCACGGCCTCCTGCGCCGTGCCGGCCCCCTCTGCCTCGCCTTCCTCATGGTTGCCTGCGCCTCGCAGGACAGCAGCGCCCCGCTAGGCTACGACGAAGGCCGGGCCGAGCGCCTGTTCAGCGCCAGCTATCAGAACGTCAGCGACATCTACATCGAAGAAGTCGCGGTGAAGGACTTGGCGATTGCCGGCATGAACAGCCTGGCCAGCATCGAGCCCGCCCTTGCCGTTCAGGCGGCCGGTGACCGGCTGCGCGTCAGCATCGACGGCCAGCAGATGGCAAGCTACCCGATGCCGGCCTCCGACGATGCCCAGGCCTGGGGCGCCCTGACGGCGGCGGTGATCTCGGCCTCGCGCTACCACTCCGCCGACCTCGACGCCGCCGACCCGGAACGTCTCTACGAGGCGGTGTTCGACGGCCTGCTCAGCCAGCTCGACGGCTTCTCACGCTACGCCGGGCGCGAAACGGCCCGCGAGAACCGGGCCAGCCGCGAAGGTTTCGGCGGCATCGGCGTCCGCATCCGCCTGATCGAAGAAGGCGTGCTGGTACTTTCCGTGATGGAAGACACGCCGGCTGAATCCGCCGGCCTGCGCCAGGACGACGTGATCGTCGCCATCGACGGCACCAGCGTCGAAGGCCTTTCGCAGCACGACGTGGTGAACCGCCTGCGCGGCCGGACCGGCTCCCATGTGAGCCTGTCGATCGAGCGCGAAGCCAGCCCTGCCCTACAGACCATGGCCGTGGTGCGCACCCATATCGTGCCGCAGACCGTCAGCTATCACCGCGAGGGCAACCTCGCCTATATCCGCCTGACCGGCTTCAACAACCGCACGGTCGACGGCCTGCGCCAGAAAATCCGCCAGGCGCAGAACGAGATCGGCGCCGACCTGCACGGCTACATCCTGGACCTGCGCGGCAACCCGGGCGGCCTGCTGGAGCAGTCCAAGGAAGTCTCCGACGTCTTCATGACCGGCGGCCGGATCGTCTCGACCCACGGCCGCCACAACGACAGCCATCAGTATTTCCGCGCCAAGGAAGACGACCTCACCGCCCACGCACCGCTGGTGGTGCTGATCGACGGCGGCTCGGCTTCGGCGTCGGAGATCGTCGCCGCGGCCCTGCAGGACTCCGGCCGCGCCGTCCTGGTCGGCAGTGCCTCCTTCGGCAAGGGCACGGTGCAGACCGTGCTGAACCTGCCGAACAACGGCGAGTTCATCCTGACCTGGGCGCGCTTCCACGCCCCTTCAGGCTACGCCCTGCATCGTCGGGGCGTGCTGCCCGATATCTGCACCACCGGCGACGTCACCACCCCGGGCGACGTGATGGCCCTGATCCAGACCGGTGCCCTGCCGCTGGACGCCAACCTGCGCCGCACCGACATCGACACCAACGACGACGCGGCGGTGGAGGCCTTCAGGGCCCACTGCCCGGTCCGCGAGGCCGAGGCCGAGATCGACATGCAGGTCGCCCGCCAACTGCTCGAGGAGCCGGCGCTCTACGCCCGCGCCCTGCACGGTCAGCCTGACACCGCGGCCACCGCTACCGCCCCGGCCATCGCTTCGGGCTCTTGACAAATATAAGCTTTTTTTCCTAATATTGACTGCGTTGCCGTCTGAGGCGCCCCGTTTCACCAACGGAGCTTGACAGCCGGCCAGGGCACAGTATTTTCCGGCAACCTCGACGAGTTCAGGCAAAGGACAGCGGACATGGCCAAGCCAGCCACGCAATTGATCAAGATGGTGAGCACCGCGGATACCGGCTACTTCTACGTGGCCAAGAAGAATCCGCGCACCATGACCGAAAAGCTCGAGATGCGGAAATACGATCCGGTCGCGCGCAAGCACGTGACCTTCAAGGAATCGAAGATGAAATAAGCAGGCCTGCCCTGCTTGACGCATCTTGGCGGCCGCCTCTCCGGGCGGCCGCTTTGCTTTTGGGGACGGGGTGGCGGCCGAGTCGGGCCCCGGCGGGGACAGGCCGGCTGGTGCCGGCCCGCTTCTTCAGTCGCCGGCGACCGGAATCCCGGCGGGCCGTTGCGCCCGCTGATCGAGTTCGGCCGAGCGGACACAGTTGCGCCCGCTGTCCTTCGCCCGGTACAGCGCCTCGTCGGCGCGGCCGATCATCGCCTCTGTCGTCTCGGTCGGCTCGCGCGTCGTCGCCACCCCGACGGAGATGGTGACGGTCAGCGGCTCGGCGTTGCCGGAGACCGTGAATTTCTGGTCGGCGACCAAGCCACGCACACGCTCGGCGACGGCCACCGCCACCTCGATATCCGCATCCGGCATGACGATCACGAATTCCTCGCCGCCGTAGCGCGACAGCAGATCGATGTCGCGCACGCCGCGGGCGACGCGTTTGGCCAGTTCGACCAAGACCTCGTCACCGCTCTTGTGGCCATAGGTGTCGTTGATGCTCTTGAAGTTGTCGATGTCGAACATCAGCACGGAGACCGGCTTCACCGTCTCCGCAATCTCCATGATCTTGCGGTCCAGGTGGGCGTTCATATAGCGCCGGTTATAGATGCCCGTCAGCGTGTCGGTATAGGCCAGGGCGACCGAGCGCTGCAGCATGTCGCGCAGCTTGTCGTGATAGCGCCGGCGGCGGATCTGGGTGCGGGTGCGGGCGCGCAGCTCATTGCGGTCGATCGGCTTGATCAGATAGTCGGTGACACCGATCTCCAGCCCCTTGGGCAGGCGCGGCAGATCTTCCTCATCGAGCAGCAGCAGGATCGGGACATGGCGTGTATTGTCCTGCGAGCGGAACTGGGAGCACAGCCTGAGGCCGTCCTCCTGCCCCAGATGCAGGCTGACGATCAACAGGTCGAAGGCCTCGGCCTGCCCCAACGCCAAGGCCTCCTGCCCGGTCTTCACATGACGGGTTTCGTGGCCGTCCTCGGCCAGGTAGCTCTTCACCTTGCCGGCCAGGGTCTCGCTCGAATCGGCCAGCAGGATGCGCGCATCGGTCAGGCCGTCGGCCAGCTCCATCTCGGTCTTGGCCATCAGGGTGCTGTCGCCGCTGGCCGCTTGGCGTACCCGCAGCTCGTCCATCATCTGCTTCAGCCGCGCCAGAGAGCGCACCCGGGCGAAGAGCGCTATGTCGTTGACCGGTTTGGTCAGGAAGTCGTCGGCACCGGCCTCCAGCCCACGCACGCGGTCGGAGACGTCGCTGAGCGCCGTCACCATGACGAGGGGGATATGGCTGGTCTCGGGATCGCTCTTCAGCTTCCGGCACAGCTCGAAGCCGTCCATCCCGGGCATCATCACGTCGGCGAGAATAAGGTCCGGCGCCTCGCTGTGCGCCAGTTCAATCGCCGAGGGACCATCCGACGCGGTCACCACGTCGAAGTACTCGGCGGTCAACTTGACCTCCAGGAGTTTAACATTCGCAGGAATGTCGTCGACGACGAGGATCCGCGCGGTCATTACAGAATAAGCCCCGTCGCGGCTAGTTGAGGAACCGCTCGACGGTCTCCAGGAAGTTGGTGACGGAAATCGGCTTGGCGATATAGGCCTCGCAGCCGCCCTCGCGGATCTTTTCTTCGTCCCCCTTCATTGCGAAGGCGGTAACCGCGACCACCGGGATCGATTTCAGATTGTCGTCTTCCTTGATCCACTTGGTCACCTCCAGGCCGGAGACTTCCGGCAGTTGGATGTCCATCAGGATCAGATCGGGGTGATGCTCTCGTGCCAGACGCAGCGCTTCCATCCCGTCCTTGGTCTGGAGGATATTATACCCGTGCGCTTCGAGCAGATCGTGGAAGAGCTTCATGTTCAGCTCGTTGTCCTCCACAATCAGCACGGTCTTCCCCGCTCCTGACTCTCTGACGGTATTGGCTCCATTCATCATGTTGCTTGCCCTGCCCTTTGGAACACGTGATGTGAGGGCACTGTCCTCCAGCATAAAGACGGCACCGCCAACTCCTGCAAACCGGTGCCCCGCCACTGCGGGGGGCTGATGCCGGTATCTATTCGTTGATAACGGGATAAAGTTAATTTTCGGTAAGCTTTGACAACAAACCTCCCAATTAAGAACCGTTACGGGCATTAAAGAGACAGGAAAATCATGCAGATCGGGGTGGACCTTGGCGGCACGAAGATAGAAGCCGCCGCCCTGGCGACCGACGGCAGCCTGCTGGCCCGCCGGCGGCGCCCCACGCCGCGCCTGGACTATGCCGCCACCATAGGCGCGATCGTTGCGCTAGTTCAACAAGTTGAAGAGGAGACCGGCCAACGCGGCAGTGTCGGCGTCGGCATTCCCGGCGCCCTGTCCACAACCTCCGGTTTGATCAAGAATTCCAGTTCCACATGGTTGTTGGAACGGCCCCTGGACCGCGACCTGGCCACCGCCCTCGGCCGCCCGGTGCGGCTGATGAACGATGCCAACTGTCTGGCGATCTCGGAAGCGGCCGACGGCGCCGCCGCCGGCTGCGACGTGGTCTTTGGGGTCATCCTCGGCACCGGCGTGGGCGGCGGCCTGGTGGTCCATGGCCGGGCGCTGATCGGCCGCAATGCCATCGCCGGCGAGTGGAGCCACAATCCCCTGCCCTGGCCACGCAACGACGAACGCCCCGGCCCGGCCTGTTACTGTGGCAAGCACGGCTGCATCGAGACCTTCCTGTCCGGCCCCAACCTGGCGCGCGATTACCGCGAGGCCGGCGGCGAGGCTGTCGCCGCGCCCGAGCTGGTGGTGCGGGCGGCGAGCGGCGAGCCGGCCGCCCTGGCCGCCTTGGCACGCTACGAAGACCGCCTCGCCCGCGCCCTCGCCACCGTCATCAACGTCGTCGATCCCGACGCCGTCGTGCTCGGCGGCGGCCTTTCCAACGTGGACCGTCTCTACGACCGCCTGCCGGCCCTGCTGCCCCGCTACGTCTTCTCCGACCATGTAGCGACTCCCGTCCTCAAAGCCCGCCACGGCGATTCCAGCGGCGTCTTCGGCGCCGCCCGCCTGTGGCGCCCGGAGGAACTGGCGCAGGCCCTGGTGGGGCCCGCCTGAGCCATGCCCGGCCTCTGCCGCGACTGCCTAGAAACTTTCGCCGAACTCACTGGAGCTGAGTCCGCAGGCGACACGGCGCCCCCGCCGCGCTGTCCGGCCTGCAACAGCCCGCGTCTGGTCTGGCACCCGGATCTCGACCGGCTGTCGATTGCCCACATCGACTGCGATGCCTTCTACGCCAGCGTCGAGAAGCGTGACCGGCCGGAACTGCGCGACAAACCCGTGATCGTCGGCGGCGGCCAGCGCGGTGTGGTGTCCGCCGCCTGCTATGTCGCCCGCATGTACGGCGTTCATTCGGCGATGCCGATGTTCAAGGCCCTGAAGGCCTGTCCCGACGCCGTGGTCATCCGCCCCGACATGGCCAAGTACAGCGAGGCCGGCCGCGCGATCCGCGAGCGCATGCTGGCGCTCCCGCCCCTGGTGGAGCCGCTGTCCATCGACGACGCCTTCCTGGCTCTCTCCGGCACCGAAGCACTGCATCACGGATGGCCGGCGCGCAGCCTCGCCAGACTGGTCAAAGACATCGAGGACGACATGGGCCTGACCGCTTCCGTCGGCCTCAGCTACAATAAGTTCTTCGCCAAGATCGCCTCGGACCTCGATAAGCCGCGCGGCTTCGCCGTGCTCGGCTTCGACGCGGCCAAGAGCTTCCTCGCAGACAAGCCGACCGGCATCATCTGGGGTGTCGGCAAGTCCTTGCGCGCGACCCTCGCCAGGGACGGTATTACCCTGGTCCGCCATCTGCTGCCGCGTCCGGAGGCGGAACTGGTGGCGCGTTACGGCAGCATCGGCCGCCGGCTCTATCACTTCGCGCGGGGCGAGGACGAGCGCAGCGTGACGCCGGACTCACCGACCAAGAGTATTTCCTCGGAGACCACCTTCGACCGCGACGTCGCCGCGGCACCGGTCCTGCTCGAACGGCTCTGGCCGCTGTGCGAGACCGTGGCCCGCCGGCTGAAGAAAGCCGGGCTCGCCGGTCACTCGGTGCAGCTGAAATTGAAGTGCGCCGACTTCCGGCAGATCTCGCGCTCGCGTCGTCTCGGCGCGGCCACCCAGCTGGCCGAGGAGCTCTACCGCACGGCGGAACCCCTGGTGCGCCAGGAGGCCGATGGCAGGGCCTTCCGCCTCATCGGCATCGGCGCCGCCGACCTTGTCTCGGCGGCCGAAGCGGATCTGCCCGATCTGCTGGACCCGGCCCGCGAGAAACGGGCGAAGGTGGAGCGCGCCATCGACCAGGTGCGCGCCAAGCTGGGCGAGCAGGCCATCGGCAAGGGACGCGCCCTGCCCGGCAGGCAGCAAAGCGACGGCCAACAAAGCGGCGGGCGGCCTTCCGCCAATCGTCCAGCCGGGGAACAGCGGAAGAAAAGCTGAAGCCGCGATCAGCAGTTCGGCGACGGCAGTGGAATAAGGTCGCTGAGATCGGCGTCGAGTACGAACTCGCCGTAGTCCAGGCGCATCTCGTCGACCACGCCATTGGCGAAGAGCCGCAAGCCCTGCTCCTGCTCAGGCTCCACTTCGGCGGGATCGGCACCGTAGAAAGCCAGGTTCACCTGCCAGGACGGCACGCCGTCCAGCAGCGTGCTGGACAGGCGCGTCGGCGCGTCCGGCCCCTGCCGGCGCGACAGCGCGGCGGAGACCCCGAACAGCCCCTCGTCGCCGGAGCCGTCGAACACCAGGGTCCACACCAGCGCGTCGCCGGCCTCTGCGCTTTCCAGCACACGAAGGGTATGATGGGTCGGGAACAGCGTGCCGGCCGGCAGCGCAACATCGCTCGCCTCGGGGTCGCGGAAAGTCGCCACGCCGCTGCCGTCCGCGCCCAACGCGGCTTCGCCGCGCACGTCTTCGCTCTGCCCGGCGCCGTCGAAGCGGCGGATGAAAAAGCGGTAGCGTTTGCCGTCCTTGGATTCCCAGGACGACAGGCTCCAGCCATAGCTGATCGACACACCATCCTCGTAGAGCAAGGCAATGCGGAAGCGCTGGTTCACCGTCCAGCCGTCGCAGACGTCGGACCATTCGAACTCGAACCGCCCGGTGGCGTCGACCACCGTGCTGGAAGACTGCAGGTCACCGAGCGCCAATAGATAGACCGCTTTATGCGGCGTCAGCCGTGCCGCCGCCGGCGTGGCCGCAGCGGCAGGAATGCCACCTGCCGCGCACACAAGCGCCAGCACCAAGGCTGTTGTGATGCATCGCATACAAATCCCCCGATCGGCCGGCATATTACCGCAGACCGCCTTAACTCCTAAGTCTCAAGTGATTGAAATTCTACTAAAAATCAAGGACGCGAAAGAATAGCATCGGGTTGACGCCCCAGACCGGCGGTGAAGCAGAAGCTGCCGCCGCCCCGGCAAATCCTGCCGCACAGTCCACGGGGCCTCCCGCTAACCGATTGAAATTTCATACAATATTCTTGGCCTAATCGTTGCATCCATAAAACGAGACCAACCCGCGCAAAGCAGGACCCGTCGCCATGATCCCGAGCTTGCTCGACGACGTAAAGATCGAAAGCCTGATCCGCCAGGACAGCCTGCCGCAGCTTTGCTCGGCGGCCGACCGCCTGCGCCGTCTTGCCAAGGATGCGCCCCAGGCCCTCGGCGCCCCGGGAATGCAACTGCTCGACGATCTGTTGACGGCCGCCGCCGAGGCCGCACAAACCCTGGCTCTGCAGCGCGCCCGTATCCGCTACCTGGAATCGTTGTCGGTCACCGACGAACTCACCGGCCTGCTCAATCGCCGCGGTTTCGAGCTGGAGCTGTCGCGGGCGCTGTCCCGCGCGCGGCGGACGAACGAGACTGGCCTGCTGATGATGTGCGACCTCAATCACTTCAAGGCGATCAACGACACCTACGGCCATCCGGCGGGCGATGCCCGCCTGCGTGCCGTCGGCAAGCTGTTGAAGCGCAACACGCGCGAGAGCGACTATGTCGCCCGCGTCGGCGGCGACGAGTTCGCCGTCATCATGACCCACACCTTACTGCCCCAAAGCGAGCAGCTGGCGGCGAAGCTATCCAGCCTGATCAACGGGCTGACCGTGCCATGGCAGAGCACCAGGCTGCCCGTCTCCGCCGGCTTCGGCGTCGCCACCTACAATAACCTGAGCCAGGCCGACACCCTGCTCTTCCTCGTCGACCAGAACCTCTACAAGGACAAGTCGCCGCGGCTGGTCCAAGCCCATCAGATCACGCCGGTCTGAGCCCCGCATTCCCGGCTGTCCTCGGCCGGCGTCTGGTATAGAATCGGCGCGCTATGCTGCTGCCACGCGCCGTCCGGCTGGATCTCTCCGACCAGCACGTCTTCGACCGTCCTGCGGACCCCGGTGAATGGGCAATTCCCGGCGGCTTCGCCTATTGGGAAATCGACCCGGCGCGGCTGGAAGGCAAGGCGCAGATCGCCTTCCGGTCGGCCTGGCTCGGCCTCACCAGCTTCGGCCACACAACCCTGGTGGAAGTGGCGGAAATCCCGGAAGCCGATTTCTTCGCCGCCGCCGAACGCCTCGCCCGCCAT
The DNA here is from genome assembly GCA_050043265.1 of Kiloniellaceae bacterium. Lineage (GTDB taxonomy): Bacteria > Pseudomonadota > Alphaproteobacteria > Kiloniellales > Kiloniellaceae > Pelagibius. Next base: position 44,761 of record JBHJIR010000073.1, read on the forward strand.
ATCGAAGCCGGCTATGGCGCGCCGAGCTTCGGCCACGCGCTGGCGGCGGCCCGCCAGGAACTCGACGACGCCGCCGGCCTGTGCGAACACAAGCTGGGCACCCTGCTCGCCGTTCAGCGCGAGCCGAGCGATGACGGCTTCGTGGAGCGCTACCGCGTGATCGAGCCGGCGCGCGCCGCAGACCACGCGAAAATCTGGGAAATCGTCCCCGGTGACCCCAACGACAACGGCGACACCGACGGCGGCCCGACCGACGGCTAGAGTCTGGCCGACGGCTAGAGGCTGGGCGACGGCTTCCCGCCGGCTTCAAGGATCAGGCGCTTCGCACCTGCTTCAGGAAGTCCACCACCTGGTTCTTCAGACCGTTGGCCTGTTCGGCCAGGGTGGTCGACGCACCCAGCATATGGTCGGCTGCGGACCCGGTTTCGGCGATCGCCTCGTGGACCCCTGAGATGTTGGTCCCGGCCTGCTGGGCGCCGGCCGCCGCTTCCTGCACATTGCGGGATATCTCCTGCGTGGCGGAAGACTGCTCCTCCACCGCCGCCGCGATGGCGGTGCCGATACTGTCGATCTCGGAGATCGTTGCCGTGATGTCCCGGATCGCCGCCACCGCGTCGCGGGTCGCCTCCTGGATGCCTTTGATCTGCCCGGCGATGTCCTCGGTGGCCTTGGCGGTCTGCGTCGCCAGCCCCTTGACCTCGGTGGCCACCACGGCGAAGCCCTTGCCGGCCTCGCCGGCGCGCGCCGCCTCGATGGTCGCATTCAGCGCCAGCAGGTTGGTCTGTTCGGCAATCTCCTCGATCAGCTCGACGACCTCGCCGATCTTCTGCGCCGCCGCCGACAGGCCTTCGACCTGCGCATTGGTCTGCTGCCCCTTTTCCACCGCCCCTGCGGCGATGGTCGACGACTGGTTCACCTGCCGTCCGATTTCCTGAATCGAGGAGGCCAGTTCTTCAGCCGCACTGGCCACGGTCTGCACGTTGGCCGCCGCCCGCTCGGCGGCGGCACCGGCGGAGTCCGCCTTGCCTCCCGCTTCCTTCGCGGTGTCCGTCAGCTGCATGGAAGACGACTGAACGTCGTTGGACGCACTGGTCACGGACTCCACCACGCCCATCACGCTGGCCTCAAAATCATCGGCCAGGTTCACCATGACCTCGCGGCGTTCCCGCGCGGCAGCCTCGCGCTCCTCCTCGATCTTGGCGTTGGCCCGCTCAACCTCGGCCAGACCGTCGCGGAAGACACTCAGTGTCTTGGCCATCTCGGTGATCTCGTCGCTGCCGGTCACGGCAACCTGGCCGTCGAGCTGACCGTCGGCAACCGCGCGCATGGAAACCGCCACCGCCGTCAGCCGCCTCACCAGATTGCGCCCGACATAGAGCCAGGCAATCGCTCCGGCGAAGGCGAAACTGGCACCGGCGATGGCAACCAGCCAGAACTTGCCGTTGTCGATGGCCGCCGTGGAGGATTCGGTGCCGGCGCTCAGGTCGTCACCCGCTTCCTTGACCAGCCGGTCCACTTCCGCCGCCAGGTCGACCGCCAACGTCCGGCTGTTCTCCAGCAGTTCGTGCGCCTTTGCGTCGGCGACCAATTCGGCTTCACGCAGCTCGAAGACGTTACCCGGCTCGGCCCCATGGGCCAGCAGCCGGTCGATCTCAGTGCCCAGGCTGTCCATCGCACTGTTGTCGGGAATCTCACCGAAGCTCTCGAACAGGTTGCCGCGCGCAGCATCGAAGCGCTCCCTCAAGAGCTGCAAGTCGTCGACACTCGCGGCCTGCGCCGCATCGTTCAGAATGCCTTGCAGCAAATTCGCGCGTGCCTCGGTGCGCAGCACGGCCATCAGACCGGAGACGCCGCTCCCGAACAGTTCGGTGACGGCGGCGCCGCCGACATCCGCCGCCTC
>JBHJIR010000074.1:0-16666 GCA_050043265.1 Kiloniellaceae bacterium
GGGGTTTGGCGCCGCTGCGGCGGCCGGCCGCGCTTCGCGTCGCGCCACTTAGGAGGCCGAGACGACGATGATCAGTGACCCGGCGACGGTCCAGACATCCGGGAAATCGCCGAAGATGAAGATGCCGTACAGCACCGCATAGAGCAGCTGCACGTATTCGAAGTTTACCATCGCGGTGGTCTCGCCCAGGGAGAAGCCGCGCAGCATCAGCGTCTGGGCCGTCACCCCGCAAACGGCGACCAGCGCGAGCACGCCGAGCTGGGCCAGGCCCGGGTCCCGCCACACCGCGACCGCCGGACCGATAGCGATGAGGGTGGAAACCACCCCGAAGTAGAACATCACCGTCCAGTAGGGCTCGCTGCGCCCCAGCTTGGCGATGGTCACCACCACCAGCGCCATGAAGACGGCGGCAAGCAGCCCGACCAGGGCCGCCGGTTCCATCGCAAAGCCCGGCCGCAGCAGGACCAGCACGCCGAGGAAGCCGCAGCAGATCGGAATCACCCGCCGCGTGTAGACCCGCTCGCCCAAGAACAGCGCGGCGAAGAGTACGACGAAGAAGGCCTTGGTAAAGCCGTAGGCGGTGACGTCCGCCAGCGGCAGGTGGATCGCCGCGTAGAAGGTGCAGTACATCGCGCCCATGCCGCAGGCGGCGCGCAGCAGGTGCGTTCCGCGCTGACGTGTCTTCAAGGCCGGCAGTCCCTGGCCGAGGGCGAAAGGCAAGATCACCAGCAGCCCGAAGAAGGCGCGGAAGAAGGCGATCTGGAAGGCATGCAGTTCGGCACCCAGCAGTTTCACCAGCATGGAAACGGTGGTAAAGCCGATGCCCGAGAGCAGCACGAAGACGGCGCCGCGCGTGTTGGCGCCCAGCGCAGCCCAGCGTGCCGCGATACCTCTTGCCGGCGCTTGCGTCATGGCGCGAGATTCCGCGCGGCCCGGTAGGCCCGCACCCGCCGCGCCAGATGGATGAGGCCCTTGTCGGCGATCCCCAGCGCCTGCAGGCAGTCCACGGTGTCGTAGAGATATGCCCGGTTGGTGCCGCTCTGCCCTTCGGCAAGGGCGATACGGGCGACGATGGCGTCCTCGTCCAGCGCGCCGATGTAGCGACCATGGGCGGTATCGTTCACAAAGGTCAGCACCCACACGCGTCCGCCGTCCAGGGCCGCGCGGCTCCAGGTCGGGATGTAGGCGCCGCTCGGCATTTCGCGGCGCCAGAGAATCTTCGTCTCGCTGGCGATGTTCTCGGCGGCGATTCGGTGGGCTACGCCCCGCGTCGCACCGCCTCGGTCGAGGCCCAGCATCGCACCCCGCACTTCGGGCGACCCGCGGCCATAGCATTGATCCAGACAGAAGCGGCGGCGATAGCCAAAGATCTTCGCCGGGCGGCTTTCCTCCACCAGCAGTGCGGGGTTCCACATCAGCGAGCCGTAACCGAAAACCCAGAGGTCGCCGCTGTCGGGCCGGCGCGCCAGGGCCTTGGCCAGGCTGGCATCGCGCTCCGCCTCGGTGGTGACGCGGAAGCCCGCCTGTGCGGCGAGGCGGGCAAAGCGCTGGATGCGTTCCTCGGTGAAGTCCTCCCGCTTCAGCGGCGCGGGCAGAACGGGGGCGGCGTTGGCGGGGGAAGCGGCGATGAAGGCAGACATGCTGTCAGCTCCGGAGCGTCGGGGGGTTGCGGTCATGTGGCGGCGACGGCTTCGATTTCGATAAGAAACTCGGGCCGGGCGAGAGCCGAAACCACCAGCACCGTCACCGCAGGGGGCGCCGCGCTGGACCAGCGCCGTCGCCGCACTTCGGCCAGTACCGGCGCGTCCTCCGCCCGGACCAGGAAGTAGTTCAGCTTCACCACGTCGGCGATCGTCATGCCGGCATCGGCCAGCAGCCGCTCGACATTGGCCATGGCTTCCTCGCATTGCCGCTCGAAGCCACTTTCGATGGCACCGTCGGATGCGACGCCGAACTGGCCGGAGACGAACAGCAGACGCGTGCCGCCGCGCAGCTCGCAGGCATGGCTGTAGACGCTCCGCAGGGCTTCGGGAACGCTCCATAGCGTGGCAGGGTTACGGCTGACCGCGGCCCGCGCGCTTGCTTTCGCCTTGTCGCCGGTGCTCACGCCGCCCCCTCCCGCGGCTGTGCCGCCGGCGGCAGCCGCTTGGTCATGAAGATCCTTTTGTAGCCGTCGACCACCCGGCGCCCCTGCACGGCATAGCCCAGCGCCGTGTAGTAGGGCACGTTTTCCCACATCGCCTCGTTGGTCCAGAGATGCACCTCGGCCAGGCCGTGCCGCTGTGCCGCCTGTTCGGCAAAGGTCATGAAGCGGCGGCCGATGCCGCGTCCCTGCCAGTCCGGAAAGACCACCAGGTTGCGCAGCAGCAGGTGGCCGTCCCTGGGAATCAGCGTCACCATGGCAATCACCTCCCCGTGCAGCTCGTAGACGTGAGTGAAACCCTCGGCGAGGATCGCGTCGTAGTCATCGAACAGGGGCGAGGGCGGTTTTTCCATACGCGGCACGTATTTGGCGTAAGCCGCGTGGGCGATCCGCTCGCAGACCGACGCATCCGCCGGCCGCGCCGCGCGGATGCCCCCGGCACTGCCTGCGGTGTTTCCGGTGACCTGCTCTGCTTGGTTCATGACAGTTCCCTTTCTCGACAGACCGGTGGTCGGCGGATCAGGCCGCCAGCGCCCGGCTTGCTGCCGGCCGGCCGCCCACGCGGTCGGCCCAGGCGAGCAGCTGCGGAAAGCCGCCCGCAGCTTCCAGCAGCGGGCGGCGGATACGGACGATGGGAAAAAACGCAATGTCGGCGATGGAGAAATCGCCGCAGATGTAGTCGCCGCCGCCAGCAGCGAGCTGCGCTTCGACGCTGCCCATGACCGCCAGCCAGCGGTCCTCCAGGTAGCGCTTGCCGGCCTCGCTGAAGTCCGGGACGTACTTGGTGAGGTACAGCAGCAGCTGGTTGGTCGGCTGCGCGTCGGTCACCGCGGTCATGAACCAACGCATCACCTCCGCCCGCGCCGCGCGGGCCGACGGGATAAAGCGGCCGCTGGTTTCCGCGGCGAAGGTCACGATAGCCGCCGACTGCGTCAGCACAATCGGCGCCGCGCCGTTGCCGCCGCGTTCGATCAGCACTGGCACCGTGCCCAGCGGATTGATCGCCAGGAAGTCCGGGGCCTTGTGGTCGTTGCGGTCCATGTTCAACTTGTGGCGGTCGTAGGGGAGGTCGCACTCCTCCAGCGCCAGCGCGGCGCGCAGGCTGTTGCCGGAATTCGCGAAGTAAAGGTCGAGCACGCTGTCGTCTCCTGCTTGTGCGGTTGTCCTTAGTCGCCCGCGGCCTGCGGTTGCGCCGCCAGCACCCGGCGGATGCAGCTCTCAGCGTCGTGGAAAGCCCGGCTGCGGCTGCCCGGCGACGGGATGTAGTGATTGAAGTAGCGCGCGCCCTCTACCAGGGGGCCGAGCACGAAAAGGCGCGGCTGGACCTCTCCACCGCGGCCGAGCGGATGATGCTCGGCCGTGACGTCGACGCCCGCCACCGTGCCGCCGCGCAGGGCGAGCGGACGGATGCGCCCTGCCTCGCGCAGGTTGCGCAGCAGCCCCGAGGCGGTGCGGTCCACCGCCGGCGGCAGCAGATAGCCGGCCACCAGGTGATCGACGCTGCGCGTCACTCCGGCGGCCAGGCGGGTCGACACGATGGTCCAGCCTTGCCGGCCGCCGCGGGCGCGATCTTCGCGCCACACCTGGGGAGCCGGACCGAAGGGCAGCGACACCACCCCGGCCTCGGCCAGGGCGCGCAGTTCGTAGCCGCGCTGCACCGGCGGCCCCACGACGACGCGGTTGATCTGGCTGCTGAGCCGGCCAAAGAACTCGCGGTGCGAGTCCTCGTTCAGGCGTCCAAGGTCGACGCAGGCCCGCAGCGCGTCGCGCAGGGTGCGCAAGGTCTCGGCGGCGGCCTTGTCCGGACTGCCGGCCTCGCCCTTCTCCGCCTCGGCCAAGTCGCCGGCCAGTTCCGCCAGAACCTGGTTTTGATAGCTCTGTGCCGATTCCAAATGGCACGTCGCATCGCCGAAGTAGCGGCTTTCCGGATCGAACGCGCCGTAACGTCCGGCCAGCACCGCCACCGCCCCGGCAAAGTGGCCGGCCTTCCAGGCCGCCTCCAGATCGCGGCGCACCACCGCCTCCGCCGACGCACCGGCGGCCAGCAGCGCCTTGCGGCCGTAATAGACGGCCTGCATCTCCGCCCACAACAGCGGCAGCACCTGGCTGCGGAAGTCCACCGACGGGGTGGCGGCAAGGCGCGCCACCTCGGTTGCCGTGAAGACCACCGGCTCATAAGGGCCGCTGCGGGTAATGGTGGTGACCGGCCGGCAGCAGAACGGCCGGCCGTTGCGAGAGAACAGCGCGATCTCCGGCTCTCGGCCGCTCGGCCGGTAGGCCAGCCCGGCGCCATCGCCGCGCGGCGCAAAGCTGCCACCGCGCCCCTGTGTGAGCGCCGTCACGACGTCGACGGCAACCAAACCCAGGCCGCTGACCGCAACGCGCTCCCCCGGGGCAATCTGCCGGTTCAACAATGTGCCGGGATAGGGCTGCAGGGCGCCTTCGGGATAGCTGCCCGGCCCCGCCTCGGTGTGGCCGGTGGTCAGGAAGACGAAATCGGCCAGCACCGTCTCGCCGCCCTGCAGTTCGATCGTCTCGCAGCCGCTGGGGTGGCGGTAGAGGTTGACCGCTTCGTTGCGGTGTACCGCGATGCCGACGGTGGTTCCCGCGCGCTGCAGCAGGCTGCTGAAGACCCAGTGCAGATACTGGCCCAGCAGGGAACGCGGCAAAAAATCTTCGGGCATCACCGGACGGCCGACGCCGGGAATGCGCCGGCAGGCGCCATCGACGATGCGAAAGCCGGCGCGCCGCGCCCATTCGTAGAAGCTGACCGCCGGCAAGGCCGGGTCCGGGCCGCCCGTGGCAAGGCTTTCGCTGCCGAAAAGGTTCACCTGGCCGCAAGGCGTGTTAAGCAGCAGGTAGTCCGGCTGGGCGAGGTCGTGGACGCCCGGTCCCGGCAGACCCGGTTCGATGATGTCGATGGCAAGACGTGGCGGCTGGCCGCCCGCGCGCGCCGCGGCCAGCACGCGGTCCAGCACGCAGAGGCCCCAGGAGCCGAGGCCGACGATTGCCAGGCGGATCACGGCAGCGCCTCCCGCTGGACCGCCGCGCTGCGCAGGAAGTGCGTGAAGCGCGAGGGATGGTAAAGCCGGTGCATGGGGTGCGACTCGCCCTGCAGCGCCAGCCGCACCGCCTTGGCGACGCTGGGCGACTGCGCGAAGCCGCCGGTGTTGTGGCCGCCGGTCAGCACCACCGCGCCGCCGCCCGAGGCAGGGAGCATCTCGAACAGCCCCAGGCCGTGCGGCGTCCAGGGCCGGATGCAGTACTTGGTGCGCTGGGCCAGTTCGCCCGCCGCCTCGGCGCGGCGGAACTGCGCCGGAAAGTACTGCGCCGCGGTTTCCTCCACCGCCCGGCCAAGGTCGGCGAGCATCGCCAGGGAGGGATCGCGGTTGTCGATGCCGATGTAGCCGTGGCCCGAACTGATGTAGACGACGCGCCGGCCTTGGTCGTCTCTGCCGGCGATGACATTGGCGCCTTCCGCGGCGCCCTGGGACGCATAGCCGGCGCGCGAGATCTTCAGCGGCAGGTCCAGATAAGGCGGCTCGTCCGCCAAAGTGAGCCACATGCCGATCATCGGCGCCACCCGGCCCTCCGACCCGAAGGCGCGCAACAGGTCGTTGGAGTAGGCACCAGTCGAGACAACGTAGTGATCGCTGGAAATGACCGCCGTACCGCAGCGAACGCCGGCCACCGCGCCGTCGGCGTCGCGAACAACGCCGGTGACCGCACAGTCGTGGTGAAACACCACGCCCAGCTTCTCCGCCTCGCTGATCAGGCGGCAGCCCAACTTGTGGACGTTGATTGAAAAGCCTTGCACCTCAAGTGCACCGGCAACGTGCCCGCCAGCGACGGCTGCGGCCAACGAAGGAAACTCGCCGGCCAGCGCGGCGGCATCAATATCGCGCAGGACGGATTCCAGTGCGGCTTCGGACTGCTGGGCGTGGGCGTACTTCTCGGGCGTCGCATAGAGGCGCAGCAAGCGATCCTGGAAACCGACTTCGCTAAACAGGGCCGGATAGGCTTCCAGGTAGCAGCGCCACAGCGGCCAGCTTTCCATGTTGAAGGACACGATATTCTGGTCGAAGCGTGCGGCGAGCCAGGGCGGCACCTGGCTGAAGCAGTCGATCCAGTCTTCGTCCTCGGGTCCCAGCGTCGCCGGGTCGGCGGCAAGCCAGCCGCCCTCGGCGATCGGCCGATGGAACTGGGTATTGGTGCCCTGGCCGATGTCGTAGCCCTTGAAGTGGTGGTGGCGCCCTTCGTTGAAGGAGAAGATGCGCGCGTCGCAACCGCCGAAGGTGCAGCCGTAGGAGCGCCAGCCCGCCCCGGCGCGTGGATCGGGCGCCACGTCGAACAGCGTGACGGCATAGCCGCTGCGCGCCAGCTCAAAGGCTGTGATGAGATTGATGATGCCACCGCCCACCATCGCCACCCGCTGCCCGGGCCGGGTACCGGCCGGTCCGCGCCGCACCGCCTCGGCCGCCGGCTTGCCGTTGGTCAAGTAGTGCACGGCGCTGCTTTCGGCCAGCAGCAGCGCCTCCATCTCGGGACAGCCATGGTCGTCGGCAACACGGAAGAATTCGATACCGGAGAAGGCAGTCAGCGGCGCGGCGTCGACTTTGGCGAAACGGCCGATCTCAATGACACCGAGCGCGCGCTCCCCCTGCACCGCCTTGCGCCAGCGATGTAGAACCGCATCGTTCGGCCGCTCGCGCACGATCACGAATTCTGGCCGTATCTGACTGAGTGCCGCGGCAAACAAGTGCGCTGCCTTCCTCTCGAGATCCGGGCGGTAGACAACATTGTTGTCTACGAGGTTTGCCACGTCAGTCGACCTAATCTCGGTAGCAATGACGATCTTCATGGCGACCTTCCGGCCCCCTCCTCTGATGCCCGTCAGCTCAGCGCCTGTCGCTCCGCCTTATCGACGGCCTCGATTATCGGCCTCGGCGCCGCTCGATTGCCGGAAGCATTTCGCATCTGCGACCACACACGGGTCGACAGTCCGAAAATATCAATGAACCCCGCCGCGCTGTCCTGGGCGAAGATGCACTCCGGTCCATATGTCGCCAGGTCATAGCGGTAGAGACTGAACGGCGACTCGCGGCCCGCGACCGTCGCAGTCCCTTTGTACAGCTTGAGCCTTACACGACCGGTGCCCGTCTCCTGCGTTTGATCGACGAAGGCCTCCAGCGCCTGTTTGAGCGGGCTGTACCAAAGGCCGTCATAAACCAGCGAGCTATATGCGCTCTCCACGCCTCGCTTGAACCTGAGGACCTCGGCAGTGAGGGTCAGCGACTCCAGTTCGCGATGCGCAAGAATGAGCACTACCTGCGCCGGTGCCTCATATACTTCGCGTGTCTTTATACCGACGACACGGTTCTCCAGTATGTCCAGACGTCCGATGCCATGTGCTCCCGCGATGACGTTCAGCTTCTCGAACATCGCCACCGGCGGCATCTGTTTGCCGTCAATCGCCGTTGGTATGCCCTCGTCAAATTCGATGGTGATATACTGCGGCTTATCGGGCGCTTCCTCCGGCGTACGGGTAAGGGCATAACCCTCTTCCGGCGGCTCCTGGCGCAGATCTTCAAGCGGACCTGCCTCGACATTGCGGCCGAGGATATTCAGATCGATTGCATAGGGCGCAGATTTCCGGACATGCCCGGGGATACCGTGCGCCTCGCTGTAAGCGATCGTCTCCGCGCGGCTCATCCCCCACTCTCGGGCAGGCGCCAGCACGGTCAGCTCCGGGTCCAGAACAGACACGGCCAGGTCAAATCGAACCTGATCGTTTCCTTTCCCGGTACAGCCGTGCGCAACTGCATCGCAGTTGCGCGCGCGGGCGGTCTCCACAAGCATTCGCGCAATCAGCGGCCTGCCCAGCGCAGAAGACAGCGGATAGCGATCTTCATAAAGAGCGTTCGCGCGCAACGCAGGAAAGGCGTAGTCAGTCACGAAGACCTCACGAGCATCCACCACCACGGCCTCGCTCGCGCCCGCCTTGAGCGCCTTATCACGAATTGGCCCAAGCTCCGCTCCCTGCCCCAAATCTGCGGTTAGCGCCACCACCTCTTCGCACCCCCACTCGTGCTTCAGGTAGGGAATGCAAGCCGTGGTGTCGACACCGCCGGAGTAGGCAAGAACCACCTTACGTGCACGCTTCATCGATCGCCTCCCTCGCTGACCACAGATTGTCTTGGAGTGATTTCCGTTTCTCTTACCGCCGCACCCTTCGTCGCTCCCGACTCCCTCATTGTGCGCTCCGTTCCTTTGCGATCGCGCGCGATAACCCCGATGATCGGTCGTCGCTCGGCCGGCACCCACATACGGCGCATCTCCGCAACGATCATTGCGGCGAGGATCAATCCGAATCCCACCACCTGAAGATCGGAGAATCGTTCGTTGATCCACAAATACCCAGTGAGAGCTGCGAACACCGGTTCGCAAGTGAAAATCAACGCGGCGACAACTGAAGAAACAAGGCGTTGGGCCCACACCTGAACAACAAGAAGCATTCCAATCGCATAGAATCCCGTCACAAAAGCAGTCGCCACAACGTAGGGGCCAACGGACAGATCGATCTCCCCCGCGAGAACGGCATAACCGGCGACCAGAACTGTCATGACGAAAACCTGGACCGCATTAAAACCTATACTGAGGTTCCGTTGTGCTGCCACACCCATCAGCACAATGTGGGCTGCGTTAAAGACAGCGGCCAGCAACAGCAGCACGTCTCCCCGATTGACTTCCTCTGCAGCGAGCGACTTCACACCGAGCCCCGAGGCGAAATAGACCCCGAAGAGAGCCAGCACCACGGCCGCAACAGCCGGCGCGCCGGGTATTTTCCGCACGAGAGCACAGTACAGCAGCGGCACGAAAACAACGGTCGTTCCGGTAATAAATCCGGCGTTACTCGGCACCGTCAGTGCCAGTCCTGCCAGCTGCAGAAAAAAGACCGCAGCGAGCAAGAGTCCTGCCAGCAACCCCAATCCGCTGATGGACAGGTCAAATCGTGGCCACGTGAGCGCACCACCAGACGCCTTTCTACGTGTCGACCAGACGGCAAGCGGCATAAGGAACAGCAATGCAGAGAGGAGCCTCAAAAGAAGGAACATGGAAACGGTCGTTTCCTCGACGGCGAGCTTCATTGGAGTGAAAGCCACCCCCCAAGTCGCCGCAATGGCGAGCAGAGCCACCATTGCCGCAAACCTGGAATATCTCCGGGCGCTCACCATCACAAAGCCCCTTATTGCCCTGCTGATGGCTTGCGATCTAGGAATGCGGCGGCTATCTGGGCTGGCGCCAATGACTTCTGGCGCAGGAACCAGTCGTAATAGCGGTCATAGAGGCAGCCATGCCGCTTCACCAAATATGTCGGAAGCAGAACCGTACGACTGCGCGAAGCGTGGTTCGGCGCGCTGCGGTGCGGCGTCAGCGAATGAAACACGAGAAGGTCTCCGGCAGAAAGACAACTGCGACATCCGGTACTCAGGTCCACGGCCGCCTCGCTGACATCTCTTGGCTCGTCGTCCGGCGCCGGAAGCTTGGCGTGATGTAGCCCTGGAAACAGCTCGATACTCCCACTCTGCTCGTCGGCCGAGTCAATCGCTATGGCAACGGTGACGAGGTCGTTTGGAGGAATATCCAGCCACTGCCAATAGGGGTAGTCCTGATGCAGGCCATAGCCTAGCGTTCCTGGTATTTTTCGAATCAGCTTGCAGCGCAGCAAGCTAACCTCCTCGCCCAGCAACTCTTCCAGAAGGGACAGGATTCGCGGATGCCGGGCGAGAGCTTCGAGTTTGGCGGAAAGGTCAAGAACAGGATCCAACCTGTCCAGAACGCACCCCTTTTCCAAGTGATCGCGAACTTCGACTCTCAAGTTCAGCGGGTCCACAAGCCCCTTACGGCCCCATAGGCGTTCGCACTCATCTTTCCAATCCTGCACGTCGTCTGCACCGAACTGGCCGCTGACGGTTACGAATCCGCGTTCCCAGTATTCCTCTGCCAGCTTGCTGAACGCAGTTGTCTCGTTGCCCCCTCCTGCTGGATACCGCATCACCGGTTCTCCATATTCGATGGTCTAGCCCTTGCGCTTTCATCCAGTGCGGCATTGCGCTGTCTTGCCGAATTCGCCGCCACCTGCACTTGTGCGGGCGCGGTACCGCCCATGCTTTTTCGGCTCTCGACAGAGTACTGTGCCGTCAGAACCGCCTGGGCCTCCTCGTTGATCCCGGCCGCGAAGTCCCTCAGCGTATCAAGCGATAGATCCGCCAAGCCGCAGCCGCGCTGATCAGCCAGCCGCACCAGTTGCCCCACGATCCCGTGCGCCTCGCGGAACGGCATATCGAGGGTTCGCACCATCCAATCCGCCAAGTCCGTTGCCGTGGAGTGCTGGTCGCCGGCAGCCTGCTTCATTACACGGGAGTTGACCTCAAGTCCCCGCACCAGCGCCGTCATAACTTCGATGCAAAGAGCCAGAGAGTCGAAACTGTCGAAGACAGGCTCCTTATCTTCCTGCAGATCCTTGCCGTATGCGAGCGGCAGCCCTTTCAGCACTGTGAGCAGCGTCATCAGGTTACCGTAGATGCGACCGGACTTTGCCCGCACGAGCTCCGCAGCATCCGGGTTTCGCTTCTGTGGCATTATCGACGAGCCTGCCGTCAGCTCCTCCGGCATCGTCACAAAGCGGAACTGGGCCGATGACCAGATCACGAGCTCCTCGGCGAGGCGGGACAGGTGGCTGGCGGCGATGGCGCTGGTAGCCAGAAAATCCAAGGCGAAGTCCCGGTCTGAAACGCTGTCGAGCGAGTTAGCTGTTGGGCGGTCAAAGCCGAGCAGTCTTGCCGTCATGTCGCGATCAATAGGGAAGCTGGTGCCGGCAAGTGCGGCTGCGCCCAAAGGACACTCGTTGAGGCGCCGTGCCCCCTGCAGATATCTGTCTCGATCACGCATGAACATCTCCGCATAGGCAAGACAGTGGTGGCCGAAGGTGACCGGTTGGGCGCACTGGAGATGCGTGAATCCGGGCATGAGGGTGTCTGCGTGCCTGTCGGCCTTGTCCACCAAAGCGAGGACGAGCTCGCTCAGCGCCACGTCTATTGTTTCGGATGCCTCGCGTGTCCAGAGCTTAAAGTCGGTGGCAACTTGGTCGTTGCGGGACCGCGCTGTGTGGAGTCGCCCCGCTGACGGCCCGATAAGGTCCGACAGGCGCGCCTCAACGTTCATGTGAATGTCTTCCAACTCAGGCAACAGCTTGGTCCGGCCGGAAATAATCTCGTCGAGTACCTGGTCGAGCCCGCCTTGTATCCGTTCTACGTCGGCGTCAGCGAGGATGCCTTGCCTGCCCAGCATGGTGACGTGAGCGACTGAGCCCGCGATATCTTGCTTGGCAAGACGGTGGTCGAAACCTATCGAGGCGTTTATCCGCTCGAGTATGGACGCTGCTGCCTGTTCATAGCGCCCACCCCGGAAGCGCCCGGCGTTCTCCTGCCCTGACCCATTCGTGGCACCTGTCGTCATCTCCTGGATGGCTTTTTCTTCCATGATGAACTCCGAACAGCTGGTAGCTGCATCACCGAGGCGGGCAGCTACGTCTATGAATTCGGGATAAACCCCCGGCTCGGGCGGTCCTTTCGACTTCAGGCCAAGACGATGCGTGGTGCGTTTCGGACGGCCAGACTCGCCGCGCACTCGAAGTTCAGATCCATGTCGAAGACGAACTTCTTGCGGATGATTTCTTTGATCCGAAATGGATTGCTGAGCCAGCGGACAGGATAGTAATGCCGCAGAATCCACCGCTCTTGTTTGAGCTCTTCGCTAAGTCGTGTAAGTCCGCTAGAGGTCTTGAACCCAAGATCGACGACGATGTTCCTGACGACGGGTTCGCTGAAGAAGATGAGGGTGTTTTTGCCACGTTGGCGAATGCTGGCGTGAGCCGCCTCGATGAGGCTTCGGCCTATGCCGGCTCGCCTGTATTGGGGGAGAACGTAGACGACGGCAATTTCTGCCCACGTGCGATGAAAGTCATCGACCAGGCAAACACCGGAAAGTTCGCCTCCTCTGCCTTCGGCAACGAAGGTGGTCTTCGTCCTGGTCCACTCGACTTTGTTGTAGCCTGTGATCTTCGGCGATTTCTTGATCTCGTCGATCACGACTCCCGCTTCTCGAAGGCTGAGATGGCGTTGTCGAACAGTGCAACCGAAGGAATCGACAGGGGATCCGTCCATCATAGCGCAATGCTCCCTGAGTGAGTCTTTAGTATACTTTTTAGTTGTAACCTTGACCCTTGACGCCACTGTAGAGAGCACAACCTACGGTGTCAATAACTTGCGTGTATCTCCGATCTGTATACCCGTGAGGATTGTGTAGCGAAAATGCTGCTAAGCGATTGAATCGCGGGCAATCAACGCCCCGTCCTGCTATTCCGCCCCTCGGAAACTACGGAAAATGGAACCTCAGCGTTTGGAGCGCCGACACTCGCTTGCGGTGCCAGTTTGACTGCCAGTAGCGGAGTGAACCTGCGTCTTCGGCCCAGCAGTGCCAGCAAGACGACTACGATTGTAGTCCGCCAAGTCTGCTAGCCGGAGCAAACCGGACCAATGCGGCCGGCGTCAAAGGAGGCTAGTCGCTGCAGCGCGCTCTACGTTGAGTCCGCTTTCGGCCATTGCGGCTCGCCTTGACCAGACGGGTGCAGAACGCGCGGCGGCGCCCGCGACCTTGGCGAAGACCTGACCTATTCCGATCAGAACCGGGTGTTCGTGGGCGATCTCGCCACGCCCGGCCAGAACTTCCAGGGTCAGGGTCTCGATCTTCTCGTCGGGGCGTGAGACGGCCGTCATGACGACCACCGGCGTTTCGGCAGCGAGGCCCTCGGCAAGCAACTTCGCCGCCGCCTCGGACCCGGTGCGCGCGCCCATGTAGAGCATCAGCGTCGTGCGCGGATCGGCGAGCCGCCGCCAGTCGACGTCCCACGGCAGGCCACCTTTGCGGCTGTGCGCGGTGACCAGTTGCAGCGACTGGGCGCAGCCGCGGTGGGTGAGTGAGACGCCGAGGCGCGCGGCGGCGCCGATGGCGGCGGTGATGCCGGGCACCACGGCGACCGGGATGCCGGCCGCCTCCAATTCCGCGATCTCCTCACCGGCGCGCCCGAAGATCATGGGGTCGCCGCCTTTCAGGCGCACCACGCGCTTGCCCTGCCTAGCCAGCTTCACCATGAGGGCGTTGATCTCCTCCTGCCGGCAGGAGGTTCGCCCACCGCGCTTGCCGACCAGCATCCGCTTGGCCTCGCGGCGCGCCAGAGCCAGCACCTCGTCCGATACCAGGTCGTCGAAGAGGATGACGTCGGCACCCTGCAGCGCCCGTACGGCGTTGAGGGTCAAGAGGCCGGCATCGCCCGGGCCGGCGCCCACCAGAGTCACGCCGGGCACCGCCTCTTCGGGTGTGCCGGCCGCCAGCTTTCGCAGGTGGACCACGGGATCGCCCGCCGGCGCCTCGTCGAAGGCAAGATCGGCGAAGGCGCGCCAGAAGGCGCGGCGCCGATCGGCCGAGGGCAGGAACTGCTTCAGTGAGGCCCGGAAGCCCTGCGCGGCGGCGGCCCAGACGGCGATCCCCGCCGGCAGCAGGGTTTCGATGCGACGGCGGATCGCCTGGCCCAGCACCGGTGCGGCACCGTCGGTGGAGATGCCGATGACCACCGGCGAGCGGTTCACGATGGCGCCGAACTGGAAATCGCAGAAGGCGGGCTTGTCGATGACGTTGCAGGGCACGCCTGCCGCCCTGGCCGCGGCGGCGAAACGCGCCGCCTCGTCATCGTCTGCGAGATCCGCGACGGCGAGTGCGGCACCGA
Source organism: Kiloniellaceae bacterium (assembly GCA_050043265.1). Lineage (GTDB taxonomy): Bacteria > Pseudomonadota > Alphaproteobacteria > Kiloniellales > Kiloniellaceae > Pelagibius. The sequence continues at coordinate 13,989 of JBHJIR010000074.1, forward strand.
GAAGCGAGTCCTCATCCAGGGTACCGAGGGTTTCAGCGACGATAACCCGCGCCCCCGCGGCGGCCAGAAGCTCGGCCTTCCAGGCCGCCGCGTCCGAACCGCCCACGACCACCGCTGCACGGTCTTGCAGCGAGAAGAAAACCGGCAGCACGGCGAGCGGCTCGATCCGCGCCGGCACCTCTTGGCGGGGGCGCTCCTGGCGCGGTTCCAGGGTCACTTCACTCGGCAGCTTGGACGGTGACATGATCGATCAGTCCCTTAATTTCGGCGCGGCAGGAGCCGCTGTTGGTGCCGGCGGCGGTGACTTCGCCAACGCCCTCGACGCCGCCGGCGCCGCCGGCCAGCGCCGCGAGGATCGCGTTGCGGCCCACCGCGAAGCAGGAGCAGATGATGGGGCCGGGATCGGCGGCCCCCTGCGAGGGCCGCCCGACCAGCAGCCCGCAGCGCGCGGCGGCCTCTACCTGACCCACGTCCCTTGCGCCGGCATCGAACTGCTGGCAGACCCAGGCGCGCGACGCCGCGACCGGTTCCGCCGCGACATAGAGCAGGCCGAGCGGCCGCACGCCGGAGAAAGCGGCGAAGCGGTGACTGCCCTTGTCCGCATCGCCGTAAGCGAGCAGTTCCGCGTCTTCCTCGTCGCCGAGGCCAAAAAGCCGCCGCGCGAAGTCCTGCCAATCGGCGGGCCGGTCCTTGCCGCCCAGTTCGAGGCGCCAGCCCGCTTCGGTGCGCGCCAGCGCCCAGTAATCGGCGGAGATTTCTTCGGGCCGGCGGGCGACAACCGCAAAGCCGTACCATGCCAGGGCCACCGCCTCGGCGCGTACCGGCGTCATCTTCAAGGCCGGCTGGCCGGACACCGGATCGGTGCGCGGCGCCACCAGCACGTCGACCCGGCCATTGCTGGCTGTCTGGCCGGTCCAGTGCATCGGCGCGAAGAGGTTGCCTGCCTGCTGACGGTCGGTGACCACGGCACGCGCCAGATAGCGGCCGCGGTGGTTGGACAGTTCGATCAGGCCCGCGGCCGCGATTCCCAGGCGCGCGGCATCGGCAGGATGGATTTCAACGAAGGGTTCGGCGACATGCTGGGCCAGGCGTGGCGAGCGGCCGCTGCGGGGCATGGTGTGCCACTGGTCGCGCACCCGTCCGGTGTTCAGCAAGAAGGGCAGATCGGACTGCTCCTCCACCGGCGGCGTGACCGCAACGAAGCGCGCCCGGCGGTCGTCTGTGAAGAAGCCGCCCGCAGCGAAGAACCGCTTGGCGGAGGCGCTGTTATCGCCGCCCGCCTTCAGCGGCCACTGGAAGGGCCGCGCGGCGTCATAGTCGGCCGCCTGCCAATCGAGGCAACCGGAGAGATCGAGATCGCGGCTGCCGTCATTGCCCTCCGCCGTCAGCGCCGCGTATTCGCGGAAGATCTCCCAGGACGAAGCGTAGTCGAACTCCGCGCCCCAACCCATCGCCCGGGCGACATCGCAGACTATGCGCCAGTCCGGCCGCGCCTCGCCCGGCAGCGGCAGGAATGCGCGCTGGCGCGAGACGCGCCGCTCCGAATTGGTAACCGTGCCGTCCTTTTCACCCCAGGCGGCGGCCGGCAAAAGAACGTCGGCCCCCTCGGTGGTGTCGGTGACCGCTTCGACGTCGGAGACCACCACGAAAGGGCAGTCCCGGAGCGCGGCGCGCACACGGTCGGCTTCCGGCAGGCTGACCGCCGGGTTGGAGGCCATGATCCACAGCGCCTTGATACGGCCTGAGGCGACCGCCTCGAACAGTTCGACCGCTTTCAGGCCGGGCTTTTCAGGCATCGCCGGGGATCGCCAGAATTGCCGCACCAGCGCGCGGTGCTCCGGATTCTCGATCGCCAGATGGCAGGCAAGCTGATTGGCGAGGCCGCCGACCTCGCGCCCGCCCATGGCGTTGGGCTGCCCGGTCAACGAGAACGGCCCCATGCCCGGCTTGCCGATCCGCCCCGTCAGCAGGTGGACGTTGAGGATGGCGTTCACCTTGTCGGTGCCGCCGGCCGATTGGTTAACGCCCTGGGAATAGAGCGTCACCACCTTGGGCGTGAGGGCAAAGAGCCGATAGAAGGACATCAGCTCGGCGCGGCTGAGCCCGGTGAGCCGTGCGGTCTCACCCAGGCTGGTCTGGCGGGCGGCCGCCAGGGCGTCCGCGGCACCGCTCGTGTACTGCGTGACGTAGGCATCGTCGACGCAGCCGGCTTCCTGCAACCAGCGCAGCAGGCCGTTGAACAGCGCCACGTCCGAGTCCGGCTTCACGGCAAGATGGATATCGGCCAACTCCGCGCTGGCACTGCGCCGCGGGTCGATCAGCACGATCTGCAGGTTCGGCCGGCTGGCCTTGGCGTCGGCCAAGCGCTGCGACAGCACGGGATGGCACCTAGCCAGGTTGGAGCCGACGGCCACCACCAGGTCGGCCTGTTCCAGATCCTCGTAGCAGCCAGGCACGGTGTCGCTGCCGAAGGCACGGCGGTGGCCGGCGACCGAGGAGGCCATGCAAAGGCGCGAGTTGGTGTCGATGTTGGCCGAGCCGATGAAACCCTTCATCAACTTGTTGGCAACGTAGTAGTCCTCGGTCAGCAGCTGGCCGGACACGTAGAAGGCGACCGAGTCGGGACCGTGCTCGGCGATCGTCTTGCCGAAACCCTCGGCCACCGTGTCGATGGCCGT
>JBHJIR010000075.1:0-54379 GCA_050043265.1 Kiloniellaceae bacterium
TGCCCAGGGGGCGCGGGATGCCATCGATGAAGTCGCCGAAGCGGGTTTTGGGCAGGGCCCAGACTTCCAGGTCGATGGCCGCGCCGACGGTGTCGCGCACCAGGCCGGGGCGCGCGACCGTGCCGCCGGGCAGGCTGAACAGCCGATAGGCGGGCGCGGTGCGGACCCGGCGCAGGAAGCGGGCCCCCAGGCGCGTCAGTTCGTGGTTCAGCGGCAAGCCCGACATATGGGCGCCGACGACGGCCAGGGCGATTTCGTCCGCCGCGGGCGCCGGCGTCGGCTCGGTCATGGGCGGCAGCAGCCAGCCGGTGGCGCCCAGCGGCGCCTGGCAGCGCTGCTGCAGGCGCCGGCCCAGGGCGGCGAGGCTGCCGTCATGACCCGCCGGGCCCAGCAGGGTGATGCTGCCGGGCCGGCCGTCGCTGCGGGCGCGCACCGGCACCGCCAGGGCGCAGAGGTCCAGCAGGTTCACGAAGTTCGTGTAGGTGCCCAGCCGCGCGTTCGGCCCCAGGGGGTCGGCCGCGAGGTCGGCGACGCTGTAGAAGGTCGGGATGGTCGGCACCGCCAGCTGATCGACATCGGCCAGCAGCGGCTCGACCCGCCGCTTCAACGCCTGCAGGCGGTAGAACCCGCGGAAGGCATCGGCGGCCGAGAGGTTCTTCGCCGGTTCGATGACCTGGCGGGTGACCGGATGGATCGCATCGGGCGCGCGCTGCAGCAGGTCTTCGATGACCGTGTAGCGTTCGGCCAGCCAGGCACCCTCGTAGAGCATCGCCGCGATGTCGTAGAAAGGCGTGAAGTCGATCTCCACGATCTCGCCGCCCAGGGCGGCCAGGTCTTCCAGCGAGTCCTGGAAAGCGGCGGCCTGAACGGCATCGGTGAAAAAGCGGCGCGTTTTTTCACAGGGCACGCCGATGCGGATTTTCGGCGCCAGGCACGGCAGGACGGGGGCCGGTAAGCGGCGCCCGTAGGGGTCTTCGGGGTCGTACAGGGCAGCGCAGCGGAAGGCGGCAAAGGCATCGTCGACGCTCAGCGCGAAGACCGAAAGGGTGTCGAGGGTGCGGCAGGCCGGCAGTACGCCGCTGTTGGACAGCGCGCCGAGGCTCGGCTTCAGACCGACGATGCCGTTCAGCGCCGCGGGCACCCGGCCGGAGCCGGCGGTGTCGGTGCCCAGGGCGAAGCTGACGATGCCCTGGGCGACGGCGACCGCGGAGCCGGCGCTGGAGCCGCCCGGTACGATGGCCGGATCGAGGGCGTTCAGCGGCGCGGGGTAGGGCGTGCGCACGCCGACCAGGCCCGTCGCGAACTGGTCCAGGTTGGTCTTGCCGATCGGGATGGCGCCGGCCCGGCGCAGAGCGGCCACGGCGAAAGCGTCCGCGTCGGCCTGGTAGGTGAAGTCCGGGCAGGCCGCCGTGGTCGGGCAGCCGGCCAGGTCGATGTTGTCCTTGACCGCGAAGGGGATGCCCCACAGCGGTTTTTCCACCGGGTCGAAGGGGCCGAGGGCGGCTGCCTCGGCAAGGGCCGTCTCCCGATCCACCAGGTGCAGGAAAATGCCGGGGTCTCCGACTGCCTGCTGGCGTCGATAGGCCTCGGTAATCACAGCCTGGGGGGGCAAGCCACCAGCATAGGCTTCATGCAGGGGGGCTATATTAAACGACTGGTTTCGCAGCATTTTTACGCTCTAAGGGAAATCTCTCTTCCAATAGAGCAGTTGGAAGTGCTTCGTAATACTGCTAGTTTGCGCTCGGACTGATGCAAAAAATGCATCGGATTAACGACGAAAAGGCAGCGCCCCCGCGGGGTTGATCGCCGGGCGGGCGTCGGGCCCAGCGCTGGGCGGGCGTCTGGCCGAGGGAAGGAGGCCGCGCCAAGAGGCACCAGTTGCCGTTGCGCTATATCGATGCGGTCGCCAAGGCGGGATCCATCCGCAAGGCCGCCGAGACCCTGAACATCACCTCGACGGCCCTGAACCGGCGCCTCCTTGCCATGGAGGAGGAACTGGGGGTATCGCTGTTCGAGCGCTTTGCCCGGGGTGTGCGGCTGTCGGCGGCCGGCGAGATCCTGATCCACCACATCCGCTCGCAGCTCAGCGATATCGAGCGGGTCAAAAGCCAGATCGCCGACCTGTCCGGCGCCCGCCGCGGCAATGTCTCCATCGCCTGCAGCCAGGCCTTGCTGCCCTATTTCCTGCCGGAGCAGATCTCGACCTACCGCAGTGTCCATCCCGCGGTGACCTTCGGCGTCCTGCTGCGCGACCGCACGGCGGCCGAACAGGCACTGGTCGACCTGACCGCCGACCTGGCGCTGGTGTTCGAGCCGGTGCGCCTCAGCGAGTTCCAGATCCTGCTGACGATCCGTCAGCCGGTCCACGCCATGATGTCCCGGGACCATCCGCTTGCCGGCGCAGACTCGCTGCGCCTCAGGGACTGCCTCCGCTTTCCGATCGCCCTGCCGGCTGCGGCCATCGGCGTGCGCCATCTGCTGGAACTCGCCGTGCGGCGATCCTCGCTGGAACTGGCGCCGGTGGTGGAGTCAGATAGTTTCGAGTTCCTGCGGTCTCATGCCGCTGCGGAGAACGTCATCTCGTTCCAGATCCCGATCGGCCTGCCAACGCCGGGCGAGTCGGCGGAAGTGGTGCACTGTCCCATCGACGCGCGGGACGTGCCGCCCGGCCTGCTTTATTTCGGCCAGTTGCGGGGGCGAACCCTGCCGGTCGCCGCGGCGCGTTTTGCCCATCAGATGCTGGATAGCTTCGTCAGGCGCTTCGACTGCGAATGATCGCGCCGGTGGCCATAATGACTGAGGGATCTTCGGCCGCCGACCGGCTGACTCGCGTTGGACTTTTGCCTGGTCCTTTGGCTCGTTGACCTTTCCGCCGTCTATTCGTATAACGAATAATATTACGCATGGCGAAAATTGTAAGCCTATGTCGTTCTGGCTGAAGTGAAAGGGGGAAGCGATGCCGTTTGTGAATGGGCAGCAGGGACGGATCTATTGGCGGGTAGATGGCTATGACAAAGCGCCCCCGCTGCTGCTCCTAAACTCGCTGGGCACCGATCTTGGCATGTGGGATCCCATTGTGCCGCTGCTGCATGATCGCTTCCGACTGCTTCGGATGGATACGCGAGGCCACGGCGCGTCGGACGCGCCGTCAGGAGACTATACCATTGCCGGTCTGGCCGAGGACGCCGGCTGCGTCCTCGATGCAGCCGGGGTTACCCAGGCCAGTCTCTGCGGCCTCTCGCTGGGCGGCATGACGGCCCTGCAGTTTGCGCTGGCGGCGCCCGAGCGTGTCCTCAAGGTCGTTGCCTGCAACACCACCGCCGAGGTGCCGGCTCAGCCCTGGCTGGATCGCGCGGCGGTGGTCCGCCAGCAGGGCATGGGCGCTATCGTCACCGCGGTCATGTCGCGATTCTTTTCCGACAGCTTTCTCGCTGCGGACCGGCCGGAACTGGCGACCGTCCGGGCGTCGTTCCTGGCGACCTCGCCGCAGGGCTACGCGGCCTGCTGCACGGCGATTTCGGCGGTCGACCTGCTGGAACGCCTGCCTGCTCTGCGCCGGCCGCTGCTGGTCATCAACGGGCGTCTGGACAGCGCGACGCCGCCGGCAGAGCACGGCGACCGGATCGCGGCGGCGGTGCCCGGCGCCCGGGCCGTCGAGTTGGAAACGGGTCACATCTCCGCCGTCGAACAGCCGGAGGCCTTCGCGGCCGCGGTCACGGAATTTCTGGGCGAATCGTTGCGGACAAGCTGACCCCCCATAGGTCGCTATTGTCTGGCCGATGTGCGCGAAGCAAGATGTTCCAGGGAATGTAAGGGGGCAGATTTGGCAGAAGATCGCGAGTTCATCACCTCGTTGGCGCGGGGCCTTTCGGTGATCCATGCCTTCGACCGGGATCATCCGCAGCAGACCTTGAGCGAAGTCGCCGCGCGCACTGGCCTAAGCCCGGCAACCGCGCGACGCTGTCTGTGGACGCTTGGGCAACTGGGCTACGTCGGCACAAACGGCCGCTACTTCATGCTGCGGCCCAAAGTCGTTTCGCTCGGTTCCGCCTTTCTCGAGTCCGGCAGGATCGAGGAAATCATCCAGCCCATTCTGCGCGATATCGTCGCGGAAAGTGGAGACAGTGCCTCTCTGGGTGTGCTGGAGGATCATGACGTCCTCTACGTCGCCAACTTTTCGGCCCGCCGCTTCGTCCGGCTCACGGCCGGTGTCGGTAGCCACTTCCCCGCTTACGCCGTCTCAATGGGCCGCGTCCTTCTTGCCGGGCTTCCGGAGGACCAGCTGGAGCGCTATCTGAAAACCGCCGACCTTGCCCCCTTGACCCGCCTGACGGTGACCGACCCGAAGAAGCTGCGTAAGCTGATCGACAAGGGCCGCGGTGATGGCTATGTCATCGTGCGTGACGAACTGGAAGAAGGGCTGGCAGCCGTCGCTGTGCCGGTGAAACTGAAGTCGGGCCGCACGGTCGCCGCACTGAACTGCTCCAGCCTGACACGCCGACTCGACAAAGACGAGACGCTGCAAGGGCGTGTCGAACTGTTGGAGCGCGCCGCTTATCGCGTTGCCGAAGCGGTTCAACTCATCCCTTCGCTTGCCGTGTCGCTGGGGCTGCCGCCCGATACCGACAGCGGCCCCGCCGCCGCGCCGGCCGTCAAGGCAAAGGGCCGCACGCGCCGCTGAGCGCCGTCTCTCTCGCTTCGTTTTCTTATTTTGCTCTCTCCATCGCGCCGCCAGGCGCGGGGCGTTGCGTTTCCTTGTGGAGGTATGCCCGTCACCCTTGACCGGTCGCGAGGACACGGTAATATATTCGCTAAGTGAATGATATTTCGCATAGCGAATTTTCTCATGCCCCGACCTTTCGCTTCGGCAAGGAGGTGAGGCGGAGCAGAGAGCTTTGGGAGGAGGAAGTATTGACGACGCCCGCGATGATTACCGTGGCCATTACCGGCTCGGTCCCGCGTAAGAAAGACACCCCCGCGGTCCCCGTCACGCCCGCAGAGCAGGTAGAATCCACCCACGAATGCTTCGAGGCGGGCGCCACCGTCGTGCACATCCATGTGCGCGACGAGGCGGAGAATTCCAGTTCCGATCCCGATCTCTTCGCCGCGGTGCAGGAGGGCATCAACAAGCATTGCCCCGGCATGGTTGTGCAGTTTTCGACCGGCGGGCGCGGCCGCGACCACGAACAGCGCAAGCTGCCTCTGAAGTTGCGGCCCGACATGGCATCCTTTGCGACGGGCTCCGTGAACTTCCCCACTTGGATCTACGAGAATCCGCCGGATTTCATCGACCAGCTTGCGGCCCTGATGCGGGAAGAGAACATCAAGCCGGAGATCGAGGCCTTCGATGCCAGCATGCTGTACACCGCCCACAGGCTGGCCGAACAGGGTGCGATCCAGCGGCCCCTGCACATTCAGTTCGTGTTGGGTATCGGCAATGCGTTGCCGGTGCGCCGCTCGCTGGTAGAATTCCTGGTCTCCGAACTTAAAGATCTGGAGCCCGACGCAACCTGGGGCGCGGCCGGCCTGGGACGTTACCAGCTTGAGGTGAACCACTGGTGTCTGGAATTGGGCGGTCATTGCAGGACCGGCCTGGAGGACAACATCCGCTTTGACTCGAATCGACTGGCGAGCAGCAATGCCGAGCTGGTCGCGCGGGTGGCCGGGCTTTGCGCGGACTATGGCCGTCACCCGGCCAGCATCGAGGAAACGCGGCGGCTGCTTGCGCTGTCGCCGGTACAGTAATGGAACACAAGTCACGAGAGGAAATGGCAGTGAGCGACAAAGAGATTTACGAAGCCGGCATGAAGGTGCGCCGCAAGATTCTAGGGGAGGCGCATGTCGATCGCGCGGTTGCGAACACGACGCCTTTGAACCGGGATTTCCAGGATCTGCTGACCCGCTATGGCTGGGGTGAAATCTGGACCCGGCCGGGCTTCGACCATCGCACGCGCCGCATCCTCGTGCTGGGCACGATGATGGCCATCGGGCGCTGGGAGGAGTTCGCCATGCATTTGCGCGCGGCGCTGATCGACGGGATGTCGCTCGACGACATCAAGGAGATCCTGATGCAGCAGGCGATCTATTGCGGCCTGCCAGTCACCAACACAGCCTACCACCACCTGGACGCGGTTCTCGCCGAGCTGGCGGAAAAGGGCGTGGCCATCAACCGCGGCGCCAACTGAGCGGAGCTTGACCTTTGTCTGCGGAAGATATCGATATCGCGCGGCTGCGTAGCTGGAGCGGTCGCGAGGAGGTGGTGGAGGAGGTGATCGGGCCGATGCCGGTGCGCATGCTCGCCGCGACGCTCGATCACGACGATCCTGCGCCGCGCGACGGTGACCCGATCCCGCCGCTCAGCCACTGGACGCAGCTGATTCCCACCCATCGGCAGTCGGAGCTGGCTGAGGACGGTCACGCCCGCCGCGGCCCCTTCATGCCGCCGGTGCCGCTGCCGCGGCGCATGTTCGCCGGAGGGCGCACGCAATTCCTGAAGCCGCTGCGGATCGGCGAGGTTGCCCGTCGTACCGGGCGGGTAACCGAACTGGTGGCTAAAGAGGGCAGGAGCGGGCGCCTGGTCTTCGCCAGCGTGCGACAGGAGATCGAAGGGAGCGATGGGCTGGCCCTGATCGAGGAGCAGGACATCGTCTACCGCGAACCGCCGCAGGCCGCCGAACAGGCATCGCCGACGGGCGGGGCGCCGCCGCGCACGGCGGAGTACAGCCGCGAGTACCTGCCCGATGACGCCATGCTGTTCCGCTACTCGGCGCTGATCTTTAACGCCCACCGCATTCACTACGACCGGCGTTATGCGACGGAAGTCGAGCACTACCCGGGCCTGGTCGTCCACGGCCAGCTGGTCGCGACCTGTCTTGCCGACCTGGCGGTGCGCGAATGGGGCCGCCCGCTGGCGCACTTTTCGTTCCGTGCCCTGGCGCCGCTGTTCGATGCCTCGCCCTTCACGGTGGCGGGGGCGCAGAGAGGAGACACTCTCGACCTCTGGGCCTGCGACGCCTCGGGGCGCGTGACGATGACGGCGGAAGCTGCCTTCGTTCCCGACGGGCAGAGCGCCGCCTGGCGGCGTGGCTGAAACCGGCACTTGATCTGAGTTTTCTAAAAGCGGGACAGCCGGTCGACGGCACCGCGACAACAGGCGGACGGAATGGGACGGGAGATCCCGGCCGGCCGCAGACAAAATGGAGGAAGATGTGATTGGAACCCCGAAAGGTCTCTTGAGCTGGGTGGTCGCTGCCGCCTTGGCGGCCGTGGCCGCAAGCCCCGCCGCCGCGGACGACTACCCAAACAAGCCCGTCACCGTTGTCGTGCCCGGCGCGGCCGGTGGCGGCGGCGATTTCGTCGGCCGCCTGCTGGCGGAGAAGATGTCCGAGCAGCTTGGCCAGCCCGTCGTGGTGGAGAACCGGCCGGGCTCGAACGGCAATCTCGCGGCGTCCTATGTGTCGCGCGCCGATACCGATGGTTATACCCTGCTGCTCGCTTATTCCGGTTCGCACGTCGCCAACCCCTCGCTGTTTCCGAATCTGGGGTGGGATCCGGTGGAGAGCTTCGAGCCGATCGCCCTGGCGGTGAAGGCGCCCCACGTCATCGTCGTGCGCAAGGATTTGCCGGCCGATGACCTGCAGGGGCTCATCGCCTATGCCAAGGCGCATCCGGGCGAGGTCACCTTCGCCAGTTCCGGCATCGGTTCCATCCAGCATATCGGCACGGAACAGCTCGCCCGCGCCGCCGGCATCGAGATGCTGCATGTGCCCTATGGCGGCGCCGGCCCGGCGATGAACGACATGCTGGGCGGCCGGGTCGACCTCATCATCACGACTCCGCCGGCGGTGGTCGGTCACGTCCAGGCCGGTACCGTCCGGGCGCTCGCGATCGCCAGCAGCGAGCGCCACCCCATGTTGCCGGACTTGCCGACCACGGCGGAAGCGGGCTTTCCGGGCTTCGAGCTGGAGGCCTGGTTCGGCCTCTATGCGCCGGCCGGCACGCCTGCCTCGGCCATCGCTGTGCTGAGCGCCGCCGCGGAGAAGTCCGTTACCAGCGACGACTTCCGCACCCGCGCCCAGGAGCGCGGTACACAGGCGGCCTACATGCCGGCGAAAGAGTTCGGTGAGTTCACCAAGTCGGAGCTGGACGTCTGGGCCAAGGTGATCAAGGAAGTCGGGATCAAGATCCAGTAACCGACCAGCTCGTATCTGGAATGCCTCCGGCCGGACCGGCCATGCGCGCTGGCGCAGGGTTCCGGGCCGGCCGGAAGCGGCAGGGAGATTCGCGTGAAGCCAGTTGATAAACGTGACCTGGCCGCCGGTGCGGCCCTTATCGGCGTCGGCCTTGTCTTTGCCATCGGCGCCCTGCAGCTGCGTATCGGCACGGCGCGCAGCATGGGGGCCGGCTTCTTCCCCCTGATTTTCTCGATCGCCGCCATCGTTCTGGGGGTCCTGGTCGTCATCCCGGCGCTGTCGCGGGCGGGGGAACTGGTGGTGCCGCCGTGGCGGCCTTTCCTCGCGATCTGCGGCAGCATCGCGGTCTTCGCCCTCGTCATGGTGCAGGCCGGCATGCTGCCGGCCGTGGCCCTGTCCGTCTGCGTCGCGGCCCTTGCCGACCGCCGCTCGTCGCTGCCGGGCACTCTGTTGCTGGCGGCCGGACTCGCCGCGGGCTGCTGGGCGGTTTTCGTCATCGGCCTCGGCCTACCCATCCCGACCTTCCGGTTTCCGTTCTGAGGTCTTCGTTCCGATGGATCTGTTATCGAACCTGGCGCTCGGCTTCGATGTCGCCTTTTCGCCGGTCAACCTGCTGTACTGCTTCATCGGCGTTTTCCTCGGCACGCTGATCGGGGTGCTGCCGGGCATCGGCGCCCTTGCGGCCTGCTCGATGCTGCTGCCGGTGACCTTCTATCTCTCACCGGCGACGGCCCTGGTCATGCTGGCGGGGGTCTATTACGGCGCGGAATACGGCGGCTCCATCGCCTCGATCCTGCTCAACCTTCCGGGCACGCCGTCGGCGGCGGTGACCTGCCTGGACGGCTATCCCATGGCGCGCGACGGCCGGGCGGGTGTTGCGTTGTTCATCACGACGCTGGCCTCCTTCGTCGGCTCCGCCATCGGTATCGTCATCGTCACCGCCTTTGCGCCGGTCCTGGTGAAGCTCGCGCTGGCCTTCGGACCGGCGGAATACTTCGCTATCATGCTGCTGGGCCTGGTGGCCGCCGCGGCGATCACCCAGGGTTCCGCCATCAAAGGCATGGGCATGGTCACCGTCGGTATCCTCATCGGGACGGTGGGGACAGATGTGAATACCGGCGTGTGGCGCTTCACCTTCGACTCGCCCTACCTGCTGGACGGCGTCAGCCTGGTCGCCCTCGCGATGGGTTTGTTCGGCGTGACCGAGGTGATCACCTCGATCAACGACAAGGTCACGGCGCCGAAGGGCGGCATCAGCTTGCGCTCCATGCTGCCGCGTCCCGATGATCTCAGGCGATCGGTCTTTCCTATGTTGCGCGGCACCGGCGTCGGCTCTTTTTTCGGCACCCTGCCGGGGACCGGTCAGACCATCGCCTCCTTCATCGCCTACGCGATCGAAAAGCGTATTTCCAAGGACCCCTCGCGCTTCGGCAACGGCGCGGTCGAGGGCATTTCCGCGCCTGAGTCTGCGAACAGTGCCTCGGCCCTGACGGCCTTCATCCCGACGCTTTCCCTCGGCATTCCAGGCAGCGCGACCATGGCGCTGCTGCTGGGCGCGATGATGATCCACGGGATCACCCCGGGCCCGATGGTCATCGTGAATCACCCCGACGTCTTCTGGGGCGTCATCGCCAGTTTCTGGATCGGCAACCTGCTGCTGGTGCTGCTGAACGTCCCGCTGATCGGGATCTGGGTCCGGCTGCTGCAGGTGCCTTATCAATGGCTCTATCCGGTGATCATCGTGCTGATCTGTGTCGGGGTCTACAGCATCAACAGCAATGTTTTCGACGTCGTTCTTGCGCTGCTGCTCGGTGTGGCCGGTTACGGCATGCGCCTGCTCGGCTTCGAGCCGGCACCGCTGCTGATCGGCTTCGTGCTGGGTCCGATGATGGAGGAGAACCTGCGGCGCGGCCTGCTGCTGGCGCGCGGCGACTATGGGCGCCTCGTCATGCAGCCGATCACCGGCACGATCCTCGCGCTCACCGCCGTCCTCGTGGTCTGGTCGGTGTGGAAGTCGCTGCACCGCGGCAGGCAGGCCGCGGAACCGCAGAGCGACGCCTAGGCGTCACGTCGGTCACGGTGAGGTCGGCGTACCGCGTCAGGCGAGAGCGGCCGCGGCGGCGCGTCCGGCGGTGCGGCCGAATACCGCGCCCGATGTCAGCCCGGTCCCGCTCGGATAGTTGAAGTAGAAGAGGCCGCCGACCATCTCGCCGGCGGCGTAGAGGCCGGGGATGGGCGCGAGGTCGCTGTCCATCACCTGCGCCGTCTTGGGCTCGATGCGCAGGCCGCCGAAGGTGAAGGTAATGCCGCAACCTACCTGGTAGGCTTCAAAAGGCGCTTCGTCGATGGTGTGAGCCCAGTTCGACTTGGGCAGGGCGAGGCCGCGGGTGCCGCGTCCGTCCTTCACGGTGGGGTCGAAGGGAACGTCGCCGCGGACCGCCGCGTTGTAGCGGGCCATCTCGTCGAGGAAGGCCGCCGCGTCGACGCCTTCCAGTTTGCCGGCGAGTTCCTCCAGGCTATCCGCGGTGACCTTGGTGACGTTGCGGATGCGGTATTCGTCGCGCAGCAGGGGCAGCACCTTCTTGTCGAACACCTGCCAGGCGAATTGGCCCGGCTGGTTCAGGATCTCGCGGCCGTACTTGGCGTAGGTGTAGTTCCGAATATCCGCGCCTTCGTCGACGAAGCGCCGCCCGGTGGCGTTCACCATGACCCCCAGCTGGTAGGAGTGCTTCTGGAAGCCGTCGCCGACCGCCAGGTCGCCGAATTCGGGCGCATTCTGGTCCCATTCGCAGGCATGGCAGCCCGACCAGTTGCCATGGGGCGAGGCGCCGATATCCAATGCCATGCGGATGCCGTCGCCAGTATTGAAGCGGGTGCCGCGGACCTTTGCCAGTTCCCAGCCGGGGCCGAGGTAACGGGTGCGCCATTCGGTGTTGGCTTCGAAGCCGCCGCAGGCCAGGATCACGGCCGAGGCGGCGAGGTCAAACAACTGTCCGTCCTGCTTCACGCGCACGCCGGTCACACGATGGCCGTCGGACAGAAGCGAGACGGCGCGCGTTGCGAAGCGCAACTCGACGCCATGGGCGCGCGCGATCTTCATCTCCTGATCGACCAGGCCGGGGCCGCCGCCCCAGGATTCCACCACGACGCCGCCCCAGAACTTCATCCGACCGTCCACCATGAACGACTGACGGCCATAGATCGGCACGAAGCGGACGCCCTTTTCGGCCATCCACAGCATGGTGGGCAGGGATTCGGTGACCAGTTGCTCGCAGAGGCCGCCGTTGGTGCGGTAGTGCGTCAGGCGGAACATGTCGTCGTAGAAATCCTCGACCGGGTAGCTGCCGAAGTCGGTGCGTGCAACCTCTTCGTCGGTCAGGTCCGGCATCATACGGCGCAGGTCCGCGACACCCGAGTAGACGCAGCGCATGCCGCCCGCGGTGAAGCGCGAGTTGCCGCCGCTCTCGGCCTCGGGAGCCCGCTCGAGCACCAGGACCCTGGCACCGCCTTCGGCCGCCGCGATGGCGGCACAGAGGGCGGCGTTGCCGGCACCGACCACGATGATGTCGTACTGCTGTCTCACGCCTGATCCTCCCTAAATTGCTATTTCGCTTAGCGAATTATTGTTCGCATAGTGTAGGTTCGTGGATTTCGCGGGTCAAGCTGCCGGGCTTTTCCGCTGTTGGGCTGCTGCAAAAGCAAAGGGCAGCGCCGCCCTCCCGCTTGACGCCACAGCGGCCCTCTGGCAAACTTTTCACAATGCAAAGAAAACTTCGCTAAGCGAAAATCCCGGAGCGCCTGGCGCCGGGGAAGTTTTTTGGGGGAGGTGCGTCACAATGGTTCTTGCTGCCGACATCAGCCGTGCGTTCTACGCCGTGAATACGGCGCAGAGTTCCGCTGACGTCACCGAGCACCTGCACACTCTCATCGTTGACGCGCTCGCCTGTATTCTCGGCGGCAGCGATTCGGAAATCGTGCGCATTGCGGGACAGGCCGCGGGCGCGGCGGCGCCGGGCCCCGGGCGGGCGACGATCCTGCCGGGCGGGCCGGCCGCCACTCCCGCCGACGCGGCGCTGGTCAACGGCACCATGCTGCGGTCGCTGGATTTCATGGATGTGTATGTCGATGCCGACGTGTCGCACCCCAGCGAGTCGGTGCCGGCGGCGCTCGCCTGCGCGGAAGCGTTTGGCGCAAGGGGGCGGGACTTTCTCGACAGCCTGCTGGCCGCCTTCACCCTGCACGCCCATCTCGCGGGTACCGTCGCGCTGCACCGCAACGGGTTGCATCACGTCGGCCATGCCGCCTGGGTGGTCCCGCTGATCGCCGCGCGGCTGTCGGGCCAGGATGAGGCCGCGGCGGCCAACGCCCTCAATCTTTCCGCCAGTGGCTTCATTGTGCCGGAAGGCTTCAGCCGCGGCCATGTAGCGAACGTAAAGGCGATGGCCTTTCCTCTGATTGCCAAGCATGCCATCGAACTGGCCGAGCTAGGCACGGTGGGGCTGGCGGCGCAGCCAGGCGCCTGCGAGGAGGTGGCGGATCTGCTGTCCCGCATCACCGGCACGGATCTCGATCCGGCTGCGCTGGTGCCGCCGCAGGAGGCGTCGCGCGTCCGGGCAATCACGCTGAAGGCCTATCCGGCCCAGTACGCCCTGCAGCCCCTGGTCGCCGCCGCCGCCGCGTTCCACCGCGCAGAGGCTCCGCGCCTTGGTGCGATCACCCGCATCGTCGTGCGCGCCGCCCGGCAGACGGTCGCGCGCACCGCCGATCCCGCAAAGTTCAAGCCGGCCAGCCGCGAGGCCGCTGATCACAGCCTGCCGTTCTGCGTCGCGAGCGGCCTGATCGACGGCGGGTTGACCGCAGAGGCCCTGCACCGCGGACGCTGGCGGGATGCCGACATCCTGCGCCTGACCGGGATGATGGAAGTCGAGCCGCTGGGCAGCGGCGAGGGCTTCGCGGTCGGGCACCAGTCGATCGACCTGACCTTTGCCGACGGCAGCTCCACCAGCCTCGACTGCGTCTACCCGGCCGAGGGAACGACCTGGCGTCGGATCGCCTGCGACAAGCTGGCCACCTTTGCCGCCGGCCGCTGCGATGCCGGCCGGGTCGTGGCGGCGGTCGAGGCCCTGGAGGATGCGGCGAGCGTGGGCCCTCTGGTGGCGGCCCTGCGCGGACAGGGTGCGACGCGCGCCCAAGCATCGTAGTGAAACGCCGGCGGTCAGCGCCGCCGGACAATACAGAATAATACCAAAGTAAAGAGGGAGAACACCTATGAGGACCAGAAGACATAAGCTGCGCGGCGCCGGTGCCGCCTTCGGTGCCGTCGTCCTTGGCGCGGCGTTGGTGCTGCCGGGCGGCAGCGAAGTCCGCGCGGCGGGCTACTACGACGGCAAGGATATCGAGCTGATCGTTCCCTATTCGCCGGGCGGCGGCAACGACACCTTCGCCCGTCTGCTGCAGACTCAGTACCGCGCCTGCATGCCGGAAGCGGCGTCGATCCAAGTGGTCAACATCCCCGGCGGCGGCACGGTCATGGGGGCGAACGAGTTCGAGCTGCTGCGCGAACCGAACGGTCTTTCCGTCCTGGTCACGGCGGGCACCACCTCCTATGCCTGGATGCTGTGTCAGCCGGGCGTGCGCTATTCGCCACGCAACTGGACGGCGATCCTCGGACTGCCCGGTGGCGGCGTCGTCTACGTGAATCCGGACACCGGCGTCAAGAACATGAAGGACCTGGTAAGCACGAAGTCGGAACTGGTGTGCGTCGGGATCAGCGCCACCGGTCTCGACCTGCTGGGCCTGCTGACCTTCGAGATTCTCGGCCTCGATACCAAGGCGGTACTGGGCTACGAGGGTAAGGGGCCGGTGCAGATCGCCTACCAGCAGGGCGAGAGCAACATCGACTACCAGACCACGCCGGCTTTCATCAAGCTGGTGCGCCCGCAGGTCGAGGCCGGCACGGCGTTGCCGCTCTACACCGCCGGCATGGTGCAGGACGGCGAACTGGTGCGCGATCCGGCCTTCCCGGACTTCCCGTCGTTCCTCGAAGCCTATCGAGACGCCTACGGCAAGGATCCCAGCGGCCCGGCGTGGGAGGCTTATCTGGCGCTGGTCAGCTCCGGCGTTTCGGCGCAGCGCCAGGTGTGGATGCACAAGAATACGCCGCCCGAGGCGCTGGCGGCGATGAACGCGGCAACCGAGTGCGTCATCGCCCGTGACGAGTTCTACGAGAAGGGTGCCAAGATCCTGGCCGGCTACAAGCCGATCGTGGGCGAGCCCCTGCAGCGCAATGCCAAGGCCATGCTGGCTGTCTCCGACGACGTGCTGAAGTGGCTGCGGCGTTACCTGAACGTGAAGTACTACCTAGAACTGTGCTAATGACATGAACGCCTGCACGGGGGGCGGCGGCAGGCAGCCGCCGCGCCCCGTGCGGCACGTTTCCGATGCAATAGGTAAGGAAGTACCGTGTTCGAAGCGGCTGCGCAGGCCCTGGGCCTGATCCTCCAACTCGACCGTCTGGGCTGGATGGTCCTGGGTTGCGCCGTTGGCCTGGTGGGCGGTCTGCTGCCGGGCCTCGGCGGCACGGTCGGCATGTCGATCCTGCTGCCCTTCATCTTCGGTATGGACCCCTACAGCGGCGTCGCCCTGCTGATCGGCATGGCGGCCGTCATTCATACCGGCGACACCTTTCCCGCGGTCCTCATCGGCGTGCCGGGGTCCGCCGGCTCCCAGGCCACCATCGTCGACGGCTATCCCCTGGCCCGTCAGGGCAAGGCGGCGACGGCCCTCAGTGCCGCCTTCTTCGTGTCGATGATCGGCGGCATCTTCGGTGCCGTGGTGCTGTTCGGCACCCTCTCCGTCGCCCGGCCGCTGGTGTTGGCGCTGGGGTCGCCTGAACTCTTCATGCTGGCCAGCTTCGGCCTCAGCATGGTCGGGGTGCTCTCCGTCGGCTCGCCGCTGGCCGGCGTCGTCTCCGGCCTCGCTGGGCTTCTCATCGGTACCATCGGCGGGGCCCCGGGCGTGCCGGTCTACCGCTATACCTTCGACTGGCTCTATCTTTTCGACGGCATCCCGCTGCCGGTGCTCGCACTCGGGCATTTCGCGGTGCCCGAGATGCTCGATCTCCTGGCCCAGCGCGGCCAGATCGCCCAGGGCGCGAAGCTCACGGGCAGCCGGCTCGAAGGTATCCGCGAGGCCTTGCGCCACAAGCTGCTGATTCTGCGCAGCGCCGCCCTCGGCTCGGCCCTGGGCATCATCCCCGGTATCGGCGGCAGTGTCGTCGACTGGATCGCCTACGGCGTGACCAAGCAGACCGCCCGCGACCGCGACAACTTCGGTCGCGGCGACATCCGCGGCGTCATCGGGCCGGAGAGCGCCAACAACGCCAAGGAAGGGGGCGCGCTGGTGCCGACTCTCATCTTCGGCATTCCCGGCAGCGGGACGACGGCGATGTTGCTGGGCGGCCTGGTGTTGCTGGGCATCGAGCCGGGGCCCTCGATGATCAAGGAGAACCTCGACGTCACTCTGTCGATCGTCTGGAGCCTGGCGCTGGCAAACGTATTCGGCGCTGTCGCCTGCATCGTCTGCGCCGGCTGGGTCGCCCGCGCCAGCGTCATCTCCGCGAACCGCCTGGTTCCCTTCCTCTTCATCATCATCACCGTCGCGGCCTACCAGAGCACGCGGAACTGGGGCGACATCATCATGCTGCTGGTCATCGGCAGCGTCGGCTGGATCATGAAGCAGGCCGCCTGGCCGCGCGCGCCGCTGCTGATCGGTTTCGTGCTGTCGCTGGTGACCGAGCGCTATCTCCATCTCTCGATGAGCCGCTACGGCTTGGAATGGCTGACTTTTCCGGGTGTGCTGATTATCCTGGCGATGATCGTCATCGCCCTCGTCGCCGGTCTGCTGCCCGATCTGCGCCGTCGCCTTGCTCAGGCGCGCGCCGCTTCGGAGGGCCGGTCATGAGCCTGCGTGAACGGCTGCGTCTCGGGTTCGGCGTTTTCATCCTCTGCATCTTCGCCTACGCCGCTTTCGATGCCTGGGACTTCTCCCGCCGCGCCCGCTACATGCCGCTCTACGTCTCTGTCGCCGGGATCGTGCTGACGTCGCTGCTGATCACACTGGATCTGTGGCGGATGCGCTCGACGGAGGGCCGGGCGGCGCTTCGGACCAAGGTATCCATCGAGGATCTTGCCGCCGACGACCTGTTCTCTCCGGCAGAGGATCGCCAGCGTTTCAGGACGACGGCCTACTATCTCGGCTGGATGGCCGGTTATGCCGCGGCGATCGGGATCGTCGGCCTGCCGCTGGCCAGCGCGCTGTTCCTCGCCGGCTTCCTGCTGGTCGAGGCGCGCATGAGGCTGCCCGGCGTCGGGCTCTGTGTCGCCGGCATGCTGGCGGGGATGTTCACGCTGACCCACTTCATGCACCTGCGCTGGCCGCCGAACCTGATCGGATGGTGAACATGCTGAACGAGCTTCTGAAGGGCGCGCGGGTCTTTGATCTGGGCCGGCCGCTGGAGCGCGGCATGCCCCAGTCGCCCAACCATCCGCCCTTCCAGATGATCCTGGAACGGCGCCGCGGCGGCCGCTATCGGCCGGGGGACACCTCGGCGGCCAACGAGATCATCATCACCGGCGGCCATGTCGGTACGCACGTCGACGCGCTCAGCCACTTCTCCTGCGGCGGCAAGCTGCACGGCGGCGTCGACGCCTTCGAGGCGCAGGCCGGCGGTCGTTTCAAGGATCACGGCGTCGAAAAGCTTCCCCCGGTGTTCGGCCGCGGCATCCTGATCGACCTGCCGACCCACCTCGGCGAGGCCTGCTGCGCGCCCGGCTACGAGATCACCATAGGGGACCTGGAGCGCGCGGCGGCCGGGGCCGGCGTGACGATCGGCGCGGGCGACACGGTGCTGGTGCGGACCGGATGGGGCCGTCTGTGGGACGACCGCGACGCCTTCCTCGGTTTGGACGCCGGCCTGCCGGGCCCCGGCGCCGACGCTATCGCCTGGCTCTGCGAGCGCGGCGTGCGCGTGGTCGGCTCCGACACCATCGCCTTCGAGCACATCGCTGCCGGCAAGGGGCTCTCCGAGTTGCCGGGGCACAAGATCCTCCTGGTCGACCATGGCGTGCCCATCATTGAGACCCTGGACTTGGAGACCCTGGCCGAGGCGGGTCCGGGGGAGTTTCTCTTCGTGATGGCGCCGCTGAAACTGGTCGGCGCGACGGCTTCCCCGGTGCGGCCTCTGGCCGTGACGCTATCCGGCTAGCCGGATAGCCAAGCCTGGCCAAGGGGAGCGTCTCCTGGCGCGACCCGGAAGTTGCGAGGCGGGCAGAGGGGGGGCTGCTCTGTCCCCGTAAGGCAACATCGCGGGGCAGGGTGACTAAGATTGTCGCCTGCGGCCCTAAAAGCGGACCTGAAAGACCGACACAAAGAAAGCGGTTGGGGCTCTAAAGCAGCCTCCAGGACGTGAGCGACTTTCGCTGCAAGCGCCCATGAAGCAAGCAATGGCCACCGAAGGTTCCATCTGATAGCCAGTCGACGATGTGTCGAGCGCTATGCCGTCGCTTGATCCGGGATCCCCTGCTGCGACCGGCGGCTGCACCAAATTCAAGAGCGCCGGATGGCTCAAGAAGGGTGGGCGGCGACATCCCGCCGAATTGGTGCTTCCGAGGATCTGTGACGCCCCGTCCTCCAAAAGCAGGTGATTTTGCTGGATTTCTCTGGGGGAGTGGCTGGGGGACCTGGATTCCAAGTCGCCAGATTTATCCAGCTAAATCAGATGCTTGCAAAGAACGTGGACAGCAATGTGCCACATTTTTCTCAAATTTGGCAAGTCTTGGAGCATTGCCTGGCGGAGCGCGTAGCCAGCCGGAGAGTGGGGCGGCACCCGTCTGGGAGGTTCTGCTCGCCCACCGGAGCCGGTCGTGAACTGGGAAGCACCGGACTTCTGGCCGTGACCCGATGCGGACGCTTGGTTCATGGCCGGGTGGGTAACTCGCTTCCTGGTCAAAGGATGTCTAGGGAAAAGACGACGTGCCGTTTCGAGGCCTCCTTATGTCAGGCCAAGGCCGCCGTCGGCGGTTACGATCTGGCCGGTGATCCAGCCGGAGGCCGGATCGGCCAGGGCGAGGATCCAGCGGACGATATCGTCGGGCTTGCCGCGGCGCTTCAGCGGGATCCGTTCGCGCTCCTGGGCCTCAACGGCGGCCGCCTGTTCCCTAGAAAGGCCCATCATGCCGGTCAGCGCACTCGACTCGGTCGGGCCCGCTGCGACAGCATTCACCCGGATGTGCTGCGGTGCCAGTTCCAGTGCCCAGCAGCGGGTCAGGTGTTCCAGCGCTGCCTTGCTGGCTGCGTAGTGCGACAACATGGCGCCCGCCTTATGGCCGTAGGTGCTGGAGACGTTGACGATCGACCCGCCCGACGCCGCCAGATGCGGCATAGCGGCGGCGGCAAGCAGGCTCGGTCCCACCACGTTGACGGTGAAGATGCTCTGTATTTTTTCGGCAGAGGCGTCGGCAAGGGGCATGATTGCTCCCGCTCCGGCGTTGTTCACCAGCACGTCGAGACGGCCATGCAGACTTATGGTCGTGGCAACGGTGCTCACCGCATCCTCAGGCGATGCAGCGTCCGCGACCACCCCGGAAATGCCGGGATGATCGCGGGACGCCTGCTCCAGTGCGTCGGCCCGGCGGCCCGTGATCAGAACCCGGGCCCCGGCCTCGGCGAAGCGTAGAGCCGCCGTGCGGCCGATGCCGGAGCTGCCGCCGGTTACGATGACGACCTTGTCTCTCAATGTGTTCATCGATTCGGATACCCCTGATGTCGGTTAGGAGTCTTGCGCGGGCGCTCACGCCGCCCGGCTGCGGTCCTTCGGGTGCTGGCTGCGGAACCCGATTGCCATGCGGTTCCAGGTATTGATGGCGCCGATGGCGAAGGAGAGAGCGACGAGTTCCTCCTCGGAGAACTCCTTGCTCACCTCTTCGTAGACCGCGTCCGGCGCATGGCCATTGGTGATGAGGGTGAGCGCCTCGGTCCAGGCCAGTGCCGCGCGCTCCCGCTGGGTATAGAGATTGGACTCTCGCCAGGCGTTCAGGAGGAGCAGGCGGCTGTCAGTCTCGCCCTCCTTCAAGGCCTCTTCCCGATGCATGTGCAGGCAGAAGGCGCAGCCGTTGATCTGGGATGCGCGCGTGCGCACGAGTTCCAGCAGTTTGCGGTCGAGGGTGCTGTTAAGCCAGCTCTCCAGTCCGATCATGGCCTCGAGCCCTGGGGTCTGGCGGGTCATGTAGTTTAAGCGTTTGGTCATAGTGTTCTCCTGTGGTTCGAGGGAAGGCGTGGGGATTGCAGGCTCAGTAATCCCAGAACGCGGCTACCCAGCGGAAGGCGTCACCGTTGGCGGCCACCCGGCCGACCGACGGGAAAGGCAGGTGCGTGGCTACCAGGAGTTCGCCGGTCGTTGCGGCCTCCTGCAGCAGGCGGACCCGGACGCGCACCGATTCTTCCGGGTCGTGCTCGAAGCCGTTGTGCCAGTCCGGATGGTCGAAACCGACTGGGAAGATGGCATCGCCGGCGAAGGTCAGTCGCTCGTCGCCGGAGGTCACGCGGACGATGCTGTGTCCCGGCGTGTGGCCGCCGGTGCGAAGCACGGTCACGCCAGGAATCACCTCGACCTCTTCCGCGAAAGTCCGCAGCTGGCTGCCGTAAACCTCCAGGAACCGCAGGGCGACCGAGCGCAGCACCGGGGGCACCGGCGACGGCATGGTGGTGTGCGAAAAATCGGGTGCCGCCCAGAAGTCGACCTCGGCGGCGGCGACATGGATCCGCAGGTCCTCCCGCAGGCGGTCCCTTATGCCTTCGACCAGCAGGCCGCCGACATGGTCCATGTGCATGTGGGTCAGCACCACGTCGGTCACCGAGGCAAGATCGATCCCGGCGGCGGCCAGCCGCTGGGGAAACTGCCCGGCCCGCGGAAAGCCGGGAAACTCGCCGCCCAGCCCGGCGTCGACCAGGATGGTCCGCTCGCCGCTGCGCAGCACCAGCACGTTCAGCGGCCAGTCGAAGGCATCTGCCGGCAGGAACATCGTCTGGAACCATGCCGCCCGATCGATTGGATCCGCATTGGTGGCCAGAGTCGATGTTGGCAGCGGCAGCACCCCATCGCTGACAACCAGCACGTCGATATCACCGATCCGCAACGCATAGCGCGACGGAACCAGTTCCTCGACCCCGTGCAGATCGGTATTGTCTTAAAAGGGGGCATCGTCACTCTTCCGGGCAAGGGCGTTCTGGGGCGTTGCCATGGTTATCTCCTATGATTTGCAGGGACGATTGGTGGGTGGAATCAGGCAAATGACGTTCTTTGCGCGCGCGAGCGGCGCACCGCCCAGAGCGTGAGCGCGATGCCGATGAGCGCTGGCAACGTGACGGCGGGAAAGTCGCGTGGGATGGCCGAAGCGGCGCAGATGCCCACAGCGACCTCCCAGAAGTGGAATAGGGCGTGCGCCGAGAGCCACAGCGTCGCGGCGGCCCAGAGGCCGATACGGCGTTCCGGCTTCATCAGGCCAGCGATAAAGGCGATCCCCAGGAATAGCTGGACGATGCCGATATCGCGCACGAAGTGCTGATTGAAAAAACCTGTGTCGGTGACTCCCGGTACGAGTTCGTACCAAGTCAGCGGTGCGGCCAGCATGAAAAGACCGTTTAACGACAGGAACAGCCCGTTGAACGCGGTCATGAGAAGCACTCCGGCGAGCATGGTGCGGCTTTCGGCGAAGGGGGGCATGATTTTTCTCCCGGCTTTCAGGCAAGGAACGTGCTCAGGACGCGGCGCGGCCGAGCCAGTCGGCAAAGCGGATCGCGCCCTGGCGCGGCTTATCGCCGGGGGTGAGCGTGCGGTCGTTTAGTGCGGCTCCGAAATAGCGGGCGTGCACGTCGGCGATCACCTGGCGATGGTCGCCGCTGGCGTCCAGAAACTTGCGCGCGAAGTTGTCCACTGGGCAGGCCTCCGGGCCGGCCACCTCGACAGTCGCGAAGAGGGGTTTACCGAGGGTGAGGTCCGCCAGAACGGCGGCAACATCGTCGGATGCCACGGGCTGTATCAGGGCCGGCGACAGACGGACCACATCGCCTTCGGCGCCCGACTCGACAATGCTGCCGACGAACTCAAAAAACTGCGTAGAACGCAGGATGGTATAGGGAGTGCCTGATCCCTTGATCAGATCCTCCTGGACCATCTTTGCCCGGAAGTAGCCGCTCTCCAGCAGGCGATCGGTTCCGACGACGGAAAGGGCAAGGTGATGCCTCACACCGGCGGCCGCCTCGGCAGCCATCAGGTTGCGTCCCGCGGTCCGGAAAAACCGCATCACCGCTTCGTCCTCGAAAGACGGTGCGTTGGCCACGTCGACGACGACCTGGGCATCCGTCAGCGCGTCCGCCAGGCCTTCGCCGGTCACGGTGTTGACGCCGCTGTTGGGCGATGCGGCCGCCACATCCTGGCCCGCAGCGCGGAGCCGCTTGACCAGCTTCGTTCCGATGAGGCCGCTGCCTCCGATGACGACTATTTTCATGGCTCTCTTCCATTTCGTAGCAGGACGAATGACCGAAGAGTGCCATCTCAGAGCATGGGAATCCTTGCAGCCATCTTGAATTCCGTTGTGGATTTGCCTGATTAACTGTCCAAATGGGCGGCAGAAGGCGGTCGCGTCAGCTTGGAAAGGCCGGATGGAGGCCCATATTGCGTTTTATCGTTGGCTGCCCGGGGGGCGCGGTGATCCCACCCAAGGGGAGCGCGCAGGACCTTGCCTGGGCTGAGAGGAAAATGGGGTGGGCTATACCTTCGAAGAGTTCGTCCTAGACCCGGAGCGGCGGGAGCTGTCTCGCCGCGGCAAAGGGATCCCGGTGGGGCCGCAGATCTTCGATCTTCTGCAGTTTCTGCTCGTCAACCGAGACCGGGTCGTCAGCAAACAGGACCTGCTGGCCGCCGTCTGGAGGGGGCGCGTCGTCTCAGAGTCCACGCTGACGAGCCACATCTATGCAGCGCGGAAGTCCGTTGCCGACGATGGCGAGCAGCAACGGATCATCCGGACAGTTGCCCGAAGAGGGTTCCGATTTGTGGCGGAGGTGCGGGAATCACAAGTCGTTGGCGCAGACCTTAAAGCCGGCCCCGTTACCGGCCTTGCCGAAGCGGCCACCACCGACTGGCCCGACCTTCCCGACAAGCCGTCGCTTGCCGTGCTGCCGTTCTTGAACCTCAGCGGGGATGCGGAACAGGACTACTTCATCGACGGCGTGGTTGAGGATGTTATTTCTAGCCTTGCGCGCAATCAATGGCTGTTCGTGATCGCCAGAGACTCCAGCTTCACCTATCGATCCCACCCGGTCGACGTCAAGCAGGTGGGGCAGGAACTGGGCGTTCGCTATGTCCTGGAAGGCAGTTTGCGCAAGGTTGGCAACCGCGTGCGCATCACGGGAATGCTTATCGATGCAACGACCCGCGGCCACATATGGGCTGATCGATTTGAGTCTGTCCTGGAAGACATATTCGAGTTGCAGGACCAGATTGCCTCGGCCGTTGCCGCAGCGATCGCGCCGCAAGTGGAGCGTGCGGAAATTCGGCGTGTCGCGATAAAAACACCCGAAAATCTCGGGGCTTATGACCACTACCTGCGCGGCATGGCCCGTTTTCACCAGGGAGGGCGGCAGGCCACGGAAGAAGCGCTATCGCATTTCTATAGGGCTTTGGAACAGGATCCGGACTACGCACCGGCATGCGCCATGGCCGCCTGGTGCTATGCATGGCGCAAGGTCAATGGCTGGACTGTCGATCGCCATCGGGAGTTCCCCGAGGGAGCCCGCTTGGCGCGGCATGCCGCCGCCTCGGGCCCGGAAGACGCGGTCGCCTTAGCTCGAAGCGGTCATGCGCTCCCACACCTGGCGGGCGATGTAACCGGCGGGTCTGAGCTGATACAGAGGTCGCAGAGACTCAATCCAAATCTTGCGACGGCTTGGTATGCCGGCGGTTTCTCTCAGCTGTGGCATGGCAAGCCCGAGGAGGCTATCGAGCAGTTCGCCCGGGCTATGCGGCTCAGCCCCTTCGATCCGGAGATCTGCCGGATCCAAGGCGGGGTTGCCTTGGCCCACATGTTGGCGGGACGTGTCGATGCTGCGGCCGAGTGGGCAGAAAAGGCGGTGAGGGCCTTGCCGGATTTCGCCCTGGGACTAAGCGTTCTGGCCGCCAGTTACGCCCTCGCCGGCCGAGGGGAAGAGGCGGCGAAAGCTGCCGACGCGTTGCGGCGGGTGGTGCCGACCCTGCGGGTCAGCGAATTGCAGAACTGGACTCCGATCCGGGACCCGCAGCACATGGCGCCGTTTTCGAAGGGACTCCGTCTGGCAGGGATACCCGAATAGGCCGCTTTTCCTCCATGGGCAGCCGAGGTTCATACAAGCCCTTTGGACGAAACTTGAAGCTTCCGGCAAGCGAAAAAGGGCCGGCGTACAAAGACTTTCGACCGGCCTTCTGTGATCTTGCATCTCCTAACAGCGCTCCCGGCCGATGTATTGCGGCAGGGACTACCGCAGGGACTTGCCGGCAAGCGGTGATGTCCTCTCAGCGGTGGCAGCCGTGCCGCAACAGGAGGATTGGAAGATGGGACGGATCTCCGCAGCAATTCTAACGGCAGCTCTTTTCCTGAGTTGCACTCTACAAAGTTCTGCTTTTGGGCATGATGTTCCGGGCAAGAACTCCAAAGTGACGGTGGTGTTCGAGCAGGACCTGTCGAATGCGCCGGGCAAGAAAATGAAAGTCGTGCTGGTCGAGTACGGGCCGGGCGGTTATTCGCCCGGCCATACGCACCCGGCCTCGGCATTCATCTATGCCAGGGTTCTGGAAGGTGCGGTGAAAAGCCAGATCGACGAGGGGCCGACCACCACCTTTCACGCCGGCGAGGCCTTCATTGAGCTGCCGGGCAGCCGGCACGGCGTCAGCGCGAATGCCAGCGAGACTGAAGACGCGAAACTGCTGGCCGTTTTCGTGCTGAACAGCGACGAGCAGGGGCTGCTGACGCCATTCGGCGAATGAGGGGGGACTGCCGGCCGGCGGCCCCGATCCGCGGATGTGAACCGTCTTTGCTGAAGCGCAAAGACCGGACCGGCGGGTTGCGGTATCTCGTGCGGGTGATCCATCAAACCAAAGGGAAAACGGCGTGGCCGGAAACCGGCGGGCCGAGGCAGGCATAAAATGAACTCTACCAAGAAGCTCTGGATTGTTCTGGCGGTCCTCCTGATCTCCAGCTTTTCCGTCCTGCTATGGTCAGGCGGGCAGATTTATCAGCAGGCACCGCCGATGCCGGAAAGAGTCGAGATGGTTGGCGGTGATGTTCTCTACACACGCGCCGACATCGAGACCGGGCGTCAGGTCTGGCAGTCGATCGGCGGCATGCAGCTTGGTTCGATCTGGGGGCACGGCGGCTACGTCGCGCCGGACTGGAGCGCCGACTGGCTGCACCGGGAAGCCATCGCCCTGATGGACATCTGGGCCCAAGAGAGTGGCGCAGCGGACTACGCCAGCCTCAATCCGGAGGAGCAGGCGGGACTGGAACGGCGGCTGAAGAGCCAGCTCAGGGTCAATACCTACGATCCGCAGGCCGGCGTTGTCATCATCAGCAGGGAACGCGCCGCCGCGGACCGGACAGTCTCGGCTCACTATGAAAGCCTGTTCGGCGACGATCCCGCGACAGCGGGCCTGCGCGAAGCCTACGCCATGAAGAACGATACGATCCCGGATCCGGAGCATCGCCGGCTTCTCGGCGCGTTTTTCTGGTGGACTGCCTGGGCGGCGGTTACCGAGCGCCCGCAGAGCGACATCACCTACACCAACAACTGGCCGAACGAGCCGCTGGTGGGCAACCATCCGCCGACGAGCACCTACCTCTGGTCGGTTTTCAGCGTGCTGTTCCTGCTGGCCGGCATCGCGCTGCTGGGCTGGCACTACGCCGCGAATGCGGACCATCGCGATGGACACATGCCGCCGGCGGAGGACCCCTGGAACAAGGTCTGGGTGACGCCCTCCATGACGGCGACAGCCAAGTATTTCTGGCTCGTCATCGCCCTGTTCCTGGTGCAGATCCTGCTGGGCGCGATCACTGCGCACTACCAGGTCGAAGGCCAGGACGCCTACGGCTTCGCGCTTTCCGAGGTGCTGCCCTATTCGCTCAGCCGGACCTGGCACACCCAACTCGCGGTGCTGTGGATCGCCGTCGCCTGGCTCGGCACCGGTCTCTACGTCGCGCCGGCGGTATCGGGTCATGAGCCGCGGCTCCAGCGGCTGGGCGTCAATTTCCTGTGGACCTGCCTACTGGTCATCGTGGTCGGGGCGTTTTCCGGCCAATGGCTGGCGGTGATGCAAACCCTCGGGCTGGACCTGAACTTCTGGTTCGGCCACCAGGGCTGGGAATACGCCGACATCGGCCGCTTCTGGCAGTGGTTCCTGTTCATCGGGCTGATGCTGTGGCTGATCCTCGTCGGGCGCGGACTTTGGCCGGCGCTGCAGAAGGGGGCGGAGTCCCGGGCGATCGTCGGCCTGGTCTTTCTTTCGACCATCGCGATCGGCGTGTTTTTCGGCGCCTCGCTGATGTGGGGGGAGAAGACGCACCTGTCGATCGTCGAGTACTGGCGCTGGTGGCTGGTCCACCTGTGGGTCGAAGGTTTTTTCGAGGTCTTTGCCTCCGCGGTCATCGCCTTTCTGTTCACGCGCCTGGGGCTGCTGGCGATCCGCACGGCAACGGTTGCGGTGCTGTTCGCCACCATCATCTTCATGGCCGGCGGAGTTCTGGGCACCATGCACCACATCTACTTCGCCGGAACGCCGACGGTGGTGCTGGCCCTGGGAGCGAGCTTCTCGGCGCTGGAGGTGGTGCCTCTCGCCTATATCGGATTTGAGGCGCATCACATCTATAAGCTGAGCGGCGCGACGCCCTGGGTGCAGCGCTACCGCTGGCCGATCCGCTTTTTCATCGCGGTAGCCTTCTGGAACCTGGTGGGGGCGGGCCTGTTCGGTTTCCTGATCAACCCGCCGCTTTCGCTCTACTACATGCAGGGCCTCAACCTCACGCCGCTGCACGGCCATACGGCTCTCTTCGGGGTGTACGGCATGCTGGGCATCGGCCTGCTGTTGTTCTGCCTGCGTGGGCTGAAGCCGCAGGCGGTGTGGAACGAGAGCCTGCTGCGGATCGGCTTCTGGGGGCTCAACATCGGCCTTAGCCTGATGGCGCTGCTGACGCTGCTGCCCCTGGGCACGATCCAGCTGTTCGCATCCATCGAGCATGGTTACGCCTATGTGCGGTCGGCCGAATTCATGCAGCAGCCCTTCGTCGATCTGCTGGTGTGGCTGCGCATGGTCGGCGATGTCATCTTCAGCATCGGCGCCCTTTCCCTAGCGGCCTTCGTGGCCAGCCTGTGGCTCGCCCCGCGTAGCGAAGGCAAGCATCCGGACCCCACCCTGGCCCGGCGTCTCGGGGACTCCCCCGCGGCGGGCCGCTAGGGCAGGGCAGGGTCAGGTGGTGTCGCCTCGGCGGTCTACCTGACCCTGTCAGCCTGGAACGCATCCGGTGAACGCATTCTATCAGCAGATCCACCTGATTCATGTCGTGGCGGTGGCTACCAGCGGGACGCTGTTCCTCATCCGGGGCTTGGCGCTCAACCTCGGCGCGGCCTGGCCGCGTGCCGCACCGCTGCGTTATCTCAGCTACACCATCGACACGGTACTGCTGACCGCGGCGCTGATGCTGACGACGGTCATTGAGCAATACCCTTTCGTCGACGCCTGGCTGACTGTGAAGGTGGGGCTGCTGATCCTATACATTTTCCTGGGCGTCATGGCCTTCCGTGAAGGGACCGCCCGGCGGTTCCGTTGGGCCGCTTTCGGCACGGCCCTGCTGACTATCGGGTTCATCGTATCCGTCGCCAGCAGTCACACACCCTGGGGCGTATTTTCGGGACTCGCCAGCGGCTGACGGCAGCCCGCCGAGCGGCGGGTCTTGGGTGCCGACCAAAAGAAGCATATAATATGCTGGAAACCAGCATTTACGGCTCTCCAGGTGACACCTGCCCATGCGTTTGACCAGCTATACCGACTTCACCCTCCGGACCCTGATCTACCTGGGCCTGAACGGCAATGAACGGGCGACGATTCGGGAAATCTCGGAATGCTACGGCATTTCCAGGAATCACCTGATGAAGATCGTTCAGGATCTCAGCCATCAGGGCCTGATCTCGACCATCCGCGGCAAGAGCGGCGGGATGTACCTGCTGCGGGACCCCTCGGAAATCAACGTCGGCGCCCTGGTGCGGCGGCCCGAGGCGGACTTCAGGCTCGTGGAGTGCTTCGAGGCCGGGCCGAATGGCTGCCGGCTGACGGGCGGCTGCGTGCTGACGTCGGCCTTGCGCGATGCCCTGGAAGCTTTCTTCGAGGTTCTGGACGGCTACACCCTTGCCGACCTTCTGAGGCCCCAGCGCAATCTGCGCCGTCTCCTGGGGATGAATTCCGCGATTTCCTGAACTCTGCAGTGCCCCGCGACAGCCTGTCGCACAAAAGAAGTATTTTACATATTGCTTTAAGGAGGCGGACGCCTAGATTGTTGGTATGGAGTTTTGCAGAGTTTCGAGGCAGCGATGTCACAGCCAGCAGATCCCAGCGCACCAGGCCGGCCGCTCAGGCACCCCGTCCACGAGGACGTGGACGAGGCCATGGTGCGCCGGGTGGTCTTAGCCTTCTACGCTAGGGTGCGCGCCGATCCCACGCTCGGTCCGATCTTCGACGCGGAAATACAAGACGGTTGGGA
This sequence comes from Kiloniellaceae bacterium, assembly GCA_050043265.1. Lineage (GTDB taxonomy): Bacteria > Pseudomonadota > Alphaproteobacteria > Kiloniellales > Kiloniellaceae > Pelagibius. The sequence goes on from JBHJIR010000075.1 coordinate 28,028, forward strand.
TCACCATCTCGCCAAGATGTGCGACTTCTGGTCATCGGTGATGCTGATGACCGGGCGCTACAAGGGAAAGCCCATGGTCGCGCATCTGCGGCTGAAAGATGTTCGTCCCGACCATTTTGAGCAATGGCTGACCCTGTTCCGCGAGACGGCGCGCGCTGAATGTCCGAGACATATCGCGCAGATGTTCATCGACCGTGCCGAGCGGATTGCCGAAAGCCTTCAACTCGGCATGTTCTTCCGGACCCATGCAGGGCAGGCGGGCGCCTTCCGGCCGCCCAGATCGGAGGCGTCATGACCTACGTGGTCACGGACCTGTGCATCAAGTGCAAGTACATGGATTGCGTCGAGGTCTGCCCGGTGGACTGCTTCTACGAAGGCGCAAACATGCTGGTGATTCATCCAGATGAATGCATCGACTGCGGCGTGTGCGAACCCGAATGTCCCGCCAAGGCAATCTTGCCCGATGCGGACCTGCAGGCGGAGCCCTGGCTGGATCTGAACAAACGCTTTGCCGAAGTCTGGCCGAACATCACGCTGAAAGGCCAGCCGCCGGCGGACGCGGATGCCTATCGGGATGAGTCGGGCAAGTTCGAGAAATACTTTTCTGCGGAGCCAGGCGGCGAGCCGGGTGATCCAGGTCCCAAGGCCGAAGCCGGTGCCATTGTACAGGGCCGCTAGGTCGCCCTGTCCTGAGACGAGGTGTGCATGATGTTTCCGACAAGCAGCATTAATCCGACGCAGCTGGATGCCGTCTGCCTGTTTTCAGGCGTAGACCATGTCGTGCGGGCGGAGGCACTGCGGTCCGCCGATTGGACGCGGGTGGACGCCGGGCGTCAGGTGTTCGAACAGGGCGGATCGGCGGACGCGTTGTACGTGCTCGCCGTCGGGCGTATCAAGGTGACCCAAGGGACCGCGGCCGGTCAGGAGGTATTGCTGAACTACGTGGGGCCGAACGAGGTCTTTGGCTGCGTCGCCGTCTGCTCGGACGACAGCTATCCTGCCACAGCCACAGCGGTCGTGGATTCCTGGTCGCTTCGCTGGCGACGCCAGGACATGGCAAAGCTGGTCGCGGATCACCCTGTCATTGCTCTGAACGCCGTGCGCTATCTGGCAAGACGGCTGGCGGAGACCCAGATGCGGCTCTGCGAATTGCAGACCGAGCGTGTCGAACGGCGGATCGCGCACAACATTGTGCGCCTGATCTCCCAGGCAGGCCGCAACCATCCGGAGGGGATCGACGTGGATTTTCCGGTTTCCCGGCAGGACGTCGCGGAGATGGCCGGCACCACGCTTTACACGGCCTCGCGCATCCTCTCCGGCTGGCAGCAGAGGGGGCTGGTGGAACTGGGCCGGCAGAGGGTGACCGTGGTCGATCCTCTTGCCATCGAAGAAATTGCCGAAGACGCGGCAAAGCGCGCCTCCCCGTTCGGGCAGACATATAAGGTAGCGCGCAGATCGGCTGATCCCTTATGCGCGGGTTGACACGCACTGTCCGGGGCGCCGCCGACGGGGCCTTCCTCAGCGAAGGACTGCGCCCGTTCTTTCTGGGCGGCAGCCTCTATGCCATCGTCGCCTTGACGGCGTGGATGGGAGCCTTGGCCGGCTGGTGGAGTCTGCCGATCGCTATGGATACGCTTGCCTGGCACGCCCACGAGATGCTCTTCGGTTTCGCCCTGGCCTCCGTCGCGGGCTTTGCGCTCACGGCCATGCCGAACTGGACGGGGCGGCCGAAGCTGCGCGGATGGCCGCTGTGCATCCTGGTGGTTCTGTGGCTGTCGGGGCGCCTGGCCATGAACCTGTCGGAGCCGGCCGGTCTTTGGCTTGCCGCGGCGTTGGACCTGGCATTCCCCCTTGTGGTCGCTGTTTTCGCCGCTCATGAAGTCATCGCGGCCCGGTTCTGGCGGGGTATGATCCTGGTTACGCTTCTCAGCCTGTTTTTGGCGGCTGACGGCTTGGTGCAGTGGGGGATCCTCCACGATCTTCCCGAATGTATCGCCGCCGGTGAGCGGGCCGGTCTTTCCGTCCTGGTCTTGCTGATTTCCCTTGTTGGAGGACGCGTGATCCCCGCCTTCACCGGAAACTGGCTGGAGGCAAGGAAACTGCCGCGCCCGCCGACGCACGGTTGGGTCGACCGGGCGGCGCTGGCGTCTACGGCGGGCGCGCTGCTGCTGTGGACCGTGCTGCCGGCGCAGGACGCAACGGCCGGGGCGGCGGGCCTTGCTGCGCTGCTGCAGGCCGCGCGCCTGTCGCGGTGGGGCGGTTTGCGAGCCTGGTCTGAGCCCTTAGTCTGGAGCCTGCATCTGGCGTATCTCTGGGTTCCGGTCGGCCTTGCTCTTCTCGCAGGATCCATCCTGTTCCCGGGCGGGGTGTCGGCAGTCGCGCCTGTGCATGGCCTGGCGGCTGGAGCCATCCTCGGAATGATCCTGGCGATCCAGACCCGGGCGACCCTGGGGCATACCGGGCGGCGGCTGCACGCCGATGGCTTGGTGAGCGCCATCTACATTTCCGCCCATCTCTGCGCCGTGCTGCGCCTCGTGGCGGAGGTCGTCCCCGGATACTACACGGCTTTTCTCTCGGCTTCGGCGCTGTTGTGGATCACGGCCTTTTCCTTATTCCTGGTCCGGTTCGGCCCGATGCTGCTGGGGCCGAGGGTCGATGCGAAGCTGGGGGCGCCGACTGCCGTGCGGGCTTGACCTACTCCGGCAGACCCGCGCGCCGCAGACCGTCGGCAAAGAGCGTGAACGACGGCGGGTGATGAAGCGGGATCCACCCGGTCAGATTTGAAATGCGCAGCGTGGGATCGAGTTTGCGAAGCCGATCCATTTCCTGGCGCGCTTGCGGCATTCGTCCGGCAAGCGCGTGGCCCGCGGCAATGATACTCGCCGCGATCAGAAAGCTGGGCAGGGCCGCAGAGGCCCTTTCGGCCCAGAGGATGGCATCGTCGGGCCGGTTGGCCAGCAAATGGGCCATTGCGGTGCCTGCCTGCATGCGAAACATCTCCGAATCCAGGGGGCTGAGACGCATAGCGCATTGAAACCGCTCAATGGCATCGTCGGGCGCATCCTTCCAGATTCTGAGGAATCCGCTGAGGAACCAGCCGACGGCAAAATTGGGGTTCAGAACGAGAGCGCGGTCCACCAGCTCGATGCCGCCGTCTATGTCCCCGAGGAAGTGAGCCAGGGCATGGCCGCCCCTGGCCAGCGCGACGGCATCATCCGGGCCGAGTTCGATGGCACGGCGTGCCAGTTCAACGCCCTCTTCGATTTCGTGGGGCCGATCCTCCATCCAGCCGTTGAACTTGCGCCAGAAATGACACCATGCCGCCATGGCATGGGCGGAAGCGAAGTTCGGATCCGCATCGATAGCCTTGCGGAAAAGGGGCTGCGCCCTGGTCACGCCATCGCGCGTTCCCTGGTGGATATCGGCCATGCCGCGCAGGTAGTAGTCGTAGGCGTCCAGGCTTTCCGTTGGTTTGTGCAGAGCCCGCTCAATTTCGGCGCGCTCCAGGCGCGGTGTGATGGCGCCCACCACGCCGGTGGTGACCTGGTCCTGCAGTTCGAAGATGTCGCCTAGGACGCCTTCGAAGCGTTCCGCCCAGATGTGGGCGCCCGAATGCGCATCGATCAGCTGGCCCGTGATGCGAATACGGTCTGCTGACTTGCGCAGGCTGCCTTCCAACACATAGCGGACGCCGAGTTCCCTGCCGACCTGCTTCACGTCCGCGGTTCGGTCCTTGTACGCAAAGCTGGAATTGCGCGCGGTGACGAAAAGCCACCGCATCCGTGCGAGCGCGCCGATGATGTCCTCGACGATACCGTCTGCAAAATAGTCCTGCTGAGGATCGCCGCTCAGATTCAAGAAGGGCAGAACGGCAATCGAGGGTTTGTCCGGCAGCGGCAAGGGAAGCGGTTCGACCTTTGCCGCATGGAGGGCGGGCGTTGCGGCTTGCCGGTCGGCCTCCTCTTCCATGACCGAGCCCACAAAGCGAAACCCCTTTCGGGCGACTGTGCGAACCAGGCGTTGTTCTCCCCCGCTGTCGCCGACCGCGCGTCGGACGGCATTGATGTGACTGCTGAGCGTGGCCTCTGAAACGATGCGGCCATCCCAGACGGCATCGAGCAGGAGATCCTTGCTGACGACGTGACTGCGGTTTTGCACCAGATAAGTGAGCAGGTCGAAGGCAAGAGGGGTGATTGCTATGGCCGCGTCACCCCGAACCAGCTCCCGGCGGTCCAGGTCGAGGGTGAAGTCTTCGAAGAGATATCGCACGTGACAGCTCCGTAATCGACGGCCTGCGCCGCCTGGCACGCCGGAGGTCTCACCGCCCGGAAGACCCGCACTTTGGACAGAGATTGCGTGCGAAAACAATAGAAATTCAAGCTCCCCGCAAAGCTTTGGAGGCACGCTTTCAGCAAGCTCAAAGAAGAGGACGCCGAGAGCGTTTTCGCGAGTCGGAGAGCATCTCTTGAATATTCTGATTATCGAAGGGGTCGGGCTGATCGGCCCCCATCTGGCGGAGCTCCTCGGCAATCGCGGCCATAGTGTGGAGGCCGCTTCGCCGGCTTCCATCGGCGGTACCGCAAAGAGCGGAATCGGCTCCCGCTTTGCGTGCAAAGATGTAGTTGTCGATATCTCCGATACACCACCGATTGTACCCCCAGCTTTTGCGGACGAAGCCACCCTGGCTTTCTTCGCCCCTCTTGGCGCGAACCTGCTGGCCGCCGAACGGAATGCGGGAGTGGGGCACCACCTGTCCCTGTCCGTTGTTGGCGTCGACCGTTTCCCTGACAGCCCCAATTTGGCGGCGCGAAGTAGACAGGAAAATCTTCTTAGGGCGTCGGGGCTTCCCCACACGATTCTTCGAGCAACCCCTTTGTTCGAGTGCGTTGCCTCCTTTGTGGAGGCCGGCAACCGGGGGGCGACGGTCCATGTCTCTCCCGCTCTCATCCAACCGGTGGCGTCTGCCGATGTGGCTGCCGTCCTGGCAACGCTGGTAACTGAACCGCCTCTCTATGGCACTCGAGAAATTGCCGGCCCGGAGCGTCAGCCGCTCGACGTGTTCGCGCAGCTTTATCTGGAAGCGAGGGGGGACGACCGCCGGGTCATTGCCGACGTTCGGGCGCGCTACTACGGAACGGTCCTGGATGACCGCTCTCTACTACCCGGCGCGGATCCGATCATTGGCTCAATCCGCTTCCAGGACTGGCTCGGCGGCGATGCGTCGTCTGCATGATGGGCCGCCTCTTGAACATAAGTCTTCCCGCAACAGTCAGCCTACGCAAGATCCGCTGACGCAATCAAAGGAGTGGAAAGATGTGTGATGACCATCCATCAGCGGACAGGCGCCGGTTTCTGGCAGGTGCCGCGGCTATTGCCGCCGCGGCCCCGGTCGCGGCCATGACGGCCGGCAGTGCACATGCCGCGATGAGCGACTACGCGGATCCGGAAAAGCCGGCGCTGCCCGATCCGGGCATGGAATTGGACCTGCCACGGACCGCCCTCGTGGTTATCGATCCGCAGATCGACTTTCTCAGCCCGCAGGGCGCGGCCTGGCCTGTGTTGGGCGAGAGCGTTACCGAGCAGAATACGGTGGGTAATCTGGGGCGGCTGTTCAAGGCCTCAAAGGAGGCCGGAATCACCGTCGCGATCTCGCCCCACTACTACTATCCCTACGATCACGCCTGGAAGTTCGGCGGCCCGGCAGAGATCTTCCAGCACGACATCGGCGTTTTCGACCGACCCGGTCCGCTTACCCTCGACGGCTTTCGCGGCTCCGGGGCGGATTTCCTGCCGGAGCTGAAGCCCTACATCGAAGACGGCAAGACCATCATCTGCTCGCCGCACAAGCTCTACAGCCCGCGCGTGAACGACATCGGTCTGCAGTTGAGGAAGCAGCGGGTGGATCAGATCATCCTGGCGGGCATGATCGCAAATCTCTGCGTTGAATCTCACCTTCGCGACTTTTTGGAGCAGGGGTTCGAAGTGGCGGTGGTCCGTGACGCCGTCGCCGGGCCTAAGCTCCCGGAGGGCGACGGCTATCTCGCGGCTGTGACCAACTATCGCTACATCGCCAACGCGCTGTGGACGACCGAGGAGACCGTGCGGCGGCTCCAGGCGAAGGGCTGAGAGACCCTTCGTTTCAGACGACCGCCGCCCAGAATTGTCCCACACCAGAACACAGAGGATACGAAAAATGCACATCAACAATAACCCGACCATGCCGACGGCAAGCCGCCGTGCCCTGCTGGTCGCCGCCTCCGGGGCGGCTGCGGCTTTGCCGCTGGCTGCGGCCGTACCGCTTGCCGCCTCTGCGGCGACCGGCGCGGCGGCCTCCCTGAAGGCCGAAGGCAGCGGCTTTGTCACCACCAGGGACGGTGTCGAAATCTTCTACAAGGATTGGGGCGCCGGGCAGCCCATCGTGTTCCACCACGGCTGGCCGCTCAGTGCCGATGACTGGGACGCGCAGATGCTGTATTTCCTTGAGAAGGGTTACCGGGTCATCGCCCTTGACCGCCGCGGCCATGGCCGCTCGACCCAGACCGCCGTCGGCAATGATATGGACCACTACGCCGCCGACGTCGCGGCGCTGACCGAACACCTGGACCTGCGTGACGCCGTTCATATCGGTCATTCCACCGGAGGCGGCGAGGCGACGCGCTACGTGGCCCGCCACGGCAAGGGCCGCGTTGCGAAACTGGTCATCATCGGTGCGGTGCCGCCGATCATGCTGAAGACCGCGGCCAATCCGGGCGGCCTGCCGATCGAGGTCTTCGATGGCTTCCGCAAAGCGCTCGCCGCCAACCGCGCGCAGTTCTACCTCGACATCCCCAGCGGGCCATTCTACGGCTTTAACCGGGAAGGCGCCGAGGTCTCGGAAGGTGTCATCCGCAACTGGTGGCGTCAAGGCATGATGGGCGGCGCCAAGGCACACTACGACAGCATCAAGGCTTTCTCGGAGACCGATTTCACCGAGGATCTCAAGGTCATCGAGGTGCCGACGCTGGTCATGCACGGCGACGACGACCAGATCGTTCCGATAGCCGACTCAGCGCTGCTATCCGTGAAGCTCCTGAGGAATGGCACTCTGAAGATCTTCGCGGGCTATCCGCATGGCATGTGCACGACTCAGGCGGAGACCGTCAACGAGGCTCTTCTTGCATTCATTCAGAAGTAGACGCTGTTGACCCGGCGAAGAAGAGAGAGGATGCGAATTGAACCAGACGGTCTTGATAGCGGGATGCTCATCGAGCATTGGAAGGGCGGCGGCGAAGTACTTCGACGCCGAAGGATGGAATGTCGTCGAGACCATGCGGGAGCCGTTGAAGGCGGCGGAACTGGGCGACCTCCCGTCGGTGCTGATCGCGCGCCTCGACGTCCAGGATAACGTCAGCATCCAGATTGCGGTCGAGGCGGGCATCGCGCGCTTCGGCCATCTGGATGCCGTAGTGAACAACGCGGGCACGGCCAGTTCGGACTTTTTGAGGCCATTAGCGACGACCAGGCGAGGGCGCAGTTCGACGTCAATGTCTTTGGCGTGATGAACGTGCTACGGACGGCTCTGCCCCATCGTCGCGTCCCAGCCGTTGCTCGGCCCCTTCGCGTCGCCAGAACATGCTGAAGACTTCATCGAGGCGGCGTCGGGGTTCCTCGGCAGCCGCGCATAGATGTCCGCTCCTGGCACGACGGCGACGTCGGCTGCCGCAGGCGTCGACGTCCGCTTCCAGGGTCAACCGGGAAGGCATATGCAGGGTCTGGTCTGGAAGATTTGGCTGGGGGACCTGGATTCGAACCAGGGCTGCTCGGGTCAGAGCCGAGAGTTCTACCGCTAAACTATCCCCCAGCAGGCGGGCTTGAGAGGGCCTCGTCCGGATAGTATCCGGGCCCTTCTTAGCGCGGCGGTGCTTTACATAGTCCTACCGCCCCCCCGGTGACAACCTCTTTTCGGCCACTTTTCGGGCGCTTCCCCAGGATTTTTTGCCGTTTCGGCATCCCGCCGGGGTGCGGGGCGCTGGCGAAAAGCGCTGCCATCACGCTAGGATAGCCGCAAAGACCGCGCCAAAGGCGAGCCTCCGGACACCGGGGTGCCTGTCGGGCGCCTAAAAAGAACGGGATCGGGCCTTAAAGTGACAGCCTTCGTAAACGGGCAGGGCGCCGCCGCCTGGAAGCGGCAGGAGGCCAAGCGACCAGACGGGCGACCAGACGGGCGGCCGGACGGGTCGCGGGACGGGCGTGGGCTGGGCGGCGTCTATGCCGCGCTCGACCTCGGCACCAACAATTGCCGCCTGCTGGTTGCCCGTCCCTCGCGAGACGGGTTCCGCGTGGTCGACGCTTTCTCGCGCATCGTGCGCCTGGGCGAGGGCCTGGCGGCCAGCGGCGAGCTGTCGGGGGCCGCCATGGCGCGCACCATCGAGGCGCTGCGGGTCTGCGCCGGCAAGATCGACCGGCGCGGCGTGACCCAGGTGCGCGCGGTCGCCACCGAGGCCTGCCGTCAGGCGGCCAACTGCGCGGATTTCCTGGACGCGGTGCGGCGGGAGACCGGCATCGAACTCGAGATCATCTCGCAGAGCGAGGAGGCGGCCCTGGCGATCTGTGGCTGCGCGCCGCTCATCGACCCGGCTATTCCCGACATCCTGCTGTTCGACATCGGCGGCGGCAGCACCGAGCTCTGCTGGCTGAAGGCCGAACCGGGCGAGCCGGCGACCGCAAGGCCGGCGGGCCGCGGCAACGGAGCCCTGCAACCGATCGAGCTGTCGCTCCATGCCTGGTTGTCGGTGCCGATCGGCGTCATCACCCTGGCTGAAAAGTATGGCGCTGAAAAGTATGGCGCCGAAAAGCATGGCGCCGGCATCGGGGGCGGCCCCTACGCCGCTATGGAAGCGGAGATGGCCGAGGCGCTTGCCGATTTCGACCGGCGCCACCGGGTCAGCCAGTCGGTCACGGCGAGCGGGGTCCAGATGCTGGGAACCTCCGGCACGGTGACCACCCTGGCCGGGGTGCATCAGGATCTGCCGCGCTACGACCGCGCCGCGGTCGACGGCACCTACCTGGATATGGCCACCGTGCGGGAGATGTCGGCCCGCATCGCCGCCATGAGCGATGCCGAGCGTGCCGGGCACCCCTGCATTGGCCCGCAGCGGGCCGACCTGGTGGTCGCCGGCTGTGCCATTCTGGCGGCGATCTGCCGCCTGTGGCCGGCCGACCGGCTGCGGGTCGCCGACCGCGGTCTGCGGGAAGGGATGCTCTATGCCATGATCCATGGTATCAGCGCGCCCGGAGGCCGCTGGGCGGCGGAACCGGACGCGGATTAAGGCCCGCCCGGGCCAGTTTTTCCGGCCAGTATTTCTGGCCAGCTTTCCCGAGCAGTATTGAGGATCGGCATTTTGGCAAAATCTGGAGGAGGAGGGCGTGCGGGCGGCGGCCGGGGCGGCAGTGGCCGCGGGGGTGCGGCAGGCGGCGCCGGACGGGGCTCCAGCGGGCGCGACGTTTCCGGGCGCAACCTCAAGGTCCGGGTGAAGACCGCCAAGCGGCGCTCGATTTCTTCGGCGCGCTGGCTGGAGCGGCAACTGAACGACCCCTACGTCGCCGAGGCGCGCAAGCGCGGCTACCGGTCGCGCGCCGCCTTCAAGCTGTCGCAGTTGGACGACCGCTTCCACTTTCTGAAGAACGGCGCCCGGGTCGTCGACCTGGGCTGTGCGCCGGGCGGCTGGACCCAGGTGGTGGTCGAACGCTGCGGGCGTAGCGCCAAGGTCGTCGGCATCGACCTGATCGAGGTGGAGCCGATCGCCGGCGCCGAGCTGATGGTCGGCGACTTCCTGGACGAAGATGCCCCGGATCGCCTGAAGACCGCGCTGGGCGGGCCCGCCGATGTGGTGCTGTCGGACATGGCGGCCTCGGCCACCGGCCATTCCAAGACCGACCACCTGAAGATCATGGCGCTGGTCGAGGTGGCGTATCTTTTCGCCAAGGAAGTCCTGGCCCCCGGCGGCGCTTTCGTCGCCAAGGTGCTGCAGGGCGGGACCGAGCGGGACCTGCTGACCGGGATGAAGCAGGATTTCGCCAAGGTCGCCCATGTGAAGCCGGCGGCCAGCCGTGCCGATTCGGCGGAGATGTACCTCGTCGCCACGGGATTCCGCGGCGGTCCCGATAAGGTCCCCGCAGGCGAAGACGCCGAAGGCTAGAGCGCGATCACCGCATTGAGGTGGTCGGGCAGGTCCTGGTCGGCAATCTGGATGAGGTCCTTCGACAGCTCGCCCTCGACCTTGGCGGCGGCTTCCTTGCTCAGTGCCTGGCGCAGGTCGCCCAGGGTCTTGGCCGGGGCCACCAGCACCAGCCGGTCGTAGCTCTGCTTCTGGGCCGCGGCATTCAGGCGCCCGGCCAGCTCCGTGGCGAAGTGGCGCTTTTCCTCGCGGTGGGGATCGCTGGGCGGCTCCATGGCGTGGCGCCCGGGGCCCATGCGGTCATGGGTGCGGCCCGGCCGGTCCGCGTTGATGTCGCGACTCGGGCGCAGGTCCTGATGCCTCTCCTCGGCCGGCAGCGGGGTGAGGCCCTTGCCGGGGCCGGTGTTCTCCAGGATACGGGCCTGGGCCCCGTCGGCGATGACGATCCAGCTTCGTGTGGCTTTCATGGCATTCTTCCCGTTCGGTCCCTGTCTGGATAAGGTTTTCCGGCGGATTCTCCCGCCCCAGCGGGGGCGGCGCGATGATACAGGTCAAATAGTGTCGGGGGCCTGCGCTGCCAAGGGAACGGCCAGGGGAGGGGCGCCTAACGGGCGGCGGTCCAGCCATGAGCCCCTTGCACCCCGGGGCTGCGCCCCGGCGGGCGCAATCCGCTTGGCATGACGAGACCTATGTGTATGATGCGGCGCCAATCACCGCCAAGGGGATAGGCATGAAACTCCGACAGGCTCTCACTTTCGACGACGTCCTCCTCGAGCCGGCGGAGTCCGCAGTCCTCCCCAGTCAGACCGACACGCGCACCCGCCTGACCAGCTCCATCGAGCTGGGCATTCCGCTGATCTCGTCCGCCATGGACACGGTCACCGAGGGCCGCCTCGCCATCGCCCTGGCCCAGGCCGGCGGCATCGGCGTCATCCACAAGAACCTCACCATCGCCGAGCAAGCCGACGAGGTCCGCCGGGTCAAGAAGTTCGAAAGCGGCATGGTGGTCAATCCGGTCACCATCCATCCGGACGAGCCGCTGGCCAATGCCCTGGCGCTGATGGAAAGCTACAAGATCTCCGGCATCCCGGTGGTCGAGCGCAAGACCAAGAAGCTGGTCGGCGTGCTGACCAACCGCGACGTGCGCTTCGCCGAGAACCCGAAGGAGCCGGTCTCCGCGCTGATGACCAAGGAACGGCTGATCACCGTGAAGGAAGGGGTCAGCAAGGAAGAGGCGCAGCGCCTGCTGCATCAGCACCGCATCGAGAAGCTGCTGGTGGTCGATGACGACTACGTCTGTATCGGCCTGATCACCGTGAAGGACATGGAAAAGGCGCAGGCCTATCCCAATGCCTGCAAGGACGACCAGGGCCGCCTGCGCGCCGCCGCCGCCGTCGGGGGCGGCTCCGACGGCCTGGCGCGGGCCGAGGCACTGCTGGAAGCCGGCGTCGACGTCATTGTCGTGGATACCGCCCACGGCCACTCGCGCGGCGTGATGGGCGCGGTCAGCGACGTGAAGCGGCTTTCCAACACCTGCCAGGTTATCGCCGGTAACGTGGCGACCGCCGGTGGTGCCCGCGCCCTGATCGACGCCGGCGCCGACGCCGTCAAGGTCGGCATCGGCCCGGGGTCCATCTGCACCACGCGGATGGTGGCCGGCGTCGGCATGCCGCAGCTGACTGCGCTGTTCGACACCGTCGAGGTCTGCCAGAAGCTGGGCGTGCCGGTGATCGCCGACGGCGGCATCAAGTTCTCCGGCGACCTTGCCAAGGCGATGGCGGCCGGCGCGAGCTGCGCGATGATCGGCTCGCTGTTCGCCGGCACCGAGGAAAGCCCCGGCGAGGTCTTCCTGTTCCAGGGCCGCTCCTACAAGTCGTACCGCGGCATGGGCTCGGTCGGCGCCATGGCGCGCGGCTCGGCCGACCGCTACTTCCAGCAGGAAGTCGCCGACAACCTGAAGCTGGTGCCCGAAGGCGTCGAAGGCCGGGTGCCCTACAAGGGGCCGGTCGGCGCGGTCATCCATCAGCTCATCGGCGGTCTGCGCGCCGCCATGGGCTATACCGGCAGTGCCACCCTCGCCGACCTGCAAAAGAATGCGCGCTTTGTGCAAATCACCAATGCGGGCCTGCGGGAGAGCCACGTGCATGACGTCACCGTCACGCGCGAGGCGCCCAACTACCGCAACGAGATGTGATCGAGCGCCGGCTGACTTCCCCACCATCCGCCAGGCAAGAAATGTGTCCGCATGACCGGCCCCGGCTCAACTCATTCGGGAGCCTGTGCTCATGATACCGGCGGCACGCCTGCAGGCGGTCATCGAAATTCTCGACGGCATCGCCACGCGGCCCGGTAACGGCCCCGCCGAATTGGCGGTCAACGATTACCTGCGCCAGCGCCGCTACATCGGCTCCAAGGACCGCAAGGCCGTCACCGCGCTGACCTATGACGTTCTGCGCCACCGGGCGCGGCTGGCCTGGTGGCTGGAGCGCGGCCAGGGCAGCGCCGCGTCGCCGCGCCAGCAATTGCTGGCTTACCTGGAGCTCTGCGACCGGGAAACCCCGGAGAGCCTGGCGCGGCTGTTCGACGGCTCGCGCTATGCGCCGGCGCCCTTGAGCGCGGAAGAGACGGCGCTGGTCGCGCGGCTCGACGACCCCGCACTGCGCCAGGCGGCGCCGCCGGCCTGGGTCGCCCACGAGGTGCCGGAGTGGATCATGCCGCGCCTGGAAGAGGCCTTCGGCCCGGCGGCGGGCGCCGAAGCCGAGGCCCTGCTGCAGGAAGCGCCGATCGATCTGCGGGTGAACAGCCTGCAGGGCACCCGGGCCGAGGCCCATGGGGCGCTGGCGGAAGAGGGCATCGAGACGACGCCGACGCCGCTGTCGCCGCTGGGCCTGCGGGTCGCCGGCCGCCGTGCGCTGCGCGCCAGCCAGGCCTTCAATGCCGGGCTCGTCGAGTTACAGGACGAGGGCTCGCAACTGGCCGCCCTGCTGTGCGACGCGCGCCCGGGCATGGCGGTCGCCGATGTCTGCGCCGGTGCCGGCGGCAAGACCCTGGCGCTGGCCGCGGCAATGCAGGGGCAGGGGCGCCTGCTGGCCATGGATGTCGACCAGTCGCGGCTGGACCGCAGCGCGCTGCGGCTGCGCCGGGCCGGCGTCAGCGATGCGGCGGCGGGTTTCTTCGAGCGCCGGCCGGTCAGGCCCGCCGGCAAGGACTTGACCAAGGACCTGGCCGCCGACGAGAGCCTGCACGGCAGCTTCGACCGGGTGCTGGTCGACGCGCCCTGCAGCGGCACCGGTGCCTGGCGGCGCCATCCCGACGCGCGCTGGCGGCTGACGCCGGCGGACCTGGACAGCTACAAGACGGCGCAGCGCGACGTGCTGCGCCGGGCCGCGCTGCTGGTGAAACCCGGCGGCCGCCTAATCTACGTGACCTGCTCGCTGCTGCCGGAAGAGAACCAGACGCAGGCCGACGCCTTCCTGGCCGAGGCGGCGGACTTCGCGGCGCTGCCGGTCGCCACGGTGTGGCAGGCGGCGCTGGCGGCACCCTATCCGGCCGGGCAGAGCGCCGATGCGCCCACCCTGACGCTGACCCCGGCGCGGCACGGCACCGACGGTTTCTTCATCGCGATCTTCGAGCGGAGGGGGGAGGCGGCATGAGCGAGCTTGTCGTTCTGCGTCCGGCGCTGCCGCGCGACGCCGACGCCATCGCCCGGGTGCACGTCGAAACCTGGCAGAGCGCCTATGCCGGCCTGGTGCCGGCCGACTATCTGGCGCGCATGAGCGTGGCGCGCTCGTCGCCGCAGTGGCACCGCACCGCCGCGAAGGCGGAAAAGGGCAACGACCTGCTGGTCGCCGAGGTCGAGGAGGAGGTCATCGGCTTCGTCTCCTTCGGGCCCAACCGCATCGCCGATCTGCCTTACAGCGGCGAGGTCTATGCGCTCTACGTCGGTATCGACTGGCAGGGCCAGGGGCTCGGCCGTCGGCTGCTCGCCACGGCGCTGGAGGCCCTGGCCAAGGAAGGTCACCGCGGCGCCATGGTCTGGGTGCTGGCCGCCAATCCCGCGCGCTTCTTCTACGAGGCGATGGGCGGTGAGCGCGCCGGCGACCGCATGGAAACCTTCGCCGGGACGGATCTGGAAGAACTGGCTTACGGCTGGCCGGACCTGGAGTCCTGGCTGGCCCAGACGAAGACATGACCCGGGCCTGACCCGAGCGGTGAAGATGTGATGCCCCGGCCGGACGGTCGCGGGCAAGAGGGAAGCAAGCCCCCGCGAAGGGGCGCGATCAGAACGGAAGAGCTGCATGACAGACCGCATACTCATTCTCGATTTCGGTTCCCAGGTAACCCAGCTCATCGCCCGACGGGTGCGCGAGAGCGGCGTCTACTGCGAGATCATCCCCTTCAATGCAGAGCCGCAGCGCATCGCCGAGTTTCAGCCCAAGGGCATCATCCTGTCCGGCGGCCCGGCCTCGGGCACCGGCAGCGACACCCCGCGCGCGCCGCAGATCGTCTTCGACCTCGGCCTGCCGATCCTCGGCATCTGCTACGGCCAGCAGACCATCTGCGCCCAACTGGGCGGCGTGGTCGAAGGCTCCGATCATCATGAGTTCGGCAAGGCCTTCGTCGAGATGAAGGGCGGCTGCACCCTGACCGACGGGGTCTGGGGCACCGGCGAGCGTCACCAGGTGTGGATGAGCCACGGCGACCGGGTGGTGAAGCTGCCCGACGGCTTCGAGGTCTACGGGACTTCCGAGGGCGCGCCCTTCGCGGTGGTCGCCGACGCGGCGCGCAAGATCTACGCCGTACAGTTCCATCCCGAGGTGGTGCATACACCGGACGGCGCCAAGCTGCTGTCCAATTTCACCCACAAGGTCTGCGGCTGCGGCGGCGACTGGACCATGGCGGCCTTCCGCCAGCAGGCGGTCGACGCGATCCGCGCTCAGGTCGGCACGTCGCGCGTCATCTGCGGCCTGTCGGGCGGCGTCGACTCCTCGGTGGCGGCGGTGCTGATCCACGAGGCCATCGGCGACCAGCTGACCTGCATCTTCGTCGATCACGGCCTGCTGCGCCTGGACGAGGCGGCACAGGTGGTCGAGGTGTTCCGCCACCACTACAACATCCCGCTGGTGCATGTGGATGCCAGCGACCTCTTCCTCGGTAAGCTGGACGGCGTCGACGATCCGGAGAAGAAGCGCAAGATCATCGGCGGCACCTTCATCGACGTTTTCGAGGAGGAGGCCGCCAAGGTCGGCGGCGCCGATTTCCTGGCCCAGGGCACGCTCTATCCCGACGTCATCGAGTCCGTGTCCTTCACCGGCGGGCCCAGCGTCACCATCAAGTCGCACCACAACGTGGGCGGCCTGCCCGAGCGCATGAACATGCAGCTGGTCGCGCCCTTGCGCGCACTGTTCAAGGACGAGGTGCGCGAGCTGGGCCGGGAGCTGGGCCTGCCGGAGGCCCTGGTCGGGCGCCATCCTTTCCCGGGGCCGGGCCTCGCCATCCGCATCCCCGGGCCGGTCAGCCGCGACAAGGCGGAGATCCTGCGCAAGGCCGACGCGGTCTACCTGGACGCCATCCGCAAGGCCGGGCTCTACGACGCCATCTGGCAGGCCTTTGCCGTGCTGCTGCCGGTGAAGACCGTCGGCGTGATGGGCGACGCGCGCTCCTACGACTACGTCTGCGCCCTGCGCGCGGTCACCTCCACCGACGGCATGACGGCGGAAAGCTATCCCTTCGCCCACGACTTCCTGGCCGGCGTCGCCACCCGCCTCATCAACGAGGTGCGCGGCATCAACCGCGTCGTCTACGACGTGACCTCGAAGCCGCCGGGAACCATCGAGTGGGAGTAGGGGGCCGGGCGTCCAGGCCGCAGACGGACTTGCTGGCGGCGACATCTTCCTAGAGTGTACCGATCTGCCGCAACGGGCGAATCGCTGGAGGATTTCGTGATGCCTCAGTACACCGCGCTGGTCACACTACTCGCCGTCGTCTTCTATGTCTTCCTCGGGACCCGCGTACCGGCGGCCCGCCGGAAGTTCGGCGTGAAGCTGCCGGCGATGACCGGACACCCGGATTTCGAGCGTGTCTGCCGCGTGTATGCGAACACGCTGGAATGGATGCCGATCTTCCTGCCGACGCTGTGGCTCTGCGCGATTTACTTCAGCGATATCGGCGCGGCGGTGCTGGGGCTCGTCTGGATCGGCGGGCGGGTTCTCTACTATGCCGGCTCCCGAAAGGCCGTCGAGAAACGTTTGCCGGGGTTCTTAATCCAGGCCGTCGCCTGCCTGCTGCTGCTGTTCGGCGCGCTGGCCGGCATCGTCATGAACTGGCCCGGCATCTGAGCGCGGCGCCGTTGAGCCTGCGCTGCAGGTCGTCCTGGTGATCCGGCCCGGCCTTCTATAGGTCGTCTGCCGGCACCACCCCGGTCACCAGCCTGCAGCCGAGGTGCCGCGTCCGCCTGCCCATTGGCGGGACTCTCCGTCAGCGTTTCTTGGTACCGCGGGCCGACGGAGTGGTAAGAATCGCCCCTGCGATGACGTCAAACAGGTGAGGGGCCCGAGGCTCGAGCGAGGGCTGATCGCCGAGCCATGCGAGCGCTCCGACCAGGGCGAAGAGATCCGTGCCGTCTAGATCGGCCCGGGCCTTGCCCTCGGCTTGCGCACGGGCAAGGAGGCGCGTGCCCGCCGCCCGCATGGTGTGGCACGAGGCGTGAAGCGCGGAATCCGGATCGGCGATCGCCGCCACCATCGAATCTATGGCACCGCGGTAATTGTGCGCGACGGCGACGGCATCGCGTAGCCACGACGTGAGCGCTTCCTCGGGAGAAGACGAACGTTCCAGTTCGGCTGCCTTTGCCGTCAGTTCGTCGAAGTTCGCGCGCAGCAAGGCGTCGAGCAATGCTTCGCGTCGCGGGAAGTGACGGTAAAGCGTCCCGAGTCCGACGCCGGCTCTGCGGGCAATGTCACGCAGGGACGCGTCGGCGCCCTGCTCGGTCACCACCTCGCGCGCGATGGCAAGAAGATGATCATAGTTTTTTCTGGCGTCGGCTCGCATGGACTCGTCTTGACAACCGGATCGGTGCTCCGCATATATGGAGCAGTGCTCCATTCTAGGTATCATATTTCCGGTGAAGGACAAAGCGATGCGGACGACGACGATGAAGGCGGTTCGCCAGCATGCATACGGGGGCCCCGAGGTGCTGCGCTACGAGGATGCGCCGCTGCCCGTGTTGGAGGCGGGCGAGGTGCTGGTTCGCGTCCACGCCGTCGGCCTCAATCCGCCCGACTGGTACCTGCGCGGCGGCTATAAGGAACTGCCTCCTGAATGGCAGCCGCCCAAGTCTTTTCCCATTATTCTGGGGACGGATATTTCGGGCGTTGTCGAAGCGGTCGCCGATAAGGCCGAGGGCTTTTCCGTCGGGGACGCGGTCTATTCGATGGTTCGCTTTCCCAGCGGCATGTTCGGGCAGAGCAGGGCTTATGCCGAATACGTCAGCGTGCCGGCGTCGGAACTTGCGCTGAAGCCGGCCGGCATCGATCACCTGCACGCCGCCGCAGCGCCGATGTCGCTGCTTACGGCGTGGCAGTTCATGGTCGAACTGGGGCACGACGAACCGAACCCGCTGCAGCCCAACAGACATGAACCGGTGCCGCTGGAGGGCAAGACTGTCCTGGTAAACGGGGCCGCGGGCGGCGTCGGACACTTTGCCGTCCAGATCGCGAAACTGAAAGGTGCGCGGGTCATCGCGGTGGCGTCGACCACCCATGAACCCTTCCTGCGCGATCTCGGTGCCGATGAATTCATCGACTACACCCGCACGCCTCCCGAGGAGGTTGCGCGGGACATCGATCTGGTCGTCGATGCCCTCGGCGGCCCGACCACCGCTCGTTTCCTGCGTACCCTGAAGCGCGGCGGTGCATTGTTCCCCGTGTTCCCCTTAGGCTTCGGCGGCGCCGAGGAGGCCGAAGAACGGGGCGTCACGGTTTCGGCAACCCAGGTCCGCTCGAGCGGGGCTCAACTGACGGAAGTCGGGCGCCTGCTCGATGCCGGGAAGGTTCGCGTTGCCATAGACAGTACCTTTCCGCTTGCCGATGCCCGCAAGGCGCACGAACGAGCCTCCCAGGGGCATATCCAGGGCAAGATCGTGCTCGCGGTTGCCTGAAGCCTAAGGCCTGAGGCCTGGGTCTCCTGGGTCTAAAGGGACGTCACACTGTCTGCGGAGGCGATCGGGTGACCATGCCGCGGGGGCAGGAATTGAAGATTCCTGTCTCAACATGATGTGATCGAAACGTTACAGGGCGTGGCGCCGGACCGACCCATATGGATGAGACGAGGGTTTCATTCCATGGAGAAGTTCGATGAAGTTTTCCCGCATACGCGGCCTCGCTGTCGCGTGCCTGGTTGCCGGTACCGCCTTCGGTGCCACCGCCTATGCGCAATCCCCTTCTCAGACGGCGCCCACCGGACCCATCCGCAACGTGGTGCTGGTGCACGGTGCCTGGGCCGACGGCTCCAGTTGGCACAAGGTCATTCCCATCCTGCAGGCGGCGGGCCTGCATGTTACCGCCGTGCAGAACCCGCTGACCTCGCTGGCCGACGCGGCCGCCGAGACGCGCCGGGTGCTGGCGCAGCAGGACGGCCCGACCGTGCTGGTGGGGCATTCCTGGAGCGGTACGCTGGTCAGTGAAGTCGGCAACGATCCGAAGGTGGCGTCGCTGGTCTACGTGGCCGCGCGGGCACCGGATGCCGATGAGGATTTCGTCGCGCTGTCGAAGCGGTTTCCCACCATGCCGGTGCGCGCGGGCGTGCAGGCCTATGACGGCTTCACGACCCTGTCCGAAGACGCCTATGTGAAGTACTTCGCCAACGGCCTGCCGGAGACGGAGGCGAAGGTGCTGTTCGCCGAGCAGCAGCCGACCGCGGCCTCGCTGTTCGGCAACCGCACCACGGCGGCGGCCTGGCACGACAAGCCGTCGTACTATGCCGTGTCGAAGGACGACATGACCATCTCGCCGGACCTGGAACGCTTTCTCGCCAAGCGCATGGGGGCGAAGACCATCGAGGTCGATGCCGGGCATCTTTCGATGGTCTCCCACCCCCAGGAGATCGCAAACCTGATCCTTGAGGCCGCCGGCCGCGGCTAGCAAGGCGCCACAAGGCAAGCAGCCGGACCTCCCCATCGCCGCCGCGGGTCAGCCCGCCGCGGCGATGCGGCCGATCTCCGCGAGGACGGCGTAGCGCTGCTGCCGCTCAAGGCTGGGCAGCACACAGTAGGCGGTGACGATCAGCGGCGCACGGTCGGCCGGCCAGATCACCGCCACGTCGTTGACGTTGCCCACCGCGTCGCCGTTGGAGCCGGTCTTGTCGCCGACCAGCCAGCCGGCTGGCATGCCGGCACGCAGCTGCCTGTCGCCGGTCTTGTTGGCGATGAGCCAGGCCGCGAACTGTGAACGCGAAGGCCCCGACAGGACCTCGTCGAAGATCAGACGCCGCAGGCTGTCGAGCATGGCATTGGCGGTGGTGGTGTCGCGCCGGTCCTGCGGGCCGTCATGGTTGTTCAGCTCCGGCTCGATGCGGTCCAGGCGCGTCACCGTATCGCCGAGATCGCGGCAGAAGGCGGTCAGCGCGGCGGGGCCGCCGAAGCTCTGCAGCAGCAGGTTGGCCGCGGTGTTGTCGCTGAGGGTGACTACGGCATCGCAGAGTTCGGCCACGGTCATGCCGGGCGCACCGGACCGCTTGGCGGTTACCGGCGACCAGCCCGGCAGCACCGCGTCCGGGGCGAAGACGATGCGGCGGTCGAGCTGTTCCGCGCCGCGGTCGACACGGGCCAGCACGAAGGCTGCTGCCAGCGCCTTGAAGGTGCTGCAGAGCAGCATCGGCTCGTCGGCGCGGTGCCCGCTGCGCCGCCCGCTGCCGAGACCGAGAATGGCGACGCAGAGACGCCCGGGCTGCCGCGCTTCCAAGGCGGCCAGCCGGTCCTCGACCCCCGCGCCGAGGGCGGGGCGCGCCGCAAGGGTGGCGAGGGGCAGCGCGAGCAGACTGGCGGCGAGGGACTGCCGTCGCGATAGCTTCATATCGAATTGGTCCTTCAGATCGTGACAGGCCCGCCGCGATTCGCGGTCGGCCGGGGAGGCGATGTTTGGCGCCGGCGCGGCGATCCGTCAAAGAACCAATTGTGGTGTTTTCGTGCCGTTTTGTGGGTGACGCGGCCTTCAAGGCGGTTCTTGCCCCGGCACGGCAAAGTCCGCCAGCAGTCGTGCAAGGTCTCCGTCATTCAGCTGCGCGAAGCCCTGATCGCCTGCTACGAGCGGGCCGGCTATGTCCGCGCGGGCGAGGTGGAGCGCTTCCCCTACGACGATCCCGGCGTCGGTACGGCGCTGCGCGACGACCTGGAACTCGTCGAACTGAAGAAGGTGCCCTGGAAAAGCGCCGAGCCTTCGGCCGTCACTCCGCCGCATCCCGTTTGGGCAGCACCCAGTTGGGGCGGGGGAAGTGGCAGGTGTAGCCGTTGGGGATGCGCTCCAGGTAGTCCTGGTGTTCCGGCTCGGCCTCCCAGAAGTCGCCGACGGGCTCGACCTCGGTCACCACCTTGCCGGGCCAGAGGCCCGAGGCGTTTACGTCGGCGATGGTGTTCTCGGCGACGCGCTTCTGCTCGTCGTCGGCGTAGTAGATTGCCGAACGGTAGGACAGGCCGCGGTCGTTGCCCTGGCGGTTCGGCGTGGTCGGGTCGTGGATCTGGAAGAAGAATTCCAGCAGCCGCCGATAGCTGGTTTTATCGGGATCGAAGACGATCTCAATGGCCTCGGCATGGGTGCCGTGATTGCGGTAGGTCGCGTTCGGCACGTCGCCGCCGCTGTAGCCCACGCGGGTCGAGACGACGCCGGGGAGCCTGCGGATCAGATCCTGCATGCCCCAGAAGCAACCACCGGCCAGAACAGCGCGCTCGGTCATTCGGATATCTCCCTTCCTCATCTTGCTCCCTCAATATGGGGCCGGGCCGGGTTTTTTGCCAGGGCCGGAACCGGGGCCGGGCCCCGGCTGGGAGATCACAGTCGCGCGAGCAGGGGGCGGCGGGGCTTAGCGCCGGACAAATTCCAGGATCTTCTCGATGGCCGCCGTGCGGCCGCGCTCGGGGCGGTCCAGGATGATGTAGTGGGTGGCGTTTTCCGGCTCCCACAGCTCGACGTCCTCGGCATGGACGAGGTCGTCGCGCAGGCTGGCGATGTCTTCCGGCCGGGAGAAGTAGTCCAGTTGCGGGCGGATGATCAGCACCTTGGCATAGACCTGGCTGGCATGGACCAGCTTCTGGCCCCTGCCCATGTAGTAGCTGTCCTCCAGCATCCCATTGGGGCTGCGATAGCTGGGCGGCTGGCGGCTGGCCGAGGTCGGGTCGCCGTCGATCAGGGCCTGCACGAAGGCCTCGGCGACGGCCGGATCGCGCCACTCGTCCTTGTTGTCGATGGGAATGGACTGGTCCCACTTGTCGACCAGCATCTGCGGTGAATTGTAGCTGTAGCCGCCGTAGTGCGCGGCATTGAAATGTCCCGGCCGCGCGGGATCTTCCAGGGGATGGTTCTTGTAGCGGGGGTGGTCGCTGCCGCCTCCGTAGAGCGCGTTGTAGAGAATAAGGTGGCTGATCTTCTCCGGCCACATCGCGGCGTGCAGCAGCATGATGGTGGAGCCGACGCCCCAGCCCATGAGGGCGACCTTCTCGACACCGGTGGCCTCCCGCAGGGCCTCCACCGCCGCGTCCACGTCGCGGACGATCTCCATGCAGCGCGACAGCGGCGCCGACTCTTCGGGTGGCCGCGACCTGGCCTGCGGCCGGTCCGAGCGGCCGACGCCGCGGGCATCCCGCACGAAGCAGCGGTGCCCGGCGCGCGCCAGGTCGGCCGCCAGCGATCCGTTGGGCACCGGGAGATCGTATTCGCTGATGCCGGGAATGCGCGTGCCGTGCAGCAGGACGAGGGGGGTGCCGGCCGGCGCCGCAAGCGGTTCGGCCGTCACCGCCCGCACGCCGACGTTGATGCCGTCAACCGTACGAAGCTTGAAGTCTCGGCGCGTCACCGGCATGGGTCTGTCCTTGCAGCTTGTGGGTTGTTTGATATCTGCCCGGAGCGTCGCGGCGGCCGCTCAGCGGAAATAGAAATCCTGGGCGGTTCGATCGATTGCCTGGCGGGTGGCCCGGTCGGGAACGATGTCGCGGTACAGCGCGATGGCCTTGGCGTAGGTGAGGCTGTCCTCGTAGGCGGCGAAGGGCCAGTCGCTGCCCCACAACAGGCGCTGCGGCCCCGCCTGCTCGATCAGGGTCCGGGCAAGGGACTTCGTGAAGTCCGCGCCGGGCAGGCGGAATCCGCCCGACAGTTTCACCCAGGTGTTGCCGCGCTCGACCGCCTGAAGAATTTTTTTGAAGCCCTCGGACTCGGCGCCGGCGGGGGCCGGCGGGCGTCCGAAATGGTCGATCACCAGGCGCGGGCCGGCCCGTGCGATGGCGGCGAGAAACTGCGGCAGACGGTCGCCTTCGTCATGCAGATGCACATGCCAGTCCAGATCGGCGACACGGCGCAACAGCTTCTGATAGGCAAACGAGGTCAGGTCCGGCGGAGCCTCGACGTTGCGGAACTGCAGGCGGATGCCGACGACGCCGATGTCCTTCATCATGCGCAGGATGAAGGGGTCGGTATCGGGCTCGACGATGACCGTCGCGCGCAGCCGCGGATGCTGCCGCAGGGCGTCCAGCATGTAATCGTTGTAGTCGCCATTGATGCTGGCGGCGGTGAGGACCGCAAAGCGCACGCCGGCCTTGTCGATTTCGGCAAGGTAGTCTTCCAGGGTGGCATCCCGCGCCGGCTGGTGCCAGGCGGTGGGCGGCATCGGCATGTCCAGCCGATAGATGTGGGCGTGGGCATCCACCAGCGGCGCGTCGCTGTCGGCTGTGCTGTTCAGTTCCGTCGCGGGGATCACTGCATTCAACTGGGTGCTGCCCCTGGTGGGTCTTGTGCTAACGGGGTGGTGCGCGTCACGGATCTCTGCCTAACAGGTGTTCTGATTGCTGGCAAGATGACGTCAACTATCAGAACAGAAGGCCTCCTGGCCGCGCGGCGACCACTAATCAAGCGGATTGGATACCGGCGATATCGAGTTCGTGGGAAAGCCGGCGGGCGGCGTCGCGCAGGTAGGCCCCTTTGCGCTCGCCGGCGTCGTCGCCCATCATCGCCCGGGTATCCAGCAGCGCCAGGGTGGCGATCAGCAGGCCGTTGCGGGCAAAGACGGGGGCCGCGAGGCCGAAGAGTCCTTCCCGGATATGCCCGGTCGCCCATTCATGGCGGGTGACGGCGGCGAGTTCTTCGGGATGACTGGCGGCAAGCGCCTTGTAGGCGCGGGCCAGCGCCGTGCCGCCGGTGCGGCGCGCGGCGGGCAGGAAGGCCATCGCGATCTTGCCTTGGGCCGACCCGTCGAAGGGCAGGGGCGTCCCCGGGCGGATGCCGATGCTGATGGGCGAATCGCTGCCGGTGGTTTTCAGCACCACAAGGCCCGCGGAATCGACCCGCGACAGGATCACCGTGTGACCGAAGTGATTGCGCAGGTCGGTCATGATCGGCTGCGCCACGGTCACCAGATCGTAGCGTTCGTTGATCGACCGGCAGAATGCCAAAAGCTTTTTGCCGACCTGATACTCGCCGCTGGTGGCCGGACTGGCGACGTAATCGCAGGCGACCAGGGTCTGCAGGTGGCGGAAGATACGGCTCTTGGAAGTGCCGATGTCGCGCGCCAGATCGCTGATGCTGACCGGGCCGTCCTGCGCGGCCAGGCGCTCCAGGATCTCCACCGTCAGAAGCACCGATTGGGTGCCGTCACCCAGGGACTTGGTCACCGTTGGCACGAGGGTTTCTCCTGTTGTCGTGAGGTCGTCTGTGCCTCGGAGGGTCCACCTAGCAGAACGGACAGACCGTCCAAACCTCAGGGGCCCCCAGGGCGGCCGCCTTGACCGCGCCTTCGGGCGATGATAATGGTTTTGATAGTTAGATCATATATTTCAACTATCAGAACAATGCAAGGCTAAGAATGGGCAGGACGGGCGACGCCGGTAGCCATCGGTTGGTGGTCTGGCGTCCCAAAGAACGGCCCTGAGAGTCGCTGGAATGCCGCAAAGGCAACCTTGGTTCCGTTTCCGCACCAGCCTGGGCGGCGCGGCAAAAGGCAAAAAACAAAGAGGTGAGGAGCCTGAGATGAACTTCAGCCGTCGAGAAATTCTGGGATGGGCCGCTGCGACCGGCGCCCTGGCCCTGCTGCCCGGCCGGGCCGGCGCCCAGGGCAGCGTGTCCTTTGCGGGCAAGACTGTCGAATGGACGATTCCTTTTGGCGAAGGCGGCGGCAGCGATGCCTGGGCGCGATTCTTCGCGCCCTATCTGGCAAAGCATCTGCCTGGCAACCCGACCGTTCTGGTGCGTAACGCGCCGGGCGGCGGCGGCCTGTCCGGCGCCAACGCTTTCGCGCAACGCAAGCAGGATGACGGACTGGCCCTGCTGGGCGTTTCCGGCTCCAACCAGTTCCCCTACCTGCTGGGCGACAAGCGGGTGCAGTACGACTACAACGACTTCACGCCGGTGCTCGTCTCACCGACCGGGGGCGTCGCCTATATTCCGGCCGACTACGGCGTCACGGACATGTCCCAGGGCAAGGCCCTGCTGGACCGCGAGTTCGTTTTCGCCAACACCGGCGCCACCTCGCTCGACCTCGTGCTGATGCTGGCCTATGACATCCTGGGTCTGAAGGTGCGGCATGTTTTCGGCATGTCCAGCCGCGGTGAAACCCGTTTGGCCTTCGAGCGCGGCGAAGCCACCATCGACTATCAGACCTCGTCCAGCTATCTGGCCAATATCGTTCCGCTGGTCGAAGCCGGCAAGGCCGTGCCGATCTTCTCCCTCGGCACACTCGATGCCGACGGCAAGGTCGAGCGCGATCCGACCTTCCCGGACATCCCGCATTTCCTTGAAGCCTATGAAATGATGTATGGCGCGCCGCCCAAGCCCAGTGAGAAGCTCGATGCCTACATCGCCTTCTTCAGCGCGGGCTTTCCGGCACAGAAAATGGCGGTGCTGCCGAAATCCGTGGCGCCGGATATTATCGAGGCCTACCGCGGCGCCTTCATCAAGGCGGTTGCCGATCCCGACTTGCAGGCCAGCAAGGACAAAGTGCTGGGGGACTATACCCAGGGCACCGGTCCCGCCGCCCAGCGTCTGTTCGAGATCGCGACCACCTTGTCGCCCGAGGCCAAGGCCTGGATGCAGGATTATCTGCGGACGAATTACAACATCCAGATTTAGCTGCGCCTGA
The DNA here is from genome assembly GCA_050043265.1 of Kiloniellaceae bacterium. GTDB lineage: Bacteria > Pseudomonadota > Alphaproteobacteria > Kiloniellales > Kiloniellaceae > Pelagibius. The sequence continues at coordinate 53,518 of JBHJIR010000075.1, forward strand.
CTGCCCGGCCCGGCCCGGCCCTTGCGGACCGGGCCGGGCAGGGTGGTGAAACGCGTCAGCTCCCGGTGGTTTTTTTGGTCGATACATTTTTCACCGCTTTTGTGAACCTGCTGACGCTGCAGCATCTGCTGGCCCTGACGGCGGGTGTGGCGCTCGGCCTCTTCGTCGGTGTGCTGCCGGGGCTGGGCGGCATCGTCGGGCTGTCGCTGTTGCTGCCGTTTCTCTACGGCATGGACCCCAGTTCGGCCTTGGCCATGCTGGTCGGAGTTCTGGCGGTGGTGCCCACCTCCGACACCTTCGCGTCGGTCCTGATGGGTATTCCCGGCTCCACCGCCAGCCAGGCCACCGTGCTGGATGGCTTTCCGCTGGCCAAGAAAGGCGAGGCGGCGCGGGCGCTGGCCGCTGCGTTTTCCGCATCGATGTTCGGCGGCATCTTAGGGGCCTTTGTCCTGACCGCCATCGTGGTCATCGCCCGGCCGGTCATTCTCAGTTTCGGCACCTCGGAACTCTTCGCCCTGACCATTTTCGGACTGTCGATGGTCGGCGTGCTTTCCGGCACCAATCTGACCAAGGGTATCGCCACGGCGGCGCTGGGCCTGGTGTTCGGCATGGTCGGTGCGGCGCCGGCCACGGGTGAATACCGCATGGAATTCGGCTGGCTCTATCTGAGCGACGGCATTCCCCTGGTCATCGTCGCGCTGGGGCTCTTCGCGGTGCCGGAGATTGTCGACCTGCTGCGCGGCCAGTCCAGCATCGCCGATACGGCGAACGGCCTGGGCAAGGGCTGGCGTCAGGGGGTGCGGGATACCTGGGCCTGCAAGTGGCTGGTGCTGCGCTGCGCGGGGATCGGCACGATCATCGG
>JBHJIR010000076.1:0-13628 GCA_050043265.1 Kiloniellaceae bacterium
GCCTTGCTCGCGTGCGGCGGCGTCGGCGCCCCTATTCAGCTGTACTTTGCGCGCCCCCGGCTGCCCGCCCGCGGCCGCCTGCACCACCGGCGGCCGCCCGCCGCCGCCCGGCAGGTTCGGATCGGCGCCGGCATCGAGCAGGGCGATCAGCGTATCGATCTGAGCGGTCTCGACGGCCTGGCCGAGCGCGGTCTCGCCGTCGGCGGTGCGCTGGTCGAGCGCGATGCCGGCCTTCAGCAGATCCTTCACCATCCCGGTGTGGCCGTAGGCCGCGGCCATGTGCAGGGCCGCCCAGCCATCGCGGCGCTGGGCCTGTACATCGGCGCCGGCCTGCACCAGAAACTGCAGCGATCCTTCCGCCCCGGCGCGCGCCGCCGCGATCAGCGCCGTGGGGCCGTCGTCGGCGGCAAGTGTCGGATCCGCGCGGGCCGCCAGCAGCTCGGCGACGACGGCGGTGCCCAGCGGATCGAAGGCGGCATTGATGAGCGGCGTGTTGCCGTCGCTGCGGTCGCGCGCGTCGACCGCCGCACCGGCGGACAGCAGTGCCGCCACCACCGGGCGCTTCAGGCGCCGGGCGGCGATGTGCAGCGGTGTGTTGCCATGGTCGCTTTCGCGCGCGTCCAGGGGCGCGCCGGCGGCGATCAGGCGTTTCGCAACGCGGTCGTGCCCCTCGTAGGCGGCATAGTGCAGGGCGGTCCAGGCGTCGTCGGGTGTCGCCGCCGCCGGGTCGGCGCCGCGCTCCAGCAACAGGCCGGCGACCGCCGCGCTGCCGTACTGGGCGCAGACCTGCAGCGGCGTGTTGCCGAGCTGGTCGCGCCGTTCCAGATCGGCGCCGCGTTCGAGGGCGAAGTCGGCCAGCGCTGCGTCGTCGCTGCGCGCGGCCTGCTGCAGCGCCTGATCCGCTACGGAGGGGGCCGGTGCCGTCTGGGTCGCCGTCGGGGCCGCCGTCTGGGCTTGCACGGCGGTCCCACCCAACATCGGGCCGAACAGAAGGCCACACAACAGCAGGCGGGCGGCGAATCCGTGCGGCCGGGGGCGTCGCACGCTAGCGGGCATCGTCGGCGACGACCTCGAGGTCGACTTCGGAGGCGATGATCAGCAGCTTGCCGGCGTGTTCGAAGTTCACGGTGACACGGTCGGCGATGACCGACTGGATCTGCCCCAGGCCCCAGTCCGGCTGGTTGGGATGGCGCACCCGCATGCCGGGTGCCAAATGGAGGGTGCTGCTCACTGTGATCGCCCTTCGGGTAATCGCCTTCCGGTTGCCATTTTTTGGCGCCCGCCGGAGACCACTGTCTGGTGGGCAGCCTGGAGGTTTAGTCTAGCCCGGCGCTTGGTGTATAAGGAAGCGCAAGCTGCTGAACACCTTGCGACTTCGGCGGCCGGGCGTTGCCATCGCAGTGCCGCCGCCGGGAAGAGGGATCGTTGATCTGGAGTGGGGGTTGCCGACATATGGATTTGAAGATTGATGTGCGCGTCGCGGAGCTTTTGACGTCGCGTTTGTGCCACGACCTGGTCGGACCGATCGGTGCGGTGGGTAACGGCCTGGAACTGTTGGCTGAAGACGAGTTCGGCATGGCCGAAGACGCCATGAAGCTGACCGCCAACTCGGCCCGCCAGGCCTCTAACGTGCTGCAGTTCTTCCGGCTCGCCTACGGCATGGCCGGCGCGCGCGTCGGCGCGGACTATTCGCAGATCCGCGATCTCAGCGCAGCCCTGCTGGAAACCTCCCGCACCAGGCTGGAGTGGACGGCGGTACAGGCGCCCGACGGCGCGCCGGACGGCATCGCCAAGCTGGTGCTCAACATGATCGCGTTGGGCCATGAGGCGCTGCCGCGGGGCGGCACGCTGACGGTCGAGATCAATGCCGCTGCGGGCGGTATCGACGCCGTCGTCACCGCGCGCGGCCAGGACTCCCACCTGCGGCCGGAATCGCTGGCCGGTCTCCACGACAACGTCGACGTCGGCGAACTGACGCCGCGGGGCGTGCACGGCTATTTCACCAAGCTGATGGCCCAGCGCCTGGGCAGTACGCTGGAGATCGAAACGCCTGGGGAAGACGTGCTGCAGTTCCGCGCGACGGTGGCGCCCGAGGGCTGACCCGAGGGCTGATCGGGGCCTGATCCCGGGTACCTGATCCCGGGCACCTGATGTCGGGCGCCTGAGATAGGGCAGGGGTACGCAGACGCCGAACAAACGAAGACGCCGGCGGTCCCTCCGTGGCTTGAAGGGACCGTCGGCGTCTTGTTGACGCCCCACTGGGGCGAAGGGTTAGCTGGCGCGGATGCTGGACAGGAAGTTGTCGACCTGGCCGCTCAGCGCCTTCGACTGTTCGGCCAGTTCATTGGCCGCCGTCAGCATGGTCTTGGCGGACTCGCCGGACTGGGCCGCCGCCGTCGTCACGTCGCTGATGTTGGCGGACACTTCGCTGGTGCTGGCCGAAGCTTCCTGCACGTTGCGCGAAATCTCCTGCGTTGCGGAGCTCTGCTCCTCGACGGCCGCGGCGATGCCGTTGGCGATGCTGTGCACCTCTTCGATGGTCGAGGTGATCTGGCCGATGGCCTGCACCGCGCTGCCGGTGGCGTTCTGGATATCGTTGATCTGCTGGGCGATCTCTTCCGTCGCCTTGCCGGTCTGCGTGGCCAGGCTCTTGACCTCGCTGGCGACCACGGCAAAGCCTTTGCCGGCCTCGCCGGCGCGGGCCGCCTCGATGGTCGCGTTCAGGGCCAGCAGGTTGGTCTGCTCGGCGATGTCCTGGATCATATTGACCACCGTGCCGATGCGCTGGGCGGCATCGGCCAGGGCTTCGACTTCGCCGTTGGTGGTGCGGGCCTGATCCGCCGCATTGCTGGCGATCTTGGTCGACTGCGCCACCTGACGGCTGATCTCCTGGATCGAGGCGGTCAGTTCCTCGGCGGCCGAGGCCACGGTCTGCACATTGGTGGCGGCCTGGTCGGTCGCTGTCGCCACGGCGGAGGTCTTGGTGCTGGTGTGCTCGGCCGTCTGCGACATCGATTGCGCCGTCGACTGGACCTGCCCCGAGGCGGCGGTGACGCTGTCGACGACACCGCGCACGCTGGACTCGAAGTCGTCGGCCAGCTTGTACATCGCCTGGCGCTTCTCTTCCTCGGCCTTGGTCTTTTCGGCCTCACGGGCAGCGGTTGAGCGTTCCAGCTCGATGGCGTTGGTCTTGAAGGTCTCCACCGTGCGCGCCATGGCGCCGATGTCGTCCCCGCGGTCCATCGCCGGCACGTCGACCGTGGTATCGCCGCCGGCCAGCTTGCCCATGGTGGTGGTCATCATGGCCAGCGGTTTGCCGATGAGGCGGCTGGTGACGAAGCCCAGCGCCAGGATCAGCAGAACCAGGGCAACGACCGAGATGATACCCTGCTGGATCGCCGCAGAGCCGATCTCACCGTTCAGGTCTTCGATCGACCAGGCGATGATCACGGTGCCGATGAAGCTGCCGTCCTTCGGGTTGAGGGCAGGGCTGGATACCAGGATATGGTTCGGCAATTCTTCGAGGTGACGCTCTTCCGAACCCGTGGTCTTCTTGATGAAGTCCGTCAGGTCGGCCTGCGTCAGGGTCTCGTGGCTGAAGCGCGTCAGCTCGTTGCCGTCCTTGTCCAGCGCCACGACGCTGGCGATCACGGAATCGTCGGCGTTCGCGAAATCGATGTAGGCCGTCTCGATGGCATCGGGCTTGTTCCAGCGGATGCCGCCGGCGGCGTTGTTGGCGATCAGGCGGGTCATGGTCGCAAAACCTGCCTCGCCGGTGACCAGAGCCAGCTTGCTGGTCTGGCTGATGCCGATCGCCACCAGGGCGACCAGAATGAGGGTGGCCATGACCGCAGCGGTCAGGATGACTTTGCGGGCCACGGATAAGCGAGAGAATCCGCCCAGGCTCATGCCGGAAAGACCGGCTTTGGGCGCCTTAACCGATTGTGGTTTCTGAGGCTTGCTCATCGAATCCACCTTTCACACTACATGTTTGCCTGGACGGATAATCTCTTCGTACGCCAGGTGCCAAATGACCCGGCGGACACTTACAGGGCGTCGATGTTCACGCCGACGGTGATCGCGCCGATGACCTCGCCGGTGGCGGGGTCGACGATCGACATGGACAGCTGGGACTGGAAGGTCTGGGTCGACTCGTCCATCTCCACCTCGTCCACGAAGATCGCGTCCGGGCCGGCGCTGTAGGTCTTCTGCCACTTGGCTTCATCACCCTGCCAGTAGTCGGAGGTGACGTCGCTCTGGCCGACGTTCAGGCCGCGGTTGTCCATCACGAAGACTTCCGTGACGAGGCCCTGGCTGGACTCCTGCTTGCCGCGCAGATAGCCGGACAGGGCGTTGCTCAGGACGGCGTCGATCATCGGCTTGCTGCCGGCGTCGGTCTGGGCGCGCCAGTCCTTATCCATCTTATCGATGTCGGCCTGGCTGAGGCCGGCGTGCTTTGCATTCTGCGCCTTCACGGCATCGACCACGGTGGGGTCGGAGACCCACTGCTTGACCGTGCTCTTGGCAAATTCCGTCATCGGCGCGACGTGTGCGTCGCTGGCCCAGGCGGCCGTGGCGAACAGGGCGCCGGCGATCCCGGCAACGAGACTCTTCAGAAGGTTGGACGAAGACATCATCTTGGCTCCAATAGATTTCCTCAAACAGACGCTCGCTGCTGCGCACGCCTTTCCGTTGTGTCGATTTCATTAGCCCAGTTGTTTTAATTTAAGGTTACTTGTGCAGACCAAAGTTGCTTTTCGTCGCCGTACCGTCTTCCTCCGGTTGAGGCATTCGCCCCGTTTCCCCAAACAAGATTAGGAAGAAAATCCATATCAAGGGAAAAACTCTCCGCTGGAGCCAGAGACAGCCTTGACAGATGCGAATGAGTTTCATTAACTGCATCATCAAGTCGATCTAATTGAAGTGCCACGCTCAATCCTATCCATGCCTTGGGTTGTTAAGACATTGAGCGCCTTTGGAAAATACGGAGATAAACAATGAAGCTAAACCGCAGTGCGGTCCTTGGGGCTGCCGTCGGTGTCGCTGTTCTGGCCGGTGGGCTGCCGGTCCAGGCGCAGGATGTGCTGAACCTCTATTCCGCGCGCCACTACCAAACCGACGATGCCCTCTACAATGGCTTCACGGAGAAGACCGGCAGCGAGACCAACCGGATCGAAGGCGAGAGCGATGCGCTGATCCAGCGCCTGAAGAGCGAGGGCCAGAACAGCCCCGCCGACGTCTTTTTGCCCGTCGACGCCGGCCGCGTCTGGCGGGCCGAGGAGGCCGGGCTGTTCCAGCCGGTCGAGTCCGAGGTCCTGGAAAAGGCGGTTCCGGAGAACCTGCGCCATCCCGATGGCCTGTGGTTCGGCTTTTCCACCCGGGCGCGGCTGATCTACTACGACAAGACGAAGATCCAGCCGGGTGAGATCAAGACCTACGAGGATCTCGCCGATCCGAAATGGAAGGGCAAGGTCTGCATCCGCAGCAGCTCGAACGTCTATAATCAGTCGCTGCTCAGTTCGATCATCGCGGCGCACGGCGAGGCGGGCGCCCGCGAGTGGGCCCAGGCAGTGGTCGACAACCTGGCCCGCAAGCCGGTGGGCGGCGATACCGACCAGTTGCGCGGCATCGGCGCCGGCGAATGCCAGATCGCGGTGGCCAATTCCTATTACTTCGTTCGCCTGACCACCGATCCGGCGGAGAAGGAACTCGTCGACAAGATCGGTTGGGTGTTCCCCAACCAGGCGGGCCCCGATGCGCAAGGCAGGGGCACCCACGTGAACGTCTCCGCCGCGGGGGTATTGAAACATGCCCCGCATCGCGAAGCGGCGGTCAAGTTCCTCGAATATCTGGCCAGCCCGGAGGCCCAGCGCTACTTCGCCGACGGCAACAATGAATACCCGGTCGTGGCGGGCATCGAGGTCAATCCGGCGCTGAAGGCGCTGGGCACCGATTTCAAGGTCGACCCGGTGAACGTGGCCGTCTACGGCAGCAATCAGCCCAAGGCACAGCGGATCTTCGACAGCGTCGGCTGGAACTGAAGCGGCCTTCCGTCGCTCGCCGTTCGCCCCCGGCCTTTGCCGCCGGGCGATCCGGAAAGGCCCCCTTTGACGGGGGCCTTTTCTTTTTCGCCATCCGCTTCCTAACGGGCTTTTCCGACCTTCTTGCGGCCGGGACGGCCGCGGGCGATGGCCCGGCTGAGCAGGATAACCGGCGGAATGCCAACCGCGACGATGGTCAAGGCCGGCGTCGCCGCCTCGGTGAGGCGCTCGTCGGCGGCGAAGTTGTGCGCCTGGACCGCCAGGGTGTCGAAGTTGAACGGCCGCATCACCAGGGTGGCCGGCAGTTCCTTCATGACGTCGACGAAGACCACGAGCCAGGCGGTGAGCAGCGAGGGCCACATCATCGGCGCATGGACACGCCCCAGCATGCCCAGCGGGCGCGCGCCCAGGGCCCTGGCGGCGTCGTCCATCGACGGCCGGATCTTGCCGAGGCCGCTCTCTACGGTGTTCAGCGATACCGCCAGGAAGCGCACGAGGTAGGCAAACACCAGGGCGGCGATGCTGCCGGTCAGCAGCAGGCCGGAGGAGATCCCGAAGGTCGCCCGCAGCCAGGCGTCGAGGGCATTGTCGAAGGCGGCGAAGGGCACCAGCACGCCGACGGCGATGATGGTGCCGGGAATGGCATAGCCCATCGCGGCCAGCCGGTTGGCGACCTGCACGGCGGGGGTGCCTTGCAGGCGGCGTCCGTAAGCCATCAGTGTCGCCAGGCCGACCGCCAGCAGGGCTGTGACCGTGGCCAGGGTCACGCTGTTGCCGACCAGTTCCAGGTAGCGGGCACCGAACATCCGGTCGCCGGCGGCCAGGGCCATGGCCAGCAGCACTCCGGCGGGCAGCAGGAAGCCGAGCAGCAGCGGCAGGAAGCAGGCGATGAAGGCGGCGGCGGCGGCACTGCCGCGCAGGCGCTGGCCGGGCAGCTTCTGGTAGACGTTGGTGGCCTGGTGGAAGCGTGCTTTACCGCGGCTCTGGGTCTCCAGCAGCAGCACCAGGAAGACAAAGATCAGCAGGATCGACGCCAGCTGGCCGGCCGTGGTGCGGTCGCCGAAGGCGATCCAGGCGCGCACGATACCGGTGGTGAAGTTGGGCACGCCGAAGAACGACACGGTGCCGAAGTCGGCCAGAGTCTCCAACAGGGCCAGCGCGGTGCCGGCGATGATCGCCGGGCGGGCCAGGGGCAGCGCGACCCGGAAGAAGCTGGACCAGGGACCGCAGCCGAGGGTGCGGCTGACGTCCAGGGCGCAGACCGACTGGTCGAGGAACGCGGTGCGCGACAGCATGTAGGCATAGGGGTAGAGCACCAGAACCAGCATGGCCACGGCGCCGCCCAGAGAGCGGACCTCCGGAAACCAGTACTCCTGGTAGTTCAGCCCGGTCAGCTCCCGCAGCAGGCTCTGTACCGGCCCGGCCGGCTGCAGGAGGTCGGTATAGGCGTAGGCCATCACGTAGGCCGGAACCGCGAGGGGCAGGATCAGCGCCCACTCGAAGACGCGCCGGCCGGGGAAACGGCACATCGTCACCAGCCAGGCGGTGCCGGCACCGACCACCGGGACGCCGATGCCGACGCCGGCCACCAGCACGGCGGTATTCATCAGATACAGGGGCAGCACGGTGGAGACGAGATGTGTCCAGGTGCCGTCGCCGCTCTGGGTCAGGCTGAGGAGGACGCCGGCGACCGGCATGAGGAAGAGGGCGGCGACGAGGAGGGAAAGCCAGGTCAGGCCGCCCCAGCGGCGCCGCGCGGCGCGCGGCCGGGCCTGGGGTCGGCCGGCAGGACCGGCGGGGTAGGGCGGGGAATCGCTCGACACCTACTGTGCCGCCGCGCGCAGTCCCTGCGGGCCCCTGTTATGGTCGCAATGGCTCATCTCTGGTCCTGTCTCATATCTCCGCCGCCACGGCAAGGTTCTGGCACCGGCGGCCGGTCGGCAAGCCGCGGCGGCGGCAGGTCGTGACGCTCCGATGGCCTCGAACTGCCACGTCCCATCTAGTCGGAGCGATCAGATTTGCGCCCCGGCGGCGGCGGCGCTGCGGGCGGAAATTGCCAGTATTTGCCGCTCCTTAGCTTTGCTTCAAATACGCTCTATGCGCCGATTCCCCTGCTGTTACCGGGAGTTAGGTAAGGGGTTCTTAATCTATGTTTGGCACTGTTCAGCGTGATTTCGGGGGCATTGGTTAACAGCAGTGATCGCCCCGACTTAGGCCTGACGGCCAGGCAAAGTTAGGACAGTGGCGATGGATGATCTTCTAAGCGAATTTTTGACCGAGACCAACGAGAGCCTCGCGGAACTCGATGTCGAACTGGTCCAGCTCGAGCAGAACCCCAACGACAAGGAGTTGCTGGGGAATATCTTCCGCTTGATGCACACCATCAAGGGAACCTGCGGTTTCCTTGGACTGCCTCGTCTCGAGAGCGTGGCGCATGCCGGCGAGAACGTGCTGGGCAAGGTCCGTGACGGCGAGTTGGAGGTGACCCCGGAAGCGGTCACCCTGATTCTCGAGTGTCTCGACAACATCCGTGCCCTGCTGGAGCAGCTGGAAGCCACCGAAGCGGAGCCGGAAGGCGATGACTCCGATCTGATCGCCCGCTTGAATGCCTTTGCCGACGGCACCGGCGCGCCGGCCGCGGCAGCGCCGGCGGCGGCAGCGCCTGCCGAAGAGGCACCGGCCCCGGTTGCGGAAGCCCCGGCTGGCCAGGAGCGAGAAATCGTCAGCAGCACGGGAAGCGCCGAGCTCGATGCGTTGGAAGCGGCGTTTGCCGCAGCCAAGGGGCCGGCGGAGCTGGCGGCCGAGAAGGCCGCGCAGGAAGCCGCGGCGGCCGATGGCGGCGTGGCGGAGGCGGAAGCCGAGCCCGCGCCCGCACCGGAGCCCGTGAAAGCCGAGGCGCCGGCGGCCAAGCCGGCAGCGAAAAAACCGGCCCCGCCGAAGAAGCCCGCCGAAGCTGAGGCCAAGGCTCCGGATGCCAAGAAGGAAGGCTCGGTCGCCAACCAGTCGCTGCGCGTCAACGTCGACGTGCTCGAAAATCTGATGACCATGGTTTCCGAGCTGGTGCTGACCCGCAACCAGCTGCTGCAGATCCTGCGCGGCCAGAGCGAGAGCGAGTTCGCCGCGCCGCTGCAGCGTCTCAACCACGTGGTCTCCGAGCTGCAGGAAGGCGTGATGGCCACGCGCATGCAGCCGATCGGCAATGCCTGGGCCAAGCTGCCCCGCATCGTCCGCGACCTCGGGCAGGAACTGGAAAAGAAAATCGATCTGGTGATGAAGGGCGCGGAAACCGAGCTCGACCGCCAGGTGCTGGAGCTGATCAAGGATCCGCTCACCCACATGGTGCGCAACTCGGCCGACCATGGCCTGGAAGTGCCGGCCGACCGCCTGGCGGCGGGCAAGCCGGAGATCGGCACCGTGACCCTGAACGCCTTCCACGAAGGCGGCCACATCATCATCGAGATCGCCGACGACGGCAAAGGTCTTTCCGTCGACAAGATCAAGCAGAAGTGCATCGACAACGGCATCGCCAGCGAGGCCGACCTCGAGCAGATGAGCGAGCAGCAGGTTCAGCAGTTCATCTTCAAGGCTGGTTTCTCGACGGCGGCGGCGGGGACCTCGGTTTCCGGCCGTGGCGTCGGCATGGACGTGGTGCGCACCAACATCGAGAAGATCGGCGGCACCATCGAGTTGACCTCGGTGGAAGGGCGCGGCACCAAGTTCGTCATCAAGATCCCGCTGACCCTGGCGATCGTCTCGGCCCTCATCGTTGAGTGCGCCGGCGAGCGTTTCGCGATCCCGCAGCTGTCGGTGGTCGAACTGGTGCGCGCTTCGGCCCACACCGAGCACACCATCGAGCGCATCAACGGCACGCCGGTGCTGCGCCTGCGCAACCGTCTGCTGCCGCTGGTCAATCTGCGCCATCTGCTCAAGCTCGACGAGCCCGGCGTCAGTGCCCAGATGGGTCCGATGATCGTCAAGGGAGCGCAAGCGACCAAGGACGCCAAGAACGCCAAGCTCGCCAAGGATGCCAAAGACGCCAAGGCAGCCAAGGACGCCAAGGACGGCAAGGCGCCGGCGGTGGACGCCGTTGCTGCGGAGCTGCCGGTGAAGGAAGTGGCTGCTGAGAAGCCGGTCAAGGGCACCGACGACGAGGAAGTCTTCATCGTCGTGGCGCAGATCGGCAACTACTCCATGGGCATCATCGTCGACCGCGTCTTCGACACCGAGGAAATCGTGGTCAAGCCGGTGGCGCCGATCCTGCGGAACCTGCAGCTGTTCTCCGGCAACACCATTCTGGGTGACGGCAGCGTCGTGATGATCCTGGATCCGAACGGCATTGCCGCGGCGACCGGCGAGATTTCGGTTGCCGAAGGCGCCGAGGCCGATGCCAAGGGCCGCCACGCCTCAAGCAGCGCCGATAGCGTCGCGATGCTCATCTTCCGGGCGGTCGACGACACGCCCAAGGCGGTGCCGCTGGCGCTGGTTGCGCGTCTGGAAGAGATCGACCTCACTCAGGTCGAGTACTCCAACGGCCAGTACGTCGTGCAGTACCGCGGCCAGCTGATGCCGCTGGTCATGATGGAGCCGGGGCAGTCTCTGCAGACCGAGGGCCGCCAGCCGGTACTCGTCTTCGCCGACCGCAACCGCACCATGGGCCTGGTGGTCAAGGAGATCGTCGACATCGTCGAGGGCCGCATGAACATCGAGCTGTCGTCGGAGCGGGAAGGCTACGTCGGCACCGCGGTGATCGGCGGCAAGGCGACCGACATCATCGATGCCGGCTACTACCTGACCCAGGCCTTCCACGACTGGTTCGTCTCCGACCGCGAGAGCCTGGGCGCCGAGACCACCGGCCGCCGCCTGCTGGTGGTCGACGCCAGCCCGTTCTTCCGCAACCTGCTGCAGCCGCTGCTCACCGTTGCCGGTTACGACGTCATCTGCGTCGACTCGGCCGATGCGGCGCTGGAGCTGTGCGACGCGGGCGAGGACTTCGACGTCATCATCTCCGACATCGAGATGCCGGGCATGAACGGCTTCGAGTTCGCCAGCAAGGTCACCAAGGACTCGCGGTGGGCCGACACGCCGATCGTCGCGCTGTCCGCCTTCTCGAACCCGAAGGATCTGGCGCGCGGCCGCGAAGCGGGCTTCAAGGACTACGTCGCCAAGACGGACCGCGACGCGCTGTTGACCACCCTACACGACACCCTGGCTGAATTGAGAGGCGCGGCATGAGCACGGCGGATCACGACGAAACGGCGGAGCGCGCGGCAGAAACCGTTGCGGATACCGAGGACTTCGTCACTTTCATCATAGCCGGGCAGCTGTTCGGTATTCCGGTGCTGAAGGTGCAGGATGTCTTGAGTTCCCACAACATCACGCGCATTCCGTTGGCGCCGCCCGAGATCGCCGGTTCCCTGAACCTGCGTGGGCGTATCGTCACGGCGATGGACGTGCGGTTGCGCCTCGGCCTGCCGCCGCGTGAGCAGACGACGACCATGAGCATCGTCGCCGAGCACGAGGGCGAGCTGTACAGCCTGATGGTCGATTCCGTTGGCGAAGTTCTGGCGCTGAAGGGCTCCGACTGGGAGCGCAACCCGGGAACGCTCGACCCCAAGTTCCGTGAGTATTCGCTCGGGATCTTCCGGCTCGACAAGAAGCTGCTGGTGGTCCTCGATGTGAACCGACTTTTGGATTATGACCGCGTCCAGGCCGCATGAGGCGGCCCCACATTTACGAGGGCACCCGGAAAGACAGGCAGTCGACAGGTACTTTGCTGACCTGCGCCGCCGGGACGTAAGCTGGAGCTAGAAAATGAAGTCTTGCTTGATCGTCGATGACTCGAAGGTGGTGCGCATGGTGGCGCGCAAGATCCTCGAGGGGTTGAGCTTCGCGACCGATGAAGCCGAGGATGGCCAGAAAGCGATCGAGGCCTGTCAGCGCCAGATGCCGGACGCTGTACTGCTCGACTGGAACATGCCGGTGAAGAACGGCCTGGAGTTCCTTCAGGAACTGCGTGCCATGGAGAATGGGACCCAGCCGGTCGTCGTCTTCTGCACCACCGAAAACGACATGAACCATATCAAGACGGCGATGGAAGCCGGCGCCAACGAATACATCATGAAGCCTTTCGACAGCGACATCATCGAATCGAAGTTCGTCCAGGTAGGTCTTATCTGATGCCAGAGACGAAGTCCGCCCCTGGCGGCACCGATGGAAATGCGGGCGATCCTTACCGCGTCATGGTGGTCGACGACTCGGCGGTCATTCGTGGCCTGCTGACGCGCGCCCTGGAGAAGGATCCCGCGATCAAAGTGATCGCGTCCGTCGGTAACGGTGAACTCGCCATAAAGTCGCTGGAGCGCCACGACGTCGAGGTCATCATTCTCGATATCGAGATGCCGGTGATGGATGGCCTGACGGCGCTGCCCAAGCTGCTGGCGGCGAAGCCGGGTATCCAGGTCATCATGGCGTCCACGCTGACCCGAAAGAACGCTGAGGTGAGCTTGCGTGCGCTGCAGGCCGGCGCGGCGGACTACCTGCCCAAGCCGAGCTCGACCAGCGAGCTGACCGGTGCGGATACCTTCCAGCGCGAGTTGATCGAAAAGGTCAAGGCGCTGGCCGGCGCTATCCGGCCCAGCCGCCCCGCGACCGCCGTACGTGCCGCCGGCCGTGCTGCGGCGGCCCCCGTGGTACCGGCGAGCCTGTATCCCGCGCGTACGGTTACGCTGCGCAAGGCTTCTTCCGCGCTGCCGAGGATCATTGCCATCGGCAGTTCCACCGGCGGCCCGCAGGCGCTTCTCGAGGTGCTGCGCGACATGGCGGCACGGGTCAAGGTGCCGATTCTCATTACCCAGCACATGCCGGCGACCTTCACGACCCTTCTGGCAGAGCATATCGCGCGCGCCACCGGCGTGCCTTGCGCCGAGGGCAAAGATGGCGAGCCGGTCAATGGCGGCCAGATCTATCTGGCACCGGGCAACTACCACATGGTGGTGGAGAGCCGGGGGGCGAGCAGCGTCATTCGCCTGAACCAGGATCCGCCGGAGAGTTTCTGCCGTCCGGCCGTCGATCCCATGCTACGCAGCATGGCCAAGATCTACGGCTCCAGCCTGTTGACCGTCATCCTTACCGGGATGGGGTCGGACGGGCAGAAGGGGGCAACCGAGGTTGTCCAGGCCGGTGGCACCGTTATCGCTCAGGATGAAGCCACCAGCGGTGTTTGGGGCATGCCGGGGGCCGTTGCCACAAGTGGTGTGTGTGCGGCCGTATTACCGATCCAGGAGATCGGACCCAGCGTCCGCAAGTTGGTCATGAGGGCAGCGGCATGAATGTGAATGATTTCGAATATATCGCGCAGTTGCTGTACCATCGGTCCGGCCTGGTGAGCACGCAGGAGAAGGCCTATCTCCTCGAGAGCCGGGTGAACCCGGTCGCGCGCAAGTGGGACCTCGACGGCATCGACGCGCTGATCGGTACTCTGCGTTCGAAAAAAGACGAAAAGCTGATGGTCGACGTGACCGAGGCGATGACAACCAACGAATCGTTCTTCTTTCGCGACAACCGGCCGTTCGACCAGTTCAAGGATAT